>NZ_JBIAYW010000012.1:227179-262358 GCF_042898305.1 Dactylosporangium sp. NPDC000521
TGATGATCCAAAGACGGATCCGGTCGTGATGACAGCCGCAATCATCCATTGATCAAGCCGGTGCCGCGAAGACCAGCGCTGTGCCGCTGCTGTCCGCGTGCGGGGCCGCCGACCCATGCGGGATCTCGCAGCAGCAAGCCAGCACGGTGGATGGGGTCCTCCCGGCCGGCCGGGGGCCGGAAGCCAGGCGCCGTGGTCGCGGTGATGTTCCCCGGCCACCCGTCCTCACATGGTCCAGCGCCGTCGAGGGCGTCATTCGGTGCTTCCACACCGCCGTCAGTTTCACAACCGGTGCACATCACGCTGACCGTAGACACCGCGCTCGCCGCGTCCGTTGCGCACCCAGCGCAGTGCACGCCGACCGCCGACGCCGTCCTCGTCGCCGTGGTTCACAACCAGCGCAGCGCACTCCGGCCGTGGTCACCGCGGCGGCTGCCGGGCGGTGCTGATGCTGAACCCTTAGGGGCAGGGTCAGTGAGGAACCCGCATGTGTCGCCGGGCGTTCCGGGAGAGGCTGGGAGCCTCGACATCCTGGAGGACGACGATGCGTGCTGTTCCCGCCGCCGCGGTCGCGGTGCTGCTGCTGGCCTCCGTCGCCGGGTGTGGGTTCGGGCCCCGGGAGACGGCGTCGCAGCAGTACCACGTCGAGGAGCCTGTCACGACGCTCGTCGTCACCGGCGACGCGATGAACGTCACGGTCAAGACCGGCGACGGGCCGGTGACCGTGGTCGAGCGGCGCCGGTGGCCGAGCGGCGGCGCCGCGCCGCAGGCGTCGCACCGCGTCGAGGCGGGCCGGCTGGAGCTGACGTCCACGGGTTGCCGGCGCTGTGAGGTCACGCTGACCGTCACGGTGCCGGCCGCGACGCGCACCGAGATCCGCATCGACGACGGCGAGGTGACGCTGCGGAACCTGTCCGGTGACGCGTCCGCGGTGCTCGACTCCGGCGAGGTCACCGGCTCGGGGTTGCGCGGCGCCACCTACCGCGTGGTGGTCGACACCGGCCGGGTCGAGCTCACCCACGCCACCTCCCCCACCGACGTCGTGGCCACCGTCGACACGGGCGAGGTCGACGTACGCGTCCCGGCCGGCGCCACGTACGCGGTCCGCAGCGACCGTGGACTGTCCGATGTGGACGTCGCCCGGGACGAGTCGTCCCCGCGCACCATCACCGTCAACGTCGACACCGGCCACGCCGTCGTCCACCACACCTGACCCGCGGGCGCTGGACCCGTTCGCCTGCCGGATCGCGGCGCCCCGGTCCGCTCACCCCCGCGCCTCACCTCGCTCGGGGAGGCGCCGCCGGAACGCATCGTCAAGGGCGGCCCCGCGGACGGCTTCGAGCGTCGCCTCAAGCCCCGCCTCGAGCGTCGCCTCAAGCCCCGTCTTGAGCGTCGCCTCAAGCCTGGCCCCGAGTCTCGCGTCCAGCCTGGCCTCAGGCGTCGCCTCGAGCCTGGCATCGAGCGTCGCTTCGAGGGCCTCGGTGAAGGCGGGGTGGGTGGCGGCGGCGCGCAGGGTCGCCTCGCCTGACAGGACGGTCGTTGCGAAGGCGTGCAGCGGGTCGTCCGGCGGGCGCAGCTCGGTCACGCGGCGCAGGACCGCACGGGCCACCGGGTCGGCGGTCATCGGGGGACCGCCGGGTGGTGGTACGGCTCCACGGACGGCAGGCGGGTCACCTCGGCGCCCGCCCGCACCGCCTCGATCTGGGCCGCGATCAGGCGGAACGTGGTCTCGGCCGCACCGTACAGCCGGGAGATCTCCTGATAGAGCCGGTAGGCCTGCCAGGTGTAGTACGCGGCGGTGGCGTAGCCGGTGAGTGCGCCGATGCCGGTCTCGATCGTGGCGGTGCCGACAACCCCGGCGACGCTGACGATGATGAGCGCGTCGATGAGCTGCTCGACGAGGCCGCCGGTCGCCTCGTACAGCTGCCGGCACGCGTCGACGGCGAGCGGGTAGAGCCGCGCGTATTCGGCGCAGGCCGGGCCGAGGGCGGTCGCGGCGCCGCCGAGCAGCAGCTGGAACTCCTGCTCGGCCTCGGCGGCGTTGCCGCGCCACACGGCGGTGACGTCGGCGGCGCCGGTGACGAGGTTGCCGCCGATCGTGCCGGCGGCGGCGCCGATGTGCGGCCACGTGTGCATGCAGTGCTCGTAGGCGCGCCAGTCGCCGCTGTACGCGGTGAGCCACGGCTCGAACGGGTCGACGCCGAACAGCCACACCGCGACCTGCCGGATCCATGCGGCGGGGCTGAGCAGGTCGGTGAGCGGGTTGAGCGTGAACGCGTCGGTCTGCGGCTCGTAGACGGGCGCTGCCAGTACAGGAGCGGCATGGGCGAACGGGGCCCGCGACGGCAGCAGGTCGGGGCGTGACTGGTGCAGCGTGCCGCGCAGCCCGCGCGGATCGGTGGCGCCGGCATAGGTGGCGTCGAGCGCGGCGGCGGCGGTGTGGTCGGCCGTCGCATAGCCGTCGGCGGCCCGCGCGACCTGGCCGGCTGCCCCGTCGCTGAGGTCCCGCAGCCGGCCGAGGGCGGCGGTGACCCGGCCGTATGCCTTGCCGTGCGGGTCGGCGACGAGCATCAGCAGCCCGCGCCGGTCCCAGCTGAGCGAGCAGTGGCGTCGCGTGTAGTCGAGCGTGTCCCGGGCGTCGCCGCCCGCCCCGGCGAGCATCGTGCTCAGTGCCCGCAACCCGCTCGGATCGACGTGGAAATCGTTCACCCCGGCCTCCCCCTGACCTCGGATGCCGGGGACTCTAGCGCTTCCACGCGCCGCACCCCGGGGGTCTGCACGGTCTGTTCCAGCAGCATCGCGCGCAGTGCTCGCGCCGCGTGGGACAGCACCGCGCCGCGCGGGTTGGCCAGGGCGATGGTGCGGTGCACGCCGGGTGCGGCGAGGGGGGTGGCGCGCAGCAGCGGCCGGTTCACCAGGGCCATGCTGGGCACGAGCGCGACGCCGAGGCCCGCCTCGACGAACGCGAGGACCGCGTCGAGCTCGCCGCCCTCGACCGCGTACCGCGGGGTGAAGCCGGCCCGCCGGCAGGCCTCGATGGTGACGTCGCGCAGGTCGTACCCGATGCGGAACATCACCATCGGGGTGTCGCGCAGCTCGCGGAGGGTGAGCATCGTCGGCAGCGGGTGGACGGAGGCGACCACAAGGTCCTCGCGCAGGATCGGCACGACGTCGAGCGCGGGGTCGGTGCCGTGCGCGGAGGCGACGATGAGCGCCAGGTCGAGTTGGTGCGCGACGAGCCCGGCGACGAGGTCCTGGGAGCCGCCCTCGTCGACGTGCAGGGCGATGTCGGGGTGGGCGGCGTGGAAGCGGCGCAGCACCGCCGGGACGAGGGATGTGCACAGGCTGGGCGTGGCGCCGAGGCGGACCCGGCCGCGGCGCAGCCCGACGACCTCCTGCACGGCGTCGCGGGCGGCGTCGGCGTCGGCGACCATCCGGCGGGCGAGCGGCAGCAGCGTCTCGCCGGCGGTGGTGAGCATGACGCCGCCCCGGGACCGGTCGAACAGGGGCGCGCCGAGCGCGGCCTCGAGCGTGTGAATTTGTTTACTCAGTGTCGGCTGGCTCACTCCCAGCGCTTCGGCCGAACGCGTGAAATGTCCCGATTCGGCCACAGACACGAAGTATCGGAGCTGTTGGAGTTGCACCTCCATAGCCTATGGCTATCGAGACTGCGTACCCCATGCATTGGACGAATGAAAACGGCGGTCCTTACCGTCGAACCCGTGGCGGTAGATACAGCGGTCAAGCCCATCGCGGCGCCCATGAAACCGAAGAAGCGCAGGTCGTCCGTCGGCCTGAAGCTCCTCATGGCGGGCACCGGCCTGCTGCTCGTGCTGTTCCTGTTCGCGCACATGGCCGGCAACCTGAAGATCTTCGTCGGCGCGGACGCGTTCGACCACTACGCCCACTGGCTGCGCGACATCGGCACCCCGCTGCTGCCGCGCACCTGGTACCTGTGGATCCAGCGCGGCGGGCTCACCCTCGCCGTCGTGGGCCACATCGCGGCGGCGGTCGTCCTCGCCCGGCGGGCCAGGCTCGCCCGCCCGGTCCGCTACGCGCACCGCCCCAAGGTGCAGGGCAGCTACGCGGCCCGCACGATGCGGTGGGGCGGCGTCATCATCCTGCTGTTCGTCGTGTTCCACATCCTCGACCTGACCACCGGCACGGTGAACCCGGTCGGCGACGCCCAGCACCCCTTCGCCAACGTGGTCGCGGACTTCGCGCCGTCGCGCTGGTACGTGACGCTCTTCTACGCGCTGGCGATCGTGGCCGTCGGCTTCCACCTGCGGCACGGCATCTTCAGCGCGCTGCGCACCCTCGGCCAGCAGACGCCGCGCGGTGAGCGCCGGGCGCGGGCGATCGCCCTCGTCCTGTCCGTCGTCCTCGTCGTCGGCTACCTGTCGGTGCCGTTCGCCGTGCTGATCGGAGCGGTCAAGTGAACTACTGGAGTGAGGGCGACCCGATCGCCGACACCGCCGCGCCCGACGGGCCGATCGAGACCCGCTGGGAGCGCCGCCAGTTCGCGGCCAAGCTGGTCAACCCGGCCAACCGCCGCAAGCTGACCGTCATCGTCGTGGGCACCGGCCTCGCCGGCGGCTCCGCGGCCGCGACGCTCGCCGAGGCCGGGTACAAGGTGCGGTCGTACTGCTACCAGGACAGCCCGCGCCGCGCCCACTCGATCGCCGCGCAGGGCGGCATCAACGCCGCGAAGAACTACCGCAACGACGGCGACTCGGTCTACCGGCTCTTCTACGACACGGTGAAGGGCGGCGACTTCCGCGCGCGGGAGTCCAATGTGTACAGACTGGCGCAGGTGTCGGTGAACATCATCGACCAGTGCGTCGCGCAGGGCGTGCCCTTCGCCCGCGAGTACGGCGGCCTGCTGGACAACCGGTCCTTCGGTGGCACCCAGGTGTCGCGGACCTTCTACGCCCGCGGCCAGACGGGCCAGCAGCTGCTGCTCGGCGCGTACCAGGCCCTGGAGCGGCAGGTCGCGCTCGGCAACGTCGAGATGCACACCCGCCACGAGATGCTCGAGCTCATCGTCGTGGACGGCAAGGCCCGCGGCATCGTCGTGCGCGACCTGATCACCGGGGCGATCTCGACGGAGTTCGCCGACGCCGTGGTCCTCGCGTCCGGCGGCTACGGCAACGTCTTCTTCCTCTCCACCAACGCCAAGGGCTGCAACGTCACCGCGTCGTGGCGGGCGCACCGCAAGGGCGCGCTGTTCGCCAACCCCTGCTACACGCAGATCCACCCGACGTGCATCCCCGAGTCCGGCACGCACCAGAGCAAACTCACGCTGATGAGCGAGTCGCTGCGCAACGACGGCCGGGTGTGGGTGCCGGTCCGCGCCGGCGACGACCGCGTCCCCGCCGAGATCCCCGAGGACGAGCGCGACTACTACCTCGAGCGGATCTACCCGTCGTTCGGCAACCTCGTCCCGCGCGACATCGCCTCCCGCGCCGCGAAGAACGTCTGCGACGAGGGGCGCGGCGTCGGCCCCGGCGGCCTCGGCGTCTACCTCGACTTCGCCGACGCGATCACCCGGCTCGGCCGCGACGCCGTGGAGGCCAAGTACGGCAACCTGTTCGAGATGTACGAGCGGATCACCGGCGACGACCCGTACATCACCCCGATGCGCATCTATCCAGCGGTGCACTACACGATGGGCGGGCTGTGGGTCGACTACGACCTGCAGTCGACGATTCCCGGACTGTTCGTGGTGGGTGAGGCCAACTTCTCCGACCACGGCGCGAACCGGCTCGGCGCGTCCGCGCTCATGCAGGGCCTCGCCGACGGGTACTTCGTGCTGCCGAACACCATCAACGACTACCTCGCCGCCGGGCCGTTCCGCCCGCTGTCCACTTCGGACGACGAGGTCGTCGCGGCGCGCTCCGCCGTGGAGGACCGTCTCTCGAAGCTGCTGTCCATCGACGGCGACCGCACCGTCGACTCGTTCCACCGCGAGCTGGGCCACATCATGTGGGAGTACTGCGGCATGGAGCGCACCGAGGAGGGCCTCACCAAGGCGATCAGCCTCATCCGGTCGCTGCGCGACGAGTTCTGGACGCGGGTGAAGGTGCCGGGCACCGGCGAGACGCTGAACCAGAACCTGGAGCGGGCCGGCCGGGTCGCGGACTTCTTCGAGCTCGCGGAGCTCATGTGCGTCGACGCGCTGCACCGCGCGGAGTCGTGCGGCGGGCACTTCCGGGCCGAGAGCCAGACCCCCGACGGCGAGGCGCTGCGGCACGACGACGAGTTCTCGTACGTCGCGGCGTGGCAGTTCACCGGGGCCGGGGAGCCGCCGGTGCTGCGCAAGGAAGCACTTGACTTCGAATACGTCCACCCGAGCCAGCGGAGCTACAAGTAATGAACCTCAAGCTGCGCGTCTGGCGCCAGACCGGCCCTTCCTCCCGCGGCCGCATGGTCACCTACGACGTTACGGACATTTCGCCCGACGCCTCCTTTCTGGAGATGTTGGACGTTTTGAACGAGCGTCTCATTCTGGAGGGCGAGGAGCCCATCGCCTTCGACCACGACTGCCGCGAGGGCATCTGCGGCATGTGCGGCATGATGATCAACGGTGTGGCGCACGGCCCGTCCCGCGCCACCACCACGTGCCAGCTGCACATGCGCCACTTCAAGGACGGCGAGACCATCGACGTCGAGCCGTGGCGGGCCGCCGCGTTCCCCGTCGTGAAGGACCTCGTCGTCGACCGCGGCGCCTTCGACAGCATCATCCAGGCCGGCGGCTACATCAGCGCCCCCACGGGCGCCGCCCCCGACGCCCACGCCACCCCGGTGCCGAAGGCCGACGCCGACGCCGCCTTCGAGGCCGCGACCTGCATCGGCTGCGGCGCGTGCGTCGCCGCGTGCCCCAACGGCTCGGCGATGCTCTTCACCGCCGCGAAGGTCGGCCACCTCGGCCTGCTGCCGCAGGGCCAGCCCGAGCGCGACACCCGCGTCGTCGGCATGCTGGCGGCCCACGACGAGGCGGGCTTCGGCGGCTGCACCAACACCGGCGAGTGCACCACCGTGTGCCCCAAGGGCATCCCGCTCACCCTCATCGGCCGCCTGAACTCCGACTACCGCAAGGCCGTCACCAAGCGCGGCTGACGCAACCTCACCCGCTTGGTCTCGCGCGCGGGTGCGCGGGCCGCGGGCGGGTGGGCGGCTGGGCAGGTGGCTCGCTCGGTGGGCGGTCGTCGGGCGGCGGGATGGTCGTCGCGGGAGCCACACGTCGATGCCGGGGCGGTGCGGCTCCGCTTTCATGCAACCGTACCTCAGACCACCTAATCGATCTTCAGAGTCGCCATCGAAGGGCCACGCTCCGTCAAAACGGCTGGTCAGGAGGGGTCTGCGAGGACGCGGTTACGGCCGGAGCGTTTCGCTGCGTACAGGTTGCGGTCGGCCTGGCTGAGCAGGGCGGCGGACGTGATGCGGCCGTCGGGGACGCTGGACACGCCGATGCTCACCGTCACCGGCAGGTCACCGGTGATCTCGGGCCAGGGGTGGCGCTGGATGGCGGTCCTGACCCGTTCGCAGCGGGCGACGGCCTCCTCCGCGCCGGCGCCGGGCAGCACGATCACGAACTCCTCGCCGCCGAGCCGGGCCACCGTGGCGGGCTCGTCGACGGCGCCGGCCATGACGGACGCGACGCGCTGCAGGACCAGGTCGCCGACCTCGTGTGACAGGGTGTCGTTGATCCGCTTGAAGAAGTCGATGTCGACCAGGGCCGCGGACACGGCCTCGCCGCGCTGCTCGGCGCGGCTGAGCAGGGCGGGCAGCTGCGCGTCGACGAAGCGCCGGTTGTAGAGGCCGGTCAGCGCGTCACGCAGCGCCATCTCCCGGAAGCGGACCGTCTCGCGCTGCCCCTCGCGACTCTCGAACACCAGCTGCGCCAGGCGGGCCTGCTCCTCCCGTTCGGCGGAGCGCAGCGCCTGCGACTCCTCGTCGTAGCGGCACTGCTCCTCGTACGCCTCCCGGAAGCGACCGCTCGCGGCGTGGAGGCGGGCCAGCTCGCGCCGGGCCCTCGCAGCGACGTCGACCATGCCGCGCTGCTCGCTCAGTGCCCGGCACCGGTCGACGGTGGCCCTGGCGCGGTCGAGCGCGCCGCCGAGCCGCTGTGCCTCGGCGAGGGTCAGCAGCACCTCGGGCAGCATGTTGCCCTCCGCGTCGCGGTGGGTGGAGGCGGCGTCGACCAGGGGCAGGAGGGTGCGTTCGGCCTCCTCGAACCGCCCCTGCAGCAGCTGTACGCGGGCGACCGTGTCCAGGTCCGGGGGTCGCAGCTGCACGCCGGTCCGTTCGACCAGGCGGCGCATCCGCTCGACGAGCTCGCCGGCGGCGTCCGCGTCGCCCGCCTGGTAGGCCGCGTACGCCATGTTGTTGAGCACCGAACGGCTCAGCTCGTGGTCGCCGGCGGCCGCGGCGATGTCGAGCGCCTCCGCATGGTAGGGGGCGGCGTCGGCCCGCGACACCACGTCGACGGACAGGGCGAGGATGACCAGGTGCGCGCCGCGGATCAGCGGCGGCACGTGATCCGGCAGGTGGTCCACCGACATCAGCGCGTGCCGGCGTGCCTGCGCGTTGTCGCCGAGGCAGGTGTGCAGGATCGACAGCAGGAAGTGGGTGCGCGCGAGGACGTACTGGTCGTTCTCGAGGACCGCCCACCGGTGCACCTCGTGCAGCAGCGGCGCGGACGCGGCCAGCTCCCCGCCGCGGGCGAGGGCGTCGGCGATGACGAGCCGGGCGCGGGCGGCGAGGTCGTCGCGGCCGAGCTCGACGGCGGCGCGCTCGGCGGCCTCGGCCTGCTCCCGGTCGGCGGTGCGCCGGTCGACCTCCATGCCGAGCACGACGGCGGCGACCCGGTCGGCGCTGATCACTGCTGTGCCAGTCATGACCGGAACCATCGGCACGCCGCGGCGGTACCTGAGCGCAATGGCCGATGGAGGGCGCCTAGGATCGTGCGGGCGTCGGCGGCACGAAGGAGGGTCCGTGGAGATCTGGCAAGCGGTGGTGCTCGGCGTCGTGGAGGGCGTGACCGAGTTCCTCCCGGTCTCCTCGACCGGGCACCTGACCATCACCGAGAAGCTGATGGGCATCCCGATCGACGACAAGGGCGTCACCGCGTTCACCGCGGTCATCCAGGTCGGCGCGATCATCGCCGCGATCATCTACTTCCGCACCGACATCGTCCGGTTCATCACCGGGTTCGTGAAGGGTCTGCGCAGCGCCGAGGCGCGCAAGGAGACCGGCTGGAAGATGGCGATCAACGTGATCATCGGGTCGCTGCCGATCGCGGTCATCGGCCTGCTGTTCAAGGACCTCATCGAGGGCGAGCTGCGCAGCCTGTGGTTCGTCGCCGGGGCGCTGGTGGTGTGGAGCCTCGTCATGGTCCTCGCCGAGCACCTCGCCACGCAGAAGGTCGGCGAGGCGGACGTCACCTGGAAGGACTCGCTGATCATCGGGCTGGCGCAGTGCATCGCCCTGATCCCCGGCGTGTCGCGGTCCGGCGCGACGATCAGCGTCGGCCTGCTGCGGCACCTCGACCGGGTCACCGCCACCCGCATGTCGTTCTTCCTCGGCATCCCCGCCCTCGCCGCCGCAGGCATCCTGGAGGGCGTGCAGCGCGCCGGCGAGATCAGCGAGACCGTCGGCTGGGGTCCGGCAGCGATCGGCACGGCCGTCAGCTTCGTGGTCGCGTACGCGTCGATCGCCTGGCTGCTGAAGTTCGTCGCCAGCAACTCGATCGCCACGTTCGTGTACTACCGCGCCGCGGTCGGCGGCATCATCGTCGCCCTGCTGTGGGGCGGCGTCATCAGCGCCACGTAAAAGCGGCGCCACGTAAAGCGGCGCCACGTAAAGCGGCGCCACGTAAAGCGGCGCCACGTAAAAGCGGCGCCACGTAAAGCGGCGCCACGTAAAGCGGCGCCACGTAAAGCGGCGCCACGTAAAGCGGCACCACGTAAAGCGGCACCACGCACAGCGGCACCACGCAGGCGTACCCGGCGGCGTTCGCGGCGCTCGACGCGGACGGGCAGGCGGCGGTCGAGGGCGCCGTCCGCGAGGCCGCTATCGTCGCCGTATGCCGTTCGACGTAGCACGGATCCGACAGGCCCACCCGGCGCTCGCCGAGGGGTTCGCCCATTTCGACGGTGCCGCCGGCACGCTGGTCGCGGAGCCGGTGGCGCGGGCCGTCGCCGGCGTCCTCGGCGGTGCGGTGAGCAACCGGACGACCGCGTTCGAGCCGGGGCGGCGCGCCCTCGCGATCGTCGACGCGGCCCGCGCCGCCGCCGGTGACCTCCTCGGCGCCGACCCCTCGGGCGTCGTGTTCGGGCAGAGTGCCACCGCGCTGACCTACACCGTCGCCCGCGGGCTCGCCGGGACCTGGAAGCCCGGCGACAACGTCGTCGTCACCCACCTCGACCACGACGCCAACGTGCGGCCGTGGGTGCAGCTGGCGTCGGCGATGGGCGTGGAGGTGCGGTGGGCGGCGTTCGACCCGGCCACCGGGGCGCTGCCCGTCTCCGCGTTCACGCCGCTCGTCGACGCGCGGACCCGGGTCGTGGCGGTGACCGCGGCCAGCAACGCCATCGGCACCGTCCCCGACGTGCCCGCGATCGCCGCGCTCGCGCACGGCTTCGGCGCCGTCGTCTACGTCGACGGGGTGCACGCGACCGCGCACCTGCCGATCGACGTGGCCGCGCTCGGCGCCGACTACTACGTCACCAGCGCCTACAAGTGGTCCGGGCCGCACCTGGCCGCCTGCGTGGCGGCGCCGTCGCAGTGGGAGCGGACCGCGATGCTCAAGCTGCTGCCGTCGCCCGACGCGGTGCCGGAGCGGTTCGAGCTGGGCACGCCGAGCTTCGAGCTCCTCGCCGGCTTCACGGCGGCCGTCGACTTCCTCGCGACGCTCGACGACGCCGCGCCGGGCTCACGCCGCGAGAGCGTGCTGCGTTCGATGGCGGCGGTCCACTCGTACGAGACGGGGCTCTTCGAACGGCTCCTCGACGGCCTGCGGTCGGTGCCGGCGGTGCGGGTGCTGCCCGCGCCGGCGGGTGGCTGCCCGACGGTGTCGTTCCGGGTCGACGGCGAGGACCCGGCGCGGACCGCGGCCCGCCTGGGCGACCAGGGCATCTGCGTCTTCTCCGGCGACTACTACGCGGCCGAGTACTTCACCGCGATGGGCCTGCGCGAGACCGGCGGGGCGGTGCGCGCCGGGATCTACCACTACACGACGGCCGACGAGGTGGACCGCCTGCTCGCCGCCCTGTGACACGGCTACGGCCGGCCACCGGCGCTCTGTCGGTGACCGGCCGCTCGCCAGGGGTTTCGGGGCTACTAGTTCGAGGCGACGCCGAGCTCGGCGGTGCCGCCGCCGTTGACCGCGGTCATCGAGGTGAAGGCGGAGTCGAGCTGCGCCCGGATGGCGTCGAGCTGGTGGAACTCGCTGGAGCTGGCCGTCTCGGAGCCCTCGGCGGCGAAGACGTGGTCCGTCTCGGCGGCGGAGTGGTCGTACGACGTGAAGTCCGACTCCTGGTACGTCGCGCCGCTCGCGTCGGTGTACGACACCTGGTGGCCCTGGTCGAAGCTGGTGCTCTCGGCCGACGCGTGGTCCTGCTCGTACACGCCGAACTGCGAGTCGTAGGTGTTCTGGCTGGCGTCGACCTGGTGCAGCTGGTCGAGGGACTCGTGGTTCTCGCCGGTCTCGATCTCGCCGTAGGAGCCGCCGTCGTAGCCCGTGTCGCCGGTGTAGTCGCTCATGTCTATCTCCCCTGGTTGTTTGTTTGCGTGCTGCGTTGTTGAGATAGACGTTAGGTGCGCGGGGAGCGGGGCGAATCCCGGATGTGTGCCAGGGGGCGTTTCGGCTTCAGCGGCCTTGGGAACCCGACTGCGCAACCGTTCCCCCCACGGAGGTTTCGCATGTCGACCCAGGCCGTCCTCTATCTCATCGCCATCATCCTGCTCGCCGTCGCGGCGCTGCCGGTGCCGTCCCGCGGCTTCAACCTGGCGATCCTCGGTGCCGCGTTCGCGCTGCTCGCCTATGCGTGGCCCGTCATCAGCGCGTGACGTCGCGGGTGGTGAGCGTCCGCCGCGGCGACGAGGGCGGCGTGCTCGCCGGTGACGACGGCCGCCGGGCGGAAGCGGACCCGGCGGCCGGTCACCTCGTCCGGTGCGCCGGTGCCCGGCTCGGTCCACTCGACGGCCGCCGTGCCTGACAGCTGCAGCGTGCGGCCGGTCGTGAAGTCCGGCACCAGCAGCGCCGCGGACGGGTCGGCGGCGAGGTTGCCGAGGCTGTTGAACATGTTGTTGCCCGGGTAGTCCGGCCACCACAGCTCACCCTCGACGACGCGCAGGAACCCGCGCGGCCCTCCCCGGTGCGAGGCGTCGGCGCCGCGGTCAGGGTGCGTGGTGCCGAGGAAGAACGTGTCGGCGCCGCGGATCGTGGCCTCGCCGGCCGCCGTGAGCGCCTCCTCCGCCGTGAACGTCCCGGGCACTCCCCCGGCGACGGCCGTGCTCATGAGGCGTCGGGGGTGGATGTACTGGGGGCAGTTGCCGAACGCTTCGGTGACGTCGACGGTCAGGCCGCCCTCGGTGCCGATCAGGGTGCCGTTGACCCGCATGCGGCGGCGGGTCGTGAAGTCGATCGCGATCAGGCCCACCCGCCGGCCGGCGGGGAGGTCGTGGAGCGGGTCGCCGGGCGCGAACGCCGCCGCCACCCGCAGCGTCTGCCCGAGCCCTGCCAGGAACCCGGGCGGGCCGGTCAGCGCCGAGACCCAGAGCCTGCCGTCGCGGCCGCGGCCGGTGAGCGCGGCGACGGTCCGCTCCGCCAGCCACCCGCCCGCGCCCCGGCTCAGCCCGCCGGGCGCGAGCATGCCGCTGAGCCGGGCCGCCTCGAACCGCACGCCGGCCTGTTCCTGGACGCTGAGCTCGCCTTCATGGAACACCGTCGCCCGCCTTCCTAACGGTTGACTTCGCCTGCATCCATTAGTGCACGACCAAATGGTTTTCGCAACGCCTTACCATTAGGACGTGGAGCCGCTGCCGGTCGAGCTGATGAACACCGTCCGGGCGGACCGTGACGGCGTGCACGACACCATCGCCGACCCGGCCGCCGCCGCACGCTGGCTGAGGGAGGCCCGCCCCGCAGCGGAAGCGCAGGGCGGCACCGAGGTCGGCATCGCCGGGTGGGAGACGGTCGCCGAGCTGCGGGACCTCCGCGACGCCCTGCGCGTCCTGGCCGCCGCGGCGACCGGCGACGATCGGGAGGCCGCCGCGTCACACCCCGGGGACCTGGCCGCCGCCGTCACCGTCGTCAACCGCGCGTGTGCCCGTGCCCCTTCCTGGTCCGAGCTGCACTGGCCCGACCCCGGCGGCGGTGAGGGCGCCGCCGGGCCGTGGCGGACGGCGCGGACGGCGCACGCCCCGGCGCTCGCCGCGGTGGCCGCGATCGCGGAGGAGGCGGTGGCCCTGTTCGCCGGCCCGGACCGGGCGCTGCTGCGGGCCTGCCGCGCGCCGGGTTGCGTGCTGTACTTCATCCGGAACCATCCCCGCCGGGAGTGGTGCTCCGACGGCTGCGGCAACCGCGCCCGCGTCGCCCGGCATTACCAGCGTCACCACAGCGGATCGAAGGAGGGCGGCTGATGCGGCCGGGGCCCGGGCAGGTGCTGCACTTCTCCGAGGACCCGACGATCACCAGGTTCGTGCCGCACGTGGCGGCGACCGCGCGGGAGACCGAGCCGTACGTGTGGGCCGTCGACGACAGCAGGTCCCCGGACTACTGGTTCCCGCGGCAGTGCCCGCGGGCGATGGCGTGGACCGGGCCGGACACGACCGGCGAGGACCGCGACCGCATCCTCGGCCCGGGCGGCGGCGAGCGGGTCCACGCCGTCGAGTACGGCTGGCTCGAGGCGATCCGGACCGCGCGTGTGTATGCGTACCGGCTGCCGGCGGCGCCGTTCCGGCCGCTGGGGGAGCACGCGCACGTCGCCGTCGAGCCGGTGGTGCCGCTCGGGCCGCCCGAGCCGGTCGGTGACCTCTTCGCCCTGCACGCCGACGCCGGCATCCAGCTCAGGGTGCTGCCGGTCCTGTGGCCGTTCTGGGACGCTGTCGTGGCGAGCACGCTGCGGTTCAGCGCGATCCGGATGCACAACGCGACGCCCCGCTGACGTCCGGGCGCGCCGGGGGCGGCGAGAGCGCCGGCACCACCGCGGACCAGCGGCCCCCGGCGTGAGGCCGGTCACCGCGGAGGTGGCCAGCCGCTGCCCGGGTCCGCGGCGAGGTGCAGGCTGTCCCGGTGGACAACAAAGCCGCGCGGGTGTTCCGGTTCGCCGCGATCGGGGAGGCCTGCTCCTGGCTCGGCCTGCTGGTCGGGATGTTCTTCAAGTACGTCGTCGTGGAGAACGAGATCGGCGTGAAGGTGTTCGGTCCGATCCACGGCGCGATGTTCGTCGCCTACCTGGTCGCGCTGGCGTGGGTGACCGTCAAGGAGCGGTGGGGCCTCGCGCGGCTCGCGGTCGGTGCGGCGGCGTCGATCCCGCCGTTCACGACGCTGCTGTTCGAGCTCTGGGTCGAGCGGCGCCGGGCCCGCCCCGCCGAGGCACTGGCAGGACGGGCCTAGCAAACCGGGCGACCTCAGGCGGGCAGGGTCCAGCGCTGGTTCTGGCCGGTCCCGCACGCCCAGATCTGCAGCTGGGTGCCGTCGGCGGAGCTGGGCCCGGTGGCGTCCAGGCACTTGCCGAGCGCCCGGAGCGTGCCGTCGCCGGGTGCCGTCCAGGTCTGTGCCGCGCTGCCGTTGCAGTCGTACAGCTGGACCTTGGTGCCGTTCGCGGAGTTGGCGGCGGCCACGTCGAGGCACTTGCCGAGGGCGCGCAGCGTGCCGTCCGTGCCGACGGTCCAGGACTGCGCGGCGGTGCCGTTGCAGGTCCACAGCTGGATCTTCGTGCCGTTGGCGGTGGCCGCGCCGGCGACGTCGACGCACTTGGCGCCGTAGCCGGTGATGGGCCCGACCCGGGTGGACGGGGTGCCGCTGTCCGCGCCGGCCCACAGGTACGTGCCGACGGTCTTCGCCGGCAGGGTGCCGGCGATCTGCTGGGTGCCGACCCGCAGCGTGAAGGCCTGCGAGGCGGAGGTCTGGTTGACCACGACCGTGACGAGGGTGCCGTCGGGGTTCAGGAACGCGACGTTCGTGACGGTGCCGGTGCTGCCGTAGCCGGTGGCGACGCGCCGCGCGCCCGGCTTCACGAACTTCGAGAACTGGGCGACCATGTTGTAGTCGGGCAGCGCCCAGAACGTGTCGCGGTTGCTGGTGCTCTGCACGAGCATCGTCGGGTCGGGCGAGCCGGACCAGCGTTCGGGTGCGCGGTTCTGGTCGAGCATGCTGACCCAGCCCTCGTACAGGGTGGCGTTGTTGCGGAAGTACTGCACGATCCGGTCGGCGCCCGAGGTGCCCCACACGGAGCGCTCGGTCATCAGCATGTCCTTGTCGGGGTAGGACGCCTTCACGGTGCTCATCGCGGACGGGTCACCCGCGTAGTCGTGGAACGCGATGCCGTCCACCGAGGAGTAGGCGTCGGAGTGGGCGCCGGCCGAGCCCAGGACGCCGGCGGCGTAGGAGACCGACTCGGCGAAGTTGTGGTCGAAGGCCCAGATGCGGGTGCGGAGCCCGTTGGCGGACAGCTCGGTGCGCAGCGCCTTGGCGAGCTGCCGCTCCTGGTCCGCGGAGACGAGCATGCCGGGGTAGTCCGGCGGGGAGAAGAGCGGCTCGTTCTGCAGGGTGAGCGCGTGGATCGGGATGCCCTGCGCGGTGTAGGCCTGCACCGCCCGCCGGTAGTACGCGGCGAGGGCCGGGATCTGAGCGGTGACGAGGCTGCCGCCGATGATGGCGTTGTTGGTCTTCATCCAGCCCGGCGCCGACCACGCGCTCGCGAACACCTTGATGTCGGGGTTGATGGCGAGGGCCTGCCGGACGGTGGCGATGATGCCGTAGTCGATGTCGCGCTGGATCGAGAAGCGCGACAGCGCCGGGTCGGCGGCGCCGTCGTCGTACGTGTAGAAGTCGTGCGACGTGAAGTCGCTGGTGCCGAAGGTGATCCGGATGACGTTGAAGCCGGCGCCGGTGGCCGGGTCGACGAGCGCGCGCAGGGCCCGGTCGCGGGCGCCGGCGCTCATCCTGGACAGGTTGTAGACGGTCGACTCCTCGAGGGAGGAGCCGACGCCGAGGATCGTCTGGAAGCGGCTGTTCGTGTCCGCGGTGATGGTGGGTGTACCGGCGGCCGCCACGACGGGCACGTCGGCCTGACGGGACAGCTGGTAGGGCGTCCCCGCGAGGCCGGTGGCGGGACTGGTGTACCAGTTGCCGTTCTTCGGTTCGTAGCCGGCGGTGCGGGACTCGGAGCTCCAGTAGACCTGGACGCTGGTCGCGGCGGCCTCAGCGCTGGGCACGCTGAGGGCCACCATCGAAGCGGCGAGGAGGGACAGGGCGAGCAGCGGTCGGGTTGGGACCATGAAGGTGCTCCTGGCGGGGAGTGCTGGGAAACTTCAGGACTTGAAATAAGCCCCGACCGAACTCTCCGCAATAGGAAGCCAACCTGTCAATAGGTGGCCGACCAGACCTGGAAGGTCGGGCCGTCCGACGGGACCTCCGTCGCGCCGCCGTAGAGGTTGACCGCCCGGTCCAGCCCGGGGATGCGCACCGGCGGGCCGGACGCGCGGCGGGCGAGGACCAGCAGGCGCTCGGACGCGGTCTCCCGCCAGAACGCGATGGTGTCGGCGTCGGCGTGCGCCACCCGCATCCCGCCGTGCCGCAGCGCCGGGTGGGCGCGGCGCAGCGCGAGCAGCGCCCGGTAGCGCTCCAGGGTCGTGCGGTCCCAGCCCGCCTCGTCGTGCCACGGCATCGTGCGCCGGGCCTCCTCGCCCCACGCGCCGGTGAGGCCGATCTCGTCGCCGGCGAAGACCATGGGCACGCCCGGCAGGGTCGCCAGCAGGCCGGCGGCCACCTCGACCCGGTCGCGGTCGCCGACGACCGTGCGGACGCGCGGCGTGTCATGGGTGCTCAGCGCCGTCCAGGAGTGTGTCCACGACCGCCACGACATGCTCGCGGAGACGGCGCGCATGGCCCTGACGACGGCGTCGCCGCCGCGGACCGGCACGCCGCCCGGGACGCCGAGGAAGTCCGGCAGCGCCAGGTCCGGCCCGCGCAGCCAGGTCCACAGCGGACGGGTGAAGCCGGCGTAGTTCATGGTGCCCTGCCAGCCGCCGACGTCGAGGTCGCCGCCCGCGCCGTGGGCGTGCTCGGCGACGAGCATCGCGTCGGGCCGCACGTCGCGCACCGCGCGGGCGACGAGCCGCGACACCTCGTGGGTGAGGTCGTCGGTGCCGTGCCGGCCGGTCATGTTGGCCACGTCCACCCGCCAGCCGTCGAGGTGCTCCAGCCAGCGCTGCAGCGGGTCGACGAAGGCCTTGCGCAGCCCGGTGGAGTTCCAGTTGAGCTTCGGCAGGCTCGGCACCCCGTACCACGCGGCGTAGGTGCCGTCGGACGCGTGGTAGTAGCGGTCCCGGGCCGCCGGGTCGTGGAACCACTCGTGGGCGTCGCCGGTGTGGTTGGTGGTGATGTCGCCGACGAGCCGCATCCCGCGGGCGTGCAGCGCGGCGGCGAGCCGGGCGAGGGCCGCGTCGCCGCCGAGCAGCGGGTCGACGGTGTCGAACGTCGACGCGTCGTAGCGGTGGTTGGAGCCGGCCGGGAAGAACGGGGTCAGGTAGACGGTGTCGGCGCCGAGGGACTGGATGTGGTCCAGGCGGCCGGCGATGCCGTCGAGGTCGCCGCCGTAGATCTGCCGGCTGGTGAGCTCGCCGCGGCCGACGACCGGGGCGTCCCAGCCGCACGGCACCGCCCACGAGGGCAGGGCGCGCTCGGCGTACGCGGGCGACCGGGCGAACCGGTCCGGGAAGATCTGGTAGATGACGGCGTCCCGGATCCAGGCCGGCGGCGCGGGGTGCGCCACCAGCCTGAAGTCCGTGGTGTCCGGGACCTCGTGGCCGGCGGGACCCGTCGCGGTGAACCAGTCGCCGTCGACCAGGAACCGGTAGGGCGTGACCGGGTTGTGCACCGGCAGCGTGGCCCGCCACCACAGCTCGTCGCCCCGGCGCTCGGCGACGGCCTCGCTGAAGCGCGGCTCACCGTCCAGCACCGACCTGACGTACACCTGCGAAACGCCCGGCGAGGTGCGCAGGAAGACGTCGGCGTCGCTGCCGGGCGCCGGCGACTGGTCCGGGACGTACAGCTCGGATCCGTCGTGGTGGATCATCGTCATCCTTTCACCGCACCCGCGGTCAGGCCCGACACGATGTACCGCTGCAGCGACTGGAAGACCAGCACCGTGGGGATCGCGGTCAGCAGCGACCCGGCGCAGAACATGCCGAAGTTCGCGTTGCGCTGCCCGGCGATCAGCCCGTACAGGCCGACGGCGAGGGTCTTGGAGTCGTCGGAGCGCAGGAAGGTGTTGGCGAGGAGGACCTCGTTGATGGTGCCGATGAAGCCGAGCAGCGCGGTGACCGCGAGGATCGGCGCGATCAGCGGCAGCGTGATGCGGAAGAACGTCTGCGCGTGGGTGGCGCCGTCCATGACCGCCGACTCGTCCAGCTCCCGCGGGACGGTGTCGAGGAACCCCTTCATCAGCCAGGTGTTCACGCCGAGCGCGCCGCCGAGGTACAGCAGCATCAGCCCCCACGGGGTGTCCAGGCCGAACGCGGGGTAGAAGTCACCGATCCCGGCGAAGATCAGATAGATGGTGACCACCGCGAGGAACTGCGGGAACATCTGGATGAGCAGCAGCGCCATCAGCCCGACCCGCCGGCCGGCGAAGCGCATGCGGGAGAACGCGAAGGCGGCGAGGACCGACAGGAACACGGCCGTCGCGGCGGCGACGCTGGCGATGACGACGGAGTTGACGTACCAGCGGCCGAAGGCGGTCTTGCCGAACAGGTCCGTGAAGTTCGCCGTGCTGGCCCCGGTCGGGTACAGCTCGGTCGAGCTCAGCGACCCGACCGGGTTGAACGCCGCGGACACCACGAACACGATCGGGAAGAGCGAGAACACCAGGGCGGCGATCCCGACGGCGTGCCGCCATCCCATCCTGCGCATCCACTTGGTCATGCCGCCGCCTCCGCTGCGCTCCGGCGTCGGCCTGACCCGAACCTGTCACATGATTCGCGGCCCGAGCCGCTTCGCTGCCCGCTCATGAGTACACCTCTTCCTGCTTGCGGCTGCGCCGGAAGCCGATCAGCGACACGACGGCCACGATGGCGAAGATGTAGACCGAGATGGCGGCGGCGAAGCCGAACTGCGCGCCGGAGCCGCCGAACGCCAGCCGGTACGTGTAGGTGATGAGCAGGTCGGTCGCGCCGACGGTGGAGTCGTCGGGTGGGAACGGGCCCCCCTCGGTGGTCAGGTAGATCGCGTTGAAGTTGTTGAAGTTGAACGCGAACGAGGCGATGAGCAGCGGCGTCAGCGCGACCAGCAGCAGCGGCAGGGTCACCTGGCGGAAGCGCTGCAGCACCGAGGCGCCGTCGATGGTGGCGGCCTCCGTCATCTCCTTCGGGATGGCCTGCAGCGCGCCGGTGGCGACGAGGAACATGTACGGGTAGCCCATCCACAGCTGCACGAGGATGACCGCCATGCGGGCCGTCCACGGCTGGCCGAACCAGTCGACGTCGAGGCCGAAGAACCGGTTGATGAGCCCGAACTGCTGGTTGAACAGGTCCCGCCAGACGAGCAGCATCGCGAACCCGGGCATCGCGTACGGCAGCACCAGCAGCACCCGGTACAGGCTGCGGCCGCGCAACCGGTCGGCGTTGAGCGCCAGGGCGCAGCCGAGGCCGAGGCCGAACGTGACGAGCACGGACCCGATCGCGAACGCGAAGTTCCACGCGAGGGTGCCCAGGAAGTGCCCGGAGATACGGGAGTCGGTGAGGACCCGGGTGAAGTTGCTGAACCCGACCGGCACCTTCCAGCCCTGCGGGAGCCGCTCGCCGTCGGCGGCGACGAAGCTGCCGGACGTGCTGTCGGCCTTCCACTGCTTGCCGGTGCCGCGGTCGGTGATGCAGTCGCAGCCGCCGTCGTAGAACTGGGTGGCCTGGCCGTTGTACGCGCGGGTCAGGCCGGACGCGCGGACCGCGCCGTCGGCGGTCGGCACGCTGAACGCGAGGATGTCGTCGTTGCGGAGGTTGGCCTCGCCGAGTGTCAGCAGCGTGTACCCGTCGGCCTCGACGATCCGGCCGCCCTCGACGGTGAACCGCGCCGGGTGCAGGCCGGTGCCGTCGCCGACGAACGTCGCGCCGGCCTTGTCGACCAGCAGGAAGACGATGGCGCCCTCCCGGGTGGCGACGGCGAGGTCGTACTCCATGGAGCCCGGGACCTGCTTCACCGACGCGCCCTGCACGGCGGCGATCGCCTCGGCCTTGCTGCCGCGGTGCCCGTCGCCGTAGTTGGTGAACGCGGTGCTCGCGGTGTAGAGCACCGGCAGCGCCTGGAACGCGAGCAGGAAGACGGTGCCGGGGACCAGGTACTTGGCGGCGATGTGCCGCGGGGTCAGGTAGACGTAGAACAGCAGCGCGGTGGTCGCGGCGAGCACCGCGAGCCAGCCCCAGGCGTGGGCGTCGACCAGCGGGAGGGCGGCCGCGATCGCCAACGCCAGCCCGGCGCCGAGCAGGGCGATCTTGATGGTGGGGCCGGCGAGCGAGCCGCCTCCCCGCTGGGTCGTCGTCATGGTTACTTGTTGATCGCTTCGGTGATGGCCTTGCCCGCGGCGGTCAGCGTCGACTGCACGTCGGCGCCGCCGACGATCGCGGCCTCGGCCTTGCCGAACGGGTCCCACACCGCGGCCATGGCCGGGATCGCGGGGAGCACGGCGCCGCCCTTGCCGGCGTCGAGCCACTTCTGGATGTCGGGGTCGCTGCCCTTGACCTGGTCGAGCGCGGCGACGAGCGCCGGCGGGCGGGGGTTGGCCTGGTACAGCGCGACCTGCAGGTCGGGCTTGGTCAGGTAGTTGGTGATGAACTCGTTGGCGAGCGCCTTGCTCTTGCCCTTGCTGGCGACGTAGAACGCCTGCACGCCGACGAACGGCTGGGCGGGCTTGCCGCCGGCGAACGCCGGGATCGGGGTGATGTCGTACTTGACGCCGGCCTTCTTGATGTCGGCGACCGCCCATGGGCCGGAGATGAGGAACGCGGTCTTGCCGCCGGTGAACGTGGGGATGGCGTTGTCGCCGGTGATGGAGCGGGTCAGCGCGCCGCTGCCCTTCTCGCCGAGCGCCGCGATCTTCTTGAACGCCTCGACCGAGGCCGGCTTGTCCAGGCCCAGGTCGGCGGGGTCGTAGTCGCCGTTCGCCTTCTGCCCGAACAGGTAGCCGCCGGCGGACGCGTACAGCGGGTACGCGTGGTACGCGTCGCCGTTGGCGCCGACCTGCAGCGACATGATGTTGGTGACCTTGCCGGCCGTCTTCAGCGCCTGCCCGGCCGTGACGAGGTCCTCGATGGACGCGGGTGCGGTCGGCGCCAGGTCGGTGTTGCGGATCAGGGCGAGGTTCTCGATCGCGTACGGGACGCCGTACAGCTGGCCGTTGAACGTGACGGCCTTGACCGCGACCTCGGCGAACGCCGACTTCTGCGCGTCGGGCAGCTGCACCGGGTCGATCGCGCCGTTCTGGACCAGGTTGCCGATCCAGTCGTGCGCGCCGACGACGATGTCCGGGCCCTTGCCCGACTGCGACGCGGTCACGAAGTTGGTCTGCAGGTCCTTGGAGACCGCCTGGACCTGGACGGTGACGCCGTTGTCCTTGCCGAACTTCTCGGCGAAGGGCTTCAGGGCCGCGGACCGCTGGTCGTCGGCCCAGATGGTGAGGGTGCCGCCGGCCGCCTTGGAAGCGTTTGCGGAGCCGGCCTTGTCGCCGTCACTCTTGCTGCAGCCGGTGAGAACCAACGACAGAGCCGCAAGGGTGACGACACCCGTGATGCGGATGCGCATGGGGGAATCTCCTGTTCGGACAGGGAAATGCGGGGTGTGCAGGGTGTGGTGCGCGGCTCCTTCACGGAAGCCACGGGGAATGCGCGCAAGCGGGGTGTGACGGGCAGGTGCCGGGTCGCGATTCCAACGACACCCGCCGCGCCGTGGCCGAACGCTAGCAAGAGCTTGCGTCGAATGAAAGACCTTGCATCGACCTTTCACAAACACCGGTTCGATGCTTTACAGTCGGGCCTATGTCCACCGAGCCACCCCGTGCCCGGCTCGCTGACATCGCCCGGCAGGCGGAGGTCAGCGAGGCGACGGTGTCCCGCGTGCTCAACAACCGCGCCGGCGTCAGCGCGGACACGCGGCAGGCCGTCCTCACCGCGCTCGACGTGCTCGGCTACGAGCGCCCCGAGCGGCTGCGCAAGCGCAGCGCGGGCCTCGTCGGACTGGTCACGCCGGAGCTGGAGAACCCCATCTTCCCGCTCTTCGCCCAGATCATCGAGTCGGCCCTCGCGCAGCACGGCTTCACGCCGGTGCTGTGCACGCAGACCCCGGGCGGCGTGACCGAGGACGAGTACGTCGAGATGCTGCTGGACCGGTCCGTCGCCGGGATCATCTTCATCTCCGGCCTGCACGCCGACACCACGGCGGACCACGACCGCTACCGCAAGCTGATCGACCGGCCCCTGCCGATCGTGATGATCACCGGGTACGTCGCGGGCCTCGACGCGCCCTGCATCTCCTGCGACGACCGGCTCGCCAGCCAGACGGCGGTCGACCACCTCGCCTCGCTCGGCCACACCCGCATCGGCCTCATCTCGGGCCCCGACCGTTTCTCGCCGGTGCAGCGCAAGCTCACCGGATACCGCGCGGCGATGCAGCGCCACGGCCTCGACGAGATGGTCGAGCTGTCCCTCTTCGGCGTCGAGGGCGGCGCCGCGGCCGCCGACCGGCTCATCGCGCGCGGCGCGACCGGCCTCGTCTGCGGCTCGGACCTCATGGCGCTCGGTGCGATCCGCGCCGCCCGCGCCCGCGGCCTCTCGGTGCCGAAGGACGTCTCCGTCGTCGGCTACGACGACTCGCTGCTCATCGCCTTCACCGACCCGCCGCTGACGACCCTGCGGCAGCCGGTCCGGGCGATGGCCAACGCCGCCGTGCGCGCCCTCGTCGACACCATCAACGGGCAGCCGACCCCGCACTCGGAGTTCCTCTTCAACCCCGAGCTCGTGGTCCGCGGCTCGACGGGCATCGTCGCCCGCTGACGGCTCTCACTCCCCCTCTTTCGCCTTTCATCGCAAGGGACCCTTCACCGTGCCTTCTTCCGACGTGCCTTCCAACTGGTGGCGCACCGCCGTCATCTACGAGATCTACGTCCGCAGCTTCGCCGACGGCAACGGCGACGGTGAGGGCGACCTCATCGGGCTGCGGGAGCGCCTGCCGTACCTGCGCGACCTCGGCGTCGACGCGATCTGGCTGACGCCGTTCTACCGTTCGCCGATGGTCGACGGCGGCTACGACGTCGCCGACTACCGCGACGTGGACCCGCTCTTCGGCACCCTCGCCGACTTCGACGCGATGCTCGCCGCCGCGCACGCCCTGGACATCCGCGTCATCGTCGACATCGTGCCCAACCACACGTCATCGCAGCACCCGTGGTTCACGTCGGCGCTCACCGCCGGACCCGGGTCGCTGGAGCGCGACCGGTACATCTTCCGCCCTGCTTCGGAAGAACCGCCGAACGACTGGGAGTCCATCTTCGGCGGGCGCGCCTGGACCCGGACCCCGGACGGCGAGTGGTACCTGCACCTGTTCGACCCCGGCCAGCCCGACCTCAACTGGGACAACGCCGACGTGCGGGCGGAGTTCGAGTCGGTGCTGCGGTTCTGGCTGGACCGCGGCGTCGACGGCTTCCGCATCGACGTCGCCCACGGCATGGTGAAGGAGGCCGGGCTGCCGTCCGTCGGGCACCCGCAGCAGATCGGGCTGCTCGGCCGGGAGCCGCTGCCGTACTTCGACCAGGACGGCGTCCACGAGATCTACCGCGCCTGGCGGAAGATCCTCGACTCCTACCCCGGCGACCGGATGGCCGTCGCCGAGGCGTGGGCGTCCACCCCGCTGCGGCTGGCCCGCTACGTCGCCCCCGACGAGCTGCACCAGGCCTTCAACTTCGACTTCCTCGCCGCGCCGTGGTCCGCCGCCGAGCTGCGCGCCACGATCGACGCCTGCGTCGAGGCCGCGGACAGCGTCGGCGCCCCCACCACGTGGGTCCTGTCCAACCACGACAAGGCCCGCCACGTGACCCGCTTCGGCTCGCCCGGCATCGCCCGCGCCGCGGCGCTGCTCATGCTGGCCCTGCCGGGCGCGGCCTACCTGTACCAGGGCGAGGAGCTCGGCCTGCCGGAGGTCCTGGACCTGCCCGCGGACGCCCGTCAGGACCCCGTGTGGCACCGCTCCGGCGGCACCGACCCCGGCCGCGACGGCTGCCGCGTCCCGCTCCCCTGGGACGCTTCCCTGCCGGCGTACGGCTTCTCGACGACCGGCCGCTCCTGGCTACCGCAGCCCGACTGGGCGTCCCTGGCCGCCTCGTCCCAGCAGGGCGTGCCGTCGTCGTTCCTGGAGCTGTACCGCACGGCCCTGCGCCTGCGCCGCACCTTCACCGGCCCGCTGACCTGGAACGACTCCCCCACCGACGTCCTGGACTTCAGCCGCGACGGCCTCCGCTGCGTGGTCAACCTGTCCGGTGCCGCCGTCCCGCTCCCGACGGGCTCCGTCGTCCTGGCGAGCGGCGACCTGCCGGACGGGACGCTGCCGCCGGACACGGCGGTCTGGCTGCGGTAGAACCGTCCCGTCAGGGGGCATCCGGGGCGCGGCGGGTCGCATATGCTGCCCGCCGTGCCGTTTCAGATGCCGGTGCCGGAGAGCCAGCCGGTCGACCTCTTCACCGAGCTGCGCCGTCTCGCCGCCGACGCCGGCCGGGGTGACTGGCCCGCCGTGGCGGCGTTCCTCGGCGGGCTGCGGTCGCTCGACGACCTCGCGGTGGCGTGCGGCCAGATCGAGGACAAGCTCGACGACCAGGTCCTCGAGCGGGTGCCGTACGGCGACCCGGCCTGGGCGCTGGCACACACGATCCTCGGGGTCCGCACCGTGCTGCGCGGGTGGAAGATCCGCGGGACCGGCTGGGCCCGCAACGTCACGCAGCAGCAGTGGGCGGGCTTCCACGAGCACCTCAACCGGGCCGAGCAGATCCTCATCGAGGTCACCGCGCGCCAGCCGGAGCAGGGCTACGCGTGGCTGGAGCGGATGATCATCTGCCGGGGCATCTCGCTCGGCCACGACGAGGCCCGGCGGCGGTACGACCGGCTGAGCGCGCACCACCCGTTCGCGTACGTCGCCGGATACCACCTCGTGCAGCAGCTGCAGCCGAAGTGGGGCGGGTCGTGGGAGAAGGTGTCCGAGTTCGGCGCCGAACTGCTGCGCACCGCCCCGCCGGGGTCGCTCGGGCTGCTGACGGTCCTCGCCGGGCACATGGAGCGCTTCAAGGCCTCCGACTCCGACGCCGAAGGCACCGCGCTCCTGCGCGCCCCGGCCGTCGTCGCGCAGATCCACCAGGTCGCCGACCAGACCGTCCGGCACCCCGCGTTCCAGGGCGGCTACCGGTTCCACACCGCGCACGACTACTTCGCGATGCTGTTCTCCCTCATCGGCGACCACGCGGCCGCGGCGCCGCACTTCCGGGCCCTGGCCGGGCGGCGCACCCCGCTCTGGACGTCGTACTTCGACAAACCCGGGACCGCGTACGCCGACCTCCGTGACCGCGCGCTGGCGAGAGGCTGATCCCGTGCTGCACCGCACCGACGTCGACGGCGTCCCGACGCTGCTCGCGCCGAGCACCGGCCCGATGACCGCCGGGCTGACCTTCCGGGTCGGCCTGGCCGACGAGGGCGCCGCCCGCATCGGCATCACGCACCTCGTCGAGCATCTCGCGCTGCACCGGCACGGCGTCGCCGACTACCACTACAACGGCGCCACCGGCAGCGTCGTCACCCACTTCCACATGCAGGGCAGCGAGCGCGACATCGTCACGTACCTGGAGATGGTCTGCGACTCCCTCGCCGACCTGCCGGTGCAGCGGCTGGAGACCGAGAAGGCGATCCTGCGCACCGAGGCGGCCGGGCGCGGCGGCGGCGTCAACCGGATGCTGCCGATGTGGCGGTACGGCGCCCAGCACTACGGCCTGGTCAGCTACCCCGAGTGGGGCATCGACCGGCTCGGCCCCGACGACGTGCGGGCCTGGGCGAACGCCTGGTTCACCCAGGCGAACGCCGTGCTGTGGATCTCCGGCGACCGGGTCCCGCCGGGCCTGCGGCTGCGCCTGCCGGCCGGGACGCTCCGCCCGGTGCCGGTCGCTTCGACGATCCTGCCGGCGACACCGGCGTACTTCACCGGCGCCGCCGGCGGCGTCGTCTTCGACGGCGTCATGCGCCGGCACGTGGCCGGTTCGATGTTCGCCCTGATGCTGGAGCGGGAGCTGTTCCGGTCGCTGCGGCAGGAGGGCGGCCTGTCGTACGCGGCGAGCGCCTCCTACGACCCGCGCGGCGACGGCATGGCGGTGGTCACCGCGTTCGCCGACGCGCTGCCGGAGAAGCAGCGCGCGGTCGTCGGCGGTTTCGTCGACGTCCTCGCCGGGTTCCGGGTCGGCCGGATCTCCCAGACCGAGCTCGACGCGGTCCGCACGAAACGCGACGAGGCGCTGCGCCACCCCGACGCGCCCGCCGGCCGGCTGCCGGGCCTCGCCACCGACCTGCTCACCGGCGCGCGGCTGCGCACCCTCGACGAGCTGCGCGCCCAGCTGTACGCCGTCACCCTCGCCGACGTGCACGACGCCGCCCTGCAGGCCCTCGGCTCGGGGCTGCTGCAGGTGCCGCCGGGCAGCCGCGCCGACTGGGCCGGGTTCGCGGCGGCGCCGACGACGTCCACGGACGCGGTCCCCGGGCACACGTACCGGGCGGTCGACGGCTCCGGCGCTTCGCTCGTCCTCGGCGCGGACGGGGTCAGCATCGTCGAGGGCGAGTGCCGGGCGACGGTCCGCTACCGCTCCTGCGCGGTGGTGCACGCGTGGCCGGACGGCGCACGGCAGCTGATCGGCCTGGACGGGATCGCGGTGCTGGTCGAGCCGGCGCTGTTCGCCGCGCCCGCGGACACCGCCGCCCGCATCGACCGGTCCGTGCACCCGTCGATCATCCTGCCGATGCCGGCCCGCGACCCGGACGACATCCCCCGCCCGTCGCCGGCGGCCGCCACCGGCCCGTTCCCACCGTCCACCGGCACGTTTCCAGCCCCCACCGGCGGGACCCCGCCGGCGACCGGCGGGATCCCGCGGACCATCGCGGTGCTCCCGCCCGATGGCGCGTTCCCGCCCTTCACCGGCAGGTTCTCACCGGCGACCGGCACCCTTCCGCCGGCTTCATCGCCACGCCCGTGATCGAAGGAGCGGAGTGGTCGCCCGGATGACCGCTCCGCTCCTTCGATCACGGCCCGCCGGGCGGGGCGGCGGCACGAGGAAGCGGCGGATCCGGCAGGAGGCTGCCGGATCCGCCGTTCGAGCGGGCGGGAGCTACTTCCAGGTGGCGTTGACGGTCTGGCTGGCGGTGCCGGTGTTCACGGTGCGGTTGGCGCCGCTCTCCCAGGTGACGTTGCCCGAGCCGTCCTTCTTGATGAACTTGTACTCGACCGCGGTGTTGGCCGGCACGGTGACGGTGCCGGACCAGACCGGGTAGTTGGCCGAGGACAGGGCGATCGCGTTCGCCGTGTTCCAGGAGCCCAGGGCCGGGATCGAGCCGACCACGTAGACGTTCTGGCCCAGGACGGTGGTGACGGTCGCGTTGAAGGTGACCGCCGGGTTCGTGGTCGTGGAGCCGTTCCAGGTGGTGTTGACGGTGCCCGTGCCGCCGGCGGGCACGGTGTACGTGTGGTTGCCGCCCGGCTCCCAGGTGACGGCGCCGGCGCTGGTCCTGGTGATGAACTTGTACTCGACCGCGGTGCCCGCCGGGAGCGTCACGGTCGTCGTCCAGGCGGACCCGGCGGCCGTCATCGGGATCGCGTTCGCCGTGTTCCACGAGCCCAGCGCGGCGACCGAGCCGATGAGGTACACCGGGTTGCCGGTGGGCGCGCCGGTCACGGTGAACGCGACGCCCGACGGCACCGGCGACGAGGTGGACGGCGTCGGCGACGGCGTGCCCCCGGTGACGCGGGCGTTGACGTGCAGCGCCACGGCGTCCTTCGCGTTCGCGCCGACCGTGGCCTGGCCGGAGCCGTTGACGGTCACGGTCGGGCCGCTGCACGTGCCGGACGAGGCGGTGTAGTCGCCGTGGATGACGTCGCAGTACACGCCCGCGGGCAGGCCGGTGCTGAACGTGCGGGACCCGACCGCGCCGCCGCCGTTGTTGATGAGCGTCCAGCCGAGCGCGCCACGGGAGAAGGCGATCGCGTTGGCGCCGTCGCTCCACCAGTTGCCGACGGCCGTGCTGGCCTTGGTGGCGTTGTGGAACCCGACCATGTTGCGGACGGACCGCTGCCGGTGCTGGCACTCCCAGCCGCTGCCGCAGGTGACGCCGGTGACGTAGCCGTTGGCGTCGGCGGGCGGTGAGGCGTCGTTGTTGGTGAAGCTGAAGGAGCTCATGACGTTCGGGGTGCCGTAGTTCCACGCCAGCATGAAGACCGTGGCGAGGGTGTCGGTGCTGCCGTTCTTGTAGCTGAGCGTGGAGCCGTTGCGCTCGGTGTCGTGGTTGGACACGAACGCGGTCGCCTTGTCCGAGGGGCGCAGCCCCCAGCTGGTCCCGAACGTCTGCAGGTTGGCGATGCTGCCGGTGAACTGGTTCTTGAGGTTGGTGGCGTAGTTGAACTCGAGCACGCCGCCGGTGGCCTCGTAGGCGGCCATGGACAGGTTGCCGCTGCCGCCGGGCATGACCTCCTGCGCCCAGTACACGTTCTGCTTCGTCAGCTTGCCCTTGATCGCGGCGAGGTCGGCCTGCGCCATGTGCTTGGCCGCGTCGACGCGGAACCCGTCGACGCCGACGCTGATCAGGTCGTTGAGGTAGCCGGCGATCTTCGTGCGCACGTAGTCGGTCTCGGTGGCGAGGTCGGACAGGCCGACGAGCTGGCAGTTCCAGACCTCGGTCTGGTTGTTCCAGTCGTGGATCTGGTTGTCCGACTGGGGGCAGGCGCCGCCGTTGTGGTGGAAGTCGTTGTACCCGTAGCCGGCGCTCGGGTAGCTGTAGTTGTTGGTGAACGACGCCGGGCCGTACGCGGTCGTCGAGGTCTGGTTGGCGCCGGTCATGTGGTTGATGACGGCGTCCACGTACACCTTGACGCCCGCGGCGTGGCAGGCGTTGACCATCGCCGTGAACTGGGCGCGGGTGCCCATGCGGCTGTTGAGGTCGTAGCCGGCCGGCTGGTAGATGTCCCACCACGGGTGGCCGGCGACGCTGATCGAGTCCTCGGGCGGCGCGACCTGCACGGCGCCGTAGCCGGCCGGGCCGAGGACGTTGGTGCACTCGGTGGCGATGGACGTCCACGGCCACAGCCACAGGTTGGCGATGACGTCGTCGGAGGCGACGGACGCGTCGGCCTCACGGTCGGCGGACAGCAGCGGGTAGGCGAGCGCGCCGGTCATGGCGAGCGCAACCGCGCCGATACTCAGCAGTCGTTTCTTCACGAACGAACTCCAATGCGGGAGTGCGGCAGGGGTGTCAGCGGAGGTACGGGCCGGCGGTGCCGACCTTGCCCGGCGCGGGGTTGCCGGGCAGCGACAGCACGTAGGCGCGCATGGCGCCCTTGGCGGTCACGGTGGCGGTGAGGGTGCCGTTGGCGACGGTCTGCACGTCACCGGTGACGGCGTCGGTGTAGGTGCCGTTGGGGATGCCGGTGAACGTGGCGGTGCTGGAGATGGCGACGAGGACGAAGCTGTCCACGCTGCCGGCGGTGTACCGGCGCTTGTAGGCGATGCCGCCGGTGATGCCCGCGGTGGAGTACTGCCCCATCTGCAGTGCCGGCACCGCGCGGCGGATCTGGTTGAGCCGCTGGACGTGCTGGACCAGCGGTTTGCTCAGGGTGGTGGCGACCGGGCCGCTGGCGCTGGCGACGGTGCCGTACCCGGACGCGACGACCGACCCTTCGACGTACGAGCCGAAGTACGCGCGGCCCGTGTTCGCCAGGGGGCAGGTCGGGCCGCAGTCGATCTGCTTGCCGGCCTGGAACTCGACCTCCGAGCCGTAGTAGAGGACCGGGACGCCGCGGAACGTCCACATGAGATCCATGTTCTCGGCCCACGCGTCCGTCCCGCCGGCGTAGCGGGTGGTGGACTTGTTGGGGCCGTAGTCGTGCGAGTCCACGTACACGGCGTTGTACGTGGCGTCGTTGACGCTGTCGTCGGAGTCCTTGCCGTTGTTGAAGGCGTTGGCGGCGTCACCGAAGTTCATGTGCATCCGCATGTCGATGATGTTCATGCCGGAGAACTGGCTGTGGTCCGGCGCGTGGTAGGCGTTGCCGTTCAGGAACGCGTTGGTGGACGTGGGCTGGTTGGCGGTGCCGAGCTGGTTCTCGTAGTTGAACTGGTCGAGGGCGGCCTGCACGTCGTCGGCGACGTAGGTGCGCCGCTCCTTCCAGGTGTAGAACTGCGCGGAGTGGTTGACCGAGCCGCGGTTCCACTTGTCGTTGACGAACGCGGCCACCTCGCCGAAGACGTAGAAGTCCTGGGCCTTGGTCGCGCCGTACTTCTGGGTGAGGCGCTGCTGCAGGGCCGGCAGGAAACGCCGGTTCCAGGTGACCCGCGGGATGTGCACGGCGGTGTCGACGCGGAAGCCGTCCACGCCCATGTCGATGTAGGAGTTGTAGGCGTCGATGAGGTACTGCTGCACGACCGGGTTCTCGGTGTTGAAGTCGGCGAGGTCGTCGTGCAGCCAGCAGGAGCGGGCGTCCTCACCTTCCCAGTTGCCGATCCAGCACTGGTGGTACAGGGAGGCGGGGAACATCTTCGCGGTCGGGCTGGGCCACTGGCAGTGGTGGTTGGCGTAGCCCTCGGGGCTGAACGTGCCGTTGGTCTGGCCGTAGTTGGGGCAGGTGTTGCCGGCCGGCGCGGTGGTCGACCACAGGTCGCCGTTGTAGGCGCGGCCGAGGGAGTTCTCGTCGAGCGGGTTGTAGACCTTGCCGGGGACCTTCTCGCTGTACATCCAGTCCCACTGCCCGTCCCGGGCGCCCCAGACGGTCGGCACGTACAGGCCCTTGGCACCCCACCGGGAGCTGTGGTTGTAGACCACGTCCTGGTAGATCTTCAGGCCCTTGGCGTGCGCGCTGTTGATGAGGTCCTGGTAGGAGGCGCCGGGCGACTCCAGCCGCGGGTCGACGCGGAAGAAGTCCCAGCCGTGATAGCCGTGGTAGTCGTAGTCGGAGCGGTTGAGCACGACCGGTGTGATCCAGACGGCGGAGAAGCCGAGGGCCTTGATGTAGTCGAGCTTGTCGACGAGGCCCTTGAAATCGCCGCGGAACATCGGGTCGTTGTTGGCGGCGTTGCCGGACTTGACGTGCTGGCTGCCGCCGCGGTCGTTGGACGTGTCACCGTCGTAGAAGCGGGCGGTGAGCACGAAGTAGATGCTCTCCTTGCGCGGGTCGCCGCCGAGCATGGAGCCGCCCGCGGGCAGCGGGGGCGCGTCGCCGGTGGTGACGGTGACGGTGCTGGACGCGCCGGAGAGGTTGCCGGCGGCGTCGACGGCCTTCACGGTGTACGAGTAGCTGGTCCTCGGTGCGAGCCCGCCGTCGATGTACCCGTTGGTGGCGGTGGTGAGCTGGACCGCGCCGGGGTTGCGGGTCAGCTGGTAGCCGGTGACACCACGGTCGTCGGTGGAGGCGGCCCAGGACAGCGTGACCGTGACGTGGTCGGCGGTCGCGGTGACGCCGCCGGGGACGCTCGGCGGGGTCGTGTCGGGTGGCACGGCCGCGCACGGGTCGGTCGCGCCGCCGGTGACGACACCGCCGGCGACCCTCGACGTGCCGGCGGCGATGCGGTAGTTGGCGCCGTTGTTGTTGTCCCACGTGCCGGAGCCGTTGTTGAACACCGCCTGCATGCCGGTGGCGGCGCCCAGCGCGACGGTCTTCTTCACCCAGCCGGCGCAGGCGACCTCGTTCATCGCGACGCCCGGCACCGCCGTCCACGCCTCGCCGTTCGGCGCGTAGTGGATGTTCACCACCGGCCAGGTCCTGCCTGCGGTGGAGTAGAAGACGGTGGCGGTGTTGCCCGCCGGCGGCGGGGTGGTCGGCGTCGGCTGGCCGCCGCACGGGTTGCCGGTGCCCGCGACACCGCCGGTGACGGTCACGTCCCCGGTGCCGAGGGCGTAGTTGCGGCCGGCGTTGTTGTCCCAGGTGCCGGCGCCGTTGTTGAACGTGACCTGCAGGCCGTTGGCGGACCCGAGGTCGATGGTCCTGCTGTACCAGCCGGTGCAGGCGGCCGCCATCGGCACGCCGGGCACGGCCGTCCACGCGCCGCCGTTCGGCGCGTAGTGGATGTTCACGGTCGTCCAGGCGGCGGTGGGCTTGTAGTAGACGGTGACGCTGGTGCCCGCGACGGCGAGGGCAGGGACGACGAGGAGGGACGCCAGCAGCGTCAGGACAGCGAGCAGGAGGGTGCGTCTTCGGGACATAGGGGTGCTCCTTGCGGGCATCGATGCGGCGGCGGACCGACCGACGTGACAGCCTGGCGGGGCATGGCAGCGCGTGGAGGAAGACTGATCTGACCGATTGACACATGTCAAGCTTCTTGCAAAAATCACCAACTCACCATCGGGCATGTCCGGTCTGAGCTGCTGAAACTTCGCGGCCACCTTGCAAAGATCAACAGCTCTTTACCGGCGCGTTACGGGAAGCTAGCATCAGGACGCTCTTGCAAGACCTTGCAACTCCTGCAAGTCGCCTACAGTGGAGCGTATTCGTTGAAGCGTCCTCTCCTGCTCGCGGCGGTCCTCGCCCTGACCGCCGTCGGCCTCAGCGCCCCTACCGCCCAGGCGTCGTCCACGACCAAGGACGTCACCGCACACCTCTTCCAGTGGCCGTGGCGCGACGTCGCGCGCGAGTGCCGCAGCACCCTCGGCCCGGCCGGCTACGGCGCCGTGCAGGTCACCCCGCCCCAGGAGCACGTCGAGTTGCCCGCGCAGGGGTATCCGTGGTGGCAGGCGTACCAGCCGGTCAGCTACAAGCTCGACAGCCGCTACGGCAACCCCCGCGAGTTCGCCGGCATGGTCGAGGCCTGCCACCGCGCCGGGGTCAAGGTGTACGTCGACGCCGTCATCAACCACATGTCGGGCCAGACCGCCGGCGGCACCGGCAGCGGCGGCACCAGGTTCGGCAAGTACGACTACCCCGGCCTCTACGACACGACCGACTTCCACCACTGCGGCCGCAACGGCGACGACTGGATCCACGACTGGAACGACGCGTGGGAGATCCAGAACTGTGAGCTGCTCGGCCTGTCCGACCTCGCGACCGAGCAGGAGGACGTGCGCGCCGACATCGCCGGCTACCTCAACGGCCTGCTGCGCCTCGGCGTCGACGGCTTCCGCATCGACGCCGCCAAGCACGTCCCGGCGGCCGACCTCGCCGCCATCAAGGCCAAGCTGAAGCGCCCCGCGTACCTCTACCAGGAGGTCCTCGGCAACGCCCCGATCCCGAAGTCCGACTACCTGCCGGTCGGCAACGTCATCGAGGACGCGTACGGCCAGCAGATCAGCCGCGTCGTGAAGACCGGCAAGCTCAGCTGGCTCGACCAGTTCGGCGAGGCGTGGGGCTTCTCCCCCTCTTCCACCGCAGTCGTCTACGTCGACAGCCACGACACCGAGCGCGACCAGAGCGGCGCGACCCTCACGTACAAGGACGGGCCGCTCTTCGCGCTCGGCAACGCCTTCTCCCTGGCGTGGCCCTACGGGCACCCGCTCGTGCTGTCCAGCTACGGGTTCACCAGCACCGACGCCGGGCCGCCGGGCGCGTCGGCCGGCGGCGACCTGGACGCCGTGCGCTGCGGCGGGGTCACGAGCGGCCCCGGCGGCTGGCTCTGCCAGCAGCGGGACACCGCGACCACCGGAATGGTCGGCTTCCGTAACGCCGCCGGCACCGCGCCGGTCACCCGCTGGTGGAGCGGCGGCGACAACGCGATCGCCTTCGCCCGCGAGGGCCGCGGCTACATCGTGCTGAACCGCGAGAGCACCGCCGTCACCCGTACGTTCGACACGGGCCTGCCGGCCGGCGTCTACTGCGACGTCACCCGCGGCACCGTGCGCGGCAACCGCTGCACGGGCCCGACCGTCACCGTCGGCAAGGGCGGCGCGCTGACCACCACGGTGCCCGGCCTGAGCACCCTCGCGATCGACGTGCAGCACCGCGTGTCCCGGGCCGTCGCGGCGCCCGCCCCGGCGGTGTCGTTCTCCGCGTATGCGGTGGTCGCCCCGGGCGAGCGCCTCGTGCTCGTCGGCAACGCACCCGCGCTCGGCGCGTGGAACCCCGCGAACGGTGTGCGGCTGTCGTCCGACGGCTATCCACAGTGGACCGCACGGGTCCCGGTCCCGGCCGGCACCGCGCTGGAGTACAAGTACGTGAAGCTCGCCGCCGACGGCACGGTCACCTGGGAGAGCCGCCCCAACCGCACCGGGACGGTCCCCGCCGACGGCTGGCTGTCCACATCGGACGGGTGGGAGGCCGGTGCCACCGTCCAGGGCAACGTGACGCTGCACGTCGCCGAGGAGCCGGGGCAGCAGCTGTTCCTCGTCGGCGCCGCGCCGTCGATCGGCTCGTGGAACCCGGCGAACGCGGTGCCGCTCACGAAGACGGCGGACGCGACGTGGACCGGCCAGGTGACCCTGCCGGGCTCGGCGGTCGTGGAGTACAAGTACATCCGCAAGGACGCCGCCGGCACCGTCACCTGGGAGAGCGACCCGAACCGCACGGTCAGCACCCCGTCGGGCGGCACCATCACCCTCGACGAGACCTGGCGATAGCACACGGCAGAACACCGGCGGGGGGGGGGGGCGCCGCCGGGCGGGGGGGGGCCCCCCCCGGGGGGCCCCGGGGGGGGGGGGTGGGGGGGTGGGGGGGGGGGGGGGGCGCGGGCGGGGGGGCCCGGCCCCCCCCCGC
>NZ_JBIAYW010000013.1:0-42009 GCF_042898305.1 Dactylosporangium sp. NPDC000521
AAGCCTAGAGAACTCCCATCATCCCAGCCCAGAGGGCATTTCCCATACCCGCCGACTCGTCACATCTCGATGCCCCTCGGTGGATCGAGGCTAAGCAACGCCGAAACCAGTGCGCTGACCGCACTCCATCCGACGTCGCACCCGGCCACCGCCAAGTCGGCGCCGACGCGGTGGCCGCTTCCAACTCGACGCCGCAACCAACCACCGCCAGGCCGACGCCGAAGCCACAAACACCAACCACGTTCCATTCGACGCCGCACCCGACCACCGCCAAGCCGACGCCGAAGCCACAAACACCAACCGCGTGCTGCTCGATGCCGCACATGACCGCCGCAGAGTTGGCGGTGAAGGACGGTGTGCTGGCTGCAGGCTGCTCGGCGTGGCGGACGGGTGGGGTCAGGGGGACGGTGAAGGTGTGGCGGGGACGGTGTTCCATTCGACGTCGTAGTCGTGCATCCAGGCGCCGCCCTTGTCGGCGAAGCGGCGGAAGAGGAACGGCATCAGCAGGTCTCGTGCGCGGGCGGTGAACGGGCCGGCGACCTTCGCGTCGCGGTTTGCGCCGGCCACCTTCAGCATCTGGTCGGTGCGGGGGCGGCGCAGCTGCTCGTACCGCGCGAGGGCCGCGTCCAGACCGGAGGTGTCGCGCAGGCAGCGGGCGAGCACGACAGCGTCCTCGACGGCGAGGTTCGCGCCCTGGCCGGCACCCATCGGGTGGGCCGCGTCGCCGAGCACGACCATCCTGTCGCGGTGCCACCGTGGTACGCCACCCGGCAGCGCCTGCATCACGGTGCGCGGGTGCCATTGCTCGGTGTCGCGGACCAGTGCCGCCGCCGGTCCGTGGTCCCTGGCGAACAGGGCCGCGAGCGCGTCGTGGTCCACCGCGCCGGTCGGGGGCGTGGCCGAGGGCACCTGCGCCGCCCACAGGGTGCCGGCGGTGGTCGGCGCGCAGACCATCGTCGCCCGCGCGCCGAACGTGATCGTGAACGCGCCCGGCTCGACCCGGTGCGCCGATCGGCCGCCGACCGTCCACAGGCCGGCGTAGTGCGCGACCGGGGCGTCCGGGTCGATGACGGTCCGCAGCCGCGAGTGGATGCCGTCGGCGCCGACGATCAGGTCGGCGGTCGCGGTGCCGCCGTCCGCGAACACGGCCGTGCGGCCGGGGCCGACGCCGGTCAGCCGGCGGCCGGTGACGAGCCGCGCGCCCGACTCCAGGGCCAGGTCGCGCAGCGTCTCGACCAGGCGCCCGCGCATGAGCGTCACCCGGCCGCGGGCGGCCTCGCCGAGCAGCTTGCCCCGGCCGCTGCGCAGTCGTAGCAGCGGCAGCGCCGTGCCGCGGGCGGCGACCGCGTCCCGGCAGCCGATCGCGTCGAGGGCCCGCAGCCCGTTGGCGCCGAGGCTGACGAACGACCCGACGTCGCCCGCCGGGTCCGCGTACGCCTCGTGCACCGTCACGTCCCACCCGATCCGTCGCAGCGCGATCGCGGCGACCGGTCCCGCGACCCCGCCCCCGATGACCATGGCCTCCATGCCCGCCACTCCTTTACTGAATCCAGATTCGGTGAACTACGATTCAGTTTTACCGGCTGCTACGGTCGACCGTCAAGAAGGGGGCCGGCAACAGACCGGCCGGCAAGGGGAAGGCCGGTACGAGGGCAGGCCATCAAGAGGAGAGGTCGTGATCGCGATGGCCACGCGCAAGGAGAAGGCGGCCCAGACCTCCGCCGCCCTCAAGGAGGCGGCCAGGCAGCTCTTCGCCACCCGCGGCTACCTGAACACGAAGATCAGCGACATCACGGCCGAGGCCGGGCGCGCGGTCGGCTCGTTCTACGACCACTTCGCGAGCAAGGAGGAGCTGCTGCGGGCGCTCCTGGGCGACATGCAGGCCACCGCCGACGAGGCACTCCCCGACCACGACCCAGACCACGACCTGTCCGACGAGGCGCAGCTGCGCTTCCACGTCGCCGCGGCCTGGCACACGTTCAAGACCCACCTGCCGGTGATGGTCGCCCTCTTCCAGTCCTCGATGCTGGAGGCGCCGTTCAGCGGGCAGGCCCGCACCCGCCTCGCCGAGGACACGGAGATCCTCCGGCAGCACCTGGAGCTTCTCGCATCACGCGGCCACCCGCTGCCGGGCCGCCCCGCCGTGGTCGCCGAGGCGATGGGGGCGATGCTGGCGATGTTCGCCTACGCGCACCTCACCGCGCCCGAGCCGCGGCTGCCGGACGACGAGGCGATCGACACCCTCACCGCGCTGCTGCACCGCGGCCTGCGGTAGGACGGACGACGAGGCTGTCGACACCCTGCGCCGGGGCCTACGGTAGAAACGTAGGCATGGCAAGGATCGTCGTCACCGGAGCACACGGCAAGACCGGGCGGGCGGTCGTCGCCGACCTGCTCGCCCACGGCCACCACGTCGTCGCCACCGACGCCGTCGGCAAGGCAGGCCACCTCAGCGAGCTCGGCACCCCCATGGTGGTCGCCGACCTGACCGACTACGGCCAGGCGGTCGAGGTCGTCCAGGACGCCGACGCCGTCGTGCACCTCGCCAACATCCCGGCGCCCGGCATGCATCCGCCCGCGGTCACGTTCAACCGCAACTCGACGATGAACTTCAACGTGTTCCACGCCGCGCAGAACGCCGGCGTCGGCCGGGTCGTGTGGTCCTCCAGCGAGACGACGCTGGGCCTGCCGTTCGACACTCCCCCGCGCTACGCGCCGGTCGACGAGGAGCACTACCCGTTCCCGACGACGACCTACGCGCTGTCGAAGGTCGTCGGCGAGACCCTGGCCCGGGAGATCTCCGCGTGGAGCGGCATCCCGTTCGTCGGCCTGCGGCTGTCCAACGTCCACGCGCCCGAGGACTACGCCGCCGTCCCCGGCTACTGGAGCGACCCGCACTCGCGGAAGTGGAACCTGTGGGGGTACGTCGACGTGCGCGACGTGGCCACCGCCTGCCGGCTCGCCCTCGACGCGCCGGTCGAGGGCGCGAGCTCGTACGTGATCGCCGCCGCCGATACGATCATGGACCGCCCGTCCGCCGAGCTGATGCGCGAGGTATTCCCGGAGGTGCCGCTGACCCGCGAGCTCGGCGAGTTCGAGACGCTGCTCTGCATCGACCGGGCCCGCGAGGTCCTCGGCTACGACCCGCGACACTCATGGCGCACCGAACTGGACACCTGAAAGCCCGAAGCGCCGCCGAAAGCCCGAAGCACGGCCGGATGCCAGAAGCACGGCCGAAAGCCCGAAGCGCGACACCTGAAGCCGCAGCGCTAATCGGACAGCAGCGCCAGGAGCTCCGGCAGGGCGGTCGGTGAGACCGCGAGCTCGTGCAGATTGCACTCGGCGCCCGAGTCCGAGGTCAGGACGCCGGGCGTGGCGGGGTGGAGGCGGCGCCAGCCGCGGGAGGTGAGCGCGGCCTCCATCACCACGACCACGGACGGGGTCGCGTCGAGGTCCTCGGGCTCGGTCGGCGGTTCGGGCTGAGCCGGCCAGTTCGCGGCGACCAGCTCGTCGAGGCGGGTCAGCAGCACCTCGACCACCTCCGCGTCGCCGGTCGCCGGGCGGCCCAGCAGGGTGGCGACCTGGTCGTGCACGGCGCGCGCCTGCCGGACGACCCAGCCGGGCCAGGCGGTGGCCGGCACCGCGGCGAACGTGGTCCACTCCGCCGGCGAGCGGCGCAGGACGTGCCGGGCCAGGGCACGCTCGTCGGCGGCCGGGAGCGGGTCGACGGGCACGAGGTCCGCGGCCCGCAGCGCCAGGTGTGCGGCGGTCAGCGGCGCGATGGCGCCCGCGAGGTTCGGGTGCCGGTTCATCAGGGTGGTCCGGGTGTCGTCGTCGACGGACGCGAGGATCGCGCCGGCGCGGATCGCGGCGCGCCAGCCGTCGTGGACGTCCTGGATCGCCGCCGCCGCGTACTGCCACACCTGCTCCTCCAGGTCGAAGGCGAGGTCGGCGAACTCGAACTCGGCCAGGTCGGCCTTCACGACCGCGCGGGCCGCGGTGTGCAGCCCGGACGCGCTGCTGGCGGCCTGGTCGGCCTTGCGCTCCAGGGCACTGGCGAACTCACGGGTGGCGCGCAGCACCGCCGCCGCCCGCGGGGGCAGCTCGACGCGCGACGGGTCGGCGGCCTCCTCGTACAGGTCCCGCAGGCGCGCGACGAGGTGGGCGCGGCGGTGGTCGACGATGGCGAGCTCGTGCGCGACCAGTGCGCGGATCTCGTCGACGGTCAGGCAGTGCAGCAGCGGCAGGCCGACCAGCAGGACCCGCCGGCGGCGGCTGGCCCAGGCGCGGACGACGCCGTGGCCGGTGAGCAGGACCGCGTCGGGGGCTGCCACCCCGACACGCGTGGCGACCTCGGTGACCAGGGTCAACAGCTGGCCGCTGGCGGCGACTCCCTCCGGTGGGGCCCCTGGTGGGCGTCCGTAGCGCATCAGGACCCATCTCGCGCGCCACACACTGATTTTGCCGGGCAACGGATCTTCGACGACGGCAACCGACACAGCGAAGCATCCTCATGACGGCGGAGCTGCACGTCAACGAGCACCGGCCATCCAGCGGGGGTGAATCCCGAAAGTCACCCGGAGCGGTGCCGATGATGCCGTTGAGGACCCGGGGGTGAGATGTACCAGACGTTCAGTCCGTTGCTGGACGCGCTGAAGGAACGTGGAGCGGATCCGCAGGCGGTCGACCGGGCGGCGGAGGAGGCGGAGCGCACCGGGCGGTCGATCCGCGCCGTGCTCATCAACGACCACATCGTCACCGAGGATCAGCTCACCGAGGCGTCCGCCGACGCGTACGGGATCCAGACGCTGGACCTGGTGGGTTACCCCATCGATCCGGCGGCGATCACGAAGATCCCGATGGCGCTCGTCCTGAAGCACCGGGTCCTCGGCATCGCCCTCAACGACCTCGAGATCACCGTCGGCATCACCGACCCGGGTGACGTCCTGGCGCTGGATGACGTCCGCGCCGCGACGGGCCTCACGGTCCGCCCGGTCGTGGTGGCCCGCTCCGAGCTGCGCAAGATCATCGACCGGTTGAAGCGGGAGGAGAACGACCTCGGCGAGGTCGCGGAGAGCCTGCGGGCGGAGTCGACACCCGCCGTCTCGGCCCTGACGACGCTCAACGAGGACGCGCCGATCGTCCGGTACGTCAACTCGCTGCTCGAACAGGCGATCGTGAACCGGGCGTCCGACCTGCACCTGGAGCCGGGCGAGCACAACATGCGGGTGCGGTACCGCATCGACGGCGTCCTGCACGAGGTCGACACCGTGCCCAAGCACGTCCAGTCGGCGCTGATCTCCCGGTTGAAGATCATGTCGAACGTCGACATCACCGAGCGGCGCGTCCCGCAGAACGGCCGGATCACCGTCGAGATCAACCAGCGGGCGGTCGACCTGCGGACCGCGACGCTGCCGACGGTGTGGGGCGAGAAGATCGTGCTGCGGGTCCTGGACACCAGCGGCATGGACCTGAAGCTGGCGAAGCTCGGCTTCAGCAAGGCCAACGCGGAGCGCTTCGCGGCGTCCTACCACAAGCCGCACGGCATGCTGCTTGTCACCGGCCCGACCGGCTCGGGCAAGTCGACGACGCTCTACGCGACGCTCGCCGAGATCAGCAAGCCGACCGTCAACATCATCACCGTGGAGGACCCGGTCGAGTACCGGCTGCCCGGCGTCAACCAGGTGCAGGTGGACCACAAGGCGGGTCTGACGTTCGCGGCGGTGCTGCCCGCGATCCTGCGCTCCGACCCCGACGTGGTGCTCATCGGCGAGATCCGGGACCGCACGACCGCGCAGCTGGCGGTCGAGGCGGCGCTCACCGGCCACCTGGTGCTGTCGACCCTGCACACCAACGACGCGCCGAGCGCGGTCACCCGGCTCGTCGAGATGGGGATCGAGCCGTTCCTGGTCGGCTCGTCGGTCGACTGCGTGCTCGCGCAGCGGCTCGCGCGCCGGCTGTGCGACTGGTGCCGCACCGAGTACGAGCCGACCGAGGCCGAACTGGTCGGCGCGCGGTGGCCGTACGACATCCTCGGCACCCCCCGCACGCTGTGGCGTCCCGTCGGCTGCCGCTCGTGCGCCAACACGGGCTACCGGGGCCGGATCGCGCTGCACGAGGTCATGCCGGTCTCCGCGGAGATCGAGAAGCTGGCGATCGACCGGGCCTCGGCGCACGAGATCCAGGCCGTCGCCCGCCGGGAGGGCCTCGTCGACCTGCGGCTGGACGGCCTGGCGAAGGCCGCCGAGGGGCAGACCTCGATCCCGGAGGTCGTCCGGGTCGCCGTGTAACCCTCAACACAGCGGGGGCGCTGCCGATGGGCCGCGTGTGGAGACCATGGTGACCAGCGACGAGCGCGCCTCGCTCGACGCGATGCTGGTGTCGCTCGTCCGCGTCGGCGGCTCCGACCTGCATCTGACCGTCGGGGCGCCGCCGACGGTGCGGATCAACGGCGGGCTGCGGTACCTGCCGGGCTATGACGACCTCACGCCCGCCGACACGGAGATGCTGGTCCGCGCCGCCGTGCTCAACGAGAGCCAGTGGAAGCACTTCGAGCAGGTCCAGGAGCTGGACTTCGCCTACGCGATCGAGGGCGTGTCGCGGTTCCGGGTCAACCTGTACGCGCAGCGCGGCTCGTTCGGTGCGGCGTTCCGGGCGATCCCCCACAACATCAAGCCCCTCGACCAGCTCGGCGTGCCGGAGCAGGTGGCCCGCTTCGCCCACCTGCACCGCGGGCTCGTGCTCGTGACCGGGCCCACCGGCTCGGGCAAGACGACGACGCTCGCGGCGATCCTGGACCTGGCGAACCGGACCCGCTCCTCGCACATCGTGACGATCGAGGACCCGATCGAGTTCCTGCACGAGCACAAGCGCTGCCTGGTGAACCAGCGGGAGGTGGGCGCGGACACGACGTCGTTCTCGATGGCGCTGAAGCACGCGCTGCGCCAGGACCCCGACATCATCCTCGTCGGCGAGCTGCGCGACCTGGAGACGACGTCGACGGCGCTGACCGCGGCCGAGACCGGCCACCTGGTCCTGGCGACGCTGCACACGCAGAGCGCGGCGCAGACCGTCGACCGGGTCATCGACATCTTCCCGCCGCACCAGCAGCAGCAGGTGCGGGCGCAGATGTCCAACGCGCTGCAGGGCGTCGTCACGCAGACCCTCGCGCCACGCGCCGACGGGCAGGGCCGCACGATCGTCACGGAGATCATGTTCGCCACGCCGGCGATCCGGAACCTGATCCGTGAGGGCAAGAACCACCAGATCCCGTCGTTCATGCAGTCCAGCGGCAACGACGGGATGCTCTCGTTCGACCAGCACCTGGCCGAGCGGGTCCGCCAGCAGCTCGTCACGTACGAGACGGCGCTGGAGATGTGCCACTCGGCGGAGGAGTTCCGCCGTCTCGCCGGCCGGATGTGAGCCCGTCATGAGAGAGCGAAGCGAACGAGTCATGCCGTCGGCGCGAAGCGAGGTGACGGCATGAGTGCGACGAAGACGTACGACTACCAGTCGATCGACCACGACGGGAAGCGCGCCAAGGGCAAGATCGAGGCGTCCAACGAGCTCGCCGCCGCGCAGCTGCTGCGCCAGCAGGGCCTGACCCCGCTCGCCATCACCAGCGCCGACACGCTGATGAAGCGCGACATCACCATCCCCGGCCTCGGCGACCGGACCACGCTCAAGGACCTGTCGGTGTTCTCCCGGCAGTTCGCGACGATGACGCAGTCCGGCATGTCGCTCCTGCGCTCCCTGGCGGTGCTGGAGGAGCAGGCGCAGAAGCCGTCGCTGAAGAAGGCGGTCGGCGAGGTCCGGCTCGACATCGAGGGCGGCATGTCGCTGTCCGGCGCGCTCGGCAAGCACCCGAAGGTCTTCCCGGCGCTGATGGTGGCGATGATCCGGGCCGGCGAGACCGGCGGCTTCCTCGACAGCGCCCTGGACCGCATCGCCACGAACTTCGAGAAGGACGCCCAGCTGCGCGGGAAGATCAAGAGCGCGCTCACGTACCCCGTGATCGTGCTCCTCTTCACCGCCGTGATGATCAGCGCGGTGCTCATCTTCATCGTGCCGATCTTCGAGAAGATGTTCAAACAGCTCGGCGGCGAGCTCCCGCTCCCCACCAGAATCATCGTCAACGCCAGTCACACGCTCTTCTGGCTGGGCCCGCTCGTCATCGTCGTGTTCGTCGTGGTCACGGTGACGCTGCGGAAGATGATGGCGGTGAACCCCGCGGTACGGCTGCGGGTGGACAAGACAAAGCTGAAGCTGCCGGTCTTCGGGCCGCTGTTCACGAAGATCGCGCTGAGCCGTTTCTCGCGCAATCTCGGCACCCTGCTCGGCGTCGGCGTGCCGGTGCTGCAGGCCCTGGACGTGGTCGGCGCCACCACCGGAAACGCTGTCATCAGCAACGCCATGGCCGATCTCCAGAACGCGGTGCGCGAGGGCCGGCCGATGTCCTCGCAGCTCGGCACGCACAAGATTTTCCCATCGATGGTCGTGCAAATGGTCGAAGTCGGCGAAGAAAGCGGCCAAATCAGTCAGATGCTGGAAAAGGTTGCCGATTTCTATGACCGGGAGGTGGACAGCGCGGCCGACGCACTCACCGCGTCCATCGAACCGATCATGGTGCTCGTCATGGGTGGCGTGGTCGGCGGGATGATCGTCTGCCTCTACCTGCCGATGTTCTCGATCTACCAGAACATCCAGAGCAACTGAACGCAATTGCAAACGAACAGCGCGCCAGGCAGCGGAGCCTCGCCGCAACCACCACCACACCCCCATGCAGGAGCAGGAGGCTCACCCATGAAGGAAACGCTGCGCAGGATGCAGAAGAAGCGTGCCGCCGGAGACAGCGGATTCACGCTCGTCGAGCTCCTCGTCGTTGTCGTGATCATCGGCGTCCTTGTCGCGATCGCCGTCCCCATGTACCTGAACTACCGCAAGGGCGCGGCGAACAAGTCCGCCGAGTCCGACGTCCGCGCCGCCGTCAGCGCCGTCGAGCAGTTCTACACCGAGAACAACAACAAGTACCCGGACGACATCCCCGCGCCGGGCACCGAGGGCAACAACGTCATCTTCAAGCTCGGCTCGGCGACGACGGGGCAGCAGGTCGCGACCCTCTCGCCCGGCAACACCCTGGTCTACAAGCAGCTCGCCCCCGGCACCTACCGGATCTGCGGTATGAATGCGGACGGCGGGGTCGTCTACAAGTACGAGAGCGCCGTCGGCGGCTCGGTCAAGAAGACCAACGACAAGAACCTTCCCGACTGCATCGGCGCCGCCGCGCCGTCGGCGCCGTCGGCGCCGGCCACGCCCTGATCGGTCCAGTCCGACGCTGTGGCGGCCCGTCTCCAACGGGCCGCCACACCCGGCTCTGACGCAAGGAAAGGAGCACGCTGATGCTGTTCGCGCTCGTCGGCGTGCTCGGCCTCGCGATCGGGTCGTTCCTCAACGTCGTCATCCACCGCGTCCCCCGCGGTGAGTCGCTGCTGCGGCCGGCCTCGCACTGTCCGCGGTGCACGGCGCCGGTCCGGCCCTGGCACAACGTCCCCCTGCTCGGCTGGCTGCTGCTGCGTGGCCGCTGCGCCGACTGCAAGGCCCGGATCAGCGTCCGCTACCCCCTGGTGGAGCTCGGCACGGCCGCGCTGTTCGTCGCCGTCGCCGCCCGCCTGGGCTGGTCGGCGGCGCTGCCCGCCTGGCTGTACTTCGCCGCGATCGCGGTCGCCCTGGCCCTCATCGACCTCGACGTGCTGCGCCTGCCCAACGCGATCGTCCTGCCGTCCTACCTGGTGGTGCCGGCCCTGTTCCTGCCCGCCGTGGCGCTGGAGCGGGACTGGTCCGCGGGGCTGCGTGGCCTCCTGGGCATGGCGGTGCTCTTCGCCTTCTATCTGCTGCTGTCCCTGGTGTACCCGGGCGGCATGGGCTTCGGCGACGTCAAGCTCGCCGGTGTGCTGGGCCTGTACCTCGGCTGGCTGGGCTGGGCACCCCTCGCCGTCGGGACCCTGGCGGCGTTCCTCCTCGGCGGGATCGCCGGGATCGCGCTGATGGCCGGCGGCCGCGCGGAGCGCAAGACCGCGGTGCCCTTCGGCCCGTCGATGCTCGCCGGGGCGCTGGTCGCGCTCTTCGCGGCGGCGCCGATCGCCGACTGGTACACCTCCATCCTCCTGCCCGCCTGACGGTTTTTCTAAGGAGCACGATGGCTGCCGTCAACCTCATCGGACTGGACATCGGCACGACGTCCATCCGTGCGGCGGAGACCAGCAACAGCAAGGACGGGCCGGTCATCAGCAACTTCGGCCACATCCTGCTGGGCCCCGGCGTGGTGCAGAACGGCGCCGTGCAGGACGAGCAGGCCGTCACCACGGCACTGAAACAGCTGTGGGCGACGCATCGGTTCCGCAGCCGCAAGGTCGCGCTCGGCGTCACCCACCAGCAGGTCGTGGTCCGCGAGACCACGGTCGCCAACCTGCCGGCCAAGGAGATGCGCAAGTCGCTGCCCTTCCAGGTCCGCGACGCGCTGCCGCTCGCGCCGGAGAAGTCGCTCATCGACTTCCACCCCCTCGCCGAGCCCGACGGCGACACCGTGCGCGGGCTGCTCGTCGCCGCGCCGAAGGAGCCGGTCCTCGCCGCCATCCGGGCCATCGAGGCGGCGAAGCTGCGCGTGGTCCGGGTGGACCTGTCCTCGTTCGCGCTGCTGCGCGCCGCGTCCCGCCTCGACGAGAACGTGGAGGCCCTGGTCGACATCGGCGCCCACGCGACCAGCGTCATCGTGCACCACGACGGCGAGCCGCTCATCGTGCGCACCATCCCCCGCGGCGGCAACGAGATCACGAAGACCGTCGCCGACCGGCTCGACATCCCGGCCGAGCAGGCCGAGGAGCTCAAGTGCCGCATCGGCCTGCGCACCGACACCGACGGGCAGACCGCGTCGGCGCTCAAGGACGCGGTCCGGCCGCTCATCAACGAGATCGGCAGCTCGTTCGCGTACCTCACCGCCGGCGGCCGGCAGGCCCGGGTCAGCCGGCTCGCCCTGTCCGGTGGCGGCTCGCTGCTGCCCGGCCTCCTGGACGCCCTGCGGGCCCAGCTGCGCGTGGAGGTGATCGCCGTCGACCCCGTGATGCGGGTGCGCGGCCTGCGCCGGGTCCGGCACGGCAGCCTCGAGCAGGCCCGCGCCTCCGCCGCCGTCTCGGTCGGCATGACCCTGGCGGGCGCGTCGTGAGCGGCGCCTGGTGGGAGGAGGAGCCGGAGCGCAAGCTCACCGGCATCGTCCTGCCCTCGTGGAACGACGACCCGGACGACGACGACCGTGATCCCGGCCCGTCCGCGCCGCCCCGGGGTGGCTACCAGCCGTCCGGCTCCGAACCGCCCCCGGGCGGCTACCAACCGGTGCCGCCGGCCGGCCACCGGCGGATCGACCCGCTCACCGACCCGCTCACCGACCCCTTCACCGGCCCTCTCGACAGCGGCCGGTGGCAGGAGGCGCCGGCGACACAGCCGGAGCGTATCGTGCCGGTCGTGCCGCCGGGCCCGCCGCCGGCGTGGCCCCCCGCCACCCCCGAAGCCACGGATCCCGAGCTCACGGGCACCGGTCCCGAAGCCACGGGCCACCCGCAGGCGCGGGTCGAGCTGCCGTCGCTCCCCGAGGCGGCCCTCGTCTCGCAGACGGCGGCGGCGGAGGCGGCCCCGCCGCGGCGGGAGTTCCCCAGGTACATCGCCGGAGAGCTCATCCTGCCCGGCACCGGCGAGCCGGCCGCCGCCCTCGGCGCGCGCACCGAGCCCGTCGAGACCTGGGACCGCGCGGCCGAGGCCCGGATGCGGCCGGCCGAGACGTGGGCGCCCCAGCCGACCTCCCAGCCGACCTCCCAGCCGGGGGCCGACCGGTCCGCCGCCCTGCCGCCGCTCACCCCGCCGCCGGTCACGCCCGTGCCGCCGCCGGTCGCGCCCGCGCCGCAGCAGGAGGAGGCCGACGCCCCCGCGGGCCCCATCAGGTCGCTGCCCGGCGTCCAGTTCACCGCGCCCGCGAAGCCACGCCCGGCCCTCACGGCGCAGCCACCCGCCGCGGCCGCACGGACCATGCCACCCGCGACCATGCCACCCGCGACCATGCCACCCGGAGCCACGCCGCCGGGGACCACGCCACGCCTCGACCCCGCGCGCCAGGCCGCGCCCTCGCCGGGGCTACCGGAGGCCAGCGTGCCGCCGCCACCGCGGCCGGCCCCGCCGTCGATCCCGCCCACCGACCAGGCGATGCCGCCTGCCGCCACGCCCCCGGCCCCTGGCACCGCGCCCGCGCTGCCGCCCGCCGCGGGGCCCGGCGCGGCGCAGCCCGCCGCGTGGCCCACCCAGCCGTCGAACCACTCCGCCACAGGGCCCGCTCAGGACACCCTGCCGGCGGCGCTGCAGGCCGCCGTCCAAGCGGCACCGGCGCGGGCGGCCGCGGACGCCGCGACCGCCGTGCAGCCCGCCGTGCCCGCGGTCGTCCACGCCGCGCAGCAGAGCGCACCGGGTGCCGCGCAGGACGTGCAGGCGCCGCCCGTACAGGCGAAGAAGAGCCGGGAGAGTGCGCCGCACCCCGCGTTTCCCGACGCGACGGCACGGACGATGCGGATCCTGCCGATCGCCGCCGACCTGCTCCCCCTGGAGATCACGGACCTGCGGCGGCTGCGGATGGTGCGGCGGCTCGTGATCGCCGGGGTGGCGTTGTGCGTCGCCCTGCTGCTCGGGTGGTACGTGGTCGCCGACGGCAAGACCGGCGAGGCGCAGTCGGAGCTGACCGCCGTGCAGGACAGCCGGCGGGACCTGAACCGCAAGAAGGCGACCTACACGCAGCTGGAGTCGACCCGCCAGCAGATCACGGACATCACGACCCAACTGGGGATCCTGATGGAGCGGGACATGTCGTGGTCTGCCCTGCTCGTCTCGCTGCGCAAGGCGGCGCCGAAGAACGTCACGGTGGCGAACGTGACCGGTTCGCTGGACCTGGAGGGCACCGCCAACGCCCCCGGTGACGTGGTCGGCATGCTCACCCTGTCCGGCACGGCGCCGTCCAAGGACGAGGTCGCGGCCTACGTCGACACCCTCGGCACGGTCCCCGGGCTGGCCAACCCGTTCCCCTCCGAGACGACGCAGGACGACTCCGGGCTCCACTTCACCATCCGGGTCGACATCACCAAGGCGGCGCTCGGCGGGCGGTTCACCTCACCGAGCGCGGCCCCCAGCGCGTCAGGAGGCAAGTGATGCGACCCGAACGGCTCTGGATCCTCGGCGGCGCGTTCACCGCCGTCATCCTGCTGGTGGCCGGCTACTACTTCGTCATCCAGCCGCGGTACCAGGAGGCCGAGGACCTCAGGACGCAGGCCAACGACACGACCATCGAGGTGGCGAAGTTGCGCACCCGGATCGCGGACCTGGACAAGGACAACCAGAACCTCGGGCAGTACACCGCGCAGCTGGAGAAGGACCTCGACGCGCTGCCGGCGTCGGACTCGGTGGCGGCGCTGCTGCGCCAGGTGCAGACCGCGGGCGACGTCACCGGGGTCACCGTCAGCGGGGTCAGCGTCGGAGGCGCGACCGACGTCGCCGGCGCCGGGCCGCTGACGGTGCACGCGCTGCCGATCAGCCTGACGGCCGCCGGTCCCGCCGCGAAGATCGAGCCGTTCCTCGACCAGCTGCAGAAGGTGCAGCCCCGGGCGCTGCTCATCAGCGCCGCGAACCTGGCCACCACCGAGGGGCGCACCTCGCTGACCCTGACCGTCCAGGCGTTCTACGCCACCGGGAAGTAGCCGGCACCATGCGACGGACTCCCCCCTCCGACGCCGGGTTCAGCCTGGTCGAGACCCTCACGTCGATCGCGATCATCGGCGTGGTCATGACCGCGCTGACCACGTTCTTCGTGCGCACGACCACGACGCTCAACACGCAGCGCGGCCTGCAGACCGCGGTCCGGCTCGCCCACGACGGCGTCGACCTGGTGAAGTCGCTGCCCGGGTCGACCATCGTCGCCGGCCGCGGCGGGCTGGACGCGAAGCAGCAGCTCGACGACCTCAAGGCGGGCAACATCCCCGGCCTCGAGCTGCCGAGCCTCAAGAACCTGCTGGACACGATGACGCCGGCCTTCGACGCCGGCCTGGGCCCGCTCGCCAAGAGCGTGGCGGCCCCGGCGCTGCCGATCGGGGCGGAGCCGCTGACGGTCCTCAACGCCGAGTTCAGCCGGTACTGGTTCGTCGGCTCCTGCAACATGCCGCTCGGCAACCTGTCGATCCTGAAACCGGAGGAGCTCGGCGCCTGCAGCCTGGCGTCACTGCCCGGGATCCTGGTGCCGTTCTACCGGGTGATCGTCGCCGTGACGTGGAAGAACGACCGGGGCTGCGCGGGCACCGGCGGGGTCTGCCACTACGTGACGCAGACCCTGGTCAGCGCGTCGGCGACGGACCCGATCTTCAACCCGAGTGTGACCGTCACGCCACCGCTGCCGGACAACCCCGGCGACAGGACGGACGAGATCACGGTGCCGATGGCGGCACCGCTCACGCTGACCGCGACGACCGCCTACCCGCCGCTGGCCTGGGCGGTGGAGAACCTCCCGCCCGGCCTGGCGTGGACGCCCGCCGGCGTCATCAGCGGCACCCCGACGACCGCCGGCTCCTACGTGGTGCGCATCGTCGTCACGGACGCCATGTCGAGCAACGACGCGTCGTTCACCTGGACGGTGGCCCCGCTGCCGGCGCTCGCGCCGACCACCCAGGCGTGGGACCCGAACCTGCCCGTGTCCTATCAGGTGCCGCTGACCGGCGGGATCGGCCCGTTCACGTGGACGGCGACCGGTCTGCCGTCGGGCCTGTCGATCAATTCGACCACCGGCCTCATCACCGGCACGAAGCCGGCGAGCGCCGCGGCGACGAACACCGCGATCAAGGTGACGGCGGTCGACAAGAACGGGAAGAGCGCCACGGCGACGTTCCAGCTCAACTGGAAGGTGGCGGTGCAGTTCCCGAACTCGACGACGCCGATCGCGTTGGACAAGGACGCGCAGTACACCGGGAACGTCATCGGGTACGGCGGCACGGCACCGTACACCTGGAGCGCGTCGGACATGCCGTCCGGGTTGTCCATCGACAGCGCGGGAAAGGTCACCGGCAAGGTGTCCGGCACGACCCGCTACCTGGTCAAGCTGAACGTCACCGACAGCAAGGGCGTGACCAACTCGACCCTGGTGCCGGTCAACGTCTCCGCGACCACAGGGTTGCGAGTGACCTCACCGTCGTTCGATCCGAAGGTCTGGACCCCGGACCTGACCAGCGTCAAGGGCACGGCGGTCACCAACTTCCCGACCCTGGCGGCCACCGGCGGGACCGGCGCGCTGACCTGGGCCCAGGACGGCCTGCCCCCCGGCATGACCTTGAGCGGCGGCAAGATCACCGGTACGCCGACGACGGCGGGCACGTATCGGGTCGTCCTGACCGTGACCGACGGCAGCAAGGCCCAGTCGGTCTTCATGTTCACCTGGACGGTGACCGGATGAGCGCGCTGCGCCGGACCCTGGCCCGGCTGCGCCGCGACGACGGCGTCACCCTCGCCGAGATGGCCGTGACGACCGGCATCATGTCGGCGGTGATGGCCATCTTCACCACCGGGGTGGTGCAGCTGTTCCAGGCCGGCAGCAACAACGAGCTGGCGGCGTTGACCCAGACACAGCTCAACACGGCGTTCCTGCGGCTGGACCGCAACGTGCGCTACGCGGCGGGGATCAGCGGGGAGCACCACGACTCGGCCGGGAACATGTTCGTCGAGTACCTCAACACGGAAGTGGTGTCCGGCCAGCCGGAGTGCGCCCAGCTGGAGCTGAACAAGGCCACGAGGGTGCTGCGCCGCCAGGTGTGGCCGCAGGCGACGAAGCCGCCCGGCAAGTGGGTCGTGCTCGCCAACGAGGTCGACGTCGCGCAGAGCTCGTTCAAGCTGCTGGACCCGGGCAAGGACACCGGTTTCCAGCGGCTGAAGATCGTCCTGATGGTGGCCAGCAACCCGGGTCGCGGCCAGGCCAAGGCGAAGACCGAGCTCACGTTCACCGCACTGAACTCCACCAGGAACACCAAGCCCGACGAGATCTGCCCGGAGGCGCGCACATGAGTGTGCTCAAGCGGTTCCGTCTGCGCGGTGACCGGGGGTCGCTGCCCCTCGCCATGATGCTGACCCTGGTCGGGACGTCACTGTCCACGCTGATGGTGCCGGTGGTGATCGCCCAGCTGCGCGACACCGCGGCGACGGTCGACCGGGCGCAGGCGCTGCACGCCGCCCAGGCGGGCATCGACATCGTGATGGGCCGGATCCGCGGGTCGCTCGGCAACATCGCCAACCTGGTCTGCGTGCCGGCCCTCACGCCGCTGCGCGGCACGATCGGCGCCACGGTGTCCGGCGTGACCGACGTGCTGCCCGGCCGCTACCAGGTCTCCGTCGAATACCAGGACACGGTGAACAAACCCATCCCGTGCGTGGAGACGGCGGCCAAGATCCTGACGGTCCAGAAGGCGCCGGCCTACGCCGTCATCACGGCGCTGGGGACCGACAAGGAGGGCAAGGTCACCGACGTGATCGACCCCAAGGACCGGCGGACCCGGACGCTGACCGCCACGTACGTCTTCCGGTTCACCAACGAGAACATCGACGGCGGCCTGCTCCGCCTCCTGGGTGGGGCGTACTGCCTGGACGCCGGCTCCGGCTCGCCCGCGACGGGCACGATCGTCACCACCCAGCCGTGCAACACCGGCAGCTCGCGGCAGACCTTCGCCTACACGAAGGACCTGACGCTGCGGCTGGTCTCCTCGGTCACCGCCAAGAACCCGCTGGGCATGTGCATCGGCTCGAAGACCGAACCGGTCGCCGGCGACCTGCTGCAGTTCCAGACCTGCGGCATCAACCCGGTCATCCCGTACAACCAGCGCTGGAGCCTCAACGACAGCTCGAGCTTCCAGAACACCGCGAAGGACGGCACCAGCCTCGGCACGCTCTGCATGCACGCGAAGGCCGCCGCCACGAAGGGCGCCTTCATGGAGCTCGTCCTGTGCGGTGGCGCGGACAACACCCGCACGTTCGCGCCGGACGCGACCGTGGGCGCCGGCGCCGCCGACGCGCCCTACCAGCTGGTCAACTTCCAGCAGTTCGGCCGGTGCGTCGACGTCACCAACTTCAACGTGTCGCTCGGGTTCCTCATCGTGTGGCCGTGCAAGCAGGCACCGGTCATCACCGGCGTCGGCTGGAACCAGCGCTTCGTGGTGCCGGTCGCGCCCAACGAGCAGGGCACGGTCAGCGGCCGCATCACCACGTACGACAACAGGGCCAACAAGACCTACTGCCTGACGACGTTCAAGACGGGCGACGCGTCGCACTTCGTCACGATGAAGGCATGCCCGGCGCTCACCGCGAGCGACGAGGAGAAGAAGGCCGTCGAGTGGAAGGTGTCGTACCGGGAGAGCAGCTACGGGACGAGCTACGTCATCGTCGACGCATACGGCAAGTGCCTGAGCCCGACGAACCTCGACGACCCGAAGCTGCACAGCGACGACATCTTCACGGGCAGCACCGTGGTCAGCAAGCTCACCACCGCGCCGTGCGACGGCAGCAAGCTGCAGAAGTGGAACGCGCCGCCGAACATCGCGAACCCGACGCCCCTGAAGAACGTCGGGGAGAAGTAGCGATCCCGTAGGGGATGGCCTGACACCGGCCCGCGTCATAGATCAGGGTCGGGTCCGTGCATCGCCTGGATGGCTTCCGGCCTCGCGGTGACGAGGCTGAACGCCATGACCATCACCTGGGAGAAACCGGCGCTGCGGCCGGTCGGCCTCGGCCGGCAGGTCGGCATCGTGACGGCGGCGGTGGCCGCGTACTTCGGGGTCCGCGGCGCCACGGAGGCCGCCACGGACCAGGCCCTCGCCAACGCGGCGAAGGTCGTCGACTTCGAGAAGTCGGTGGGGCTGTTCCACGAGTCGTGGCTGCAGTCGACGTTCGCCGGCACCCCCGCCGTGGCGACGTTCTTCAACTGGATCTACATCTACGGGCACTGGCCGGTCATCGTCGCGACCCTCGTCTGGCTCGCGCGCACCAACCCGGCGATCTACTACCGCACCCGCAACGCGATGCTGCTGTCCGGCGGGATCGGCCTGGTCGTCTTCATGCTCTTCCCGCTCGCCCCGCCGCGCCTGGCGGAGCTCGGCCTGATCGACACCGTCACGCAGTCGGACGGCGCGTACCGGGTGCTGCAGCCGACGATGTTCACCAACCAGTACGCCGCGATGCCGAGCCTGCACGTCGGCTGGGACCTGCTCATCGGCCTGGCGATCCTGGCTGCGGCGCGCGGGCCGCTGCTGCGCGCGTTCGGCGCGGCGATGCCCGTGCTGATGGTGGCCGCCGTGATTCTGACCGCGAACCACTACATCGTCGACGCGATCGTGGGCGCCTCCCTGACCGCGACCTGCTGGTTCGTCCTGCGGTCCCGGGAGACGCAGCGGCGCCGTGGCTATGCCGGTTGGGACGGTCTGGCCCTGCGTTAGGGCCTACGCTTTGCACATGGAACACCTCGACTGGGAGCTTGCCGGAGAACATCTCGGGTTCCCGGCGGACGTGATCCCGCTGCAGTACCAGGCGCTGCTGCTGTCCGACGACCGCCGGATGGAGGCCTTCGCCGGCGCGATCGCCCAAGCCGTCCGGCCCGGAGACCGGGTCCTCGACCTCGGCTGCGGGACCGGCGTCCTGTCCTTCTTCGCCGCCCGGCAGGGCGCCACCGTGACCGCGATCGAGCGCGAGCCGCGGGTCTTCGCGACCGCCCGGGCGGCGCTGCGGGCGGCGGTCGGCGACGCCGTCACCGTCGTGCACGCCGACGCCCGCGACTACCTGCCCGAGGAGCCGGTCGACGTGGTGCTGTGCGAGATGCTGCACGTTGGCCTGCTCCGCGAGCGGCAGATCGAGGTCATCAACAGCTTCAAGCGCCGCTACCTGCGGCACGTCGGCGGGCCGCTGCCGCGCTTCGTGCCCGAGGCGTGCGTGCAGGCGGTGCAGCCGGTCGAGCAGGACTTCTCGTACTTCGGCTACACGGTGCCGGCGCCGGTGTTCCAGCTGCCGGAGAGCCTCCAGCCGCGCACCGTCGAGGCCGCCCCGCCGCAGGTGTTCCAGCAGTTCTTCTACACCGACCCGCTGCCGCACGACTGCGTCGGCGACCTGACCTTCGTCGCGGAGCGGCCGGCCGTGGTCAACGCGGTGCGCGTCATCACCAAGAACCTGTTGTCGCTACTGTACGAGCCGCCCGCCTCCGTCGACTGGACCATGAACTACCTGGTCGTGCCGATGCGCGAGCCGGTCGAGGTGCTCACCGGCGACGAGGTGCGGATCCGGTTCGACTACTGCCCCGGCGACGAGATCACCGTCCTCGCCGACAGCCTGACGGCCAGCGTCCCGGCCCACGCGCACCGGTGATCCGCTGGCTCGCGGTCCTCGCGGTCTTCCTGGTGCTCGGCGGCCTCTGGTGGGTCGTCGCCCGGCGCCGCTCCCCCGACCGGCGGCGGACGTTCGGCCTGGTCGCGTCGGTGTCGGGGACGCTGCCGTGGATCTGGCTGATCCTCACGCCGTCGTCGCACGCGCGGCGGCTGCAGCTGGACCCGGTCAGCGGCCTCGGCGGGATCCTGGCGTCCGGGTTCGCCGAGGCCACCGTGCAGATCGTCGGCAACCTGCTGGTCTTCGCGGCGTTCGGCGCGTTCGCCCCGCTGCGCTGGCCGCGGCTCACCCTGGGCCCGGTGCTGCTGCTGGCGGCCGCCGGCTCGGCGACCGTCGAGGTGCTCCAGTACGTCCTGGACCTGGGCCGGGTCACCGCCACCGACGACGTGCTGATCAACGCCCTCGGCGCGGGTCTCGCGTACGGGGCCGGGCGGCTGCTGCGGCCCGGCCCCGCGCCGTCACGACGCCTTGATGTGGAACCGCTCGTCGACCACGAGGGCGGCGAGCCGGTCCTCGGGCAGCGGTAGCGCGGCGAGGCCCTGGTCGCCGCCGCCGGGCCGGTCGTCCGTCTTCGACTGGGCCAGGAACACCACCGTGCCGTCGGGGTGCCGGTAGGCGGCCCACTGGTCGTAGCCGTGGCCGGGTCCGCCGGTCGCGACGCCGACGGTCACCCCGGCCGTCGTCACCAGCCTGCAGCTCGCCGGTCGGGTCCAGAACCCGCCCGCGACCGCGCACGCGTCCCCGGTGGCGGCGATCAGGCCCGGCTCGTACACGGTGACCAGCAGCTGACCGACGCCGCCGCCCTTGCCGAGCTGGGTGGCGGCGAGGTAGGACCAGGCGTCCTTGCCGGCGACCTTCCCCTCGTACTGGGCCTGCGACATCCGTGACGACACGAGCTGGTCGGTGCCGGGGTTGTCCAGTGCCGTGTACCCCGCCGGCACGACCGCGAGGAGGTCCCGCATGAGCTGCTCGCCCTGGTCGAACTTGTGGCCGGCGCGGGCGGTGCGGTCCTGCTGCGGCTGCCCGTTCGGGCCGGTCGGCCACACCTCCTTGCTGTCGCCGGGGGCCGGCGAGGTCGGCAGGGTGGCCGGCGCGGTCGGCGGGGCCGACCCGGCGGTCGCGGCGACGCTCGGCGGGGCACCCACCTGCTGCGGCGCGGCCGAGCCGGACCCGCCGCCGGCGACCGCGACCGCCACGGCGGCGACGACCGCGGTCACCCCGAGGCCGGCGCCGCCGGCGACGAGGTTGCGGCGGCGGACCGCCTGGCGGCCGGTGGCCACCGCCACGGCCGGTGACATCGGCGGCGGTGGGGTGGAGCTGTCGAGGGCGCCGCGCAGCGACACCCGGAAATCGTCCTCGTTCATGTCTTCGTCCTCGTCGCTTGCGAGTGGCTGCTGGTCTGCAAGTGCGTGCGAAGGGTCTGCAGCCCCCGCGCGGCCTGGCTCTTCACGGTGCCGGTCGTGCAACTGAGCAGAGCCGCCGTCTCCTCGACGGACAGGTCCTCCCAGTACCGCAGGATCAGGACCGCCCGCTGCCTGGCCGGCACGGCGGCGAGGGCGGCGAGCAGCGCGATCCGGTCGTCGGGCTCCCGGTCGTGGCTGACGACGTCCAGCGGCCGGTCGGTGACCCGCACCCGGTGCCACCAGCCCAGCCGGCGATCGTCCAGGAACACCCGGAAGAGCGTCTGCCGCACGTACCCGTCGAGGGCCTCGTGCCGGCTGACCCGGTCCCACGCCAGGTACAGCTTGGTGAACGCCACCTGCGTCAGGTCCTCGGCCCGGTGCCAGTCGCCGCACAGCAGGAACGCCGTGCCGCGCATCGCGTCCGACCGCGCGGCGAAGTACTCGGCGAACGCCGTGTCCCGATCCGTCATGCGTAACTCACGGGTCCGGCTGTCCGATCGGTTGCACGGAGCGCCGGAAAACATCCGTCCCGATACAGTCGGTACGTGACCACGGACAACCCGTTCTTCGCCGCGAGTGACCTGCCATATCAGCTGCCGCCCTTCGACCGCATCGCGACCGGGCACTACCTGCCCGCGTTCGAGCGGGGCATGGCCGAGCAGCGGGCCGAGGTCGAAGCCATCGCCAGCCTGCCGGAGCCGCCGACGTTCGACAACACCCTGGTCGCGCTGGAGCGCTCCGGACGCGTCCTGCAGCGCGTGTCGGCCGCGTTCTTCAACGTCACCAGCTCCGACACCAGCCCCGAGCTGCAGGAGATCGAGTCGCGGGTGGTGCCGCTGCTGTCCGCGCACGGCGACGCGATCATGCTGGACCGCCGGCTCTTCGGGCGCGTCGAGCAGCTGTACGCCCAGCGCGACGCCCTCGCCCTCGACGCCGAGTCGGCCTGGCTGCTGGAGCGGTACCACACCGAGTTCGTCCGGGCCGGGGCGCGGCTGTCCGAGGAGGAGCACGTGCGGCTCCGCGAGCTCAACGCGGAGCTGGCGGCCCTCGCGACCGAGTTCGGCAACAAGGTCCGCGACGGCATGAAGGCCGCCGCCGTCGTCGTCGAGGACGCCGCCGACCTGGCTGGGCTGTCCGCCGACGCGATCGCCGCCGCCGAGGTCGCCGCCCGCGACCGGGGGCTGTCCGGTGGGTACGCACTGAACCTGATCCTGCCGACGGCCCAGCCGGCGCTCGCGTCGCTGCACAACCGGGCGGTCCGCGAGCGGCTGCACACCGCCTCCGTCGGGCGCGGCTGCGCGGGTGACGACCACGACACCACCGGCCTGGTGCTGCGCATCGTGCGGCTGCGGGCGGAGCGGGCGCGGCTGCTCGGCTTCGAGCACCACGCGGCCTACAACATCGCCGACAACACCGCCCGCAGCGTCGGCGCGGTCCAGGAGATGCTGGCGAAGCTCGCCCCGGCCGCGGTCGCCAACGCCCGGATCGAGGCCGAGGACCTGCAGGAGGCGATCGGCGACGCGTTCACCCTGCAGCCGTGGGACTGGGCGTACTACACCGAGCAGATCCGCCGGGACCGCTACGCGATCGACGAGGCGGAGCTGCGGCCGTACTTCGAGCTGGAGCGGGTCCTGCACGACGGCGTCTTCCACGCCGCCGGCCGGCTGTACGGCATCCGGTTCGAGGAGCGGCCGGACCTTCCCGCGTACCACGACGACGCCCGGGTCTTCGAGGTCTTCGACCGCGACGGCGGGCCCCTCGGGCTGTTCATCGGCGACTTCTTCACCCGGCCGTCGAAGCGCGGCGGGGCGTGGGCCAACGCGCTGGTCCCGCAGTCGCGGCTGTTCGGCACCGCGCCGGTCGTCGTCAACAACCTCAACATCAACCGGGCGCCGGAGGGCGAGCCGACGCTGCTGACGCTCGACGAGGTCCGCACCCTGTTCCACGAGTTCGGTCACGCGCTGCACACCCTCTTCTCGCAGGTGCACTTCCCGAAGTTCGCCGGCACGCGGGTGCCGCGCGACTTCGTCGAGTACCCGTCGCAGGTCAACGAGGTGTGGATGCTGTGGCCGGAGGTCCTGGCCAACTACGCCACGCACCACCGGACGGGCGAGCCGCTGCCGTCGTCGGTGGTGGAGCGGCTGCAGGCCGCTGAGCAGTTCAACAAGGGCTTCGCGACCACGGAGTACCTGGCGGCGACGCTGCTCGACCTGGCCTGGCACACGCTGACCGTCGAGGAGGCCGCGGCCGTCACCGACGTGCTCGCCTTCGAGGCCGCGGCGCTGGAGCGGGCCGGCGTCGCGGTGCCGTTCGTGCCGCCGCGCTACCGGACCGCGTACTTCGCGCACATCTTCAGTGGCGCCGCGTACAGCGCCGGCTACTACTCCTACATCTGGAGCGAGGTCCTCGACGCCGACACCGTCGACTGGCTCACCGAGCAGGGCGGCCTGCGCCGCGAGCTCGGGGACGCGTTCCGTGACGGGCTGCTCGCCAAGGGTGGCAGCGCGGACTCGATGGAGGTCTATCGGGCGTTCCGCGGTCGCGATCCGTTGATCGAGCCGCTACTCAAGCGTCGCGGACTGATCAGCGTTCCTTAGGTTTAGTTAAGACGACTTCCGGATGGGGCGCCGTGTTCCCTAAGCTTGCGCGGTGCGTGGCGCCACCCCCCGGCGTAGGCCCACCGCCGCACGCCGCCTGCACTTCAGCAGGATGGTGCTGCTCGCAGCGGTCAGCCTCGTCGCCTCACTGATCAGCGTCGGTGTCTCCTGGGCGATCTTCCCAGCGGAGCCGGCGGTCTCCGACGACACCTCCTTCGATGCCGCCAAGTTCTACGAGGCGAACGCCCGGGCCAACGCGGCCCGCGGGGTCGAGCTGGCCTCCGCCCCGGGCGCGTCCCTGGTGCCGAAGCCGGTCGCCGGGCTGACCCAGGCGGCGACCAACAACGCGTTCATCGTGATCGAGGTCGGCCGGCAGATGGGGCTGCCCGAGCGCGCGTACGTCGTGGCGATCGCGACCGCGCTGCAGGAGACGTACCTCAAGAACCTGGCCAACCCGAAGGTGCCCGCGTCGCTGAAGCTGCCACACGAGGGCACCGGCACCAACTACGACTCGGTCGGCATCTTCCAGCAGCGGGTCAGCATCTGGGGCACCGTCGAGCAGCTGATGGACCCGGCGTTCGCGTCGGCGAAGTTCTACACGAAGCTGATGAAGGTCCCCGGCTGGCAGTCGATGAGCATCACCGGCGCCGCACAGGCCGTGCAGCGCAGCGCCTTCGCCAGCGCGTACGCCAAGCACGCCGGCACCGCGCAGAAGATCGTCGACCAGCTGACGCAGTGAGCCTCCCGCACCCGGCGGAGCTTTCGCCGTGCGGACACTGGTCCAACCAGTTGATGTGTGAGACAGTCACCGCGTGACGTTGACGCCGGCCCCGCGCAGCTCCGTGTCCGACCACGTGTTCGCGCAGCTGCGCGACGCGATCCTCAGCGGCGCCTACGCGCCCGAGTCCTCGCTCCCCAGCGAGCGGGACCTGGCGGCGACGTTCGAGGTGAACCGGCACGCCGTCCGGGAGGCGCTGCGCAGGCTGCAGCAGCTGGGCCTGGTGAAGGTCAGCCAGGGCGGCGCGACCAGGGTCCTCGACTGGCGGGCCCACGCCGGCCTGGACCTCGCGATGTCCAGCGGCGACGTCCTGCCGGTCGGCACCCTCGTGCGCGACATGATGGAGATGCGCGCCTGCCTGGGCGCCGACGCCGCCAGGTTGTGCGCGCTGCGCGGTACACCCGCCGCGAAGGAACTCGTGACGGCCTGCGTCGACGCGGTCGCCGCCGCCGCGCCCGACCTGGACCGCATGGGCGAGGCGAACATCGCGCTGTGGCGGGCGATCGTGGCCGGCAGCGGCAACGTCGCCTACCTCCTCGCGTTCAACAGCCTCGTCAGCGGCGCGCTCGCCGTGGGGCACGTCCCGCCCACGCTGCGCACCGCCGAGCTGCTCGACGTCGCCGGGCACCGCCGGCTCGGCGCGCACATCACCGCCGGCGCCGCCGACTCGGCCTTCGCCGAGGCCCAGGCGCTGCTCACCGCCCCGCTCTCGGATCGCAAGGAGTCCCGAGCATGATCCCCGCCGTGCTCTACGCCGTGCCCGCGTTCCTGCTGCTCATCATCCTGGAAGCGATCTCCTACCGCTTCCTGCCCGACGACGACGAGCGCGGCTACGCGGTCCGGGACACCACCACCAGCCTGTCCATGGGCCTCGGCAGCCAGATCATCGGCGTGCCGTGGAAGATCCTGGTCGCGCTCGCCTACGCGGGCCTCTACGTCCTCACCCCGCTCAAGCTCGACCCGCACAGCCCGTGGACCTGGGCGTTGCTGTTCTTCGCCGACGACTTCGCGTACTACTGGTTCCACCGCCTGCACCATGAGGTCCGCCTCTTCTGGGCCGGCCACGTCGTGCACCACTCGAGCGTCTTCTTCAACCTGTCCACGGCGCTGCGGCAGAGCTGGACGCCGATGACCGGCACCCCGTTCTGGCTGTTCCTGCCGCTGCTGGGCATCCCGCCGTGGATGGTCTTCCTGCAGCAGTCGATCAGCCTCGCGTACCAGTTCTTCCTGCACAGCGAGCGGGTCGGCCGCCTGCCGGCCGTCATCGAATGGTTCTGGAACACCCCGTCGCACCACCGGGTCCACCACGGCGCCAACCCCGAGTACCTGGACCGCAACTACGGCGGCATCCTCATCGTCTGGGACCGGCTCTTCGGCACGTTCGAGCCCGAACGGGCCCGCGTCGTCTACGGCCTGACGAAGAACATCACCACCTACAACCCGCTGCGCGTCGCCACCCACGAGTACCGCGACATCTGGCGCGACGTGCGGACGGCGGCGACGTGGCGGCACCGGCTGCGGTTCGTGTTCGGCCGTCCCGGCTGGCAGCCGGCCGCATGAAGCTGTGGCTCTTCCTCGCCGCCGCCGCGGTGGAGCTCACGGGCGTCGCGCTGTCGTGGGAGCCGCTGCAGTGGGTCGCCAAGCCGCTCCTCGCGCCGCTGCTGCTCTGGCACCTGGGGCGCCGCTGTCTCGTCGGGTGGGGGTTGGTCTTCGCGACCGCCGGCGACGTGGCGCTCCTCGTGCCGGGCACCGTGCCCTTCCTGCTGGGCATGGCGTGCTTCCTCGGCACGCAGATCTGCTTCCTGCTCGCCTTCCTGCGCCACGGCCGGCCCCGGTGGTTCGTCGCGCTCGGCTACGGGGTCCTGTGGGCCGTCCTGAACGCCGTGCTCTGGCCGTCGCTGGGCGACCTGCGGGTGCCGATCCTGGTGTACAGCCTGGCCCTGACCTCGATGGCGGCCGCGGCGTGCGCGGTCTCCCCCGCCGTCGCCACCGGCGGCTTCCTGTTCCTGCTCTCCGACCTGCTCATCGGCCTGGGCGCCGCCGGCCTGGACTTCCCGGGCCGCGATCTGGTCGTCATGGCGACCTACATCGCCGCGCTGTTCCTCATCGTCTCGGGCATCGCCGCACGCCCCGCTCCAGGCCCCGGCTGACGCCTCCTGCCCGGGCTACAGCATGCCGTGTTCGATGATCCAGGACAGGTTGGCGGTCTCCTCGTAGGAGAAGTCCAGGGTCATGATGACGGCGAAACGGCGGTCGATCTGGTACGGGGTGTAGCGGTGGACCGCGCACTCCATCCAGATCGGGATGCGCGACGCCGGGTTGGCCAGGACGGCGTGCTTGCCACAGCGGTGCTCCATGGGCCGAAACGCTAACCAGAGGCGGCGGGCATGCGTCAGCCTGCTGCCTGATACTCCATTTGGTGTACGAGACGGTGCCTCCGCACGGACGACGACCTGGCGACGCCGGGCTCATAGCGTCCGGCACCATGACGAAGAGGAAGATGGTCGCCGCGTTCGCCGCGGTCACGTTCATCGCCGTGCTCAGCGGGTCCGGGGAGCACCTGGCGGAGGGGTCGCTGCCGCTCGCGACGGCGCTGGCGGCGCTGCTCTGGGCGCAGCTGCGGTGGCCGCTCACCGGGCTGGTGACAGGCATCTGCGGCGTCGTGGCGATGCGCGTGGCGGAGCTGACGACGGGCGGCTGGCTGTGGCCGGTGACGCTGCTGTACGTGTGGGCGACGCTGCACGGTTCGGCGGCCGTGGACGGTTCGGTGACGCTGCTCCCCAGGGCGCGGCTGCGGGTCGTCGTCGCGATCGGGGCCGTGCACGCGGTCATGGCGTTCAACCTGGAGTGGACGGTCCTGCAGCACAGCGCGGTGTGGACGCTGCAGCACGTCGGGCCGGACGCGTTGTGGCTGACGGCCGCGCTCGCCGTGACCGTCGCGGCCGGCGGCTGGCAGCGCTGGACGCGGACGGCGATCGAGCAGCAGCGGACCGCCGAGCGGCTGCGGGTCGCGCGGGAGGTGCACGACACGGTGGCGCACACGCTGACCGTCGTCGGGGTGCACCTGAACGTGGCCGCGGACGCCCTGGACAGCGCGCCGGACGAGGCCCGGGAGGCGCTGCGCCTGGCGCAGGACGTGCGCCGCAAGGCGATGGGCGACCTGTCCTCGCTCGTGGGGGTGCTCCGCGACGACCGCCGCCCGCCCGCCGAGCCGCTGGACCTGTCGGCGTTGGTGTCGCAGGTATGCGAGGCGGGGCTCGACGCGCGGCTCACCGTCACCGGCGACGGGGCGCCGCTGCCGGTCCGCACGGCGGTCGGCCTGGTGGTGCGGGAGGCGCTGACGAACACGGTCCGGCACGCCGGCGCGCGCACCGTCACCGTCGACGTCCACTACGGGCCTGTGACGGAGGTGACGGTCACCGACGACGGCGCGGGCTCCCAGCGGGCCTCTCAGCGGACCTCCGAGCGGACCTCCGAGCGGACCTCCGAGCGGACCTCCGAGCGGGCCTCCGAGCGGGGCGAAGGGCACGGGCTGACCGGGATGCGTGAGCGTGTCGAGGCGCTCGGCGGGTCGCTCACCACGCACGGCGACGGGGGCTTCACCGTGCACGCGAGAATCCCCGCATGACGGTCAAGGTGCTGCTCGCCGACGACCAGGCCCTCGTGCGGGCCGGGTTCAGCAGCCTGCTGCGGCGCACGAGGGACATCACGGTCGTCGGCGAGGCGTCCACCGGCGACGAGGCGGTCCGGGAGGCGCGGCGGCTGCGCCCCGACGTGGTGCTGATGGACATCCGGATGCCGGGCCTCGACGGGATCGCCGCGACCGGGCGGATCGTCGCGGACCGGGAGCTCACCGGCACGCGGGTCGTGATCCTGACGACGTTCGAGACGGACGAGAACGTGTTCGCGGCGCTGCGGGCCGGTGCGAGCGGCTTCCTCACCAAGGAGGTCGAGCCCGACGAGCTGCGCCGGGCGGTCCGGGTCGTGGCGGCCGGCGAGGCGCTGCTGTCGCCGAGCGTCACGGCCCGGGTGATCGGGCAGTTCGCGCACCGTCCGGCCGGGCCGTCGGGCACGCCCGGCGACCGGCTCGCCGGCCTGACCCCGCGGGAGGTCGAGGTGGTCCGCCTGGTCGCCGCCGGCCTGTCCAACGAGGAGATCGCGCGGCAGCTGTTCATCAGCCCGCTGACCGCGAAGACCCACGTGACCCGGGCGATCGCGAAGGCCGGCGTCCGCGACCGGGTGCAGCTGGTAATCCTCGCCTACACCACCGGCCTGACCCCCTGACCGCCACTCGCGCGCCCCTTCAACCGCCCGGTACCGGCGAGCCGGATGACAACGTCGTCCGCGGCCCCCTGCCCTGCCCTGCCAAATAGGTCGGCACCGCCCCCCGGATAGTTCGGCACAAGTGGCGAACCTCTGTCCCGCCCCCGGGTATGTCGGCACAAGTACCGGACTCCTGCCCCCCGGATAGGTCCTGCCCTGCCCCCGGATAAGTCCGGCACAAGTGCCGGACTTATCCGACATTTCGTATTTATCGGGTAGGTATGACTGGAGCGCATACCAACTCGTTGATAGCCGCGTGGCCGCCGTGATCGAAGTCGTGCCGTGGTCGTCCGGGCGACCAGGGCTGTCCTTCGATCACGGCGACGGTCGGCTCGCCGTCTGTGTCGTGGCTGCGGCGTGCTTCCCGGCCACCGTTCTCGCATGGTTCAGCGCCGCCGAGGACGCCATTCGGCGCGTCCATGCCATCGCCGGCTCACCACCGCGGCGCACCGGCGGATCGTGGCCGGTCGGTGCGGCACGCACGGTCAGGGCTTGTGCTGGTCGATGCCGTAGCCGTTGCACTGGCGTCCGCCGTTGATGCAGTGGGCGACGAGCGCGGCCTGGCGGGCGGCGTCCCAGCCGTTCATGAAGTCGTAGTGGAACGAGGAGCCGTTGCCCGAGGAGTACTGCAGGCCCGAGGTGTCGCCGCCGGGCAGCTTGTAGGGCACCTTCATCTCGAACATGGGCAGCGGCACCGGGTTGCTCGCGGGGCACACGCCCTGCACCGGCCAGACGACGTGCGACTTGTGGTCGGCGCTGTCGAGGCTGCGCCCGTCCCAGCAGCTCGGCGCCTGCATCCGCACGATCAGCGACGAGCCGGCCGGGCACGACGGCGGGATGGCCTTGCCGAGGTAGCTCCCGCAGTTCCAGGTGCCGGTGAACTGCTCGGCGTCCTGCAGCCGCATGTCGCCGACGATGAGCCGGAACCCGGCGGGGAACGGCTGCACGGTCCGGTAGTCCTTGACGCCGGACTTGTAGTAGATGGTGACCTTCTCGGGCTGCACGACGGTGCCGTTGCGGGTCAGCGTCGGGAACCAGTAGGACGACGCGTCGAGCGTGTCCTCGCAGGACGTCCTCCCCTTCAGCAGGGTCTGCGGAGTGGAGGTCGCGTTGGCGGCGGGGTTGCCGACGAACGTGTGGTTGTGCGCGGCGCCGGCGAGCCCCGGGAAGACGATCGGGTCGTCGCTGAGACGGTGCGTCTCGGTGCAGTTGGCGTGGAACTCGCGGTACTGCGCCTGCGGCGGCTTGTCGGTGAACGTCTTGACCGGCGAGGCGGTGGCCGTCGGCACAGGCGTCGCGGACCCTGACCTGGACGGAGAAGGACTCACCGGATTTGTCGGAGTTGTCGAGTTCGCTGGTACGGGCGACGAAGGCGCCGGCTGCCCGGTCACGATCGGGCCCTGGTTGGGATCGCAGGCGGCGAGCAGCAGGCCCGCCGCCAGGAGAAGCCCGAGTTGTCTGCGCACGGTTGTGGTGCCTTTCGGTTCGACGGTGCCACCCGCCGCCGAACCTACGACCGGGCCACCCGGGCGGTCATGAGTCGAAAGTCCCAGTGGTCCAGCGGACGACCGCCTCGGTGCGGCTGCCGACCTGGAGCTTGGCGAAGATGTTGTACAGGTGGTTCTTCACCGTCTTCTCGGTCAGCCGCAGCCGGTCGGCGATCGCCGCGTTGGACAGCCCGTCGCAGAGCAGGTCGAGGACGTCGCGCTCGCGGTCGGTGAGGCCGAACCGGTCCCGGGCCGCCCGCCGGCTGCCCTGCTCGCGCAGCGCGGACGTGGCGACGGACGCGGCGACCGGTGACAGCCAGCCCTGCCCGGCGGCGACGGCGTGGACGGCGCGGAGCAGGTCGGGCGGGTCGAAGTGGCCGTGCACCAGGTAGCCGCGGGCGCCGCCGCGCAGCATCGAGGCGATCACGCCGGGGGTGGCGTCGCTGGTGAGGGCGAGGACCGCGGTGTGCCGGGCCAGTTCGTCCACGATGGACAGCCCGTCGGCGATCGGCATCCGGTAGTCCAGGAGCGTCACGTCGGGGCGGTGCCGCAGCGCCAGGGCGAGCGCGTCGCGGCCGTTGCCGGCCTCCCCCACGACCCGGACGTCGTCGCTGAGGTCGAGCACGCCCCGCAGCGCCTCCCGCACGACCGGGTTGTCGTCCACGACGAGCACCGTCGTCACCCCGCCACCGCCCGAGAAAGGATGCGTCATGCGCGGACCCCCACCGCCGGCGGCGGCACGGCCGGGTGCGTCATGCGTAAGATCCCCACCGCCGGCGGCGTACCGGCCGGCCGCGTCATGCGTAAGACTCCCACCGCCGGCGGCGGGCCGGCCGGGTGCGTCGGGTGGGTCATGCGTGGACCTCCATCGGGGTGACGGCGACGACCTCGTGCCGCCGCCCGGAAGGGCCGAGACCCGCAGCGAGCCGCCGACCGCCCTGGCCCGCTCCGCCATCCCGACGATGCCGAGGTGCCCGTCGGCCTGCAGCACGGCGAGGTCCCGCGGGGTGAAGCCACGGCCGTCGTCCCTGACCCTGAGTTCCAGGCGGCCGCCGGTACGACGGACCGCGACGTCGACCCGCCACGCGCCGGCGTGACGGGCGACGTTCTGCAGCGCCTCGGCCAGGATGCGCACCAGCTCGTAGCGCACCTCGACGCCGGGCTCCGCCGGCTCGGCGTCGACGCGGACCGCGATCCCGGACCGGTCGGACCAGTCGCGGGCGGTCGCCCTGACCGTGTCGGCGAAGCTGAGGTCGAGGTGGTCGATCCGCAGCCCTTCGAGGAGCTCGCGGGCCTCCCGGGCGGCGGCCTCCGCGCCGCGGGAGACGGTGCCGGCGAGCCGTTCGGCCAGGGCCGGGTGGCGGCGCAGCGACTGCGGCAGGGCGAGCGCGGCGAACGACACCCCGCGCAGCGTCTTGGCGACCGAGTCGTGCAGCTCCCGGGCCAGCCTGGCCCGTTCGGAGGCGGCCGCGGAGCGCTGCGCGGCCGCGATCACGTCGACGGCGAGGTCCAGGTGGCGCTGCAGGGCGCCGGCCGCGGCGGCCGCCCCGATCCCGGCGAGCACGCTGATCATCGGGAACGCGACGACGAACGCCGCCACGTCCGGCGGCGGGTCGTTGGCGCGCAGGACCGCTCCGGCGGCGGCGAACCCGAGGGCCGCCTGCACCACCCACAGCAGCAGCGCCCGCATCCCGAGCAGCGCCCCGCCGAGCGCGGCCGACCCGGCGACGTAGCAGAAGAACGCCATCCCGCCCCGGCTGAGCGCCAGCACCGCCACGGCGACCGCAAGGTCCACGGCGAGCGCCGGCCACGGGTGCCGGGTCACCGCGGGCCACCGCGTCAGGGCGCTCACCTCGGCGACGGTGCCGGCCGCGACCGTCGCGATCACCGCCACGATCCGCCACCAGTCGTCGACGAGCAGCAACCCGGCCGCCGCCGCGGTCGACGCGATCGCCGCCCGCCCGAGCAGCACGGCTCGCGCGATCGCGGCGGGCGCCGCGCTCGCGGCCGGTGGGGCCGGGTGCGGAGGCATCAGTGCAGCTGCAGGTCGTCGATGAAGAAACGGTAGGCGTTGGGCAGCATGTCGGTCGCGACGACCAGGTCGATGCGGCGGACCGGGCGGCCGGGGGCGAGCTCGCGCAGGTCGACGTCGAACGGGGTCCACACGTCGACCGGGGCGGTGAGCACGAGCGGTGGCGTGCCGGCCGGGTCGGGGGTCGCGGACACCGTGACGCGCAGGACCGTGCCGTGGACGCGGCCGCCGTACACGCGGAACGTGAGGCGGGTCGCGGCCACCGGGGTGGCGGCGACGAGGGCGACGGCCGCGGTCTTCTCCTTCGGCTCGACCCGCAGCGCCACCTGGTCGGTGCCGGGCACGACGCCGTTGGTGACGACCTTCACCCCGACGCTGCGGACGCTCCATCCGGTGCCGACGGCGGCGCCGTAGACGGTGCAGGCGGGCCTGGCGCTGCCGGCGGTGCCGCACGGCGACGCCGCTGGAGCGGCCGGCGACACGGGCGGCGACGGCGACGCAGACCGGCCCGCGGTGCCGACCGCGGACGTCGAGGCGTCGGCCGCCGGTACCGGCGAAGAAACCGCTGAAGGAGCTGCCGCGGGCGACGGGTCGTGGTCGCGCGGGAGCAGCAGCGGTGGCACACCGACCGTCACCAGGCCGATGGCGACCGCCAGCATGCCGAGCCTGACCCGTCGCGAGAATATGCGGCGACCCTACTGGAATCCGCGGGTAGGGTGGACGCACCATGACGACGACGAGCGCGGCCACGCGACGACGACGGTAACGACACCGCCGTCCGTCCCTGCTGCCCGCCTTCTGCCGTCGTCGTTTGGAGCCTCACGATGGTCGTGCCGTCGTTCGCCACGCTGCTCACTGCCCGGATCACCGCCGCCCTCCCCGCCGGTTTCGACGTCCCGGCCGGTTTCGACCCGCAGGTCCGCCTGTCGGAGCACGCCGACCTGCAGGCCGACGGCATCCTGGCGCTCGCCCGGCCGCTGCGGCGGTCACCGCGGCAGCTCGCCGCCGAGGTCGCCGCCTCGCTGCCCGGCGGCTTCGTCGCGGACGTGCGGGTCGCCGGGCCGGGCTTCCTCAACGTCACGCTGACCGGGGAGGCGCTGCTCGGCCGGGTCGCGGAGCGGCTCGCCGACCCGCGGCTCGGGGTCGGGCTGCCGGAGACCGGCGTGCGGACCGTGCTGGACTATTCGCATCCGAACGTGGCCAAGGAGATGCACGTCGGGCACCTCCGGTCGACGATCATCGGCGACGCCCTCGCCCGGGTCCTGACCCACCTCGGCGGCACCGTCGTCCGGCAGAACCACATCGGCGACTGGGGCACCCAGTACGGGATGCTCATCCAGTACCTGGCGGAGCACCCGTCGGACACGTCGGCGCTCACCGTGCGGTACAAGACGGCGTACGCGCTGTTCCAGGACGACCCCGCGTTCGCGGCACGGTCGCGGTCGCGGGTCGTGGCGCTGCAGGGCGGCGACCCGGACAGCCTCGCCGTCTGGCGCGCGATGGTCGAGGAGTCGGCGCGCTACTTCTCCGACGTGTACGAGCGGCTGGGCGTCCTGCTCACCGCCGCCGACATCGCCGGGGAGAGCAGCTACAACCCGATGCTGGCCGGCGTCGCCGAGGACCTGGCCGCCTCGGGCGTGGCCCGGGTCAGCGACGGTGCGCTGTGCGTGTTCACCGACGGCGCCGATGGAGCCGACGGTGCCGACGGTGCCGGCGCGCCGCTCATCGTGCGCAAGAGCGACGGCGGGTTCGGCTACCCCGCCACCGACCTGGCCGCGGTCCGGCACCGGGTCACGACCCTGCGGGCCGACCGGATCGTCTACGTCGTCGACGCGCGGCAGGCGCCGCACTTCCGGATGGTGTTCGACGCCGCCCGGCGGGCCGGGTGGCTGCCGCCACACGTCGAGGCGGTGCACGCCGCGTTCGGGATGGTGCTGGGCGCGGACGGGCGGCCGTTCAAGACCCGGTCCGGTGACACCGCCCCGCTCGTCGGGCTGCTCGGCGAGGCGGTCGAGCGGGCCACGGCGGTCGTCGCGGCGAAGAACCCGTCGCTGCCCGCGGACGAGCTCGCGGAGCGGGGCCGGGAGGTGGGGATCGGCGCGGTGAAGTACGCCGACCTGTCCACCAGCCGGACCCGCGACTACCTGTACGACCCCGACCGGATGATGGCGCTGACCGGCAACACGAGCGTGTACCTGCAGTACGCGCACGCGCGGCTCCGGTCGGTGCTGGCGAAGGCCGCCGCCGCCGTGCCACCGGTCCAGGTCGACGCGCCGCCGGTCCGGGTCGACGCGCCGCCGGTCCGGGTCGACGCGCCGCTGGAGGACGTGGAGCGGGCGCTGATCCTGCGGCTGGACGGGTTCGGCGACGTCGTCGCGGGCGTCGCGGCCGGTTGCGAGCCGCACCGGCTCTGCACGTACCTGTTCGAGCTCGCCCAGACGGTGACCGCGTTCTACGAACGGTGCCCGGTCCTCAAGGCACCCGAACCCGTGCGGGGCAACCGGATCGCACTGTGCGCGCTGACCGCCTCGACGCTGGCGGCCGGGCTCGGCCTGCTCGGGATCGCCGCCCCCGAGCGACTCTGAGCCGCTTTTCCGGCTGCCCTTCGCCGCTCCCGCTGCTGTTTCCGCTGCGGTACTGCCATGCGCCCCTCCACGACGACACGACGGTGCGCAGCCCCTCACGGCGACACAACAACGCGGCGACACCGCAGTCCTTCACAGCGACACGACGACGCGGCGGCGAGGCAGCGCTTCACGGCGGCGAGGCCGGAGCGCACCGACGGTGGACAGGCACCTCACCGGCGGCCGCCCGGCCCGGCGTCAGCCGCGCCCGGCGTCAGCCGCGCTCGGCGTCGACGAGGTCGCTCTCGTGCGGAAGGCCCCGGTCGGCGGCGCGCGATTCGGGGACCACGGCACCGCCGGCCGTCACGCCGGAAGCCATGTCGGACGTGTCGGCTGAGTCGGGTGTCGCGCCGGTCGCGGGCGCAGCCCCGTCGACACCGCCAGCCGCCGGGACGTCAGCATCGCCCGCCACCGGGACATCGGCATCAGCCGCCGAAACATCAGCATCGCCAACCGCCAGAACTTCGGCGCCGCCGGCCGCCGAGACACCGGCATCCCCCACCGCCGGGACGTCAGCACTCCCCGCCGCCAGGACATCGACCTCACCCACGGCCGGGACGTCAGCATGAGCCGCCGAAACATCAGCACAACCCACGGGCGGGACGTCGGTGTCGTTCTGGTCGGCGACGGCGTCGCACGTCGGCGGCGAGGCCACGGCACACGGCGAGGCAGGGCCGGTGGGGCTGAGTTGCGACGGGACGGTGGGCGTCGTGTTCGTGAGAGCCGCGGGCTGGAGAGCCGCCGCCTCGCCGCGCCACGGGCGGCCGAGGCGGGCGTGGCGGTGGCGGTCGGCGGCGCGGGCGGCGCGGTAGAGCCGGACGTACAGTGCGGGAGCCGCCCTGATGAGCAGCACCGCCGCGGCGAGGACGACCTGCCGGTGCCGGAGCGCGGCCCAGGCGTCGCGGGGGCGCAGGCCGCGGCGGGCGGCGCCGACCGCGTTCCAGGCGTCGGCGGACAGCTCCCCCTCCGACGAGCGGGCCGCGGCGCCCGCGACCGCCAGGGCGCCGGCCCGGAGGCGGAAGTGCTGCCGCGCGGCGGGCGAGCCGGTGCCGTCGAGGACGAACAGGGCCTCCTCGACGGCGGCGGCGCGCTCGGCGGTGCGCGGGTTGAAGCGGGACACGGGGCGGTGCAGGTGGAAGTACGCGGGGCCGGCGACGAACGCGACCGTCCGCGCCCGCAGCAGCAGCCAGGCCATGACGGCGACGTCCTCGTGGCGCGGCCCGTGCGGGAAGGTGAGCCCGTCGAGCAGGTCGCGGCGGACGAGCTTGTTCGTCACGCCGGAGCGGATGCGGCGGAACAGGAACTCCTCGACCGCCTGCGGGCCGGTCCAGACGGTGGCGGTGTCGCGGGACGGCAGCGGCGGGCCGCTGACGCCGTCCTCGGTGACGGGCACCGTGCCGGCCACGACGATGTCGGCACGGTGCCCGTCACCGAACACGGCCGACGTGAGCGAGGCGAGCAGCTCCGGGTCGACCCAGTCGTCGCCGCCGACGAACCAGACGTACTCCCCAGTCGCCGCGGCCAGGCCCGTGTTGCGGGCCGCGGCCAGCCCGCGCGGGGCGTCGTGCCGCAGCACCCGCACCGGGAACGGCGCGTCGTCGGGCACCGGGCTCAGCTCGTCGGTGTCGTCGACGACGATCAGGTCGACGGTGACGCCGTCGGGCACCCGGGTCGCGAGCAGTGAAGGCAGGGCGCGAGCGGTCCTGCAGACGGGCATGATGACGCTGACCGTGACACTCATCGCCTGGTCACCTCCACTTCGGTCAACGATCCAGCCGCGTGGTGCGACGCGCGCGGGACCGGGGCTGGAATCGTGCCGAGGGCCGTGGCGTAGGCGTCCGCGAGCGCGGCGGCCTGCGCCTGGGGCGTGTGCCGGGCCGCGAACGTCTCCTGCAGCCGCGGCCGTGACGGTCGACCGGTGGTGAGGACGGTGGCGAGCTCTGCGGCGACGGCCTCGGCGGTGCCGAGGTCCGGGTCGAGGCCGAGGGAGTCCAGGGCGGGGATGCTGCGGGCGACGATCGGCAGCCCGGCGGCGGCCGCCTCCAGCAGCGGCAGCGGGCAGCTCTCCCAGGCGGCCGTGTGCAGGTACACGTCGGCGCCGGCGAGATGGTTGCGCACCTCCGTCGGCGACCGCCAGCCGGTGACCCGGACGCCGGCGGCGCGCAGGGCGGCCTCACCGCGCGGGTCGCCGCCGCCGACCCACGCCCAGGTGACCTCGGGCGAAGCGGGCAGCAGGGCCTTGACCCGCAGGAGGAAGTCGAAGTCCTTCTGCGCGCCGACCCGGCCGACGGTGACGACCGACCCCGTGTGCCGGGCGCGGTCCGGGCGGGCGGTGCGCGCGCGGGTCGTGTTGGGCACGACGACGGCGGGAATGCCGAGCTCGGTAGCGAGGTCGGCCTCCCGCGGGCTGACGCAGACGGCGAGGTCGGTCGAGGCCGCGACGGCCCGCTCCGCGCCGCGCAGCAGGCGCAGGGCGGCGGCCGGCAGGTCGGTGCGTTCGAAGCCGAAGCAGTGCGGCGTGTAGAGGATCGCGGGCCCGGTCGCGGACCGGGCGACCGCCGGGATCACGGTGCGCCCGACCAGGCCGGCCCGGCCGCCGTGCAGGTGCACGATGCGCGGCGCGACGGCGGGCAGCATCTCGCGCAGCGCCCGGCCGAGCCGGACCAGGCCGCCGCCCAGGCCACCCCCGCCGCCGGCGTCGCGGCTGCCGGCGAACAGGTCCTCGAACCGGATCGGAAGGTCGCCGGGGGCCGCCGTCCGGGCGCGACCCCTGCCGGCGCCGCGGCGGAAGAGCAGATGGTGCTCGAACTGGGGCGTGGAGCGGACGAACTCGACGATCGCGGCGGCCGTCCCGCCGCTCATCGACTCGGTGACGTGCAGGATCCGCGGGGTCTCTCGCCGCATGGCAACCTCCCGTTCAGCCGTGCACGGAGAGTATCAGTCAAACCACGCTATGTAGGCGCAAACCGGGCGTGCGACACGATCGACTGGAGAGCGCTCTCCATCCATGCCTTAAGTTCCGCTGAGATACGCCCGATATGTGCGCTTTCGCACCCGCCGGACGTCGCCACGTATTGACGGACCGGCCACACGGGCGCAACATTTGGGAGAGCGCTCTCCAAGGCGCTTCCCGCCACCCGGTTCCACCGCCGGCACCGGCGACGCGCGTGACCGCCTCACGCGCGTCGAGCACCACCGGACCGGCGACGGCGCCCGCCCACACCCTGGGAGCTCGATGAGTACACGACCGAGTACAAGACGGCTCAGAAGAATCCTGGCCCCCATCGGGGTCACCACCGCGGTGGTCGCATCGATGGTTGTCGGCGCGTTTCAGCTGACCGCCGCCGACGCCGCCGACGCCACCCTGCTCTCGCTCAACAAGCCCGCGCTGGCCTCCTCGCAGGAGCTCGGCGAGTCGCCGCCGGCGGGCGCGTTCGACAACAACCCGAGCACCCGCTGGGGCAGCCAGTGGAGCGACCCGCAGTGGCTGCGCGTCGACCTCGGCGCCACCGCCACCATCACGCAGGTCGTCCTGCAGTGGGAGAACGCCTACGGCAAGGCGTTCCAGATCCAGACCTCGCCCGACGGCAACGCCTGGACGAGCATCTACAGCACCACCACCGGCACCGGCGGCACGCAGACGCTCAACGTCAACGGCTCCGGCCGCTACGTGCGGATGTACGGCACGCAGCGCGGCACCGGCTACGGGTACTCGCTGTGGGAGTTCAAGGTCTACGGCACGTCCACCGGCACCCCGCCGCCGACCAGCGGCCCCGGCTGGGTCGACGCGCCCAACCCGGTCACCGGCGTGACCCCGTCGACGGCGACCCCGCCGGCGACGAACCCGCCGACGACGCACCACGAGTTCCAGGCGAACTGCTCGGTGAGCCGCAGCAACCTCAACGACGACCCGATCGTGTTCTTCGGCCTGCCGGGCGCGTCGCACTCGCACACGTTCATGGGCAACACCACCACCAACGCCAACACGACCCTGTCGTCGCTGCAGGCCGGTGGCACCGCCTGCATCACGCCGGGCGACAAGACGGCGTACTGGATGCCGACCCTGCTCAACAACGGCGTCGCCGTGCAGCCCGTCGGCCGCCAGGTCATCTACTACAAGAGCGGCGTCCTCGACTGGCGCAGCGTCCGGCCGATGCCGGCCGGTCTGCGGTTCGTCGTGGGCAGCCCGTCCTCGACGCTCGACCAGTTCAAGAACCACCCGGGCGCGGTCGAGGGCTTCGAGTGCGGTGACCTGACCCGCCAGTGGGACATCCCCGCCAACTGTGTCGCGGGCAGCCAGCTCAACGTCCGGTTCCAGGCCCCCAGCTGCTGGGACGGCCTGCACCTGGACTCGCCCGACCACAAGGCGCACATGGCCTACCCGGTCGTGGGTGTCTGCCCGTCGTCGCACCCGGTCGCCGTCAACATGATCGAGTTCAAGATGGCGTGGCCGGTCAGCGGCAACATGGCGAACGTGGCGTTCTCCAGCGGCCGCGGCTACTCGTTCCACTACGACGTGTACAACGCCTGGGACCCGCCGACCCTGGCCGCACTGACCACCCACTGCATCAACGGTGGCCTGCAGTGCAACCCGCGCGGCTTCGACCAGTACAAGCCGGAGCGCGGCGCGGCGCTCAACGAGAACTACGTCCTGCCGTAACCGGAAGGCCGTAACTCGGAAAGTCGTAACCGCAAGGCCGTAACGAACGAAACACCGGTCGGCGCCCCGTTCCGTCATGGCGGGGCGCCGACCGCTGTCTATGCGACCAGCGCCGGAACGCGTAGAGTCCCGGCCGTGGGGCAGCATGTCGACAGGGTCGTGGCACCGGCCGCCCTGGGACGTGCGGTGCTGCTCGCCCGGGCCGCCGCCACGCTCACCGCCGGCGCCGTCGGGGTCCGTCTCGTCGCCGACCCCCGCCCGCTCCTGGCCGCCCTGGCCGTCGTCGCCGTCACCACCGCCGCCGGGCTGGCCGTGCTCTCCCGGCACCCGCACGTCGCGGGGCACCCGATCCCGGTCCTCGCCGCCGACGCGCTCACGGTCGCCGGTGTGCTCGCCCTCGACGGTGGCGGGGTCGCCTTCCACTGCTGCGCCGTCGGCGCGTCCGCCCTCGCCGGGGTCCTCGCGGGCATGCGCGCGCTGCCGCTGGCCGCCGGCTACACCGCGCTCGGCTACACCGTCGCCGCCACGGTCCTGCCCGCCGGTGCCGACCCGGAGCTGGCCGGCTTCATGCTCACGTTCCCGATCGCCTGCGTCCTCGCCACCGCCGGCGCCGCCGTCACGACCGCCGCCCTGCGCCGCCACATGGAGCTGTCGGTGCGGGTCGTCGCCTCGGCACAACGTACCGCCGCCGCTTCGGAACGCGCCCGCCTGGCCCGGGAGCTGCACGACTCCGTCACCAAGACCCTGCGCGGGGTCACCTTCGCCGCGCTCGCGCTGCCCCAGTCCCTGCGCCGCCACCCCGACCTCGCCGAACAGCTCGCCGGCACCGTCTCCCGCGGCGCGGAGGTGGCCGCCCAGGAGGCCCGCGAGCTCGTCGACGGCCTGCGCCTGGACACCCTCGACGGCGACTTCGCCGACACCGTCCAGGCGATCTGCCGGCGTTGGTCGCAGGTGTACGGCATCCCGGTGCGACTCGTCACCGCCCCGGCCGACCCGCCGGTCGCGGTCCGGTACGAGCTGTGCCGCATCCTCCAGGAGGCCCTGCAGAACGTCGCCCAGCACGCGTCGGCGAACGGGACCACCGTCAGCCTGCACCAGGGGCGCCGGCACCTGCTCCTGCGCGTCCACGACGACGGTCGCGGGTTCGGGCTGCCCGCCGACCTCTCCGAGCTGCGCACCGCACAGCATTTCGGGCTGATCGGCATGTACGAGCGGGCGAGCGCCATCCAGGGGAGCCTGCACGTCGCGTCCGCGCCTGGCCGCGGCACGACCATCGAGGTGACGGTGCCGGCATGATCGAGGTCCTGATCGTCGACGACAACCCGATCGTCCGCGCGGCGCTGCGGGGCTACCTGGACGGCCTCGACGGCGTCCGGGTCGTCGCCGAGGCCGCGGACGGGCGCGAGGCCGTCACGCAGGCGCGGGCACACCGCCCGGCCGTGACGCTCCTCGACCACCGGATGCCGGTCGCCGACGGCCTGTCCGCGCTCGGCGAGCTGACCCGGCTGAGCGGCGTCCTCGTCATCACCAGCGACGCCGACCCCGGCCTCATCGGGCGGATGCTGCGCGGCGGCGCCCGCGGGTACCTCGTGCACGGCGCGTTCGACCCCGACGAGCTGCGCCGGGCCGTGCTCGCCGTCGCCGCCGGGCAGGGGTGGCTGTCACCGGCCGCGGCGGCCGTCGCGACGGCGACCGTCCGGGCACAGGCGTCGCGGGAGGAGCTCGCGGAGCGGCAGGAGGAGACGCTCGCCCGGCACCGGCTGACCCGCCGCGAAAAGGACGTCCTGGACCTCCTCGCGGAAGGGCTGTCCAACGCGGCGATCGCACACCGCCTGCTGCTGACCGAGAAGACGGTGAAGAACCACCTCCACCACATCTTCGCGAAGCTGCACGTCCGGGGCCGCATGGAGGCGGTACTGCTGTGGACCGGCCGCCGGTGAGCGACGCACCCTCGACGCCCGGCACGCCCGGCACGCCCGCTGCCCCTGGGGCGTCCACTGCCTCAGGGGCCTCCGCTGCATGTGGGGCGTCCGCTGCTTCGGCGGCGCCCGGCACGCCCTCCGCGCCCCGGCCGCCCTCCACGCCCGGCACGTCCGCCGCCTCGGGAACGTCCGCTGCCCCTGGGACCTCCGCTGCTTCTGCGACGCCCGTTGCTTCCGCGGCGCCCGGCACGTCCACTGCATCCGCGGCGCCCGTTGCTTCCGCGGCGCCCGGCACGTCCACTGCATCCGCGGCGCCCGGTGCGCCCGGCACCTCCGCTGCCCCTGGAGCGTCCGCCGCGTCCGCCGCCTCGGGAACGTCCGCTGCTTCTGCGGCCTCCGCTGCTTCTGCGACGCCCGTTGCTTCCGCGGCGCCCGGCACGTCCACTGCATCCGCGGCGTCCGCTGCGCCCGGCACCTCCGCTGCCCCTGGGGCGTCCGGCGCGTCCGCCGCCTCTGGGGCGTCCACTGCCTCTGGAGCGCCCGCTGCGCCCGGCACGACCACTGCGCCCGGCACGACCACTGCGCCCGGGGCGTCCACTGCTTCTGCGGCGCCTGTGTCCGGCGCGCTCACTGCTTCCGCGGCGCCCGCTGCACCCAACGCGTCCACTGCATCCGCGGCGCCCGGCATGTCTGCTGCATCTGCG
>NZ_JBIAYW010000013.1:42109-102834 GCF_042898305.1 Dactylosporangium sp. NPDC000521
GCACCTGATGGCTTTGGAGCGCCCGCCGCGCCCATCGCGCCCGCTGCTTCCGCGGCGCCCGCCGCGCCCGACACGTCCATTGCCTCCGCGGCGCCTGCGTCCGGCGCGCTCACTGCTTCCGCGGCGCCCGCTGCACCCAACGCGTCCACTGCATCCGCGGCGCCCGGCATGTCTGCTGCATCTGCGGCACCTGATGGCTTTGGAGCGCCCGCCGCGCCCATCGCGCCCGCTGCTTCCGCGGCGCCCGCCGCGCCCGACACGTCCATTGCCTCCGCGGCGCCCAGCGCGTCCGCTGTCTCCGGGGCGTCCACTGCTTCTGCGGCGCCCGCTGTCTCTGGAGCGCCCGCTGGGCCCGGCGCGTCCGGCGTGCCCGCTACGTCTGGGGTGCCCGCTACGTCTGGGGTGTCCGCTGGGTCCTTGGTGGACGACCCGCGGCGGGAGTGGGTGCGGCGGGCCGGATGGGTGGCCCTCGCCGTCGCGGTCGTCGGCACGGCGACGGTGGTGCCGCCGCTGGTGCTGCCGGACGGTCGCGGCCACCCGCCGGCCGCGACCGCCTCGACACCCCCGCCGGGCGGCGCCGCCCCGGCGCCGGTCCCGACGACGCCGACCCTCACCGCACCGGCCCCGACGACGCCGGTCCCGGCGCTGCCACGCACCTCGGCGCCTTCCCCTGGGGTCTCATCGCCCCGTCCGGCCTCCGCATCGCCGGCCGTCGCGTCCCCGGCCTTCGCGGCGGTCAGCCTGCACGCGGCCGACGCGGCCAACCTGCGCAACGGCGCCCGCGTCATCGAGTGCCCGACCTGCGTGGGCGGCAGCCGGGTCGGCTACATCGGCGGGCCCAACACCCTCGCCATCCGGGTCACCGGCGTCACCGCGGCGGGCGAGCGGACGATGACCGTCACGTACGAGACCGCCGAGACCCGCACGCTCCGCGTCGCCGTCAACGACGGGCCCACGCAGTCGCTCACGCTGAGCGGCGCCGGCGACTGGCGCATCCCCGCCACCGTGACGCTGCGCGTGCACCTGCCCGCCGGCACGAGCTGGATCCGGTTCTTCAACGACGAGGGCCCGGCCCCCGACGTCAACCAGATCCAGCTGCGCTGAAGGCCCGCCGCCGCGGTGTCCACAAACGCCCGGCAAGCGATGCGAACGGACGTGACCCCGCCGGCCTTCGACGGTCGACCCGACGGCCGGGAGCAGCACACCGGACAGGTCGCCCCCACCCCACCGGACCCGGCCGCCACCGGCCCCACCGGACCCGGCCGCCACCGGCGGCGACGCCCCGGAAGGCAGGGACGGCCGGGCCGGTCGACCGGCTGAAGCCCCGCCCCACGCCACCGGTGGGGCGTCGCTCGGCCACGCGCCGCGGCGAGGAACCGCGACACCACCACCGACCCCGTGAACCGTCCCGTGGTCACGGCGCTAGAACGTCCCAGCGGTGTTGCACTTGGCCTTCTGGACGATGCAGTTCTTCACCCGGTGGCCCTGTGCGGCGTTGTCCCATGCGAAGAACGCGTCACCGTGGAACGACGACGCCATCCCCGACGACAGCGTGAACCCGTCGGCCGACCCGGGCGTCGGGTAGGCGATGACGAACGACACCGACGGGATCGCCACCGGGAACGCGCCGCCGCACTTGCCGTCGTACGTGTAGGCGACGTGCCCCTTGTGCGTCGGGCTGTCCAGGTGGACGCCGTCCCAGCAGTCCTGGAACACGAGCTGGAACAGCAGCGAGGCGCCCGGCGCGCACCGCGGCCAGTTACCGTCGGCGCTGCGCCCGATCTCGCCGCCCGGGCCCGCGCAGTAGAACTGGTTGACGGTGCCGGCCGGGGTCGGCGCCTGCAGCTTCGCGTCGCCGGCGATCATCCGGAAGCCCTGCGGGAACGGCACCGTCTTGCTGGAGTCCGTGAGCCTGGAGCCGTAGTACACGACGACGGCCTTCGGCTCGACCGGCTGGCCGTGCTCGTACAGCGTGGGCACCCAGTATGCGGAGAGGTCCGGCGCCGGCGCGCAACTGGTGCCGGCGTTGGCGAGCAGCGTGTCGGCGGTGCTGTTGGCGTCGGTGCTCCGGTTGCCGATGAAGCTGTGCATGTGCGACGCGCCCGGCAGTCCGGGGAACACGATCGGGTCGTCCTTGCGGGAGTGGCTGTACGTGCAGGACGCGTTGAACTCCGGGACCCGGACGGCGCCGGCGGGCGCGGGGTCCATGGGCATCGCGTTGAACGCGGCGAGCTGCGCATTCCACTTCGCCTGGTCGACGTCGACCCACCCGGTCGTCGCAGGGCTGCTGCTTGCCGCGCCCGTCGTGAACGAGAACCAGTTGATGTTCACGAAGTCGCCGCCGCCCGGGCTCTTGAGCACGGCGAACACCGGCTGCGGGCCGGCGGTGGCGTGGGTGCCGGTCGCGGACAGCGTCGTCCACGCCTGCCAGCCGCCGGTCGCCGCGATCGGGAACTGCGCCAGCAGCGGCCCGGTCAGCGAACCCGTCCGCAGCTCGACGGTGCCGTTGCCGACGGCGGAGGCGACCCGGGCCGCGGCGGTGACGCTGCCGGCGGGACCGAGGTCGACGCCGTCGAACCGCATCCAGTCGCCGTTGGCGAGATACGCGACGTTCTGACCGCCGCCGGCGTCGACGGTGGTCTCCACCTGTACACCGGACTGCGCGGCGAACGACTCGGCCTGCACGACGAGCGGAGTGGCGGCGTCGGCCATGTTGACAGCGGTGACGGTGACGGCGGCGAGCACGACGGCGATGACACCGGCCGCGCGCCTGAGTCTGGACATGAGGCTCCTCCTGGCGGGGAAGGGGGATTGACCGCTTTCCACGCTAGGACCGGCACGGCCGCGGCACCTGAGCCCGAAGACCCATTTTCGGGGGCCCAAATCTCGTTCTTTCGGTCAGGTGCGCAGGTACTTGAGAACGGCGAGGACGCGGCGGTGACCGTCGTCGGGGCCGGGCAGGTCGAGCTTGGCGAAGATGTTGCCGATGTGCTTGGCGACGGCGGCGTCGCCGATGTGCAGCGCGCGGGCGATCCACGCGTTGGACCGGCCCTCCGCCATCAGCCCCAGCACCTCGCGCTCCCGCGGGGTGAGCCTGGCCAGGGGGTCGGCGGCGCGCTGCCGCGTCAGCAGCTGCCGCACGACGTCCGGGTCGATGACGGTCTCGCCCGCCGCGACCCGCGCGACCGCTTCGGCGAACTCGGTGATGTCCCCGACGCGGTCCTTCAGCAGGTACCCGACGCCGGCCCGCCCGGCGGGCGCGAGCAGCTCCGCGGCGTAGGCGGTCGCGGTGTACTGCGACAGCACCAGCACCGCCGGCTGCGGGTCGCCCTCCCGCAGCGTCAGCGCCGCGCGGAGGCCCTCGTCGGTGTGCGTCGGCGGCATCCGTACATCGGTGATGACGAGATCCGGCCGGTGCTCCCGCGCGGCCGCGAGCAACGCCTCGGCGTCACCGACGGCGGCCGCGACCGTGTGGCCGAACCGTTCGAGCAGGCTGGCGAGGCCCTCCCGCAGCAGCACCGCGTCATCGGCGAGCACGATCTTCATGCCGGCCGACCTTAGGTCAGGCCGCACGGCAGGTCCACCCGCAGCGTCGTCGGACCCCCCGCCGGGCTGGTGACGGTGAACGTGCCGTCCATGACCGCGGTCCGGTCGGCGAGGCCGCGCAGCCCGGTGCCGGTGGCGGGGTCGGCGCCGCCGCGGCCGTCGTCGGTGACCGTCAACGTGAGGACGTGCCGCGTGCTCCGGGCGCTGACCGTGATCCGGGACGCGCCGGCATGGCGGACCGCGTTGGTCAGCGCCTCGCACACGACGAAGTACGCCGTCGTCTCCACCGCCACCGGCAGCCGCCGCTCCAGAGGCAGGTCGATGACGACGGGCACCTGGCAGCGTTCGGCGAGCTCTCCGACGGCGGCCGGCAGGCCCAGGTCCGTGAGCACCTGCGGGTGGATGCCATGGATCAGCTCCCGGATCGACGCCAGGGCCTGCCGCGCCTGCCGTTGCGCGTCCTCGAGCAGGTGGGCCGCCTTGCCGTCGCCGACCTCCAGCCGCGCCAGCCCGAGCGTCATCGCGAGCAGCACCAGGTGCTGCTGGGCGCCGTCGTGCAGGTCCCGCTCGATCCTGCGGCGCTCCGCCTCGAACGCGTCGACCAGGCGCCCGCGCGACCGGGCCAGCTCCTCGACCCTCCGGTTGAGCTCGGCGTCGCGCGGAGCGAGCAGCCACCGGGCGAACGCGGCCTGCGTCGCGGCGACGGCACTCAACGCGTACAGCCCGACCGCCGTCGCCGGCACCGCGAGCACCATCGCGGCCAAGGCCTCCCCACGGGTGTCGACGATCATGTCGCCGAACTGGAACGGCACCCCCGCCCGCACGAACACCGGCGCCGCGGCCACGATCAGGCAGTTGACGAGCAGGCCGAGGCTGATCAGGTCGACGAGCAACAGCACCGACGCCAGCGCCCCGACGTAGCCGAGCTCCCGCCACGTCGCGCCTTCCCCCAGCCGCGACCGGAACCACCCACCGAGCCCCGGCTTCGGCACCGGGTGCGGGCTGGGCACCGGCACCCGGTCCAGGATCCGCAGCCGCCGCCGCTCCAGCGCGCCGACCGGCAACCCCAGGAACACCACGGCCGGTGGAAACAGGATGCCGGCGATGAGCGCCATCAGCAGGCCCACCGCGACGACGACGCTGCCCAGCAGGTACACCAGGCACCGCAGCGGCCAGCTCGACAGCAGGAACCGGTGCGGAGCCCTCCCCATCGCCTGCCACACACCGCTCACGGCACCGACCATACGGACGCCACCGGCGCCGTTCAGTAGACCTGGCTCCACCATTTCTTGTCGTACCTGGTGGATAGTCTGTCGGCGTGAATCGGACGGATCGGTTGTATGCGCTGGTCGAGGAGCTGCGCGCGGTGGCGCCCCGCCCTCGCAGCGCCCGCTGGCTCGCCACCCGGTTCGAGGTCTCCACCCGCACCATCGAGCGCGACATCAGCGCCCTGCAGCAGTCCGGCGTCCCGATCTGGGTCTCCCTCGGCCGCACCGGCGGCTATGTCCTCGACCGCACCCACACCCTGCCCCCGCTCAACATGACCCCCGCAGAGGCGGTCGCGATCGCCGTGGCCCTGCACCGCCTCCATGGCACCCCCTTCCACGCCCCCGCCCGCACCGCCCTGCACAAGCTCCTCGCCGTCATGCCCGCCGCCGACGTCCACCGCGCCACCGAGATCGCCGCCCGCATCCACCTCGTCCACGGCGCCGACCCCGGCCCGGCCCCCGTCTCGCCCGCGGTCGTCGAAGCCTTCACCACCGGCCGCGTCCTCGACATCGCCTATGCCGACCGCTTCGGCACCACCACCCGCCGCCACATCGAACCCGTCGGCTACCTCGGCGGCCCCACCGGCTGGTATCTGCTGGCCTGGTGCCGACTCCGCGACGCGGTCCGCTCGTTCCGCGTCGACCGCATTCACGACGTCACCCCCACCCCCGAGCTCACCACTCCGCGCCCGCTGCCACCCGACGCCCTCGACATCCCCGGCAAACTCATCACCCGGGTCGCCATCGCCGCCTGATTCCACTCCGCCTTTCCCGGCCACCGGCCTCGCGTGGGTTCGGCGCCGCCGAGGGCGTCATTCGGTGCGTCCACGCCGTCGTTGGTTCCACAACCAGCGCACATCACCGACCGCCGACGCCGCCCTCGCCGTCGTGGTGCGCAACCAGCGCATCGCGCCTTGACCGCGCACATCGACCGCGCACATCGCGTCGCCGTCGCGGGTCGCAACCAGCGCACCGCAGCTCGACCGCGCACATCGCCTCGCCGTCGCCGTTCCCCGTGGGTCGATCGAGTCGTGGACGCCGTGATCACGCACATCGCCTCGCCGTCGCGGGTCGCAACCAGCGCATCGCAGCTCGACCGTGCACATCGGCCGCGCGCATCGCGTCGCCGTCGCGGGTCCCCCGTGGGTCGATCGGGTCGTGGACGCCGTGTGATCGAAGTCGCCGGGTGGCCGTCCGCGTGGCCAGGGCTGTCCTTCGATCACGGTGACGGCCGGCTTCCCGTGGTGCCGTCCGTGTCGTGGTCGCGATCGGGATCCCCGGCCGTCGGTCCCACGTGGTGCAGCGGCTGCCGGAAGCACACGGGATCGCGCGACGGGCGGAAATGCCGACAGGACGGTGTCGCGGGAGGGGGTGAGGGTGGTGGGCAGTGGCCGGGCGGGAAGCAGCACGGCTCGAGGCTTGAGGAGTGGGATGAACGGCATCGGGTGGTTCCAGATCGGGGTCAGCGACGCGGCGGTGGCGCGCCGGTTCTACGGGGAGCTGTTCGGCTGGACGTTCGGCGGGGACGAGGCGTACCAGATGATCACCACGCCGGACGAAAAGTCGGTCATGGGCGGGTTGGCGGTGGGGCAGCCGGGACACGCGATCTTCTGCGTCGTCGTCCAGGACGTGCCGGCGGTGTGTGAGCGGGCCGAGGCGGCCGGGGGCAAGGTGCTCGTGCAGCCGACGACGACCGGCGACGGTCCCATGTTCGCCAACATCACCGACCCGGAGGGCAACCACTTCGGGATCTTCCAGCCGCGGGCGTAGCGAGGCCACAGGACCGGCGGGGGCGGGCAGCCTCCGCCGGAAAGGCGCCGGTGGCACGGTCCGGAAGCGGACCGAGCGACCGGTATGTCCAAATATGTGGAATCAGTCGCAGATGACGGCTGTGTATCATCGCCCGGGTGAAGGTATGCGTCGTGGGCACCGGTTACGTCGGCCTCACCACCGGCATCTGCCTGGCCTATCTCGGGCACGAGGTCACCTGTGTCGACCTCAGCCAGGAGAAGGTCGACCTGCTCCGTGCGGGGCGCTCGCCGATCTACGAGCCGTTCCTCGACGAGCTCATGCACGAGGCCGCGCACAACCTGACGTTCACCACCGACTACGCCGAGGGCGTCCCCGGCGCCGAGGTCGTGTTCGTCGCGGTGCAGACGCCGTCGCTGCCGGACGGGCAGCCGGACCTGCGGTACCTGCGGATGGCCGCGGAGAGCATCGGCAGGACCATCGACGGGGAGTTCACCGTCGTGGTCAACAAGTCGACGGTGCCGATCGGCTCCGGGAACTGGGTCGAGTCGATCCTGCGGGAGTCGTTCGAGCAGTTCCACTCGCGGCGGGCCGCGGGCGAGTTCGCGGTGGCGTCCAACCCGGAGTTTCTGCGCGAGGGGTCGGCGATCCACGACACGCTGTTCCCGGACCGGATCGTCATCGGGTCGGACAATCCGCGCAGTCTCGACGTGCTCAACCGGCTCTACCGGGCGGTGCTCAACCAGTCGTTCACGGCGCCGACGTTCCTGCCGCGGCCCGAGGAGGTCGGCGCGGTGCCGCTGGTCTCGACGGACCTCGCCTCGGCTGAACTCATCAAGTACGCGGCGAACGCGTTCCTCGCCCTGAAGATCAGCTACATCAACGAGATCGGCAAGCTGGCGAACAAGGTCGGCGCCGACATCAACCAGGTCGCGCGGGGCACCGGGCTCGACGCGCGGATCGGTTCGCGGTTCCTGCAGCCGGGCGTCGGCTGGGGCGGGTCGTGCTTCGGCAAGGACACCGCGGCCCTGATCGCGACCGCCGCCGAGTACAGCTACGACATGCCGATCGTGTCCGCCGCCCGCGAGGTCAACCAGCGCCAGCGCGAGGAGGCGGTCAACAAGCTCCTCGACGAGCTGCGCATCCTCAAGGGGCGCAAGATCGGCCTGCTCGGCCTGGCGTTCAAGCCCAACACCGACGACCTGCGCGACTCCCCCGCGATCGACATCGCCAAGCTGATGATCGCCCGCGGTGCCCGCGTCAAGCTGCACGACCCGGTCGCCGCCGAGCGGTTCCGGGTCGAGGAGCCGGAGCTCGCCGCGAGCCTCTGCGCGAGCGTCGACGAGGTCTTCGATGACAGCGACGCCGTGGTGCTCGTCACCGAGTGGCCGCAGTACCTGGAGCTCGACTGGGGCAAGTACGTCGGCCTCATGCGCACCCCGGTCGTCCTCGACGGCCGCAACGTGCTCGACCCGCAGCGGCTGAGCCGGCTCGGCTACACGTACCTCACGATCGCCGGCCGACCCGTCGGCCTCTGAGGCGCCCGCCCCGCAGGGATCAGCGGGCCGGGGGCTGGTACTTGACGCCGAGGTGGGGCCGGGCGATGGCCGCCACCGCGGTGTCGGCGCCGGGGTGCCAGCCGAGCCAGGCCTCGCGGCGGCCCTGCAGGCCGAGGCGCGGGGGGCGGGGCATCGGGACGGTGGTGCGCAGCTGGTACAGGTGGCCGCCGGCGGACGGGACGGCGCGCAGCTCGTCGATGTCGAACCAGCCGATCGTCGCCTCGTGGCGCCCCGACCGCAGGACGACGCCCCGGTCGGTCAGCGTGGTCGTGCCCGTCAGCCAGCTGAGCTCGGCCGCGACCAGCAGCACCGCCAGCGTGGCCCAGAGGACGGCGAGGACCGTCCAGCCCCAGCGCAGGCCGAACGTGAGCGCCGAGAGGAACGCGGGCAGGTCGTGGTCGCGGCTGTCGATCACCGCCACGGCGACGCTGAACGCGGTCATGAGGACGAGGAACGCCAGCGCGAGGAGGCTGGCCCGGTGGCTGCGGTGCAACGCCCGGGCCCGCCGCAGCACGACCGGTGACATGATCAGCATCCGCCCTGGCGGAGGCCGCCGAGGGCCTCGCCACCGCCGGCCATCGCCGCCGGCCGGCGCTGGAAGTCCTCGACCTGCCGCATCTGCCGCAGCGACTCCTCGACCAGCCGGCCGGGGTCCATGTTCAGGTCCACGTGCCGTTCCTGTCCTATTTCGCCGGGCCGGGCAGCTCGCGCCGGGGCGCGACGTACCCGTTGCGCGGAACGTGCCCAGCTGGTCACGTGGATGTCCCGCGCCATCGACCCTTCCCCGAATCGTCGTCGAAGATCCGACCGTAGCGGAACCAGGTGGCCGCCGGACACCTCGGACCTGGCCTGGAAGCACCCGGCGACCTCCGCCGCCGCGGCCGAGACCTGCACCGCCACCGACGTGACCATCGTCGACCTGGCGACGGTGGAGAGCACGGTGACGCTCTCCGGCTGCTCCGGCAACGCTTCAGCCGTGAGCACCGTCGAGGTGCACATCGTCCACACGTACCGCGGCGACCTGGTCGTGTCGCTCATCGCGCCCGACGGCAGCGCGTACATCCTGAGCAACCGCCAAGGGGGCAGCGCCGACAACATCGACCAGACCTACACCCTGGACCTCTCCTCCGAGACCCGCAACGGCACCTGGCGGCTGCGCGTGCAGGACGCCGCCGCGTCCGACAACGGCCATATCAACACCTGGACCCTCGCCGTCTGACGCGCCGCCGGACGGGGCACTCCGGTGCCCGTCCGTTCGCAGCATTGACATCGATGATTCAGGAAGCTTTCCTTACAGAATCGCGGCCGACATTGGCGGTCCGGTTCCCGGGAAGGGGCACACTGTGCGCCGGCTGACCACTGTCGCTCTCGCGACCTGCCTTTGCATCGGCCCGTTCGCTCCCTCCGCGGCCGCGGCTGCCGAGATCAACCTGCTGGCGAACCCGGGGTTCGAGTCGGCGGCCGCCCGATGGACCTGCGAGTCCGGCACGGCGGCCGCGTGGGGCGGGCACTCCGGGCAGTACGCCCTGACCGGCAACCCCACGCTGGCGTCGACCGCCGAGTGCGCGCAGGTCGTGCCGGTGCGGCCGGGCTCCTCGTACACCGTCTCCGGGTGGGTCCGCGGCGGGTACGCCTTCCTCGGCAGCGAGTTCGGCGGCACCTGGTCGCCACCGACCGGCCAGTGGACCCGGCTGTCCGTCCCCTTCACCACCGGCCCGGCGACCACGACCGTCCGGGTGTACGTGCACGGCTGGTACGCCCAGGCCGCGTTCGAGGCCGACGACCTCGTGCTCGCCGGCCCGGACAGCACCGGCACCGTCCCCGCGCCCCCGACCGACCTGGCCCCGTCCGAGACCACCAGCCACTCGGTGCGGCTGACCTGGACCGGCTCGCCGGGCGCCGGCCGGTTCCGGATCTACCAGGACGGCACGCCGCGGACCACCACCACCGAACCTTCCGTCACACTGACCGGGCTCACCCCCGGCACCTCGCACACGTACGCGGTGTCGGCGGTCACCACGGCCGGCGAGTCGCCGCTTTCGCAGCCCGTCACCGCGAACACCATGCCCGCCCAGGCCGCCCCGCCGTACGCGCCCCGCTCGCTCGTCGCTACCACCCCCGCCCCGGGCCAGGCGTGGCTGGCCTGGGAAGCGGTCCAGACCGCCACCGACGGCTACAACGTCTACCGCGACGGGGTCCGGATCGCCTGGAGCTACGGCCCCGCGACCCTGGTGGCGGACATCGCCTCGGGCGAGCACACGTTCGAGGTGAGCGCCCTGAACTCCGCCGGCGAGTCCCCCAGGTCCCACCCGGTCACCATCACCACCTGACCACCGGCCGCGACCTATGAGAGCGGTCCGGATCGGCTCGCCTTGTCTTGGCTTGTCTCGGCTCGGCTCGGCTCGGCGAGCGCGACGGCGGTCCGCGGCTGCGGTCGCACGCACGTGTGCCAGGGCGCCGCCCCGGGCCGGGTTCGGCTCGGGGCGGCGCCTGGCCGCTGGGTGTGCCCGACCGCGGTCCGGTCTGACTACTGCGTGTCGCCGGGGCGGTCGACGATGGTCATCTTCGAGTAGATGACCTGGCGGTACACGTCGCCGCGGTGGCTGACGGAGTCACCGTCGTCGCCGTGGGTCACGTGGTCCTTGATGGCAACCAGCCGCTCGCCGATGAACTGGTAGGTCTGCTTGTCGAACAGCAGCTCCTGCGACAGGTAGCCCTCGATGATCCGGCCGAGACCGACCGCCGGGCGGCCGTCGATGTTCACCGCGTCGGGATTCATCGTCATCCCGGGGGTCTGCGCCAGGTGCCGGAAGATCGCCGCCTGTACGTTCGGCGGCACCACGTACTGGCCGATGAACGCGTCCAGGTCGATGCCCATCGAACCGGGTCCGCGCACACCGTCAGGAACCTTGTCCGGGCTGGTCATCGAGGTGATCGTCGACCAGGCGATCCGGTCCCAGGTGTCGCCGCCCTCCCCGCGCTTCGTCACCACGAGCCGGCCGTCCTTGTAGCTCGCCTTGGTCTGCCCGTCGATGCTGTTCCAGTCCTGGATCTTGCGGGTCTCGCCCATGCCGGCCTTGATCGGATCGTTCGGATGCTCGCGCTCGTAGGCCGGCTTGTTGCGCAGCTCCAGCGTCTCGATGTACATGAACTGGTCGGGCCGCGGCTCCTTCCACGGCTTGCGCTCAGCCGTCCAGGCGGCGTTCTCCAGGTACTCGGCGGCGCTGGCCGGGCGGGCGAACGGCAGAACGCCCCTCGCCGGTGAGCTCGGCGTCGGCGCGGCGACCGGTGCCGGCGGGCGGTCATCGCCTCCCGACACCACGACCGCGACGGCGGCGACCGCGGCGGCGGCCGCCACAGCGGCCCCGGCCGCGATGACGAAGCGGTTCCGGCGGTGCCGGTCAATCCTGATCACTCGTTGCTCCTTCGACGACATCCGCTGGTGCAGGGCCGCGCGGGCCCGGTTCTCGGCTGCCTGGCTGGGGACCTCCTCGGGCCCGAACGCCTCACGCAGCACGCCGATCTCATCCATCACTCGCTCACCTCGATCTCGGCGCCGAGCGCCTGCCGCATCTCCTGTCGCGCCCGGTGCAACCGGGACCTGGCTGTGCCGGCGGGAATGCCGAGCGCCGCCGCGACCTCCTGCTGGTTGAGCCCCGCCCACGCCACGAGCAGCAACACCGCCCGGACGGACTCGGGCAGCCGCCGTAACGCGTCGGCGAGGCGGCCGCGCACAGCCATCGCGTCGAGCCGCCCGGCGACGGCGTCGGCGTGGTCGCCCGCCTCCTGCGCGCCGACGGCCTTGGCCAGGGCCTTGTACCTGCGCGTCTCCGCCCTCGCATGGCGGGCGATGAGATTGGACGCGATGCCGTACAGCCACGGCCGCACGCCGGCACGCGCGCTGTCGTAGCTGTGCCGCCGGTCGAACGCGACCAGGAACGTCTCCGACGCGACGTCTTCGGCCAGGTCGGGACCGAGGCGGCGGGCCGCGTACGCGTAGATCTGCCGGTAGTGCTGGTCGAATACGGCGGTGAACCGCTCGGGCGCGTGTTTCGCCTGCTCAATGAGGTCGGCGTCAGCGTCCTGCCCATGCGCCGAGCCGGGCTGCGTCATCACGGCCAAGTCCGCCTCCCCCACGTCGTCCACAGTTGCATCACACCGGTAGTTCGCCGGAGGGCGCGAAAGTGTTCGGACAGGCCGACGACCACTGCTCCCGGGAAGTGTCGTACCTGGTCGCTAGGCTGACCATCGACAGCTCAGAGAAGGGAGCCCACCTGCCGAAACGGGCCGTCCGCCTGCTCAACGAAGCACGCCAGCCACGGCACCCACGCCCGTCGTCGCCTCAGCGTGCGCAGCACCTGCCATTCGCCGGACGCTCACCATCGCAGGGTCATGACCGCGAGCCGGCACGCTCGGGCACCAGGCCCCAACCAGCTCGCCTGATCGAGACCAGCCAACGACCCGACGGTCATCGCCTGCACCAGGTCCGAAGCCGGGGCACATTCACTTCGCCATCAAAGGCAGCAACCGCCGTGACGGGCTCTCAAATCAACGGGTGGACGTCCTGGCACCGTGAAAGCGATGGACGAACGCTCGACCAGCTTCGCGAGGACTTGGACGCGGCAGATCATGAGTAGCCGCGTTTCCGGCGGGCGCCACAACGACCGGCCAAATCAGGGTGATCGTGCTGCGACGCCACGGCGAAGTGGTCAAGGTCGACGGATCAGTACCAAGACGCGCGCTCGGTCGCCGATCCGCGACGACAGGACCATGGCCGGCAGTGGGCAGCGCTCGGCGAAATTCGGCTTGCCAGCAATGCTGTCACGCTCTGGCTCTCCTGTAACCCCCTCCGCCGGGTGCGCGGATGACTGTGGAGCGCACGATGCGCCACACGAACCGGGCAACCAAGGCCGAAGGCCAGCCACTCGCCACGAACGCGACCAGCCGATACGACAAGACGGCGCCGCGACGGGTTTAAGGGGGCGCGGGTGGAGCGCAGCTCCCCCGATGGGGAGCACGGCGAAGCCGTGCGCGGGGAATGACAGGCGCCCCGGCGAGCCGCCCCCGAAGGGGACGCGCGAGCAGGGTGCGCCCAAGCCTGTGGGGCGGGCGGGACTCGAACCCGCGACCGAGGGATTATGAGTCCCCTGCTCTAACCCGCTGAGCTACCGCCCCGAGCGATCGCAAGCTTACCGACCTGCGCAAGCGGGACGCCGCCCGGAAAGGGTTCGGGCAGTAAAATGGCCCCTGTAAGGGGCCGTTTGGAGCTCCCGCGATAGGACTCGAACCTATAACCTGCCGGTTAACAGCCGGCTGCTCTGCCAATTGAGCTACGCGGGATTGCAGCACCCCGTCCCCCGGGAAAACCCGGTGAATCAGGGCGACCGGCAAAGAGTACAGCACGCACCCGGGGGTCGCGCCAGCGGGTTATGCGCGGCGCGGCGGAGACCATCCCATCGTGTGCCAGATCTCGGCAAACGGGGTACATGATCGATGTGTCGGAACGAGGATGGACGGGTAATCCAGGACCAGGACGGCGCTGAAGACGCAACTATGACCGGGCGCCGCTCAGAAGGAGGTTCGTCGCTATGCGCGGCAAGCTACTGTTTCTCGGCGGACTGGCCGCGGGCTTTGTGCTCGGCGCCCGGGCTGGTCGGGAGAAGTACGAAGAGCTCAAGGCCACTGCTATGAAGATCAAGGAGAGCCCGACGGTGCAGGAAGCCGCCGGGGTCGTCCAGGAGCAGGCGACGCGGCTCTACAGCGAGGGCAAGACCAAGGTGACCGACAAGCTGGCCAACAGCCGGTTCGCCGAGAGCGATCTCGGGCAGCGGCTGATGGGCTCTTCGGAAACGAGCACGACGCCCGCCATCGAGCGGGACGTGCTGGCGACCACGGGTTCGTCCAAGACGACGACCAGCGGCGGCACCAGCTACTGAGAAGTGCGAGAAGGGCCGGCCCGACGAGGGCCGGCCCTTCTGCGTGTCAGCTCAGCGGTCAGGAAGAGGACGAGAACGCCGCGTCGAAGGCGGCGGCGGGGGCGTCGAAGGCCAGCCGGCGCACGAACGACAGGGCCTCGGGCGCGCCGACGAGGCGGTCCATGCCGGCGTCCTCCCACTCGATCGAGATCGGGCCGTTGTAGCCGATCGCGTTGAGCGCCCGGAAGCAGTCCTCCCACGGTACGTCGCCGTGGCCGGTCGAGACGAAGTCCCAGCCGCGGCGCATGTCGGCCCACGGCAGGTGCGAGGCGAGCCGGCCGCGGCGCCCGTCGCCGGTGCGGACCTTCGCGTCCTTGCAGTCGACGTGGTAGATCCGGTCGGCGAAGTCGAAGATGAAGTTCACCGGGTCGAGCTCCTGCCACACGAAGTGCGACGGGTCCCAGTTGAGGCCGAACGCGGGCCGGTTGCCGATCGCCTCGAGGGTGCGCTTGGTGGTCCAGTAGTCGTAGGCGATCTCGCTGGGGTGCACCTCGTGCGCGAAGCGGACGCCGACCTCGTCGAAGACGTCGAGGATCGGGTTCCACCGGTCGGCGAAGTCCTGGTAGCCGTCCTCGATCATCTGCGGCGGCACGGGCGGGAACATGGCCAGGGTGTGCCAGATGGACGAGCCGGTGAAGCCGACCACGACGTCGACGCCGAGCTTGCGGGCGGCGCGGGCGGTGTCCGCGATCTCAGCGGCGGCCCGCTGGCGGACACCTTCCGGTGATCCGTCGCCCCAGATGCGGGCGGGCAGGATGCCCTGGTGCCGCTGGTCGATCGGGTGGTCGCAGACGGCCTGGCCGACCAGGTGGTTGGAGATCGCGTAGACCTTCAGGTTGTGCTTGGCCAGGGTCTCAAGTTTGCGGTCCACGTAGGACTCGTCGGAGAGCGCCTTGTCGACCTCGAAGTGGTCGCCCCAGCAGGCGATCTCGAGGCCGTCATAGCCCCATTCCGAGGCGAGCCGGCAGACCTCCTCGAAGGGCAGGTCGGCCCACTGGCCGGTGAAGAGCGTGATCGGACGCGCCATGAGGTTTCCTCCGGTGAAACGGCGGTGATAAGGGCGCGAGGGAGGGTGCAGACAGGCCGGCGACACGAGGACACGCAGAGCGGCGCGGGTGGGTTGCGCCTCCCACCCGCACCTGTCCAAGGGCCGACCAGGTGCTGAAGCCAGTCTAAGAACCAGCTCCCGCCGGTACAAGCTGCAAAAAAGGCGACCCGTCCGCCCGGATCGCACCTGCCCGGCCACGGGGGGAGTCGGCGTCACCACCCGGGACGTTGTGCAGGTGCTGTGGTGCATCCGAGCGGACGGGGCCCGGACAGCGGGGCCGGTCGGCGTCGCGACCCCGCCACCCGTCTGTCCGGTCGCGGGAAAACCCACGACCGAAGTTCAGGCGCCGAACACCGTGAATTCGTCGACGTCGAAGAGCGATCCGCTGCCGCCGCGGAACACCAGGTACAGCGTGGTCGACGCGTTCGGGGTCACGGCCACCGACGCCGTGCGGAACGTATCCCAGCCGCCCGTGTTGGCGACCGCGAGCGTGCCGAGCAGCGCGCCCGTCGCCGAGCCGGCCCGGAACTCGATCGTGCCGCCAGGGCCGGCCGAGGACCACTTGACCCGCACGCCTGCCGCGCCGCTCAGCGCGACACCGGTGTACGCGGCCCAGTCGTTGTTGTCGATGAACCCGGCGGTCTGCCCACCGGTGGCCGGGGCGTGCGCGGCGACCTGCAGGCCGCTCATCGACGACCACGCCTCGCCCTGGCGGGTCGTGGCGGAGCGCGTCAGGGTGAGCTGGTCGAGGTCGAACAGGGAGCTGCCCGTACCCCGGAACACCAGGAACAAGGAGGTGCCGGCGTTGGACGTCAGCGGCGTGAACACGTCGCGGAAGGTCTCCCAGCTGCCGGTGTTGGCGATCGCGGCGCTGCCGAGCAGGGTGCCGGTGGTGCTTCCGGCGCGCAGTTCCACGGTACCGCCGGCGCCGGCCGACGACGTGCGCAGGGTGACGCCGGTGACGTTGGACAGGTTCACGCCGGTGAACGAGATCCAGTCGTTGTTGTCGATGTACCCGGCGGTCTTGCCGCCGACGGCGGACGCGTGGTTCGCGACCTGGACGCCGCCGGTCGCCGACCACGCCTCACCCTGGTAGACGCTGCCGGACGGCTGGACCGGCGCCGCGCAGTTGCCGTCGACGCGCTTCGCCGTGTACCGGATGGCCCCCAGCAGCAGGTTGCGGAAGTTGGCGTCGGTGTAGCTCTCCTCGGTGTGCCCGAAGCCGGTGTAGAACGACCGGCCGCTGTCGATGGTCTTGCACCAGGTGATCGGGTGGTCGCCGCTCATCGATCCACCCGAGTACGACGACTCGTTGAGCGAGGCCAGGACGTGCGCCGTGGCCCGCGGGTTGGTCTGGTAGTTGTACCACTCGTCGGTGCGGGTCCAGGTGGCGCCGAGGTGGGCCGTGGCCGGGTGGCTGCGGTCCTCGACGTTCACGCTCGCCTGCTGGATCGCCGGGTGCGACGCGAACCAGGCACCGGCGAGCGTGCCGTAGAACGGCCAGCTGTACTCGGTGTCGGCCGCGGCGTGCACGCCGACGTACCCGCCGCCGCCGCGGATGTAGGCCTCGAACGCGGCCTGCTGGGCGTCGTTGAGCACGTCCCCGGTCGTCGACATGAAGACGACCGTCTGGTACTGGGCCAGGTTGGCGGCGGTGAACGCGGCGGCGTCCTCGGTGGCGGTGACGGTGAAATTGTTGGCGGTGCCGAGCGACTGGACGGCGGCGATGCCGTTGGGGATCGACGAGTGGCGGAAGCCCGCGGTCTTCGAGAAGACCAGGACCTTGTACGGGGCGTCGGCGGCGCTGGCGGGCACCGGGTTCAGTGTGGCCGCGGCGAGCAGGCCCGCCGTAGCGGCGGCGAACCAGTTCCGGGCTGTGCTTCTGGGCATGACAGATCCTTCACGATGGGCGTGAGCGCGCGCCGTCGCGCCGTCATGATGTCGTCTTCAGTTGTGCCCGTCCGCCGGCGCGGCACACGTGCCGCGCCGGCCCGACGGACCCTTCCCCGCCGGCTACCCGGCCGCGGGGCGCAACCGCGGCCAGGCCCTCGCTGCCGGCGAGGAAAAGCTTCGTTATGCCGAACTCATCCCCTGATCCCCAGGAGGTGTTCCATGGCGAGCTGGTCGAGGCGTTCGAAGGCCATCCCGCGGGCGGCCACCGCATCGACGTCGATCTCCTCGGCCCGCAGCGCCGAGAGCGACTCCCCCGGCATCAGCGTCGGCACCGACAGCTCGTCGACGCGGGCCGCCGCGAGCGCCGCCGACACCTCGGGGTCGTCACGGAACGCGCGGACCTTGTCCTTCAGGATCAGGTAGTTGCGCATGCACGCCGCGGCGGTGACCCACACCCCCGCGGCGTCCTCGGTACGTGGTGGCTTGTAGTCGAAGTGGCGGGGTCCCGCGTACGCCGTCGGGTAGCCCGAGCTGTTCTCCAGCACGTCGACCGTCCAGAACGCGCCGCGCAGGTTGCCGGCGCCGAAGCGCAGGTCCTGGTCGAACCGCGGGCCGTGCTGGCCGTTGAGGTCGACGTGGAAGAGCTTGCCGTGCCAGAGCGCCTGGGCGATGCCGTGGGCGAAGTTGAGCCCGGCCATCTCCTCGTGCCCGACCTCGGGGTTGAGCCCCACCCGCGACGGCTCATCCAGGGTCGAGATCAGTGCGAGGGCGTGGCCGATCGTCGGCAGCAGGATGTCGCCGCGCGGCTCGTTGGGCTTCGGTTCGATGGCGAGGCGGATGTCGTAGCCACGCTCGCGGATGTACGCGCACAGGGCGTTGATCGCCTCGCGGTACCGGTCGAGCGCCGCCCGCATCTGCTTGCCGGCACCGGACTCGGAGCCCTCGCGGCCGCCCCACAGCACGTAGGTCGGCGCGCCGAGCTCGGCGGCGAGGTCGATGTTGCGCAGCACCTTCTGCAGCGCGAACCGGCGGACGGCACGGTCGTTGGCGGTGAACGCGCCGTCCTTGAAGATCGGGTGGCCGAACAGGTTGGTGGTGGCCATCGACACCACCATGCCGCTGGTGTCGAGGGCCTCGCGGAAGCGGCCGATCAGCTTGTCCCGGACGGTCCCGTCGCTGCCGAACGGGATCAGGTCGTCGTCGTGGAAGCTCACCCCGTACGCCCCCAGCTCCGCGAGCCGGTGCACGGACTCGACCGGGTCGAGCGCCGCGCGGGACGCCGAGCCGAAGACGTCCTGGGCCTGCCAGCCCACCGTCCAGAGCCCGAACGAGAACCGGTCCGCGGGAGTGGGGGCGTAGGGATCGTTCATGCCAGCACGCTGACCCAGGAGGCGTCGGACTTCTCCACGGCGTCGAGCACGAGTTGTACCTGCAGCGCTTCCTCGAACGACGGCGTCGGATCCGATCCGGTGGCCACCGCCTCGATGAAGTCCCGCATCTCGTGGGTGAAGGAGTGCTCGTAGCCGATGATGTGGCCCGGCGGCCACCAGGCGGAGAGGTACGGGTGCTCGCCCTCGGTCACCAGGATGCGGTTGAAGCCCTGCTCGGCGGCCGGCTTCGTGGCGTCGTAGAACTCGAGCTCGTTGAGCCGCTCCAGGTCGAAGACGAGCGAGCCGAGCTCGCCGTTGATCTCGACCTTCAGCCCGTTCTTGCGGCCGGTCGCGAAGCGGGTCGCCTCGTAGGTGGCCAGGCCGCCGCCGGAGAGCCGGGCGACGAAGACCGCTGCGTCGTCGACGGTGACCTCCCCCGTCGTGGCGCCCGCGCTCGCCGAGAGCCCGCTGGACGCCTCCGGCAGCGGGCGCTCCTTGACGAACGTCTCGGTGATGCCGGTGACGCCGGTGATCTGCTCCCCGGTGACGAACTGGGTCAGGTCGATGATGTGCGCGCCGATGTCGCCGAGCGCGCCCGAGCCGGCCTTGTCCTTCTGGAGCCGCCAGACGAGCGGGAAGTTGGGATCGGTGATCCAGTCCTGCAGGTAGACGGCCCGGACGTGCCGGATGGCGCCGAGCCGGCCGTCCGCGATGAGGTTGCGCATCAGCGAGACGGCGGGGACCCGGCGGTAGTTGAACCCGCAGGCGGACCGGACGCCGAGCGCCCGGGCCTTCACCGCCGCCGCGACCATCGCGCGCGCCTCGTCGACCGTGTTGGCGAGCGGCTTCTCGCACAGCACGTGCTTGCCCGCTTCCAGCGCGGCGATGGCGATCTCGGCGTGGCTGTCGCCCGGGGTACAGATGTCGATGACGTCGATGTCGTCCCGGGCGACCAGCTCGCGCCAGTCGGTCACCGCTTCGGCCCACCCGAGCCGGCTAGCGGCGTCCGCCACCTTCGCCCCATCGCGGCCGCAGACGGCGACCATGGTCGCCCGCGCCGGCAGGTCGAAGACCCGGTTCACGGTGCGCCAGGCCTGCGAGTGCGCGGCGCCCATGAACGCATATCCGACCATGCCGACGCGCAGCTCCCCGCTGCTGCCCTGAGTGGACACTTGGCGGTTCCTTTCTGGTGGTTGGCTCTACCTGACGACCTGCTAGGACTTGAAGCCGAGCGGCAGGTACTTGTCGACGTTGTCCTTCGTGATCGTCTCGGACTGCAGGACGATCAGCTTCGGGACCTGCAGCTCGACCAGGTCGCCCATGCCCTTGCCCTGGGCGGCGAGGCGGGCCAGGATGATCGCCGAGGACGCCATCGACGGCGGGTAGGTGACCGTCGCGGTCAGCACCGAGTCGCCGGCCTTGATGTGGTCCATCGCGTCGCGGGAGCCCGCGCCGCCGACCATGAAGAACTCCTTGCGGCCCGCCTGCTGGATCGCGGCGAGGACGCCGACGCCCTGGTCGTCGTCGTGGTTCCACACGGCGTCGAGCTTCGGCGCGGCCTGCAGCAGGTTCGCCGCGGCCTTCTGCCCGGACTCGACGGTGAAGGCCCCCGCGACCCGGTGCTTGACGGTCAGGCCGTAGGTCTTGAGCGCGTCGGCGAAGCCCTTCGACCGGTCCTTGGTCAGCTGGAGCTCGTCGATGCCCGGGATCTCGCCGATGACGGCGTCGGTCTTGCCCTTGAGCTTCTCGCCGATGAACTTGCCGGCGGCGATGCCCATGCCGTAGTTGTCGCCCTTGATCAGCGAGAACGACGCGGCCGAGTCGGAGAACTCCCGGTCGAGGTTGATGACGATGATGCCGGCCGCGGTGGCCTTCTTGCCGATCTCGGTGAGCTGCGCGCCGTCCTGCGGCAGCAGCACGATCGCGTCGGGCTTCGAGCCGATCAGGGTGTCCAGCGCGGCGATCTGCGCGGGGGCGTCCTTACCGGCGTCGACGACCTTCAGGGTCACGTCGGAGAACTTGGCGGCCTGCGCCTTGGCGTTGGCGGTGATGGCACCGATCCAGCCGTGGTCGGCGGCGGGGGCCGAGAAGCCGATGGTGACGGCCTTGCCGGGCGCCTCAGAGGCGGCGGCGTTCACCTTCGTGTTGGTGCCGGCGTCATCGTCCTTCTTCTCGTTGGACGTGCAACCGGCGAGCAGTGCACCGGCGCCGAGGGCGGCCCCGCCGAGGAGAAGCTTGCGGCGGGACATGTCACCCGAGGATGCGCTCATCACGACCTCCTGGTCGTCTGTGGGATGGGGGGCGGGTAGGTATTTGCTGCATTTTGGGCGTGCTGATCCACACTGCCGTCGCGGCTGGACGGCGGTGCTGGTGTTCGGTGGCGATCTGCCTATCGAGGTGGGACCGAGGTGCCTAAATCTTGAGGCGGGTCCGGAAGAAGGAGCCGACCCGGAACTGCTGGATCAGGACCGCGACGACGATGATGCCGCCGTTGATGATCCGCTGGACGTCGAGCTGCAGGTTGTTGACGATGAACAGGTTCGTGATCTGGGTGAAGATCAGCACGCCGAGGAGCGAGCCGACGATGGTGCCGCGGCCGCCGGTGAGGGCGGTGCCGCCGATGATCGCGGCGGCGATGGCGTTGAGCTCGTACAGGTCGCCGTGCGTGTTGCTGCCGGAGGTCGTCTGCGACACGATCATCAGCGCGGCGATGCCGCAGCAGAGGCCCGACAGCACGTACAGCAGCATCGTCTGCAGCCGGACGTTGATGCCGGCCAGGCGGGCGGCCTCGGCGTTGCCACCGATCGCGATGGTGCGGCGGCCGAAGGTGGTGCGGTTGAGCAGGACCCAGCCGAGCGCGGTGACCAGCACGAAGATGATGACCATGTACGGGACGCCGAGCAGGCGGTCGCCGGCGAGGCTCTTGATGAACGGGTCCGACGTGATCTGGGTGTGCGACCCGGAGATGTTCTGGGCGAGACCGCGGGCGGACAGCATCATGGCGAGCGTCGCGATGAAGGGCACCAGCTTGCCGTAGGCGATCAGCCCGCCGTTGACGAGGCCGGCGACCGCGCCGACGGCGAGCGCGGTGAAGACCATCGCGGCCGGCCCCAGGTCCTGGGTCGCCACGGTGGTGCACCAGACGCTGGCGAGGGCCAGCAGCGCGCCGACCGACAGGTCGATGCCGCCGCTGATCATCACGAACGTCATGCCGACCACGATCACGCCGATGCTGGACGCCTGGGTCAGCACCGTCAGCTCGTTGGACCAGAGCCGGTCGATGTCGAGGAAGATGTCGGAACGGGTGACGGCACCGATGATCAGCAGCAGCACCAGCACCCCGATGAGGGCGAGGTTGCGCTTGACGGAGTCGGCGCCGTCCCGCTGCCACCAGCCCTGCCCGGCGGCGCTCGACGTGCCTTTGCTCAGCTCGACGGGGTCGGCGGACGGTGTGGTCGCGGTGCTCATGCTGCGGTCCCTTCAGGGGCGGTGCTCGCCAGGTCGGCCCCGTCCAGCAGTGAGCCGGCCATCACGAGGTCGAGCACGGTGTCTTCGTCGAGTTCGTCCGCCGGTGCCTCCCGTACGAGCCGCCCCTCACGCATGACGAGCACGCGGTCGGACAGGCCCAGCACCTCGGGCACCTCACTGGACACGAGCAGCACACCGACACCCTCGTCGGCGAGTCTGCGGATCACCTGGTAGAGCTCGGCGCGGGCGCCGACGTCGACACCCCGGGTGGGCTCGTCGAGCAGGAGCAGCCGGGTGTCGCCCAGCAGCCAGCGGCCGACGACGACCTTCTGCTGGTTGCCGCCGGAGAGGGTACGCACGGGGCGCCGGACGTCGTTCGGGCGCAGGTCGAGGCCCTGGGTGATCTTCTGGGCCTCGGCGCGCTCGCGCCCGGCGTCGGTGAAGCCGGCGCGGGCGAAGCGGGTGAACCCGGCAAGGGTGACGTTGCGGTAGATCGGCTCGCCGAGCAGGAGCGCCTGGCTCTTGCGCTCCTCGGGAGCCATGCCGATCCCGGCCTTGACGGCGGCGTTGACGCTGCCCTTGCGCAGGACCTTGTTGCCGACCACGACCGTGCCGGCCGTCGCGCGGCGGGCGCCGAAGATGGTCTCGAGCACCTCGGACCGGCCGGAGCCGACCAGGCCGGTGATGCCGACGATCTCGCCGGCGTGCACGGTCAGCGAGACGTCACTGAACCGGCCCTCCAGCGACAGCCCCTCCACCTGCAGGAGCGGCCCGTCCTGGTCGTACACCTGCGGCGGTTGCTCCGGCTTCTCGGGGAAGACGTATTCGATGGTGCGGCCGGTCATCCGGCTGACCAGCTCGCGGGTCGGCGTGCTCTTCGCGTCGAGGTTGGCCGCGGTGGTGCGGCCGTCCTTGAGCACCGTCACGCGGTCGCCGATCTCGCGGATCTCCTCCATGCGGTGGGAGATGTAGATGACCGCGATGCCCTGCGCCGTCAGCGCGCGGACCATGCGGAACAGGTTCTGCACCTCGTCATGGGCGAGCACGGCGCTCGGCTCGTCCATGATGAGCAGCCGCGCCTCGCGGGACAGCGCCCGGCCCATGCTCACGATCTGCTTCGCGGCGGCCGGCAGCTTGCCGACCTCCCGGCCCACGGGGATCTCCGCGTGGCCGAGCCGCTCGAGGATCTCCAGCGCGCCCTTGCGCATGGTGCGCCGGGCGACGAACCCGGCACTGTTCGGCTCGTGACCGAGGTACATGTTCTCGGCGACGCTGAGCCCGTCGACGAGGTCGAGCTCCTGGTAGATGGTGGCGATGCCGGCCTTCATGGCCGTCTGCGGGCTGTTGAACGTGGCCGGCTGACCCAGCCACATGATCTCGCCGGAGTCCGGGGTGTGCGCGCCGGCGAGCACCTTGATCAGCGTGGACTTGCCGGCGCCGTTCTGCCCGAGGAGGCAGTGCACCTCCCCGGCCCGCACCTCCAGCTGGACCCCGTCGAGCGCGCGGACGCCGGGGAAGGTTTTCACCACATCGGTAAGTTTCAGGACGATGTCGTCCGTAGTTGTCATGATGGCCGTCCATATGCGAGTTCGCTGGCCAGGACCGCGGCGCCAACAACGCCGGCGCGGGGGCCGAGCTCGGACAGGACGACCGGCAGATTGCCGGTCGCGAGGGGAAGCGAACGCCGGTAGACGACGCTACGAATCTCCGCCAGCAGGATGTGACCGAGGCCGGCGAGACCGCCGCCGATCACGATCATCGACGGGTTGATGAAGCTGACCAGGCCGGCCAGCACCCCACCCACCCGGCGCCCACCGTCACGGATCAGGCGGATGCACGTGACGTCACCCTCGGCGGCGCCGTCGGCGACGTCCTTGGCGGTCACGATGCCGTTGGCGTTCAGACGGTCGGCGAGCGCCGGTGACGCACCACTGCGGGCCGCCGCCGTCGCGTCACGCGCCAGCGCGCCGCCGCCGAACAGGGCCTCCAGGCAGCCGACGTTGCCGCACGAGCACACCGGCCCGTGACTGTCGACCTGGATGTGCCCGATGTCGCCGGCGCATCCGTCGGTGCCCCGGTACACCTCACCGTTGAGGTAGATGCCGCACCCGATGCCGGTCCCCACCTTGAGGAAGAGCAGGTTGTCCACCGAGTGCGCGACGCCGCCGTAGCGCTCGCCGATGCTCATGATGTTCACGTCGTTGTCGACGACGACCGGGCAGTTGAACTCGCGCCCGAGCACTTCCCGCACCGGGAACCTGTCCCAGCCCGGCATGATCGGTGGCGAGACCGGGACCCCGTCCCGGAAACTGACCGGCCCCGGCACGCCGATGCCGATGGCGTGCAACCGCTCGAACGAGCCATCCACACGGAACTTGTGCAGAATCTCGTTGACCCGTTGCAGTATTACTTTCGGTCCCGACCTGATGTCGGCTGGCTCCCCGTACGCCGCGACCGGCTCCAGCCGCCCGTCGGTGATCTCGACGTCGATCGAGCTCGCCCCCAGATCCACCGCGGCGAACCGCAGATCCGGGTTCAGCTCCACCAGCGTCGACCTGCGACCACCCCGGCTCGCCGCCGGGCCCGCCTCGCGGATGAGCCCTGTCGCGACGAGCGCGTCCAGGTCCGCGAGCAGCCGCGGGCGCGGCACCTCCAGACGATCGGCCAGCTCCGCACGCGACAACGCACCGGTGTCCCGCAACAAGCGGAGCAGGCGCGACTGAACGGGGCCGTCTACCGCACTGACCGTGTTCACAATGGCACCTCCTCATCTGGTCGCAGGCAGGCGTCCGCGACACGCGGCTACACCACCACACCTCCGATGAGGCGCCGGTTGCCGGGTCGTGTGCCATGCGTTACACCCGTGTTGCGTCGAGACTTTAGGCCCTCTGAAGCGCCGCGTCTAGGTCTTCTATCTCCCGTTACCAAACTTTTGCTGAATCCAACGGAAGTTGACCCACTTCCGAACGTTACCGCGTTTGCCCAGCTCACCGCCGCAATTCCCGCCACCGTTGAGGCCGCAGGGGGCCCGCGAGGACTTCTCACCCGCACCGCAGCGTGACGACACCGTTGCCAGTCATGGCCACATGATCGAAGGACAGCCCTGGCCGTCCGCACCGCCAGATCCGTCCTTGGATCACGCGGTCATCCGGCCGGGTCCAGGCCGCGGTGGCGCGGTCGTCGGTCTTGAGCCCTCGATCGAGGGACGGTCATGGCCGTGGACCCGCTCAGCGCCGCCGGCCCATCCGGACGCCGACGGTTGCGGCCGCCGCACCATGCCGCATCAACACCACCACGACAGCCCAACCCGAACCACGGCCGCCGCAACATGCACCACCACCACGACCGCTCGACCAGAACCCGCGACAGACCGAACCCAAACCACAGCCGCCGCAACACGCAGCACCACCACCACAACCGCTCGACCAGAACCCGCGACAGACCGAACCCAAACCACAGCCGCCGCAACACGCAGCACCACCACCACGACCGCTCGGCCAGAACCCGCGACAGACCTGAACCCGAACCACGGCCGCCGCAACACCACCACCACGGCGGCCCAACCCGGACCACGACAGACCCGAACCACGGCCGGCGCAACATGCAGCACACCACCACGACAGTCCAACCCGGACCCACGACAACCCGAACCCGAAGCGTGGCCCAAGCCCTATCCAGTTCGACCCGGAAACCACACCATCCCGAGCCGCACCGTCAAAAGCCGCATGATCCGCAAGCACACCGCCCAAAGCCGTACAGCCTGAAGCCGCACGGTGCGGAGCCGCCGACGCCGCACTGCCATGCCCGAGCGGCGGCGAGCCTCTCCCCCCAGCACGGAACCGCCAGCCGGCCGGAGACGCGGACCGCTCACTTCAGCAGCAACGTGCCCATCCGGCGGCTGGCCATCGTCAGGCCGGCCGCGGCCAGCGCGGCCAGGTACGCCACGTGCCACAACAGCGTCCAGTCCGGCGAGCCCGTCGTGATCGACCGGAGCAGGGCGACGCCGTGATACAGCGGGGTCAGCTCGATCAGGACCTGCAGCGGCGCGGGGAAGTCCGACGGCGGTGAGAACGTGCCGCTGAACAGGAACAGCCCGAACTGGGTCACGTTGATGTAGTCGAAGTCCTGCCAGGACCGCAGCAGCGTCGACAGTCCCATCCCGAGCGCCCCGAACGCGAACCCCACCAGCAGCGTCACGGGTAAGGCCACCAGCGCCCACCCCCACGTGGTGAGGTCCAGCGCAGCCATGACCACGAGAAAGACGGCGGAATACGTGCCGCCGCGGCACATCGCCCAGACGAGTTCGCCGACGGAAACCTGCATGGGCGTGATCGGGGTGGCGAGCGTCGCATCATAGATGCGCATGAACTTGAGCTTGCCGTAGAAATTCATGGTGGTCTCGGCGAGCGCCCCGTTCATCGCGGAAGCGGCAAGCATCGCCGGCGCGACGAACTGCGCATAGGTCACCAGCCGGCCGTCGGGCAGCGCGATGCCCCCGACGAGCCGCCCGACGCCGACGCCGATCGACAGCAGGTACAGCAGGGGCTCGACGAACCCGGACAGCAGCACCCACCAGTACGCCGCGTGCCTGGCCGCCGCGAGGTTACGCGCGGTGACGGACAGGGCGCCGGAGGCCCGGTGGTCGAGACGGGACATCGCCCGCGGGAAGATCAGTGTCGTGACCATCAGTCGCCCAGCTTCCGGGTGAACGAGCGCACCGCCAGCACATAGCCCACCGCGCACCACACCGCCAGCACCGCGGCGTGGGCGGGCAGCCCCCAGGCGGTCGTGGTGCCGAGCGTCGCGGCCCGGGACAGCTCCACGCCGTGCCACAGCGGCGACACGTACGCCAGCAGCCGAGCCCCCACGGGCAGGCTCTCCACGGGGAAGAACACGCCCGCGAAGAGCGTCATGGGCACCACCGCCACGCGGAACAGCACCGCGAACGCCCCATCGGTCTCGGTCCACGCCGCGAACGCGAAGCACGGCGCCGCGCACGCCGCACCAAGCAGCACGGAGACCAGCGGGGTCGCGAGCGACCACCACGAGTGCAGCGCGCCGAACAGCGCCAGCACCACCAGGAATCCGACGCTCGACAGCGCGACCCGCAGCGTGACGAACGCCAGATGCCCCCGCAGCACGTCACCCACCGTGAGCGGCGACGCCCGCATCGCGTGGTAGACCCGCGTCCAGTGGAAGCCGCTGAACACCGGCCACGTCGAGTCGCCGACCGCGACCTGCAGGGCGGTCGAGGCGAGCAGCCCGGGCCCGAGAAAGTCCAGGTACGGCACGCCGATCGACGTCGACCGCTCGTCGATGTAGTGCCCGACGGTGATCCCCATCGCGACCAGGAACATCGCCGGCAGCGCGAACGAGCTGAACACGCTCGCCCGCCAGGTGCGTTTGTAGGACACCAGGTGGTATTCGAGCGCCAGGGCGGTCCGGTGCGCCATCAGTCCACCAGCGTCCTGCCGGTGAGCTGCAGGAACACGTCTTCGAGCGACCCGCGCCGGACCAGCACGCTCGACGGCGTCAGCCCCCGGGCGTGGACCTGCGCGGCGGCCGCGTCGCCGTCGCCGGTGTAGACCAGGACGCGGTCGGGCAGCACCTCGGTGCGCTCGCCGATGCCCTCCAGCTTGCCGGCGAACCCGTCGAGCGCCTCGTTGCCGAACCGCACCTCGAGCACCTCCCGCGTCGAGTGCCGCTCGATCAGCTCGCGCGGCGAGCCCTCCGCGACGATCCGGCCGCCGTCCATGACGACCAGGCGGTCGCACAGCTGCTCCGCCTCGTCCATGTAGTGCGTGGTCAGCACCAGCGTGACGCCGCGCTGCTTGAGCCGGAACAGCCGCTCCCACACCAGGTGCCGCGCCTGCGGGTCGAGGCCGGTGGTCGGCTCGTCGAGCAGCACGATCTCGGGCTCGTTGACCAGTGCCCGCGCGATCGTCAGGCGGCGCTTCATCCCGCCCGACAGCGGCTCCACCTTGTCACCGGCACGGTCCGCCAGCTGCACGAACTCCAGCAGCTCCATCGCCCGCGCCCGCGCGACCCGGCGCGGGATGTTGAAATACCGCGCATACACGGTCAGGTTCTCCAGCACGGTCAGCTCGAGGTCGAGCGAGTCCTGCTGCGGGCACACCCCGAGCCGCGCCCGGATCGCCGAGCCGTCCCGCGCCGCGTCCATGCCCAGGATCCGCAGCGAGCCGCCGGTCGGCCGCGACACGCAGCCGATCATGCGCATCGTGGAGGACTTGCCCGCCCCGTTGGGCCCGAGGAACCCGAACGCCTCCCCCGCCCGCACCCGAACGTCGATCCCGTCGACCGCGGTGAAGTCACCGAACTGTTTCACCAGCCCGGTCGCCGCGATCAGCGCTGCGTCTTCAGCCACGTCGCGACACTAACCCGGGGGTCTGACAAAAATCGGCCCGATTTGCCGCCAGCGACGGCCGGTTGGCACCATGTGCTGGTGAGCGTCAACCCGCGCTGGCTCGGGCTGGCCGCTTCCGTCCTCCTCGCCACCAGCGGTTTCCTGGCCGGCAAGCCGGTGCCGCACGACGGGGCGTGGCTGCTCGGCGTGATCGTGTGGTTCGTCGCCCTCGCGATGCTGATCCGCGCCTGGTGGACGCTGCGCGAGGAGACCGACCAGCGCGGCCTGCTGGTCACCGCCGCGCTCTGGAGCGTGCCGCTGCTGGTCGCACCGCCGCTGGGCAGCCACGACATCTACGCGTACGCCTGCCAGGGTCAGCTCTTCGACGCCGGCTTCGACCTCTACGAGGTGGGGCCCGCCGCGCTGCCCTGCACGTGGCTGTCCGACGTGCCCGAGCTGTGGCGCGAGACCCCCACGCCCTACGGTCCACTGTGGATCGCCGTGGAGGGCGCCGCCGCCTGGCTCTCGCACGGCAGCCTGCCCGTCGCTGTCGTGTTGCTGCGCCTCGCCGCCGTGCTCGGCCTGGTGCTGTGCGTCGCCGCGGTGCACCGTCTCTCCCGCGGCAACGCGCTGCTCGCCGCCAGCCCGCTGGTCCTCGTCCACGTCGTGTCCGGCGCCCACAACGACGTCGTCCTCGCGGGCCTGGTCCTGGCGGGTTTCGTCGCCGCGAGGCGGCCTGGCTTCGCGGCGTCCGCCGCGTCCGGGCTCGCCTTCGGCCTCGCCGTCGCCGTCAAGGTCACCGCGCTCGGTGCCGTGCCCTTCGCCCTTCTGTTGGTGTTTTTCGCCGGTACGACCAGAGCCCGCTGGACGAGCGCCGTGACGTTCGCCGCGGCGATCGGTGCGACCTACGCTCTCCTGGCCCTGCTCACCGGCCACGGCCTCGGGTTCCTGCACGCCCTCGGCTCGACCAGCACCATGGTCCAGTGGCTCTCCCTCCCCACCGGCGTCGGGATGGCCGTGGGTTACGTGCTGCGCGTGCTCGGTCACCCAGAGTCGTTCGCGACGGCGGTGGCGGTCGCGCGGGCTGTGGGACTGCTAGCGTTGGCGGTGATCCTGCTGGGGCTGTGGTGGCGGACCGCGACCACCCTGGCCTCACTCCACCGCGCCGTCCACCCCGGCAGCGCACCGACCGACAGCGTCCACAGCGGCAGCGCGACGCACCCGGAGCCGGCGTACGGTGCCGCAACCGGCCGCAGCGCCACGGACGGCGGCCCGACAGGCGGCAGCGCCCCGGGCGGCGAGTTCGCGGGCGGCACGGCAACAGACGGTGGCGCGACGGGCAGCGGCGTCTCGGGCGGCGGCGTCTCGGGCGGCGGCGCCACAGGGCGGCGGGGGCAGGACGTGGTGCTGACCGCGGCGGGGTGCGGCATGCTCGCGGCCGCGGTGCTCGGCCCGGTGTTCTACGCCTGGTACGCGATCGCCGGCATCGCCCTGCTCGCGGGCACGACGCTCACCGGCCGGCTGCGCACGGTCGTGCTGGTCGCCGCGGCCGGGTTGCCGCTGCTGACGCTGCCCGACAGCCTGGGGCTGGCGACGAAGACGAAGGTGCCCGGCGCGTTCCTGGACGTCGCGCTCATCACCGCCGCCGTCGTCCACCTGATCCGCCGTCGCCGCCGGACCACACCCCCGCCCACGTCGCGCTCTGCCCCGGGCACACCCGCCGTCAGCGGCCCAGCAACCGACTGACCGGCCGGCCACCCACCGCCGCGAACAGACCGCTTCGCGAGCCACCCCAGCAGCGCCCGCCACCGGCCGACCGGGCCCCCGACCGGCCGCACCCGACCGGCCGACGACGCGACCACACCGCTGCGCACACCACCCCGGCAGCACGCGGCGCCAGCGGACCGGAGGTCCGGCCGGCCGCACGCAACCACCCACTCCGCGAGCCGCCGACGGCAGCACTCGCCGTCGACGACCAGACTCCGACCGGCAGCACCCGACCGCCCGACGACGCGACCGCACCACTCCGCGAGCCATCCCTGGCGGCGCCGGCCGGCGGCGGAGCGGGCTTCGGGCCGGTTGGTGCTGGTCGGGGCGTCCGCCTGACGGACTGACCGGGCGACCTGGTGGGCCGCGGCCACCGTGTGGGGGCGGGCGGGTGAGGTCAGGCGGTGGCGGGGGTGCCGATCGACTGGCGGGCGGCGGCGACCAGGGCGGTGGTCTGTTCGGTGACGGCGGGGGCGGTGGGGTCGACGCCTTCGTCGTAACGGACGGTCCAGCGCAGGCCGTCGACGCCGCTGACGCGGCGGGCGACGACGCGGACGCCGAAGCCGGTGGCGAGCGGGTGGTGTGAGGTGTGCGCGATGGACTTGTTGACCCTGGTGCGGACCTGCTCGGGCACCCTGTCGGGGTCGAGCAGCGTGATGACCAGCGGTGGCAGGTCCTCCATGACGACGTAACCGCCGGAGGCGTCGACGGGCAGCTCCCGGGCGGCGGTCAGGGTCAGCTGCCGGCCCGACCACGTGGCCTTGTGGATCTCGTGCCAGCCGAGCCGCTCGCCCGCGCCGGGGAGCCAGAGGCCGAGGTTGGTGACGACGACCACCATGTCGCCGGTCGCGCCCGCCCACGACAGGATGCGCTCGTCGGCGGCGAGGGCGGGCCGCTGCCCGGCCGGCAGGCGACGCTTCTTCAGGAAGCCGAACACGACGCTCTCCTTCTGTCGGACGACCACGGGACCAGACCCCGGCCGCACCCCACCGACCTGCTACCCACCACGGACCGGCCGCGCACCGCCGGCCTGCGACCCACCACGGACCGGCCGCACCCCGCCGGGCTGCTACCCACCACGCACCGGCCGCGCACCGCCGGCCTGCTACCCACCACGCACCGGCCGCGTGCCACCGGCAACCGGCCGTCCACCACCGACCCGCCACCGGGCACCGGCACCCCGCCGCGGGTCACCGGCGGCCACCCGTCCACCACCGCCACCCCGCGTCGAAGGCCGGCACCGGACCGGCCGGCAGCGACCCAGCCGGCACGCGACCGGCCGCCGGCGACCCGGCCGTCACCGGACCGGAGCCCGCCGGCGCGGAAGCGCCCGCGGGCTCCGGAACGCCTGAGCACGGTCACCAGCGGCTGGCGCCGCGGTCGCGCAGCGCCCTCGCGTGCTGCTCCAGGGAGACGAGCTCGCTGAAGAGGCGCAGGTACTCGTCGGCGTTGGTGACCGGGTTGATGCGCTGCTGCTTGGACTTGAGGTCGGCGATCCGGCGGTTGAGGGCGGGCAGCTGCAGCCGGACGATCGTGGCCTCGACATAGCGGGGATCGGGCTCCCCGTCGAGGCGGAGCGGCTCGACGGCCAGCTCGGTGACGAGGGCCGCGGCGGCCGGGTCGGGGCACGCCTCGCGGACCCGCTCGATCCAGACGGCCCCGCCGGTCGCGGACGAGGCACCGCCGGCGTCGGCGATCGCGGCGCGCAGCGCGGTGTAGGTCGGGTGGGCGTAGATGTCGGCGCCGATGACGTCGAACATGGGGCCGGCGAGGGCGGGCTGCTGGAGGGCGAGCTTCAGCGCCTCGCGCTCGACGAGGGCCTCGGCGCTGTCGGGCGCCAGGATCTTGCGGGTGGAGGCGGCGGGCGGGGGCGCGACGACGCCCTTCGCGGCGGCGCCGACGGCGCGCTGGACCGTCTCCAGCTCCATGCCCAGGTCGCCGGCGAGCTTGCGGGCGTACTCGGGGCGCAGGGTGCGGTCCTTGATCTTCGCGACCAGGGGGGCGGTGGCCTTGAGGGCGCCGACGCGGCCTTCGGCGGTGTCGAGGTCGAAGCGCTGGATGACGGAGCGGAGGGCGAAGTCGAGCAGTGGCTGGCGGTCGGCGACGAGGTCGCGGACGGCGACAGGGCCCTTCGCCATGCGCAGCTCGCACGGGTCCATGCCGTTGGGGCCGACGGCGATGAACGTCTGCGCGACGAAACGCTGGTCGTCCTCGAATGCGCGCAGGGCGGCCTTCTGCCCGGCGGCGTCACCGTCGAAGGTGAAGATGATCTCGCCGCCGTAGCCGTCGGCGTCGAGCAGCAGGCGGCGCAGGACCGCGATGTGGTCGGCGCCGAACGCGGTGCCGCAGGTGGCGACCGCCACGGGCACGTCGGACAGGTGGCAGGCCATCACGTCGGTGTAGCCCTCGACGATGACCACCTTGCTCTGCTTGGCGATCTCGCGCTTGGCCTGGTCCACCCCGTACAGGACGTGGGACTTCTTGTAGAGCGGGGTCTCGGGCGTGTTCAGGTACTTCGGGCCGTCGTCGTCGTCGAACAGCTTCCGCGCGCCGAAGCCGATCACGTCGCCGGAGATGTCCTTGATCGGCCACAGCAGGCGGCGGCGGAACCGGTCGATGAGGCTGCCCGAGCGGGCCTCCTTCGACAGCCCTGCGGTGATGAGCTCCTGTGCGGAGAAGCCCTTCAGCCGCAGGTGCTTGCTCAGCGGATCCCAGCCCTCGGGGGCGAAGCCGCAGCCATAGCGCTCCGCCTCCTCACGGCCGAAGCCGCGCTGCGCGAGGAACTCGCGGGCCAGCCGGGCGCCGGGCGAGCCGAGCTGCTCGGCATAGAAGCGGGCCGCCTCGGCGTGCGCGGCGATGAGCCGCTGCTTCTGCCCCGTCTGGCGGACCGGCGCGCTGCCCGCCTCCACGTACTGCAGCTGCAGGCCGGCGCGGGCGGCGAGGCGCTCGACGGACTCGACGAACGTCAGATGGTCGTGCTCCATCAGGAACTTGATGGCGTCGCCACCGTTGCCGCAGCCGTGGCAGAAATACACGTTGCGCGCGGGCGAGACGTTGAACGAGGCGGTCTTCTCGTCGTGGAACGGGCAGAGCCCCTTCAGGTTGCCGCCCCCGGCCGACTTCAGCGTCACATGCTCGGAGATCACATCCGCGATCGCGGTGCGCTCCCGTACCAAGGCGATGTCCTCGTCCTTGATCTTGCCGGCCACCCGACGCCACCTCCCCAACCCGAGGCTTACATCCTGCCCCGCGCCTACGACAATTTACGACTTCACAGAAGCAACACCACACGGGCACCACTGGCGCGCACCACCGTGCGATGCTGCCGCCATGCCGAAACTGCGGGACGAGCGGGTCGCCTGGCTGGCCGTACAGGACCGGTTGCGGCAGCGCAGTCGCCGGCCGGGGCCGCTGGGCTGGCTGCTGACGATCGCCACGCTGGGCGCGTGGGCGGTGCTGCGGTCCCAGGGGCGAGGGGCGGCGCGGATGGCGGCGTACTCGCTCGCCGTCGACCACGTCACCGGCTACCTCGGTGACGACGAGCGCGAGACGCTGCGCACGCACGGCACGGTGCCGCCGTGGTTCCTGTTCGAGGTCGAGCGGGCCAGGTGGGCGGCGCGCGACAGGCAGCGGCTCCCCGCCGGCCGCGAGACCCGTCTGGAGCGGCGCCGCCGGATCCTGCTCAGGGTCGTGCTCACCGGCACGGTCGCGGCCGCCCTCGTGCTGGCGCCGACCGTGTGGGTACGAGCGGCCTCCCTCGGCCTCATCGGCCCCGCCGCGACGGCCCCGGACGCGGGCGTCGCGATCGTGTTCGGGGCCCAGGTCGCGCCGGGCGGGCAGGAGCCGATGCCGTTCCTCAAGGGGCGGCTCGACGTCGCCGCGCAGCTGCTCACGTCCGGCAAGGTGAAGGCGCTGCTCATCTCCGGTGACGCGCAGGGTGGCTCCGGTGACGAGGTCCGGGTCATGCGCGACTACCTGGCGGGCAAGGGCGTCGATCCGGCCAGGATGGTCGTCGACCCGCACGGGCTCGACACCTATGACACGTGCCGCCGCGCCCACGACGTGTACGGCGTGACGAAGGCCCTGCTCGTCAGCCAGGAGCTGCACCTGCACCGTGCGGTGGCGCTGTGCCGGCGGCTGGGCGTCGACGCGTACGGGGTGCCCGCCCTCTGCGAGGGATGCCAGCGGGTGACGATCTGGTACAACACGGTCAGGGACGTCGCGGCCGGGCCGAAGGCCGCCTGGGAGGCACTCCGGCACCGGCAGGCGGCCGTCGTGTCGCCACCGGATCCGTCCCTGCGGCAGGCGATGCGCTGACCCGCCCACCATCGTGGTTTTGGGCGTGTCCGGCGGGCACCGGCGGCATACTTGACCAGTCCACGGCGCCGACATCAGATCGGCGCTTGTCCATGACTGGCCGATGGGTGGTGCGTTACCGGTGATGGTCCCGCGTCCGGGGGTTTCCGGCTGATGGTCACCGTACTGCGCACCGTCGACGACGTCCTCGCATGGGCGGAGCTGCTGGTGGAGCCGCCGCTGCGCACCGCCGTCGGCCGCCTGCCGGAGCCGTCGCGCGAGGTGGCCGAGCTGCAGCTGGGAGGGCTCGACGAGGGTCCGCCCGCCGCTCGTACACGAGCCGCACTGACACTCGTCTGCGCCGGCGCCGTCGGCGGTGATCCGCACGACGCGGTGGCGGGCGCGGTCGCGGTGGAGCTGGTGCACCACTGGTCGGGACTGCAGCGGGACCTGTTCGACGGCGACCTGACCCGCCGGCACCGGCCGACCGCCTGGAGCGTGGTGGGGCCGCACCCGGCGACGCTGGGCGGGCAGGCGATGCTGGCGCTCGCGTTCGACGTGGCGGCGACCGGCGACCCGACCAGGCGGGTGCCGCGCCCGCTGCGCCAGGCCAGCCGCGCCACGCCCGGGACCGCGCCGACCGCGCCGACCGCGCCGTCCGGGGAGCCGGCGCGGCAGGACCGGGCGACCCGGGACAGGTTCACCGACCAGCATGGCACCCCCGACCCGCGCGCCGACGCGCGGCGGCAGTCCGGGGCGGCCTCCGTCGACCGGGCCGGCGTCCGCGTCCTCGGCGACACCGTCCAGCAGCTGCTGCACGGCCAGCACACCGACCTCGGCACGGCCCTGGACGCCGCCCTCCCCGGGCACCGCTCCGGCAACGACCTGCTCCGCGAGTGCATCACCGCGGTCGAGCAGCGCAGCGGCGCCCTCTTCGGCTGCGCGTGCGCCCTCGGCGCCCTCGCCGGCGGCGGCGACCCGGCGCAGGTGGAGCAGCTGCGGCTGTTCGGGGTGCGGCTCGGGCTGGCCGTCCGGTTCGCCGAGGACCTGCAGGGCATCTGGGGTGACCCGGCCGTGACGGGCCGCCCGGCGTTCGCCGACCTGCGCGGCCGCCGGCGCTCGCTGCCGGTCGCCGCCGCTCTCGCCGCGGGCGCCGACGAGCTGACCGGGCTGCTGCACCGCGAGGGCAGCCTCAGCGACGCCGACCTGGAGCGTGCCGCGAAGGTCATCGAACGCTCCGGCGCCCGCTCCTGGTGCGCCCAGCAGGCCGACGACCTCCTCGCGCAGGCGCTGGTCGCCCTCGACCTGGCGATCCCCGAGCCGGCCGCGGTCGCCGAGCTCGTCGGGCTGGCCCGCTGGGCGACCCGACACCCAGCCTAACCAGCACTCCCCCAACAGGAGCGCACCCGCTGGGCGACCCGACACCCAGCCTAACCAGCACTCCCCCAACAGGAGCGCGCCCGCTGGGCGACCCGACACACCGGCCTGACCGGCACTCCCGCGAGGGAAACGCCGGCCAGGCGGGTGCGATGCGCGTCAGGTGAGGGCGGCGACGACCTGCTCCGCGCGGCCGGCGTGCTTCTGGTACGCGCCGGGGAAGGCCGACCGCTGCACCGCCTGCGCGGCGGCGGTGACGCTCATCCGCTGCCAGCCCTCGACGCGGTTGAGCGCGTTGTAGAAGAGCATCGCGGAGTGGGCGGGGTTCATCAGCTCTGCGACGGTGCCCCAGCCCTGGCTGGCCCGCTGCTGGAAGAGCCCGACCGAGTCGTGGTCGGTCGAGGTGCCCTCGTGCGGCAGCCGCAGGGACGCCGGCACGGCGGAGCTGGCGATGTTGTACAGGTCGCTCTCCTGCATCGCGGTCGCGAGCGCCACGACCAGGGCCCGGTCAGGCATGCCCTGCGCCCTGCCCTGCTTGACGATGATCGCGGCGTTGTCCATCTGCCGCTGGTCGAGGCCGGCGACGGGCTTGACGGCGGGCTGCGCCGGTGGAACGGGCGCGGCCGGCACCGCGACGGCCAGGGGCTCCGCCCGCGCATCGGCGGAGGGCGCGGACGACGGTCCGGAAGCGGACAAGGACGACGGTGACGGCCAGGTCCAGGCGGCCGCGACGGTGCCGGACTCGGCGTACGCGGGGCCGGTGAACATCGACGCCGGCGAGTCCGCCGGCAGGGTGCCCAGCAGCGTGGCGGACAGGACGGCGACCGAGACGGTGCCGGCCTTGGCGCCCAGCACGGGCAGCCGGCGATGTCGCGGGTGGAACTGGCGTGGCAACGCCTTCAATACGGGCTTCACTACTGATATGTCCTTCGTGGCAGGCAGAAAATGGCATGCGGAATCGGCACGTCGCCCGGGGACGGCGTGCTGGAAGGGGGGAACCAGTGGTGAGGTGCTACGAGGGCGCGTGGGCGGCCGGCATCGGCGCAGACTCCTTCCGGTGCCGCCTACCGGGTTAGCTGACGGGTTCGGGCGGGAAGTTTCGCCCTACCGCGGCCAGGCCGCGGATACACCCCAGAGGACGCGCATGGGTCCCCGGCTCGCGAAGATCGCGACTCGACGGCGCCCGCCCGGCAGCACCGATCGGTGCAGGTCGACCGGAGCGGACTCAACGACCCTACTGGGCCGTCTCGGGCCGGGCCAACCGCAGCAACGGCATACCACCCGGCGCACCCGAACGATCACCGAACGCTGTCACCCTTCTGGTCACCTCGCCGGCGTGACGACCGCCCTTGACCAGGTACATCGCGCGGTCGGCGGCCCGCAGCGCGGCGCCCGCGTCCTCGACCGTGTCATCGATCACGGCAACACCGACGCTGACCCTGACCCGCATGATGTGCCCCTGGTGCGTGACGGGTGCGCAGACGGCGCGTTCGAGGCGGTCGACCAGCGCGCCGAGGTCACCGACGGCGACGTTGCCCATGAGGACGACGAACTCGTCGCCGCCGAGGCGCGCGACGGTGTCGGTGGGCCGCACCAGCGACTGGAGGCGCCGCGCGACGGCGACGAGGACCGCGTCGCCGGCCTCGTGACCCAGGGTGTCATTGACGATTTTGAAGTCGTCGAGGTCGCAGAAGAGCAGCGCGCTGATCACGTGCTCGGCGCGGGCCCGCCGGATCGCGGCCGCGAGGGGTTCGGCGACGGCCTCGCGGTTCGCCAGGCCGGTCAGCGGGTCGCGTAAGGCCCTGCGGACCAGGTCGGCCTCGGTGGCCTTGCGGCTGGTGATGTCCTGCACCTGCGTGATCGCGAACGCGGGCGACCCGGCGACCACCGACATCGTCGCGGAGATCCAGATCGTCTCGCCGTCGCCGCGGACGCAGCGCACCTCGTAGTCGCGGATCGTGCCGGCGCCGCCGGCGAACACCTCCCTGCTGCGCTCGAAGTCGTCGGGGTGGATGAAGTCGCCGAAGCGCATCGAGACGAGCACGTCCTCATCCCGCCCGAGCAGCTCGCACAGCGCGGGGTTGACCCGCACGAGCCGGGTCATGTCGGCACCCTCCAGGCCGATCATGCACATGCCGGTGCCGGCGCCGTTGAACGCGAGCCGGAACGCGGCCTCGCTCGCCTCCAGGTGCTGCCGCTCCCGGCGCAGCGCCTCGACCAGGTTGGCGTTGTTGATCGCGATGCCGGCCTGCGCGGCGAGCATCTCGAGCAGCTCGCGCTGGAACGCGCCGGGCCGCCTGCCGTCGGCGGGCAGGTCGACGCTGAGCACGCCGACGAGCGAGCCGTCGGGGGCGTGCAGCGGCGCGAACAAGGCGTCGAGGGGGTGCCAGCGCTCCTCCTCCGGGATGTCGTCCGTGCCGTCGGGCGCGGCCGGGATCCAGGACTGGATGCCGTCGTTGTGCCGCTCGTGCGGCCGGAAGCGCAGCTGCCCCCACTCGTCGGCGGCGGCCAGGTGCGCGTCGAACTCCGCCGCGGGGTACCGGACGCCGAGCAGCTCCGCCCGCGCCTCCTCGGACCCGGCGATGGCGACCGCCTCGTACACACCCTCCGGATGCAGGTAGTTGACCACGGCGGCGCCGAACCCGACGCTCTCGACGACGGCGTCGGCGATCCGGTTCAGCGTCTCGACGACGGTGCTGCCGGTGTTGATGCGCCCAGTGATCCGGTAGACCGAACGGATGGCGGCCATCGCCATGTCCCGATCTCGATCCACGGCTCGCCTACCCCGATCCGGCCGACCCTGCATCCCTCACATCGACGCACCGCCTCCGATCCTAAGCAATTGCGGACGCCGTCCGCCGCCGCGCGGACCCGCGTCAGCGCCGCGGCTGACGACGGCGCGGCGACGGCCGGCTTACGGTTCCGGCTCGACATCCCGTCGAGTCACACAAAACCGTCTGAAAGGTCGCTATGCCGCACAAACTCCGCCGTCTCCTCGCCGGGGGCTGCCTGGTCGCCGCCCCGCTGGTGTACGTGGCGGGCCTGCTCACCGACCCCGCGCTACGCGCCGGCGACGCCGCCGACGGCGCGTACGGCCGCCACCCCGGCCAGGTCTCGGTGAGCGCCGCGCTGCTGCACTGGAGCTGGGTCCTGCTCGTGCCCGGCATCATCGGCATGATCCACCTGGTCCGCCGGCGCGCCGTGCTCTTCGGGCACATCGCCGGGCTCGTCGCGCTGCTGGGCGTCGTCAACTTCTCCGCGCTGATGCTCGGCGACTTCTTCTACGCCCGGCTCGAGGCGGACCTCGGCACCGCGGCCGGCGACCGCCTCGCCGACGCCGCCTTCGCCGCCGGCGGGGCACAGTGGGGGTTCCAGGTGCCGGGCTTCCTCGGGCTGCTCGGGGTGCTCCTGCTGGGGTTGGCGCTCGCGTACGACCGGCGCGTCCCCTGGTGGGCACCGCCGGCGATGGTGGCCGGGATGCTGACCGGCCCCATCTACCCGATCGGCATGATCGCCGGCAGCCTGCTCTACATCGCGGGCGCGGGCGTGATCGGCGTGCGGATGCTGCGGATGACCGACGCCGAGTGGGCTCAGGAGCCGGTGGCGGGCGGGACCGCCGCGGCGCCGCCGAGCGGGAACGTGGCCGCGACGGTGTAGCCGCCGCCGGGCCGGGGTCCAGCGTGGAGGGTGCCGCCGTGCAGGGCGGCCCGCTCCCGCATCCCGGCGAGCCCGTGCCCCGTGCCGGCGACCGTGGCCGACCCGTCGTCGCTGACCTCGACGGTCAGCGCGGGCGGCGGGAAGCCGATCGTCACCTCCACCGTCGCGGCCCGGGCGTGCTTGAGCGTGTTGGTCAGCGCCTCCTGGACCACGCGGTACGCGGCCAGCCCGAGCGCCGGCGGCACCGGGCACGGCGTGCCGGTCGTGCCGATCCTGACGTCGAGGCCGGCGGCGCGCAACGGCACGGCGAGCCGGTCGAGCTGGTCGAGGCCGACCGGCGCCCGCCCGTCACGCAGGACGCCGAGCAGCATCCGCAGCTCCTCGACCGTCTCGCGGCCGGCCCGCTCGACGCTGTGCAGCAGGTCGCGTTCCCGTTCGCGGGCGGGGTCGCCGGCCAGCAGCATCCGCACCCCGCCGGCCTGCAGCGTCATCAGGCTGACGTGGTGCGAGATGACGTCGTGCAGCTCCCGCGCGATGCGGGTGCGCTCCTGCGCGGCGGCGACCGCGGCCCGCTCAGCCATCCGGATCGTCCGGTCCGTCTGGCGCCGCAGCAGGACGCCGCTGCCGTACGCGACGCCCATGAAGATCGCACTGATCAGCCCCTCCGCGACGTCCTGCCCCGGCAGCGTCTGCAGCAGGGCGTAGGCGGCGAGGACGGTGGCGGCGCCGGCGGCCCGGGCCCGCCGCCCTGACGCCGCGCTGCCGACGGTGTGCACGAGGATGAGGTTGGAGTAGAACTGCCAGGCGGTGAGCGGGTAGTCGTCGTCCAGCACCGCGAACCGGAACAGGGCCGACAGCGCCGTCAGCGCGGCGAGGGCCGCGACCGGGAACCGGCGGCGCGGCAGCAGGATCACGCCGGCGAGCACCGCCCCGGCGGCGACGAGCCCGGGCCGGTGCACCTGTCCCGGACCGGCGCCGGCCCGCCCGTACGCCTCGACGACACCGGCCCCGGCGACCGCGAGCGCCAGCACGACGTCGAGCCAGGCCGGCCGCGACGGCCGGGGAACGGCGGTCATCCGCCCGGCCGGACGAGGCCCGCCTCATAGCCGTACACCACGGCCTGGACCCGGTCGCGCAGCCCGAGCTTGGTGAAGATCCGGCCGACGTGGGTGCGGACCGTCGCCTCCCCCATCAGCAGCCGCGCACCGATCTCGGCGTTGGACAGCCCGCGGACGAGCTGCTCGAGGACCTCCCGCTCCCGCCCGGTCAGCGTGTCCAGCGCGGGCGGCGCGACGGGCTCGGGGCGGGCGGCGAACGACGCGATCACCCGGGTGGTCACCGCCGGGTCGATGAGCGCGTCGCCGGCCGCCGCGATCCTGACCGCGTCGACGAGCTGCTCCGGCGGTGACACCTTCAGCAGGAACCCGCTGACCCCGAGCCGCAGCGCCGCGTGCAGGTGCTCGTCGGTGTCGAACATGGTGAGCAGCACGACCTTCGGCGGCCGCGGCCCGGCGAGCACCTGCCGGGCCGCGGCCAGCCCGTCCAGCCGCGGCATGGCGATGTCCATCACGAGCACGTCGGGCCGCAGCCGCTGGACGGCCGCGACCGCCTCCGCACCGTCGGACGCCTCGCCGACGACGGTGATCGATCCGGCGGCCGCGGTCTCCACGACCAGCCGCAGGCCGGCCCGGATCATCGCCTGATCATCGGCGATGACCAGCCTGACCTGCTCAGACATATCTGCAGGATAGCCAGCGCGGGCTCAGCCGAGCAGCTCGCCCAGCGGCACCCCCGGGTCCTCGAGGCGGGCCAGGTCGACGGCGGTGCCGGCCCAGCCGGCGCGGACGAGGGCCTGGATGTCGTCGGTGACGTCCCAGACGTTGACGTTCATGCCGGCGAGGACGCGGCCGCCCTCGACCCAGAAGGCGATGAACCCGTCCTTGACCGAGGTGCCGCCGCGGAAGACGACCCGGTCGTAGCCGCCGGGGGCGACGAAGCCGGAGTACTCCATGCCGAGGTCGAACTGGTCGGAGTAGAAGTACGGCACCCGGTCGTACACCGCATCGCCCAGCAGCGAAGCAGCGGCGATCTTGCCGCCGTTGAGGGCGTTGGCCCAGTGCTCGACGCGGATGCGCCGGCGCAGCCCGGGGTGTTCGAGGTTGACGACGTCGCCGGCGGCGTAGATGTCGGGGTCGGAGGTGCGCAGGGCGGCGTCGACGAGGATGCCGTTGTCGACCTCGAGGCCCGCGTCGACGGCGAGCTCGGTGTTGGGCTGGATGCCGATCCCGACGACGGCGACGTCCGCGGGCAGCTCCGTGCCGTCGGCGAGGACGACCGACCGCAGTTTCCCGTCTGTACCGCGGAACTCCGCCACGGAAGCGCCGAAGCGGAACTCGACGCCGTTGGCCCGGTGCAGGTCCGCGAAGATCGTGGCGACCTCGTCGCCCAGCACCCGTTGCAGGGGCAGCTCGGCGACCTCGACGACAGTGACAGCCGCGCCGTGCTTGCGGGCCGCGGCGGCGGTCTCCAGGCCGATCCAGCCGGCGCCGACCACCACCACGCGCTCGGCGCTGCCCAGGTGCGCCAGCAGCGCGTCGGACTCGTCGACGGTGCGCAGGTAGCGCACGCCGGTCAGGTCGGCGCCCGGCACGTCGAGGGTGCGGACCCGGGAGCCGGTGGTGAGCAGCAGCTTGTCGTAGCGCAGCTCGTCGACGCCGTCGAGGGTGACGGTGTGCGCGGACGGGTCGACGCGGGTGACCCGGGTGGCGAGGCGCAGGTCGACGCCGTTGTCGGCGTACCACGACTCGGGGTGGACGAACGCCTTCTCGCGGGCGTCCTTGTCACCCTGCAGGTAGCCCTTGGACAGCGGGGGCCGCTCGTAAGGGCGCTCGGTCTCCTCGCCGATCAGCACGATCCGGCCGGTGAAGCCACCGGCCCGCAGCGTCTCCGCCGCCTTCGCCCCGGCGAGGCTCGCGCCCACGATCACAAATGTCCGCTCGTCAGCCATGCGTCCCAGCCTTCCCTACCGGTTCGCGATCCGCCAAGGCCTCACCCGCCCGCGGAGTCCGCCGGGTGCAGCAGCCGCTGGTGCCAGGCCGTGGCGGACAGGTCGGTCAGGCTGGCCACCTGGTCGATGACGACCCGCAACCGGCCCGCGTCGTCGGGGGCCGCCCGCCACATCGGGGCGAAGGCGGCGTCGAGGCCGTCCGGCGCACGGTCCGCCAGGGCGGCCACGAGCTCCTGGAGGACGGTGGCCTCCTGCGCGTAGCGCTGCTTCGAGCCGGGGCGGCGCATCACGTACCGCAGCGCCATCCCCTTCAGCAGCGCGCACTGCGCCCGCACGACGGGCGGGACGACCAGGTCGGCGTCATAGCGGCGGACCGGCCCGTCGCCGTGCGCGGCCCGGGTGGCGGACACGGCGGCCGCGGCGAAGCGCCCGGTGAGCACGCTCGTCACCCGCTTGAGGGCGACCTGCGCGGCATGGCTGCCGTCGTAGTGGTCCAGCGGCACGAGGACCGGGTCGGCGAGCAGATCGAGCAGCACGGTCTCCAGGTCCGCGGCGCGCTCGGAGGAGTACGCGGCGGCGACGTCCTCGCACAGCGCGGCCCGCTCACTGCCGTCGGCGCGCAGCGTGGCGAGGTGGACGTAGCCGCCGTGGATGCCGTCCTCGACGTCGTGCACCGAGTAGGCGACGTCGTCGGCCCAGTCCATGACCTGCGCCTCGAGGCATCGTCCGGAGTCGGCACGACCCGCGCGCAGCCAGTCGAAGACGGCCGCGTCGTCGGCGTACACGCCGAACTTGCGATACCCGTCGCGGCGCGGCCACGGGTACTTCGACACCGCGTCGAGCGAGGCCCGGGTCAGGTTCAGCCCGGCGGAGGCGCCGTCCGGCCCGAGGACCTTGGCCTCCAGCCTGGTGAGGACCCGCAGGGTCTGCGCGTTGCCCTCGAAGCCGCCGCACGCCTGGGCGGCCTCGTCGAGGGCGTCCTCGCCGTTGTGCCCGAACGGTGGGTGGCCGAGGTCGTGGGCGAGCCCGGCGGTGTCGACCACGTCGGGGTCGCAGCCGAGCCGGGCGCCCATCTCCCGGGCGATCTGCGCGACCTCCAGGGAGTGGGTGAGCCTGGTGCGCAGGAACGCGTCGGCACCCGCCGTGTGCACCTGCGTCTTCGCGGCGAGGCGGCGGAACCCGGCGGAGTGCAGCACCCGGGCCCGGTCCCGCTGGAACGGGCTGCGGCCGTTGTCCGCGGTGGTCGTAGTGCGGTCCTTCTGCGGCTCGTGCACATAGCGTTCCGCGTCCGGGTTCACGTGTCGAGCTTAGAGGTCTTCGCAGGTTCTCCGCCCTGTTCCCCGGCCGCTCGCCCGCCCCCTCGCACGGGGAACGGGCACGGGCGGCCGCGCCGGCCGGGCGGCCGCGCCGGCGGTGGCACCGACGCGCGGGTGCTGATACTCACACCGCCGATCCCGCCCACAAGCCTCCCCGTCAGCCTGTAGCGGTCAGCGACCTGGCCAGAAGCCTTCGATCCTTCAGACAGCTTCCATAAGTACAGGTCGCCACCCCCCCCGGCCGGCAGCGCCACGGCCCGGCGGCGCGCCCCACCGAGGTCCGTCACCCGGGATGACGCAGGATGCAGAACTCGTTGCCCTCCGGGTCGGCGAGGACGACCCATTCGGCGGCCTCGTGCTGGCCGACGTCCACATGACGGGCGCCCATGTTGACCAGACGCTCGATCTCCGCGTCGAGGTCGTCGGGGCGTAAGTCCAGGTGAAGCCGGTTCTTGGCGTGCTTGGGGTCCTCATGGCGCAGGAAGATCAGCCGCGGGTGGCCGGCGACGCCGGGGCCGACCACGACCTCCCGCGCGGACACGCTCTCGACCCGGTGGTCGAGGACCTCGGCCCACCACCGGCCGAGCCGCTCAGGGTCGAGCGCATCGACGATCAAGGCATCCCACCGGCTCCCCATGCGCACCTCCGTGGTCGGCGTGGGGACTCACCTTACGCCGCGCCGTCGGGCGTCGCAGCCGTGCCGGAGCGCGGGGGTGCCGCACTCTAGCGACTTCGCGACCCCCCTGTCAGGCAAACGTGCAAATTGCAAAAAGCAGTGACCGATCGGCTCATCGTTACCGCCCGAACGCACGGAGTAGATGATCAAGAGGGTCAGGGTAATTTGCCGGAAGCTAATCGTTACGGCCGTTTCTCCCACCTGCCGTCGTGCGCGACTCCCCCTGCCCGCCGGCTCGTCCCGGCCGACCGTGAACTGGATGCTCAGTGCCTGCTATCGATGACTGCCTTCGCCGCGCCATGACGATCCGGGGCGCGATCGGGGCGAGCCTCATCGACTACACGACCGGGCAGTCGCTGGGCATGCAGGGCGGGAAGGATTCCGTCGCGCCGCACGCCGACCCGGCCGCGGCGGCACTGGGCACCGCGAGCGTCATCCACGCCGCGATGCAGACCGCCGCGTACGCCCCGACGGTGCCCGGCGACACGGTCGAGGACGTCATCATCAGCACGTCGGCGGCGTACCACCTGATCCGGCCCGTCCGGACCGGCTTCGACTCGCGGCTGGTGCTCTACGTGTGGCTCGACCGGGCAGAAGGCAACCTGGCCATTGCGCGGCGCCGCATCCGTGCCCTCGCCGAGGAACTTGCATGATGGCAAGCATGTCGGAGGTGACGGCGTGACCAGTCGGGGCAGGGCGACCGTGAAGGACGGACGGCAGCAGCCGAAGTTCGACCGTGGCGTCACCCCGGTGAAGGCACTCCAGCAGCTCGCCGGCCTGGGCGTGACCGGCGCGCTGACCGTCGTCGGCGAGCCTGGCGGCGTGATCTTCCTCCGCGACGGCCTGGTCAACGGCGTCGAGTCGCCGGCCGCGCCGAGCGTCGACCGGCTCCTGACCGCCGCCGGCGTGGTCGACGAGCGGGTGTGGGAGACGATCCCGTCCCGGCCCGCCCGGGCGCTCGTGGAGGGCGGGCACCTCACCGCCGCCGAGATCGAGCTGTGCGCGATCAACGCGATGTACGACGCGGCCTACTTCGTGCTGTCCACCGAGCGGGCCGAGCTGCGCTTCGCCCCGGACATCGAGCACTGGCTCGGCGCCGAGGGCATGGTGACGACGGACCAGTTGTGCGACCACGTCGCCCGGCAACGCCGCATCCTCGACGAGGTGCACCCCTCTGACGCCACTGACACCGCTGCGGTCAGGCCGGTCCTGCGACCGGGCCTGGACCGCGTGTTGCTGTCCGGGTTGCAGTGGGAGATCGTGCTGCACGCCGACGGGCAGCGCACCCCGCAGGACCTGGCCGGCCTGCTGGGGCGCTCCGCGTACGCGGTGACCCTCGACGTGCGGCGACTCGCGGCGGCGGGCCTGCTCGAGCCGCCGCAACCCACCGGGGACGGACCCACGCCGTCGTCAGAGCCGTCCTCGTCCGCGGTCTCGGCGCCGGTACCGGCAGCGCCGGCGCCTTCGTCGTCCGCGGTCCCGGCGCCGGTACCGGCGACGCAGGCGTCAACGGTGTCGCCTCCGGCCTCGTCGGCACCGGCCACTTCAGCACCGGCCTCAGTGGGACGGGCCACCGGCTCGGCCCGGGTCAACGGCGGCGGGGACGGCGAGGAGATCCTGCCGCAGCGGGTGCCGGGGACGTACACGTTCGAGGATCCGGCGACCGACACCCGCAGGCACCTGCCGGCGGGGGTCAGCGCCCTGGCGGTGCTGCCCGGCGCGATCGACAAGGCTCCCGACGACACGCTGCTCAAACGCATCCGCTCGGCGCTGCAGTCCCTGCGATGAGCCGACGGGGAGATGGAGGTATACCGACGATGACCACCGATGCGGAACTGCGCGGCGCGCTCCTGCTCGAGCTGGGTCGCCTGCGCCGGGCCGTGCCGGAGCTCACCGGGTGCCTGGTCGCCAGCACTGACGGCCTGCTGATCGTCGACGAGGCCGAGACGGTCGTCGCCGAGGGGGTCGCCGCGCTCGCGGCGGCGTGCCTCGGCGTCAGCCAGCGCATCGCCGACAGTGCCGGTCAGGACAACTTCCAGGAGGTGTTGATCAGCAGCATGGGCGGGCACGTCGCCATGTACATGGCCGGCCACGGCGCCGTGCTGGTGCTGCTGGCCGCCGCCGACGCGAACGTCGGGCGGCTGCACCACGAGGCGCGACGGTCGATCAGCGTGGTGTCCCACATCGTGGCCACCGCCGCACTGTCCTTCGCGCAGGCGATCCCGGAGCCGGCCCGATGGTAGGCCGCAACGGCGGGGCGCACCGACGCCCCAGACGAACGAACGACGCAACCCCGAAGAACATCGATAGTCCCCCCACGAACAAGCTCACGGAGGTAGCCATGGCGGACATGGAAACTGCGCTCAAGGAACTCATGACCATCGACGGCGCGATCGGCGTCGCGCTGGTGGACTACAACAGCGGTATGGCACTCGGCGTGCTCGGCGGTTCGAAGGACCTGGACCTGACCGTGGCGGCGGCCGGCAACACCGACGTGGTCCGCGCCAAGATGCGCACCATCGAGATGCTGAACCTCAAGGACGGCATCGAGGACATCCTCATCACGCTGAACAACCAGTACCACCTGATCAGGCCGCTCACCGGGCGCTCCGGCAAGGGCCTGTTCCTGTACCTGGCGGTGCTGCGGTCCCGGGCCAACCTCGCGCTGGCCCGGCACCAGCTGGCTCGCGTCGAGGAAGACCTCGACGTCTGACCTTCAGTACAGCGGTTTCGCCCTAGCGGGTGTCGGAGGTCGACTGCTCGGCAACTGCCGCGCGGCCGGCCTCCAACCGCGCCACGGGCACGCGGAACGGTGAGCACGACACGTAGTCCAGGCCCACCTCGTGGAAGAAGTGCACCGACTCCGGGTCGCCGCCGTGCTCGCCGCAGACCCCGAAGTGCAGCTCCGGCCGGGCCGCCCGGCCCTCGTCGACCGCGATCCGCACGAGCCGGCCGACGCCGTCACGGTCGATGGACTCGAACGGTGACACACCGAAGATGCCGAGCTCCAGGTACCGCCAGAAGAACGCCCCCTCGACGTCGTCGCGGGAGAAGCCCCACCCCATCTGGGTGAGGTCGTTGGTCCCGAACGAGAAGAAGTCGGCGGCCTGGGCGATGTCCCCCGCGGTCAGCGCGGCCCTCGGCACCTCGATCATCGTGCCGATCTTCACGTCGACGTCGTGCTCGCCGATGATCTTCTCGGCCTCGGCGCGGATCGTCTCCAGCTCCTGCACCGCGCCGACCAGCGGCACCATGATCTCCGGGTGCGCGCCGTCGACCTGCGCGGCGGCCTCGACGATCGCCCGCACCTGCATCGCGAAGAGGCCGGGGATGACCAGCCCGAGCCGCACGCCGCGCAGCCCCAGCATCGGGTTCTCCTCGTGCATCCGGCGCACCGCGTCCAGCAGGTCCTTGTCGTGCCCCGGGTCCTGGCCGCGCTCCTCGGCGACGGCGACCTTCACCGCGAGGTCCTCCAGCGGCGGCAGGAACTCGTGCAGCGGCGGGTCGATGAGCCGCACCGTCACCGGCAGGTCCCGCATCTCGCGGAAGAGCTCGACGAAGTCGGCCCGCTGCAGCGGCAGCAGCTCCCGCAGCGCCGCGTCGCGGTCCTCCGCGGTGCCGGCCAGGATGAGCCGCTCGACGAGGGCCCGGCGCTCACCGAGGAACATGTGCTCGGTGCGGCACAGCCCGATGCCCTGCGCCCCGAACCGGCGGGCCCGCGCCGCGTCCTCGCCCGTGTCGGCGTTGGTGCGCACCTTCAGCCTTCTGGTGGCGTCCGCGTGGGTGAGGATCCGGTGCACCGCGCTGACGAGCGGGTCGGCCTCGGCGTCGAGGGTGCCTTCGAAGTACTGCACGACCGGCGACGGCTGGACGGGCACCTCGCCGAGGTAGACGCGCCCGGTGGTGCCGTCGACGGAGATGACGTCCCCCTCGGACACCACGTGACCATCCACCGTGAACTGTCCCTTGTGGAGGTTCACGTCGAGGTCGTCGGCGCCGCACACGCACGTCTTGCCCATGCCGCGGGCGACCACCGCCGCGTGCGAGGTCTTGCCGCCGCGGCTGGTCAGGATCCCCTGTGCGGCGATCATGCCGGGCAGGTCGTCGGGGTTGGTCTCCCGGCGCACCAGGATGACCTGCTCCCCCTCCTTCGCCATGGCCACCGCGTGCTTGGCGTCGAACACGGCCTTGCCGACCGCCGCGCCCGGCGAGGCGCCCACCCCGCGGGTGAGCTGCTCGGGCTCCTGGGAGAGGTCGAACGTCGGGAACATCAGCTGCGCCAGCTGGGCGCCGTTGACCCGGCGCAGCGCCTCGTCCATGTCGATGACGCCCTCGTCGACGAGCTGCGTGGCGATGACGAACGCGGCCGCCGCGGTCCGCTTGCCGACGCGCGTCTGCAGCATCCACAGCTTGCCGCGCTCGATGGTGAACTCGATGTCGCACAGGTCGCGGTAGTGCTCCTCGAGCTTCGCCATGATGGCCATCAGCTCGTCGTACGCCTGCTTGTTGACGTTCTCGAGATCCTGCAGCGGGGTGGTGTTGCGGATGCCCGCGACGACGTCCTCACCCTGGGCGTTGGCGAGGTAGTCGCCGTAGACGCCCGGCTCACCCGTCGCGGGGTCCCGGGTGAACGCCACGCCCGTGCCGGAGTCGGCACCCAGGTTGCCGAAGACCATCGCGACCACGTTCACGGCGGTGCCGAGGTCGGTCGGGATGCGCTCCTGCCGCCGGTACAGCACGGCGCGGTCGGCGTTCCAGGACCCGAAGACGGCGCCGACGGCGAGGTCGAGCTGCTCGCGCGGGTCCTGCGGGAAGTCGCGGCCGGTGTGCTCGCGGAAGATCTCCTTGTACTTCTTCACCAGGGCTTTGAGCGCGTCCGCGTCGAGTCCCAGGTCGTCCCTGGTCCCGGCGGCGTGCTTCGCGTCGTCCAGCGCGTGCTCGAACTCCTCGCCGGGCACGTCGCACACGGTCTTGCCGAACATCTGGATCAGCCGCCGGTAGGAGTCCCAGGCGAACCGCACGTCGCCGCCGGCCTGCGCGGCGAGCCCGTCGACGCTGCGGTCGGTGAGCCCGACGTTCAGCACCGTCTCCATCATGCCGGGCATCGAGAACTTCGCGCCCGAGCGCACCGAGACGAGCAGCGGGTCGTGCCGGTCGCCAAGCTTGCGGCCCATCTTGTGCTCGAGCGCGGCGAGGTGCTCATCGACCTGCCGGTCCATCCCATCGGGCATGCTGCCCGTCCTGAGGTACGCGCGGCACGCGTCGGTGGTGATGGTGAACCCCGGCGGCACCGGCAGGCCGAGGTTGGTCATCTCGGCGAGGTTGGCTCCCTTGCCGCCGAGGAGGTCCTTGAGATCCCGGTTACCCTCTTCGAAGTCATAGACGAACTTCTCCACTGAAGCCTCCATGGTTGACTGAGCCATCGTTAGGGTTCCCGTGTGCGGGACACCGTAAAGCGGTGTTCCAGGCTTTGGCATCGCCTTGAGACAAGTCGCACAAGGAACGGCACATCTGCCTCTTACGGGTGCAGTTGGGAGCGCTCCACCGAACAGATTCGCGCATCGTTCCGTTGAATGTCCATTTTGCCACTTCTCGCGTTCCCGCACGTCGTGACGCTTGGACCTGCTCCGTCCCACCGCTTTTCGATCACGTACGAGCATCGTTTGTGCGCACTGCCGCCCGCGAATTCCGGGGCCCGGCATGGCATCCTCAAAGGCGTGACGTTGAAGCTCGGTCCTTATGTCGTCGACCCACCCGTGGTGCTCGCCCCCATGGCGGGCATCACCAACGTCGCCTTCCGGCAACTCTGCCGCGAACAGGGCGCCGGCCTCTACGTCTGCGAGATGATCACCACCCGCGCCCTGGTCGAGCGCAACCCCAAGACCATGAGCATGATCCAGTTCGGCGCGCACGAGAAGCCGCGGAGCCTGCAGCTGTACGGCGTGGACCCCGCCACCATCCGCAAGGCCGTCGAGATGGTCGTCGAACAGGACCTCGCCGACCACATCGACATGAACTTCGGCTGCTCGGTGCCCAAGGTGACCCGCCGAGGCGGCGGCTCCGCCCTGCCCTGGAAGCGCAACCTCTTCGCTTCCATCGTCTCCGCCGCCGTCTCAGCCGCCGCCCCCGCCGGCATCCCGGTCACCGTCAAGATGCGCATCGGCATCGACGACGACCACGTCACCATGCTCGACGCGGGCCGCATCGCCCAGGACGCCGGCGTCGCCTGGGTCGCCCTGCACGCCCGCACCGCCGCCCAGCGCTACTCCGGCACGGCCTCGTGGGACGCCATCGCCTCCCTGAAGTCCACGCTGGACATCCCGGTCCTCGGCAACGGCGACATCTGGGAGGCCTCCGACGCCCTGGAGATGATGTCCCAGACCGGCTGCGACGGCGTAGTCATCGGCCGCGGCTGCCTCGGCCGCCCCTGGCTCTTCGCCGACCTCGCCGCCGCCTTCGCCGGCCGCTCCGACCGCAAGCTCCCCACCCAGGGCGAGGTCGCAGCCCTCATGCACCGCCACGCCACCCTCCTCGTCGACTGGTGGGGCAAGGAGAAGGAAGGCGTCACCGACTTCCGCAAGCACGTCGCCTGGTACCTGAAGGGCTTCCCCGCCGGCGGGGAACTCCGCGCCGCCATGGCCATGTCCTCATCCCTGACCGAACTCGGCGACCTGCTGTCCCAGCTCGACCCCGACGTGCCGTTCCCCCGCGAGATCCTCGGCCAGCCCCGCGGCCGCACCGGCACCCCGGCGAAGGTCGTCCTCCCCCAGAACTGGCTCGACAACCGCGACGACGACACCATCCCCGAAGGCGCCGAACTCGACGACAGCGGCGGCTGAAACCGGCCAGTTGCGACCGTCCAGGCCGGAGTCGCCGCTTCGACGCGTCTGGGACGACAACTCGCCGTTCATCACCCTCGACGGAGGAATGGACGACATCCACATCCGACTCGACGAGCAGGAGGAAAGTCTCCACGCTGGAATGAGCGGCCGCGCTTCGACTCCTGCGCTCGGCGCATTCGATGAGTGGTGCCACCGCGATGCTTGAGGTCGGTGAGCTCTCTGAGGTCCCTGCAGGCGCCGTCTCCGCGACTCCGGCGGCTGAGCGGGCCATTCGCCGGGGGTGGCGGCGTGGGGGGCGGGCGGGCCGAGCATGGGGGCATGGCGCGGGACACGGTGCTCGTCACCGGGGCGGCGGGCGGTGTCGGGTCCGTTGGGCGGTCGGTCGTGGGGCTGCTGCGGGAGCGCGGCGTGCCGGTCAGGGCGATGGTGCACCAGGAGGACGGGCGGGCCGAGGCGCTGCGGGCGACCGGGGCCGAGGTGGTGGCCGGGGACCTCACCGACGCGGGTGACGTCGTGCGGGCGCTCGACGGCTGCGGGCGGGTGTACTTCGGGATGAGCGTGTCGGCGAGCTTCCTGCAGGCGACCGTCACCATCGCGGCCGCGGCGCGGGAGGTGGGGCGGCTCGAGGTGCTGGTCAACATGTCGCAGATGACGGTGTCGGAGATGACGCTCACCAGCACCGCGGAGTCGGCGCAGCACCGGATGCACCTGCTGGGTGAGCGGGTGCTGGACTGGTCCGGGCTGCCGGTCGTGCACGTGCGGCCGACCGTGTTCCTCGAGAACCCGATCCTCGCGGTCAGCGGTGAGGAGCTGCGGCTGCCGTTCGGGTCGGCGCGGACCTCGCCGGTCGCGGCGCGTGACGTCGCGGAGGTCGTCGCCGCGATCCTGGCCGATCCCGGGCCGCACGTGGGGAAGGTGTACGAGCTGACGGGCCCACGCTCGCAGGACATAACCGCGATGGCGGCGGAGCTCACGGCCGCGCTGGGACGGCCGGTCACCTACGTCGACGTGCCGATGCGGCAGTGGATCGACGAGACGCTGACGCCGCTCGGACTGCCGGGGCACCTGCGCGACCACCTGGTCACCATGGCGAAGCTGCACCGCGCCGGCCGGTACGACCGGCTGACCCACGACGTCGAGACGATCCTCGGCCGCCCGCCCACCACCGTCCGCGACGCCGTCGCCGGGGTGTGACCGGCGGCCGGCTCGGTCGGGGGACGTCAGGGGTCACGGTTTGCGGCCCACCGCCGCGTACATGGCGACGTCCGCGGGAGTGGCGTCGGGGTAGGCGCCGCGCCAGTCGCTGACGGCGACGATCCCCGGCGGCACGAGCTCCAGCCCTTCGAAGAAGGCGCCGAACTGCGCCGCCGTGCGGGCGTAGCCGTCGGTGCGCCCCGCGGCGAACATCGCCCGGTACGCGGCCGCGCCCGCCTCGCCGGCGAAGTCCACGGTGGCGTTCGTGGCGACCAGGTAGCTGCCGGAGGGCAGCGCCGACAGCAGGGTCCGCACGAGCGGCAGCGCCTCGGCGTCGGTGTGGATGAAGTGCAGGATCGCCACGAGCAGCAGGCCGACCGGCCGGTCCAGGTCGAGGGTGGCCCGCAGGTCCGGGTGGTCCAGGATCGCGGCGGGATCGCGCAGGTCCGCCTCCAGATAGGCGGTCTTTCCCTCGGGTGTACCGGTGAGCAGCGCCCTCGCGTGGGTCAGCACGATCGGGTCGTTGTCGACGTAGACGACGCGGGACGTGGGGTCGGCGCGCTGCGCGAGCTCGTGCGTGTTGTCCGGGACGGGCAGGCCGGTGCCGATGTCGAGGAACTGCCGGACGCCGGCCTCCTGCGCCAGGAACCGCACGGCGCCGCGCAGGAACGCCCGGTTGGCCAGGACGGCGGTGCGGACGGTCGGGAACGCGGCGGCGATCTCGTCGCCGGAGGCACGGTCGGCGGCGAAGTGGTCCTTGCCGCCGAGCCAGTAGTTGTAGCGGCGGGCCGGGTGCGGCACCGTTGTGTCGATCCGGTCCTGTCCGGTCACGACCGATCCCCTCACCGCGAGCGACGTCGACGCGTCGGTGACGTCGAGGTTAGTCGATACATGCCGCACCCGTGCCCGCCCCTCGTTCAACCCTCAGCAGGCCCCTTGCTTCGGCCCCAGCGCCGCGGGCGGCGCCGCGTCGGCCACGGTGACGGACAGCTGCGCAGACCCACCGACCTGGGCGCCGGCCCCGTTGACGGTCCGCGAGCCGAGGAACGCGAACGTGACCGGGTCGAAGATCAGGTCAGTGCGCCACCCGTCGGGGCCGACCCGGCCGACGGCGGTGCCGGTGCGGCCCGCGGTGTCCTGCGCGTCGCCGACGAGCGTGGCGCCGGGGACGAGCTTCAGCGCCTGGAGCACCGCGGCGTGCTGCGCCGCCGGCATCGGGGCCGCGGCCAGCTCGATGCCGGCCTTCCACAGGTAGTGGTTCTTGTCGGCGCCGCCGCCGGGGAACCGCCGGAAGAAGTCCAGCATGCCGTTGGCGTCCGCCGGCAGGGTGCCGTAGTACGCGTAGTCCCGCCGGGTCACGTCGCCCTTCACCGGGCACAGGACGCGCACGTCGACGCTGCCGGCCTTGGGAAGGTTCGCCGGGAGCGGCTGCCCCGGGTACGGGCGAGGCTCCAGCTGCTCGGTCCTGGACACGCCCGGTTTCGAGTTGTCGGACGCGATCCAGGTCGTGACCTTCATCGCGTACAGGAAGCGCCCGCCCTCGCCGAGCTCCGCCATGTCGGACATCAGCGACTCGGTGACGACGAACTGCCCCGGTCCCGGGTTGGTCGCGCCGGGCGCCGCGGCGGCCAGGTCGAGCAGCTCCGCGACCGAGACGGGCTTGATCTTCACGGCCGGCGGGGTGGACGAGCCGGCGGCCGACGCCGGCGGCCCGCCGGCCACCCGCGGCGCGGGCGTGGGGGTCGTGGTCATCATGACGGCCACGGCGACGGCGGCCGCCGCGGTGGCGAGGCCGGCGGCGAAGATGAGCGGCCGGTGCGACCGGGGCCGCGGCGCCGACGCCCGCATCGCCGTCACGAAGGCTCGCTCGGCACGTGTCACGTCGGTCATCTCGGGCACCTCGCTGCGGAAGTCGCGGAGTGGTTGCAGGTCGTTCACAGGGCCTCCTGAATGGATGTCGGATCCGCCCCGCCGAGTGCCGCGCGCATCCTGCTTCGAGCCCGGTTCACCCGGGACCGCACCGTTCCCACGGGCACGTCGAGCGCGACCGCGATCTCCTCGTACGTGAGGTCACCCCACGCGACCAGCAGCAGCGCGTCGCGGTACACCGGACGCAGCGCCGCCAGCGCCGCGGCGAGCCGCCGGTTGACGGCCCCCGCCCCCAGCCGCGCGTCGCTGGACACTTCGAACCCCTCCGTCACCGGGTCGACGCCGGTGCGTTCGAGGGCCCTGAGCGCCCGGATCTCGGCGCGCCGGTGCCGGCCCACCAGGTTGGTGGCGATGCCGAACAGCCACGGCCGGGCGTCGAGCCGGTCCACGGCGAACCGGTGCCGCTGCCGGAACGCCGCGAGGAACACGTCGGCGCAGACGTCCTCGGCGACGGACGGGCCGAGGCGGCGGGTCACGTACCGCTGGATCACCGGCGCGTGCCGGCGGAAGATCAGTGCGAAGAGCTCAGGCTCATCCTTGGACCGCGCGATGATCACGGCGTCGCCCACCGGTTCGGTGGCCACCGCCGTCTCGGTTGGTCTGGTCATCGGACATCAGGCCTCTCGGCTGTCGGTCAGTACACACCCGTACTTGCCCGACCGCCATGAGGCGGTTCCCGAAATTTTCCAGCCGACGGCGGCCGCACCGGACACCCGCCGGTGGCGCCGCCCTTCGAGCGGCGATCCTGGCCACGCGGGAACTTCCCCGGCCGCGGCGGCGACTACCTGTCCGTGGAGTGCATGCGGTTCCGGGAAGCGCTGTCCGCCCGGATGGACGGCGAGGACGAGCCGGTCGCGCCGGCGCTGGTCGACGCGCACGTGGCGCAGTGCGGCGCGTGCCGGCAGTGGCAGCAGGACGCGTTCACGGTGACGCGGCTGGCCCGGCTCCAGCCCCTGCGCACCACGCCGATCCCGGCGGAGCGCCTGCTGGCGGGCTTCTCCGAGCGGCCTCCCGCCAAGCCGTCGCCCCGGTCGCTCTCCAGGCCGTCGCCCCGGTCGTCCGTCGGGCCGTCGTCGCGCGGATGGTCCTTCTTCAGGCGGTCGCGGCTGGTGTACGCGCTGCGGGTGCTCCTCGGCGCCTTCGGCGCGGCGCAGTTCCTGCTCGGCATCGCCCAGGCCGCGAACGCCGCGACCGTCCACGTGCACCAGGCCGGTCACGTGTTCCACGAGTCGGCCGCCTGGAACGTGGCGATCGGCGCCGGCTTCGCCTGGATCGCGACCCGCCGGGCCACCCCCGCGGGCGCGCTGCCGATGCTGACGGCGTTCGTGGCCCTGCTCGCGCTGCTGTCGGCCAACGACCTGCTCACCGGCGCGGTCGAGACGGCGCGGCTGGTGAGCCACGGGTTCGTCCTCGCCGGCTACGCCATCGTGGTCGCCCTGTCCCGGCCCGCCCTCGACCCGGCCGGCCCGCCCTCGGACCGCCGGCGCCCGCCGCGCCGCTGGGGCCGTCCGCCCGCGCTCGACGAGGTGCCGCCGCCCGCTCCCGCGCCGCTGCGCCTCGTCCCGGGCCCCGTCTCCTACTCGGACCGGGCCGCCTAGGCCCTCCTGCTCGGACCGGGCCGCCTGGACCCTCCTGTCCGGCCGGGCCGCCTGGACCCTCCTGTTCGGGCCGGGCCGCCTAGACCCTCCGCAGCAGGTACGTGTCCATGATCCAGCCCTTGCGGGCGCGGGCCTCCCGCCGGACCGTCTCGATCTCGTCGATCACCTTCCCGAGCCGCCCGGCGACGAGCATCTCGTCCGGCGTGCCGAGGTACGCACCCCAGTAGATGTCGACGTCCTCGTCCCGGTATGCCCGGCAGGCGAGGTCCGCGTCCAGCATGACGACGACGTCGTCGCAGCCCTCCGGCCAGCCCGCACCGAGCCGCCGCCCGGTGGTGATGTGGACCGCCCCGGCGACCCGGTTCAGCATGATCCTGTGCCGGGCGGTGAGCGCCTGCACGCTGGTGATGCCCGGGATGACGTCGTAGCCGACCGCCACATTGCCCCGCGCGGCGATCGTGTCCAGGATGCGGATCGTGCCGTCGTACAGCGCCGGATCACCCCAGGCGAGGATCCCGCCCACCCCGTCCTCGCCGAGCTCGGCGAGCAGCGCCTCCTCGATCAGCCTGGCCCGCTCGTCCCGCCAGTCGCGCACCGCGCCCTCGTAGTCGGCCGCGCCCCGGTCCCTGGGCGGATCAGCGATGACCACCGTGCGGAACGCCCGCTCCGTCGCGAACCGGTCGCAGATCTCCCGCCGCGCCCCGGTCAGGTCGGCGGTCGTGTCCCCCTTGTCCAGCACAAAGAACACATCGACCGCGTTCATGGCATTGATTGCCTGCACGGTCACGTGCTCCGGGTCACCCGCGCCGATTCCGATGATCAGTACCTTCCGCACCGCCCCATGATGTCAGGCCCCGCCCGCCCCTCTGCATGATGGACCGATGACACAGGACCGCTGGGACGAGGTCATGACCCTTCTCGTGGAGTCCGTCCCGTCCGGCCGCGTGGCCGTGGTCGTCGACGGCACGGACGCCATGACCGGCCCGGTGGCCGACCGCCTCGCCGCCGCCCTCCGCGCCACCGGCCGCCCTGCCATCCGCGCCACCGGCCGCTCGGCCTCCCGCTCAGCGGCTGTTGAGGGCGCAGCGGGTGCCAGCGGCTCAGCGGGCGCCGACGGGGTGCTCGTCGCCGACGGGGCGGAGGCGCGGGAGCGTGCACCGGGTGGGTGGGACGTCGTGGTCTGGTTGCGCACCTCGCGGCGGGAGCATGCCGCCGACGGCGCGCGGGGCGACACTGCGGACGTCGTCGTCGACCTGCACGACCCCGCGTGGCCCGTGATCCGGCACGTCGACCCGCGCCTGCTCGACCGGCGCCGCTGGCACCTCGTGGAGTCCCGCGCCTTCTTCGGCGTGCGCGCCGGCACGTGGGACGCGAAGTTCGGCGACGACCTGCCCGCCTACGCCGCCGCGGTCGAGGCCGCCGGCCTGCCGCCGGGTGGGGTCGTCGTCGACGCCGGCTGCGGCACCGGCCGCGCCCTGCCCGTCCTGCGCGCCGCCGTCGGCCCGTCCGGCACGGTCATCGGCCTGGACCACACGCCGCAGATGCTCGCCAAGGCCCAGGAGAAGGGCAACGGCGGGCTGGTCCTCGCCGACGCGAGCAGGCTGCCGTTCGCCGACGGGAGCGTCGACGCCGTGTTCGCCGCGGGTCTCGTCATGCACCTGCCGGACCCCGTCGACGGCCTGCGCGAACTCGCCCGGGTCACCAAACCCGGCGGCCGCCTCGTGCTCTTCCACCCGACGGGCCGCGCCGCCCTGGCTGCCCGCCACGGCCGCGTCCTCCGCCCCGACGACGCTCTCGCCGAAGGCCCCCTGACCGCGACGGCCGCCCTGTCCGGCTGGCACCTCACCGTCCACGACGACGCCGACGACCGCTTCCTCGCCCTCGCCGACCGTCTCCCCTGACACCGCCTCCCAAGCCGCGGCCGCCTCGCGACCAGCCGGCGGTCGATCAGCGCCGGCGGACGGGCGACCGTGTCACGAGGCGGGGGCGTGGCTGTCAACGAGGAGTCCTCTCGCCACCAGGAACCCCCTGGCCTCACTGGCGGCGGCCGGGGGCAGCTCCGTCCACGGCAGGACCAGCGGGTTGACCTTGGCGACGGTCAGGATCCAGAACTCGGGTGTCTCCTTGACCGCCTGGACCGACTCCCAGCTGTACCCGACGTTGAGGCTCTTCGTGTGCGCCTGCACGTCGGCGTCGGTCAGGTCGTACGTCACCGTCTCGCCGAGCAGTCCGGTCTTCGCCTGCGCCGCCGCACGCGAGACGAGCCACGGGAAGCAGAACAACCCCGCGCCGAGCGCGACCGGCGCGGCGCCGGACGCGACGTCATTGACGAACAGGACGATCCCGGCGGCGGCGAGGACCGCCCCCAGGACGTACAGGCGCAGCAGCTTGCCGCCCATGGTGGCATTGATGGCTCGGCGGGCCCGACCTGGATCCGGCTCGACCGTGAAGCTGACTCGCATCTCTCCCCCATCGACGCGCACACCGTACACCGGCATGATCGGCGCCGGGGGCCTCATATCCCGTCGGTGGCGGAGCCGACCGTCCAGTAGACGCGGTTGTAGTCCTCCAGCTCCAGCCGATCACCGGACTCCGCCGCCCGGTAGGTCGTGACGCCGCAGTTCGCCGGCGTCTGCCCTTCGGGCCAGCGCTGCGCCTCCTGGTAGCCCCACCGCTCCAGCAGGAACCGGAAGCACCGCAGCGTCCCGCCGTGCGTGACCACCATGACCTTCTGCCCCGCCCGGTCGCGGAACAGCGTGTCCAGGAACGTGTGCACCCGCCCCGTCACGTCCGCGAGGCTCTCCCCGCCCGGCGGCCGCGCCATGAACCCGCCGAATGTGTGCCAGTACTCGTTCAGCCACGGGAACGCCGCCTCCGCCTCCGCCGTCGTCATGTCGTACGCGAAGCCCGGATCTCTCTCCCGCACGAAGATGTTGGTCCGGACCCGCATCCGCTCCCGCTCCTCAGCCGGATACGCCGCGAGCAGGCCCTCAGCGGTCTGCACCGTCCGCGCATACCCGCTGGTGTACACGTAGTCGAACACCCCGAACCGCTCCCGGATCGCGTGCCCGGTCTGCTCCGCCTGCTTGTGCCCGTCGGCGGTCAGCTCGATCAGGTGATCCGGCACGCCCCGCACCACCTGCCGTGCCGCGTCGTCGGCGAAGTAGACGCTGCCCTTCTTCGCCTGGTTGCGCGCCGACTCGGCGTGCCGCACGAGCACCAGCAACGCCGGCCGTCTCGCTTCCATCTCCGCGTGTCTCTTCTCTGAGCGTCGGCTCGATCAGGATTCGTACTGCTCGGCGGGGGGCTGGATCAGGGTGGACCCAGACACCTCGATGAACGGGATGGTCTCGCCGTTGACAGTGTCCTTCAACTGGCGGTCGGTGTACGTGCCGGTGAGGCGCAGCCACTGCTCCTCGCGCAGGCCGTCGGGTAACTGGCCCGCCAGCGCGACCTTGACGGGACGGGCGTCGGCGGCGCAGCAGCTGACCATCATCCGGGCCAGGAGCCAGGTGCCGCCGGGCCCGCGCATCGCGAAGCCGGTCAGCTCGACGCGCCGGTCGCCCAGCGACGTACCGCGGTCGAACACGGCCCTGGACGCATAGTCGAGCATGGTCAGCTTGACCGGATCACCGGCCGGCAACGGCGCGAAGTCGGACTTCTCGACCAGGGCCGCCCCCGACCGCCCGGCCGCATACGAGCCGAGCGCCGGCGGCGCGACCAGCAGCAGCCCGAACACCGGAAGCAGCAGCAGCCACGCGACCTTCGGCCCGCCGCTGCCATGCCCGTGCCCGTCGTCATCGTGCCCGTGCCCGTCGTGCTCCGAGACACCGGCCGCGCCCTCCGGGACACCGGCGGAGCCCCCCGCCGCACCGGCCGCGCTCTCCGCGACGGCGCGCCTGGCGGGGCGCAGCTCGTACCAGAGCGAGAAGACCCCGGCGAGCACCAGGATCGCCCCCGACAGGATCAGGTACGGCTGCAGACCCGGCTTCACGTAGTTGAGGTACTGGTCGGTGAGGCTGGCGCGCAGCACCGCACCACCGACGAGCAGCAGAATGACCGCCTGCGCCTGCCTGTTCACACCAGCACCGTCCTGCCCGTCGTCGACATGCTCTCCGCAACCATGACCGCCTCCACGAACCGCGCCCCCACGAACCCGCCGCCGACCGCCCACCATCCCGCCGCGGTCACCACACCAGACCCAACCGCAAGCCCCACAGCGAACCTCGCCGGCGTCACCACCACAGCACCGCCCCAACCAGGGCGAACCCGACCACCACAACCCCCGCCCGCAGGCACCCCCGCCACCGTCGCAGCGGCCCCAGCCACAGACGTCACACCGGACATCGACAGCGCGGCCGCAACAGCACCGCCCCGACGAGAGCGGACGCGACGACCGCAGCTCCCGGACACGACCCCCACAGCGGACGCCACCGCGAGCATCACAGCGAGCGCCGATGCGGACGTCACAGCAGAGCTCAACGGCGCGGTCACAACAGCACCGCCCCGACCACAGCGGACCCGACGACGGCGACCCCGCACGCAGGCACCACGGCCCCGTCCGCAGGCACCATCACCGCCACCACGGCAGCCCCAGCGACAGCCGACACGACCAAGCTCAACGGCGCGGTCATGACAGCACCGCCCCGACGCGAGCGGGCCCGCCGATCGCGACCCCCACCGTGGGCACCACCGCAGGCACCACGACGGATTGGCCAGCAGCACCGCCCTGACCGGAGCGAACCCAGCGCCCCCAACCTCCTGCCGCAAACGGCGCGCACGACGCCACCGCGAGCATCACAGCGGGCGCCGATGCGGACGTCACA
>NZ_JBIAYW010000013.1:102934-173667 GCF_042898305.1 Dactylosporangium sp. NPDC000521
CCCGCAGGCACCACCACCACCACCACGGCAGCCCCAGCCACTGCCGACACGACCAAGCTCAACGGCGCGGTCACAACAGCACCGCCCCGACCACAACGGACCCGACGACCGCGACCCCGCACGCAGGCACCACCACCGCCGCCACCGCAGGCACCACGGCGGAACGCGGCAGAGTGGCCAGCAGCCCTACCCCGACCGGAGCGAACCCAGCGCCCCCAACCTCCTGCCGCAAACGGCGCGCACGACGCCACCGCGAGCATCACAGCGGGCGCCGATGCGGACGTCACAGCAGAGCTCAACGGCGCGGTCACAACAGCACCGCCCCGACCACAGCAGACCCGACGACCGCGACCCCGCACGCAGGCACCACGGCCCCGCCCGCAGGCACCACCACCACCACCACGGCAGCCCCAGCCACTGCCGACACGACCAAGCTCAACGGCGCGGTCACAACAGCACCGCCCCGACCACAGCGGACCCGACGACCGCGACCCCGCACGCAGGCACCACCACCGCCGCCACCGCAGGCACCACGGCGGAGCGCGGCAGAGTGGTCAGCGGCACCGCCCCGACCAGGGCGGACCCGACCACCACGACCCCGCACGCAGGCACCGCCGCCACAGGACGCGGTGGAGCCGGGCACAGACGTCGCGGCGGAGCTCGACGGCGTGGTCACAGCAGCACTGCCCCGACCAGGGCGGACACGGCGATCGCCAGGACGAACGTGGCCGGGGCGAAGCGGACGGCGAAGCCGCGGCCGAAGATGCTGGCCTGCATGGCGAACAGCTTCAGGTCGATCATCGGGCCGACGACCATGAAGGCGAGACGGGCCGTCATCGAGAACTGCGTCAGCGAGGCGGCGACGAACGCGTCGGCCTCCGAGCAGATCGACAGCAGGACCGCGAGCAGGCCGAGGACCAGGATCGCGACGAACGGGTCGGCGGCGAGGCCGGCCAGCCACGACTTGGGCACGGCGACGGCGATGACGGCGGCCGCGGCCGCGCCGATGACCAGGAAACCGCCGGCGTGCAGGACGTCGTGGCGGACGCTGGCCCAGAACGCCGGCCACTTCCGCATCCCGTCGAGGTGCGCCCGGGAGGGCATGCGCAGCCAGCTGCCCTTGCCGAACGCCTGCCACAGCCACCCCATCAGGCACGCCACGACGAGGCTGGCGAGGGCGCGGGCGACGACGACCCGCGGCTGGCCCGGGAACGCGACGGCGGTCGAGACGAGCACGATCGGGTTGACCGCCGGCGAGGCGAGCAGGAACGCGAACGCCGCCGCCGGGGTCACGCCGCGGCGGACCAGGGCGCCGGCGACCGGCACGGACGCGCACTCGCAGCCGGGCAGGACGACGCCGGCGACGCTCGCGGTCGGCACGGCGAGCGCGGGGTGCTTCGGCAGCGCCTTCGCGAAGAACGACGGCGGCACGAACACGGCGATGACGCCCGACAGCACGACCCCGAAGACGAGGAACGGGATCGCCTGGGTCATCACGGACACGAACACCGTCAGCCAGGTCTGCAGCGCCGGCGCCGACAGCGACTCGGTGAGCGGGCCGCGGAACAGGACGACCACCACGAGCAGCGCGGCGAGCACCTCGACCGAGCCGACCCTCCGCCGCGGTCGGGCGGCGGTGGCCGACGAAGAAGGCTCCTGCGTCATCGTCACGTCTGGAGGCTACCGTCCAGGTATGACAGTTCGGCGAACCGCATGAACACAACACGGGCACTGGTGGCGGTGTTCGACACCCCGGTCGCCGCGCACCTGCTGGACTTCGCGGCGACCCTCGGCTTCCGGGTCGCCCTGGCGGACCCGGGCCTCGACGGTGTGGTCATCGATGCCGGGACCGACGTCGTGGTCACCGATCACGACCGGCCGGAGCTGGGAGTCGTACTGCGGGACGCCCTCGCCTCACCGGCCCGCTGGATCGGGGTGATGGGCAACCCCCGGCACCCCGGACCGCACGTCGAAGCCCTGCGTGACCTCGGTGTCCCCGACGGGGAGATCGCCAGGGTGCACCGCCCGATCGGCCTGAACATCGGCTCGAAGACGCCGCCGGAGATCGCGCTCGCGACCCTCGCCGGGCTCGTCGCCGACCGGAACGGCCGACCGGGCGGAACTGATTTCCAATAAGCGCTAGCAGCCGGGCAGGCGCTCGATCAGGTAGGTCTCGACCTGGTCGAGCGACACCCGCTCCTGCGTCATCGTGTCGCGGTCACGGACGGTGACGGCGTTGTCGTTGAGCGTGTCGAAGTCCACGGTCAGGCAGAACGGCGTGCCGATCTCGTCCTGCCGCCGGTACCGGCGACCGATGCCCTGCGCGTCGTCAAAGTCCACGGTCCAGCGCTTGCGCAGCTGCGCGGCGAGGTCGCGGGCCTTCGGCGACAGGTCCGCGTTGCGCGACAGCGGCAGCACGGCCGCCTTCACCGGGGCGAGCCGCCGGTCGAAGCGCATGACCGTGCGCTTGTCGACGCTGCCGCTGGTGTTCGGCGCCTCGTCCTCGTCGTACGCCTCGAGCAGGAACGCGAGGACGGCCCGGGTGAGACCGGCGGCGGGCTCGATGACATAGGGGACCCAGCGCTCCTTCTTGCCCTGGTCGAAGTACGACAGGTCGACGCCGGAGTGCTTGGAGTGCGTGGTCAGGTCGAAGTCGGTGCGGTTGGCGATGCCTTCGAGCTCGGAGAACTCCTGGCCGCCGAAGCGGAAGCGGTACTCGATGTCGACGGTGCGCTTCGAGTAGTGCGACAGCTTCTCCTTCGGGTGCTCGTAGAAGCGCAGGTTGTCGGCGGAGAGGCCGAGGTCGAGGTACCAGTTCCAGCGCTCCTGGAGCCAGTACTCGTGCGCCTCCTCGTCCTTGCCCGGCTCGACGAAGTACTCCATCTCCATCTGCTCGAACTCGCGCGTCCGGAAGATGAAGTTGCCGGGGGTGATCTCGTTGCGGAAGCTCTTGCCGACCTGCGCGATGCCGAACGGCGGCTTCTTGCGCGCGGCGCTCTCGATGTTCTTGTAGTTGACGAAGATGCCCTGGGCGGTCTCGGGGCGCAGGTAGTGCAGGCCCTCATCGTTCTCGACGGCGCCGAGGTAGGTCTTCATCAGGCCGTTGAACATGCGCGGCTCGCTGAAGGTGCCCTTGTTGCCGCAGTTGGGGCAGTTGATCTCGCTGAGGACGAACGGCTTGCCCTCGCCGTGCTTCTCGACGAACGCCTCTTCGAGGTGGTCGGCGCGGAAGCGCTTGTGGCACGACGCGCACTCGGTCAGCGGGTCGACGAACGCGTCGACGTGGCCGGAGGCGACCCACACGTCGCGGGACAGGATGACGGCGGAGTCCAGGCCGACGATGTCGTCGCGCTGCTGGACCATGGTGCGCCACCACTGCCGGCGGACATTGTCCTTGAGCTCTACGCCGAGCGGACCGTAGTCCCAGGCGGAGCGGGTGCCTCCGTAGATCTCGCTGGACGGGAAGACAAAGCCGCGGCGCTTCGCGAGGCTGACGACGGAATCGATGCGATCGGCGGCCATGGTTCCTCCTCGGCCTCACGGCGACTGGCTGTCGGCAAGGCGTGATGAAAGTCGGTCAAGACGGGTAAACCGTCAACGTCCACGTCGACGGTACGGTTACGCCCGGGCGAGCCGCACCAGATTAACCGCAGGGCCACGCGGCGGGATCAGTCGACCCCTCCGCAGATCACCCACCGGGTCGTCTGCTGCTGCATGGTGAAGGTCATCAGCGTCTCGGGCATCCCGCGGCGCTTGACGGTCGCCGGGACCTGCACGAGGTTCACGTCGACCCGGTCCTCGTGCACGGCATAGGCGAGGATCTCGGAGCCGCGGTAGTGGCTCTCGTACCAGGCGACGCTGTGGCTGCGCTGCAGCTCGGGGCACAGGTGCCCGCGGGCGGTCTCGTACTTGGTCGCCTGCACGGCGCCCAGGTACTCATCGACGACGCTGGCCAGCTGGGAGCGGGCGACACCCTCCAGGCCGGAGAGCAGGAGCCCGCCGCCGAGGACGCCGCCGACGCAGCACAGGACGAGCACGAGCCCGCCCACGCCGAGGCCGATCCACAGGCCGCGCAGGTCCCGGTCACGGGGCGGCGCCGCGAACGGCGTCACCACACCGGGGCCGGGTGGCGGCGCCGGCACCTCGGTCGGCGAGGGCATCATGCCCCCAACAGTAGCCAACTACCCCGTCACCTATGCGCGGTCGCTCGCGGTGACCGTGAGCGCGCCCCCGGGGGCGACCTCGGCGAGCTCCTCGAACGCCGACGGCTCGTCGAGCGACTGCGCGAGCAGCGGCGTCGCGTGCATCTTCACGTCGAAGTTGGACAATGCCCGCCGGTACGCGCCGACAGACTGCCACTCGGTGACGATGCTCCAGTGCGTCGGGTCGTCGAATGCGCGGGCCAGGCGTCCGCGGAGATACCCTGGGCAGGCCGCGAGCGCACCGAGCGCGGCGTGGGCCCGCTCGACGAAGCCGTCGTCGTCGCCGTCCAGCACGAACCTTGTCACCACCAGCATGCCGCGAGCATACGGACGCGCGTCCGGACCATGAGGAGCTGCCCGAGATGACCCAGCGTGTTCTGTCCCGGCTGGGCCGGATCAGCCCGACCGCGGCGTTCCTCGGCGTCGGCGCGCTCACGTTCCTGGGGCTGGTGCTGCCGGGCGCGCTGGGCGCCGCGGTCCTGCTCGCCCTGGCCGCCGGCGCCGGGTGGCTGCTCGCCAAGACGTGGCGCCTGCACCCGCCCCGGGCGCGGGTGATGCGGCTGGTGGTCCTCGGGCTCGTGGTGGCCGTGGCCGTCGTGAAGCTCACCTCAAGTTGACAACGATTCCCATTATCAGGCACGCTCGGCAGCGTGGTACTTGAGGTGGACCGGGCCGTCGTCGCCTACGACGGCCGACCAGTGCTCGACGGGGTGACGCTGAGCGTCGCCGCCGCCGAGGTCGTGGCGATCCTCGGCGCCAACGGCTCCGGCAAGTCCACCCTCGTGAAGTCGGCGCTGGGTCTGGTACCCCTCGCGAAAGGCGAGGTCCGCCTCTTCGGCACTCCGCTCAAACGGTTCCGGTCCTGGCACCGCCTCGGCTACGTCCCGCAGCGCGTCGGCGCCGGCAGCGGCGTCCCGGCCACGGTCGGTGAGGTCGTCGCGGAGGGGCGGCTCGCGCGGCGGGGGTTCCTACGCTTCCCGTCCCGCGCCGACCGGCGCGCGGTCGAGGAGGCGCTCACCGCGGTCGGGCTCGCCGACCGGGCCCGCGAGCCCGTGTCGGTGCTGTCCGGCGGGCAGCAACAGCGGGTGCTCATCGCCCGCGCCCTCGCCGGCGGGCCCGAGCTGCTGGTCCTCGACGAGCCGACGGCCGGCGTGGACGCCGGCAGCCAGGAGGCGTTCGCCGCCTGCCTGCACCGCTTCGCCGACCAGGGCGGCACCGTCGTCTTCGTGGCGCACGAGCTCGGCCCGCTGCGGCCGCTGATCACCCGCGCGGTCGTCGTGCACCACGGCGAGATCATCCACGACGGCGCGCCCCCGGAGCCCGCCGGCCACCACGCCGAACCGGGTCACGACCACGTCCACCCCCACGCCGCCGTCGAGGCGCCCGGCCTCCTGGGCAGCGCATGAGCTTGTTCACGTACGACTTCATGATCCGCGCTCTCGTCGGCGCGCTGATCACGGGTGCGTCGGCGCCCGCCATCGGCATCTACCTCGTCCAGCGGCGGCTGTCGCTGATCGGCGACGGCCTCGGCCACGTGGCGCTCACCGGCGTCGGGTTCGGCCTGCTGCTGCACCAGTCACCCGTGCTCATGGCGGTCGTCGCGGCGGCCCTCGGCGCCGTCGTCATCGAGCTCGTCCGCGAGCGCGGCAAGACCTCCGGCGACGTCGCCCTCGCCATGCTGTTCTACGGCGGCATCTCCGGCGGCGTCGTCCTCGTCAACCTGTCCGACGAGCAGAGCAGTCGCAGCCTCGTCACGTACCTCTTCGGCTCACCGCTGACGACGAGCCGGGAGGACCTGGCGGTGATGCTCGTCCTGGGCTGCGCGGTGCTCGCCGTCGCCGTCCTGCTCCGCCCGTGGCTCTTCGCCGTCTGCCACGACGAAGAGTACGCGCGGGTGTCCGGCCTGCCGGTCCGCGCCCTCAACCTGGTCCTCGCCATCACGACCGCCGTCACCGTCACCGTGGCCATGCGGGCCGTCGGGCTCCTGCTGGTCAGCGCCCTCATGGTCGTGCCGGTGGCGACCGCGCAGCAGATCACCCGCGGCTTCAAGGCGACGATGCTCGTGGCCGTGCTGCTCGGGCTGACCGTCTCCGGCGGCGGCATCTGGATCTCCACCGAGGCCGACACCGGCCCCGGCGCCACCGTCGTCCTGCTCGCGATCGCCGGCTTCTTCGTCGTCACGGTCGGTGGCACGATCTGGAGGGCGGCGCGCCGTCGTACAACAGCCGGAAACGCGACGGAGGAGCGCTCCACACCCGAGGTGGTGCTCGACCGTGGTTACTGACAACGGTTACCGTTGCGCACATGTCGAGCATTGAGGGTTACGAAGCGGCCGGCGAGCTGTTGCGTGCCCTCGCCGCCCCGCTGCGCATCCGCATCGTGACCGAGCTCGCCGGCGGCCCCCGCTGCGTCCACGAGCTCGTCGACACCCTCGGCGCGCCGCAGCCGCTCGTCTCGCAGCACCTGCGCGTCCTGCGCGGCGCGGGCGTGGTGCGGGGCTCCCGCCGGGGCCGCGAGATCGCGTACGCGCTGACCGACGACCACATCGCCCACATCGTCGCCGACGCCGTCTCCCACGCCCGGGAGTCGAACGGCTCCTGATCGCCGCACACAGTGCGGTCACAGCACCCTTCCGTCAGGCTGGAACGGTGAAGCTCTATGCCGACCGTGCCCCCACCGCCCTGCGGCAGTCCCTCACCGACGTGTTCGTGGTCGTGTGGGCCTACGTCTGGGTCAGGCTGGGGATGACGCTGTTCGACCTCATCCAGAAGCTGGCGGTGCCCGGGCAGAAGCTCGAGAGCGCCGGGACCGGACTGGCCGACAACCTCCAGGGCGCCGGCGACAAGATCAACGGTGTGCCGGGCGTGCCGGACTCGGTCGCCGCCCCCTTCACGAGCGCCGCGAACGCCGCCCGCTCCCTCGCCGACGCCGGCCACCAGCAGCAGAACATCGTCAACGACCTGGCCTGGATCCTGTCGGTCCTGGTGATCGCGGTGCCGGTCGCGACGCTGGTCCTGGTGTGGCTGCCGCTGCGGATCCGCTGGATCCGCCGGGCCGGCTCGGCGGCCCGGCTGCGCCACGCCACCACCGGCCGCGACCTCCTGGCCCTGCGCGCCCTGGCCACCCAGCCGCTGGGCAAGCTGGTGAAGATCGACCCGGAGATCGCCGCCCTGTGGCGCAAGGGCGACAAGCAGGCGGTCGAGGCCCTCGCCAGCCTGGAGTTGCGCAGCCTCGGCCTGCGGCTGCCTCCGCTATCAGCACAGACCACTCCCGGTGATCGCTCCAATACCCGTTTGGAGATCAATTAGGTGGGGTGAAGTAGCGTGTTGATGAAGCGGAACGCCGACGCGCCGCCCGGCCCGGTGCCGACCTCGGATCGCCTCTGAGCCCGGCCCTGGTGGAGCGACGACGGCCTGATCGAAAGCACCCCGCCCGCGCGCGAGACGCGGTCGTGGGGGTGACCAGAAGCGCCGCGGGCACGGGATGGTCAGCCGGCGACCCGGCCGACCGCCCACGCGCATGGCGGCCGGAACGCCGCGGGCGCGCATGGCGGCCGGCCGGAGACCGGCCGACCGCCCGCACGCGGGGAGGTCACAAGCGGCGGCGGACGTCCTCGGCGGCCGACGCGCCCGGCTCCCAGGCGGCGAGCCACGGGCCGGCCGCCGCGGCCGAGGGCGGGATGATCCCCTCCTCCAGGGACAGGTAGCGGCCCGCGATGACCCGCTTCGCGGCGGCGGCCTCGACGCCGTCGGCGTTGTCCCACAGGTCGCGGAAGAGGGCCTCTGCGCGCAGGGTGGCCTGGCGGCAGAACAGGTCCGCGAGCTCGACCCCCTCGGGCCGGGTCTCGCGCTCGCTGCGGGCCTTCACGCACGCCGCGGACATCGCGAAGAGCTCGGCGCCGATGTCGACGACGCGGCCGAGGAAGCCCTGCTTGTGTTCGAGTTTGCCCTGCCAGCGGGCCATGCCGTAGAAGGTCTCGCGGGCCAGGCGGCGGGAGGAGCGCTCGACGTACCGCAGGTGCTGGGCGAGGGGGCCGAATTCGCTGAAGCCGGACGGCAGCTGGCCCTTGCCGGTGACCAGGGTCGGCAGCCACCTGGCGTAGAAGCCGCCGGCCCGGCCCGCGGCCTTGGCCTTCGCGCCCAGGCCGGCGTCGGGGTCGATGATGTCGCCGGCGACGGAGAGGTGGGCGTCGACGGCCTCGCGGGCGATCGCCAGGTGCATGATCTCCGTCGAGCCCTCGAAGATGCGGTTGATCCGCACGTCGCGGAGGATCTGCTCGGCCGGGATGGGGCGTTCGCCGCGGGCGGCCAGGGAGTCGGCGGTCTCGTAGCCGCGGCCGCCGCGGATCTGGACCAGCTCGTCGGCGACCTTCCAGGCCAGCTCGCTCGCGTACAGCTTGACCAGCGCGGCCTCGATGCGGATGTCGTTCTGCTCGTCGTCGGCGAGGCGGCAGGACAGCTCCAGCATCGCCTCCATGCCGTACGTGGAGCCGGCGATGAACGCGATCTTCTTCGCGATCGCCTCGTACGAGCCGATCGGGCGGCCCATCTGGACCCGTTCCGCGGCCCATTCGCGGGCGACGTTGAGGCACCACTTGCCGGCGCCGACGCACATGGCGGGCAGCGACAGCCGGCCGGTGTTCAGGGTGCTCAGCGCGATCCGCAGGCCCTGCCCCTCGCCACCGATGACGTTGGCGGCGGGCACCCGCACGTCGTGGAAGCGCGTCACGCTGTTCTCCAGGCCGCGCAGGCCCATGAACGCATTGCGCCGCTCGATCGTGACCCCGGGCGCGTCACCCTCGACCACGAACGCCGTGATGCCGCCCCGGTGCCCCTCGGAGCGCGGTACCAGCGCCATCACCACGAACAGCGTGGCCAGGGTGCCGTTGGTGGCCCAGAGCTTGACCCCGTTGAGCAGGTAGTCGCCGTCCCCGGTCGGCACGGCGGAGGTGCGCAGGTTCGCCGGGTACGAGCCGACCTCGGGCTCGGTCAGCAGGAACGCGGACACCTCGCCGCCGGCGAGCCGGGGCAGGAAGCGGGACTTCTGCTCGTCGGTGCCGACCAGCTTCAGCGGCTGTGGCACGCCGATCGACTGGTGCGCCGACAGCAGCGCGCCGATCGACGGGTTGACCGACCCGACCAGCGCGAGGGCGCGGCAGTAGTCGAGGTTCGACAGCCCGAGGCCGCCGTACTTGGTGTCGATCTTCATCCCGAAGGCGCCGAGCGAGCCCAGGTCGCGGAGCACCTCGTCGGGGATGCGGGCGTCGCGTTCGATCTGCTGTCCGTCGACGCCGCTGATGTACGAGCGGAGCTTCGCCAGGAACACCTGGCCTTCGGCGGCCTGCTTGTCCGCCGGCGGTGGGTCGATCAGGTCGAGGCGGAATCGGCCGAGGAACAGCTCCTTGCCGAAGCTCGGTTTGCGCCACTCCTGCTCGCGGCTGGCCTCGATGACCTTGCGCGCGTGTTTCTCGGTGTGCGTACTGCTAGCGGTGGGCGAGGAAGCGACCTGCGTCATTGCGGCACCCCCAGGTGTCAGTCCAGTACCGACCAGGCTATTACCCGCCAGTAGCAAAGGCCATGCCTCGCGGAGAAGGATCAAGCGCCGTGATTTTCACGACGGGGACCTACGAGCGGGAATCGTTCACTGTTACCGTCGGGAAACAACTTCACATCCGACAGGGGAGCGCACAGCGCTGAGAGTGCGGCGAGAAAGCCGCAGACCCTCGAACCTGATCTGGGTAATGCCAGCGCAGGAAGCTCGGTCACCTCACGCCCGCGCCACGTCCGCACCAGCGGCGTGGCGTCGCGACTCCTTCTGGCTCACCCCCGGACCAGGAGGCACCGAAGTGGAAACCCGTTGGCGGACCGTCGACATCATCGTCGCGTCGGTCATCGCGGTGGCGTTCGCCGCCGTGTTCTACGCGTGGAACAACCTGTGGAACGCCATGGAGAGCGTCGCCCTGCCGTGGCGCGCCTTCATCTACGGCGTGTGGCTGATCCCGGGCGTGCTCGGCCCGCTCGTGATCCGCAAGCCGGGCGCCGGGCTCTACACCGAGTTCGTCGCGGCGCTGGTCTCGGCCCTGTTCGGCTCGACCTGGGGCCTCGGCGTGCTGCTGTCCGGCCTGGTGCAGGGCGTCGGCGGCGAGTTCGGCTTCGCGTTCACCGGATACCGCAGCTTCAAGCTCGGCAATGCGCTCGTCGCCGGTGCCCTCGCCGGGGGCGGCGCGGCCCTGCTGGACCTCAACATCTACTACGGCGCGTTCAGCAACACCGACAAGGCCCTGTACGCGGCGATCGTCATGGCCAGCGGCGCGGTCATCGCCGGCGCCGGCTCGTGGGCGCTGCAGCGCTCGCTCGCCACGACCGGCGTGCTGGACCGCTTCCCGTCGGGCCGCGAACGGGCCGCAGTCTGACGTTGAGCACCGTCGAGTTCAAGGGATTCGGGTGGCGGCATGCCGGGCGCAAGGCCTGGGCGGTCCGCCACTTCGACCTGCGGATCGAGCACGGCGAGCGGGTCCTCCTGGCGGGCGCCTCCGGCGCCGGCAAGAGCACCCTGCTCGCCGCGCTCGCCGGCCTGCTCGCCGAGGACTCCGGCGAGCAGGAGGGCGAGGTGCTCGTCGACGGCGCGCCGGCCCGGCAGCGCAGGGCGGGCACCGGCATCGTCTTCCAGGACCCGCAGACCCAGCTCGTCATGAGCCGGTGCGGCGACGACGTCGCGTTCGGCCTGGAGAACCGGGGCGTCCCCCGCGACGAGATCTGGCCGAGGGTCGACGCCGCCCTCGCCGCCGTCGGCTTCCCGTACGACCGCGACCGTGACACGGCCCAGCTGTCCGGCGGTGAGCAGCAGCGGCTCGCGATCGCCGGCGTGCTCGTGGCGCGGCCGCGCCTGCTCCTGCTCGACGAGCCGACCGCCAACCTCGATCCGGCGGGTGCTCAGCTGGTACGGGCGGCGCTCGCGAAGGCCCTCCACGACGTCGACGCCACCATGATCCTCGTCGAACACCGCCTCGAGGAGGCGCTGACCCTGGTCGACCGGGTGATCACGCTGGGTGAGGAGCAGGAGCCGCTCGTCGTGCCGCACCGTCCGGGTGCCGGCCCCGGTCCGGTCCTCCTGACCGCGGAGCGGCTGGCACTGCGGCACACCGGCAACGTCGTCGACGAGGTCGTCCGCGCCGGCGAGGCCCTGGTCGTCGAAGGCCCCAACGGCGCCGGCAAGTCGACCCTCGCGCTGCTGCTCGGCGGGCTGACGAAGCCGGACAAACCCGGCCGGGTCGCCTCCCCCGGCTTCGCGCGGCCGCCACACCGCTGGCGGGCCTCGACGCTGGCCGGCCGGATCGGCTCGGTGTTCCAGAACCCGGAGCACCAGTTCGTCACGTCGACCGTCCGCGACGAGCTGCTTCTCGGCGGCCGCGACCCGCGGGTCGTCGACGAACTGCTGGCCCGGCTGCGCCTCGACAAGCTCGCCCTCGCCAACCCGTACACCCTGAGCGGCGGCGAACAGCGCAGGCTCAGCGTCGCCACGGCTCTCGCCGCCGCCCCGGACCTGCTGATCCTCGACGAACCGACGTTCGGCCAGGACCCGCGGACGTGGCGGGAGCTGGTGGACCTCCTGGCGGACCTGCGGGACGAGGGCCGTGGGCTGGTGATCGTCACCCACGACCGTGACCTCGTGCGGGCGATCGGCGACCGCCGGCTGCGCCTGGACCGCCGATGAGCGACTGGATCAGGAAACGCGACGCGACCGCGAAGCTCCTCGCGGCGGCGCTGCTCACCGCCGCCGTGCTGTCGACCGTCGACCCGTTCGTCACCGCGGTCGCGATCGCCGTCGAGCTGGCGCTGCTGCCGCTGACCGGCCTCAGCGCCCGCCAGCTGTGGCAGCGCGGGTGGCCGCTGCTGCTGTCGGCGACGGTCGTGCTCGTCTTCACGGTGCTGCTCGGCGCCCGGACGGGCCCGGTCGTCGGCACCGTCGCCGGCTTCGACGTGCACGAGCCGGCGCTCGGCTACGCGCTGCGGCTCATCGCGATCGGCCTGCCCGGGTTCGTGATGTTCGCGACGATCGACCCCACCGACCTCGCCGACTCGCTCATCGCGCACCTGAAGGTGCCGCCGCGGTTCGCGATCGGCGCGCTCGCCGCGTTCCGGCTCGTGCCGCTGCTCACCGACGAGTACCGGCTGATCCGCCTCGCCCGGCGGGCCCGCGGCATCGACGCCGGTTGGAACCCGGTCGCGCACCTGCGGCTCGCGGCGTCGGCGACGTTCGGGCTGCTCGTCGGCGCGATCCGGCGCGGCATCCGGCTCGCCACCGCGATGGAGGCCCGCGGCTTCGACCGGGGGCAGCCCCGCACCAGCGCCCGCGAGACCCGTTTCGGCTGGTCCGACGGGTCGGTCGTGCTGGCCGGCGCGACCCTCGCGACAGCATTGATCTTGCTGAAGTTCGTGCACACATAGCCACGTCGCTACCTGATGTTCGTTCAGGCCGTCGAGATTCCCCGGTGAGGACCATCGACTCTGAACGGAGCCCCCACCATGGGCCACGGCCACCACCATCACCACGAGGACATGCCGCAGGCTGCCGGCGACGTCCCCGCGGTGCTCGACGCCTCGATCCCCGACAGTGAGCTCTCCCCCGGCGACGTCTCCCGCCGCGGCTTCCTTCGCCGCGCCGGCCTGCTCGGCGCCGCGGCCGCCGCCGGTGGTGCCCTCGCCGGCGCCGGGACCGCGCACGCCCACGGCGACGACGACGACCACGCCGGCTTCGACGGCTACGACCGGCACGGGCACGGCCGTCCGCTCGGCAACGGCTACAAGTGGCTCGCCGGCGACCACCACATCCACACCCAGTTCTCCAGCGACGGCATGTACCGGGTCTCCGACCACGTCCGGCACGCCTCCGCGTACGGGCTGGACTGGATGGTCATCACCGACCATGGCAGCACCGGCCACGTGAAGATCGGCGTCGACAAGGTCAACCCCGACATCCGGGCGGCCCGCGAAGACTACAAGGACGTCCTGGTCTTCCAGGGCCTGGAGTGGAACATCCCGGCCGCCGAGCACGGCACCGTCTTCGTGCACCCCGGCGCCAACGAGGTCGCGGTGCTGAAGGAGTTCGAGAAGACGTTCGACGGCTCCGTCGTCGGTGCCGTCGACCCATCCCTGGTCACCGAGGCCCTCGCCATCGCCGGCGTGAAGTTCCTCGGCGAGCAGGTCACGAAGCGGCGGGTGCAGGACGCGCTGTTCCTGGCCAACCACCCGGCCCGCAACGGCATCGACTCGCCGCACGAGATCCGCGGCTGGCGCGACGCCAACCCGCGCATCGCGATCGGCTTCGAGGGCGCCCCCGGCCACCAGGCCGCCGGCATCGCCAAGCCGTCCGGTGGCGGCTCCGCCCGCGGCTTCTACGGCAACGCGCCCGGCGCCGCCTCGTTCCCCGGCTACCCGCTGGAGAGCTACCGCACCTGGGGCGGCTTCGACTGGATGACCTCCACCGTCGGCGGCCTCTGGGACAGCCTCCTCGCCGAGGGCAAGGCGTGGTGGATCACCGCGAACTCGGACTCCCACGTCGTCTACGAGGAGACCGCGAAGCGCCCCGACAACACCGACTTCAACGCCAACGGCTACCACTTCGACCCGGTGTACGGTCAGCCGGCCAGCCTCACCCCCGGCGACTTCTGGCCCGGCTACTACAGCCGTACCCACGTCGGCGCGCGCAACTTCGGCTACGCCGCCGTCATGGAGGCCCTGCGGGCCGGCCGCGTCTGGGTCGACCACGGCGGCCTGATCAGCGCCCTCGACGTCCAGGTCCGCGCTCTCGGATCCGGCAACGGCGTCACCCTGGGCGACTCGCTGGTGGTGCGCCGCGGCCAGCGCGCCGAGCTCACCATCCGCATCAAGCTGGCGAACACGCCCAACTGGGCGAACTTCGTGCCGACCCTCGCCCGCGTCGACGTGATCCGCGGCGCCGTCACGGGCGCCGTCTCCGACAAGGACACGTTCAAGGCCCCCGACACGAAGGTCGTGAAGTCCTTCGAGGTCAACAAGTCCACGGGCACGGTCTCGTTCACCTACGACCTCGGCCCCGTCGACCAGCCCTTCTACATCCGGCTGCGCGGCACCGACGGCAACCGCACCGCCCCCGGCTACCACGGCCCGGCGGTCGACCCGGCCGGTCCCGCGATCGACGTCGTCGGCGACGCCGACCCCTGGAAGGACCTCTGGTTCTACGCGAACCCGATCTGGGTCCTCCCCCGGTAATGGGATTCCCCGACGTCACGGCGGCCGACCACCACATCCTGGTGGGCGGCCGCCCCGCGTTCACATACTTCGAGGGCGGCGAGGTCCACGTCGGCTCGGGCACTCCGCCGGAGGGCGCCCGCGCCGTCCTGTTCCCCGGCTGGGAGAAGCTCACCGGCGTGCTGGCGGTGTCGTCGGTACTGGCGGACTCGGCCATCGACCGCGTCGTCATCCTCGGCGGCATGACCGCCGTCCCCGAGATGCTGATCGACACCGGCGACTTCGTCCGCCCCGTCTGGCGCGACGGCGTGCTGACCTTGGTCACCCAGTTCGCCCGCGGCGGCGTCCTCGTCCCGTTCGAGTCCGCCTCCCAGCGCCCCTGCTGCCAGGACCACTGACCTGCCGGCCGGCGGGGCGCCCTTGCTGCCCGCCGGCCGGGCGGGGGTCCCAGCCACGTGCCGGCCACGCGCCGGAGACAGCACCGCCGGCGGCGAGCGATCCACGCGCGTGAGCGAGCGATCCGGCGTCATCCCCGGCGTGGGCGGCACGCAGCGCCTGGCTGACGATCGGCCTGGTCGACCGCGGAGGTGTACGCGACGGCCAAGGCCATGGTCGAGCCCTTCGTCCCCGGACCGGCCCTCGCCCTGCGCGCCGTCGACGGCGGCCTGGACATGGACCTCGCCTCCGGCCTGGCCTGGGAAAGCCGACTGTTCGCCATCCGGCACCGTTCCGGTGACCACGGGATCATGAGGTGGAACACCAACGCCCCGCACACGACTCCGCAAACCGGCACGCGAACGCCGTCTTGATCGAAGGACAGCCCTGGCCGCCCGAGCGACCACTGCACGACTTCGATCACAACGACAACGATCAACCCAAGAGAACTGGAACCCCGGCGGCCGGAGCGGTGTGCACTGGTCGTGAAAGCCGACGACGGCGGGTGCGGCGCCGGCAGTCAGCAGGATGTGCACTGGTCCTGGAAACCAACAACGGCGCGGAAACACCGAATGACGCCCTCGACAGCGCTGAACCATGCGAGGACGAAGGCCGGAGAACATCACCGCGACCACGGCAAGGACGGCAACCACGCCACCTGGCGCCCAGCCCTGGGCCGGGCAGAAAGAACCCACCCTCCGTGCTGGCCTGCTACTACGAAATCCCACATGGATCGGCGGACCCCGCACGCGGACAGCAACCACCAGGACCACGCACGGCGAACGCGGCGCTGGCGGTCGGCGTGATGGGCACTGGTTGGAAAAGCCAACGACGGCGTGGAAACACCGAATGACGCCCTCGGCGGCGCTGGACCATGTGAGGGCGGCGGCAGGGGAACCTCACCGCAACCGTGGCACGGATGGCAACCACGCCACCTGGCGCCTGGCCGCCGGGCGAGAGCCCAGCCACTTGCCACGCCCGACCGAGGCCAAGGCCGAGGCGCAGCCGGAGACTGCCCGGCCGGCAGGGTCCAGCACCGCCGCCGGAGACAGCACCGCCGCCGGAGACAGCACCGCCGGCGGTGAGCGATCTACGCGCGGGCGAGCGAGCGATGGCGCCCCGAAGCGATCCGCGGAAACGGCCCGCTGCGAGCGACCCCGGCAGCAAGACGACGCGGACCCCGGTGACGGCCGACTGCTTCCCACACCGTACCTCAGCTCACCTAATTGATCTTCAATCCGGTGATCGGCCGGTGACGTGGAGCAGTTTCAGCTGGTCAGGGTCGGCACGACGGGGTTGGGGATGGCGCCGCCGAAGCGGCGGTCGCGCTTCGCGTAGACCTCGCAGGCGTACCAGAGGTGGCGGCGGTCGAAGTCGGGCCAGAGGGTGTCGACGGAGACGAACTCCGCGTACGCCGCCTGCCAGATCATGAAGTTGCTGGTGCGCATCTCGCCGGAGCTGCGCACCAGCAGGTCGACGTCGGGCAGGTCGGGCTCGTCGAGGTAGCGGGCGAAGGTCTTCTCCGTGATGCGGTCGGGCTTGAGCCGGCCCGCCTGCACGTCCAGCGCGATGCGCGCGGCGGCGTCGGCGACCTCGGCCCGGCCGCCGTAGTTGACGCACATGGTGAAGGTGAGCTTGTCGTTGCGCTTCGTGAGCTCCTCGGCGTACTCGAGCTCGTTGATGACGCTGCGCCACAGCTTGGGGCGGCGGCCCGCCCAGCGGACGCGGATGCCCATCTCGTGGAACTCGTCGCGACGGCGGTGGATGGTGTCGCGGTTGAAGTTCATGAGGAAGCGGACCTCGTCCGGGGACCGCTTCCAGTTCTCGGTCGAGAAGGCGTAGGCGCTCACGTACTTGACGCCGAGCTCGAGCGCGCCCTCGATGACGTCGAAGAGGGCGGCCTCGCCGGCGGTGTGGCCGGCGGTGCGGGGCAGGCCCCGCTGCTTCGCCCAGCGGCCGTTGCCGTCCATGATGATCGCCACGTGCTGCGGCACGGCCTCTTTCGGCAGCGCCGGCGGGCGGGCGCCGCTGGGGTGCTGCGACGGCGGACGAAATCTGCTCACGAACTTTCCTTTCGATCCCGGACGCTGCCACGGGTGGTGTCGTCCCGGTCTACCAGCGGGAGTGAGCGTAGCGCCCGCTCCAGGTGCCACTGCAGATGCGCCGCGACCAGCCCGCTGGCCTCGCGCCGATGGTTGGGCTCGCTGGCGTCGGCGACCAGCCAGTCCGATGATGCGAGCGCCGCCATCAGTTCGATCGTCGCAGGCGCCGGGTGCGACGCGCCGGGCGGGCGGCAGTCGGGGCACACGGCGCCGCCGGCGGGCACGGAGAACCCGCGGTGCGGGCCGGAGGTGCCGCAGACGGCGCACTCGTTCAGCGCGGGGGCCCAGCCGGCCACGCCCATCGCGCGCAGCAGGTAGGCGTCCAGGACCAGGCTGCTGCCGTGCTCGCCGAGGGCCAGGGCCTTCATGGCGCCGAGGGTCAGCTGGTACAGGCGAAGCGCCGGCTCCTGCTCGACCGGGGTGAGCCGTTCGGCGGTCTCGGCGATCGCGGAGGCGACCGTGTAGCGCGGGTAGTCGTCCATGATGCGGCGCCCGTACAGGTCGACGCCCTCCACCTGGCTGATCACGTCGAGGCTGCGGCCCTCGAGGAGCTGCACGTCGACGTGGCCGAAGGGTTCCAGCCGGCCGCCGAACTTCGACATGGTCTTCCGGACGCCCTTGGCGACCGCGCGGATGCGGCCGTGCCGGCGGGTGAAGAGGGTGATGATCCGGTCGGACTCGCCGAGCTTCTGCACCCGCAGGACGAGCGCGTCATCGCGGTACAGCTTCCCTCTGAAGGAAGACCCGGCGCCGGACATGTCAGAACCCCGAAACTCTCAGAAGCCCAGGCGCCGCAGCTGCTTCGGGTCCCGCTGCCAGTCCTTGGCGACCCGCACGTGCAGGTCGAGGTAGACGCGGCCGCCGACGAGGTCCTCGATCTCGCGGCGGGCGCGGGTGCCGACGTCCTTGAGGCGGCTCGCCTGATGGCCGATGACGATCGCCTTCTGGCTGGAGCGCTCCACGTAGATGTCGGCGAAGACCCTGGTCAGGCCGCTCTCCTCGACGAGCACCTCCTCGACCAGGACGGCGATCGAGTGCGGCAGCTCGTCGCGGACGCCTTCGAGGGCGGCCTCACGGATGAGCTCGGCCATGAGGACGTGCTCGGGCTCGTCGGTGAGCATGCCGTCCGGGTACAGCTGTGGCGACTCCGGCAGGTGTTTGATCATGACGTCGACGAGGGTCTGGACCTGCGCGCCGGAGACGGCGCTGACGGGCACGATGTCGGCGAAGTCGCCGAGCTCCTGGACGGCGAGGAGCCGCTCGGCGAGCTTGCCGCGGTCGACGAGGTCGGTCTTGGTGACGACCGCCACGAGGGTGGCCTTCAGCTCGGCGATCTCGCCGGTGATGAAGCGGTCACCGCGGCCGATCTCCTCGTCGGCGGGCAGGCAGAGGCCGATCACGTCGACCTCGCTCCAGGTGGCCCGGACGAGGTCGTTGAGCCGCTCCCCCAGCAGGGTCCGCGGGCGGTGCAGCCCGGGGGTGTCCACGAGCACGAGCTGCGAGTCCGGCCGGTGTACGACACCGCGGACGGTGTGCCTCGTGGTCTGCGGCTTCGCCGACGTGATCGCGATCTTCTGGCCGACGATCGCGTTGGTGAGCGTCGACTTGCCCGCGTTGGGCCGGCCGACGAAGCACGCGAAGCCTGCGTGGTAGTTGTGCTGCACGGTGGTTCAGCGTACTCAGACCTCGAGCTGCAACTGGCGGGGGCGTTGTGCAGGTGTTGTGACGGTGCGTGCGTCGGGTGGCGTGGCGAGGGCCGTCTGCAGCTCGATCGTGCCCTCGACGAGGCCCCGGCCGGCGGATCGGAGCACGATCCGGCCCGGCATGAGCCGTGACAGGGCCGTCGGCACGGCGCTGCGCTGCTCGGTCGCCAGGACCAGGTGCACGCCGACCGCCTTGCCGTCGCCGGCGAGCCGGATGAGGGCGTCGTTGAGCCGCACGTCGTGGCCGTCGACGAGGACGAGGACCCGGGCACCGGCGTGCTCGGCGAGCGCGGCACGCTCCATGACCAGCTTCTCGATCGTGGCGAGCAGCGCCTCGGCCTGATCCACGGCGGTGCCGTCGACGCGGTACACGCGCAGCCGGGTGCCGTCGAACCGCGACGAGAACGAGGCGGCGATCGTGTCGAGCAGGCTGCTCTTGCCGCCGCCGGTGGGCCCGAAGACGAGCAGGTGGCCGAGCTCGTCGAGGTCGAGCTGCCAGACCTGGCGGGCCTGCGAGTTGGGCAGGTCGACCATGCCGATCGCGGCGGCGAAGCCAGATGAGTGGGCCGTCGTCTCCGGCTGGGTCAGCTCGTCCAGGGTGTACGACTGGGCGAGCGGCGGCTGCCACGGCCTCGGCTGGTCGGGGACGCGGGCCTCGCGGTGCGCGGCGCTGATCGCCTCCACGAGCCGCTGCAGGTCCGTCGGCGCGGAGTCGTCGCCACCGATCGGCGCGACAGCGCCACCACCCCTCGCCTCGCGGTCGATGAGCCCGGACTCGAAGCGGACCTCGGTGACCGTCGTGGGGATGGCGCGGCGGCCGGCCGGGGACCGGAACCCGCCGTAGGCGACCTGGACGGCCTGGAAGCCGCCCTCGGCGGTCCGCACGAACGCCCGCCCGGCGAGCAGCGGCGACAGGTGTGCCGCGTCGGGGCGTTCGAGCACCTCGAGGCTGTCGGCCTCCTCCTCGACGCGCAGCGCGATGCGCAGGTCGGCCTCGGCGCGCAGGTCGTCGTCGACGGCGCCGTGCGGTTTCGCGGTCGCCAGCAGCAGGTGGACGCCGGCGTGCCGGCCGCGGCGGGCGAGCTCCCGCAGGCCGGACACGAAGTCGGCGGGGGCGTCGACGAACTCGGCGACGACGACGAGCAGGTTCGCCGGGGCCGCGGCCGGGAACTTGCGCTCCATCTCGACGATGTCCTTGACCGAGTGCCGGCGCAGGACGGCCTCGCGGCGGCGCAGCTCGGCGTTGAGCGACACGAGGACCCGGCGGGCCTGGTGCGGGTCGGTGTCGGTGAAGACGCCGACAGTGTGCGGCAGCGAGACACACTCCGCGAACGTGCCGACCGCGGCGGAGCCGGCGGCCGGATCCGACGCGGCGGCAGGAGCGGCGCCGGAGGTGGGGGCGGGCGGAAAGTCCATGAGGACGAACGTGAGGCGGTTCGCCGGGTAGGTGGCGGCCAGCGCGGCCAGGTACGACCGCAGCAGCCACGAGCGGCCGGAGCCGCCCACGCCCGCGACGAGCCCGTGCGGCCCGTCCCGGCGCAGGTCCACGCTGACCGGCCCGACCCCGCCGGGCGCCATGCCGCCGAGCCCGATCGGCGCGGCCAGGCCACGGTCGCGGGTCGACGGCACCCAGCGCTTCACGATCGCGCTCGGGCTCAGCTCGGTCAGGTGCAGCACCTCCGCCAGGGGCGCGACCCGCGGCGCGGCGCTGCCGGCGGCGTCGGGTGTGGCGGCGAGCGCGTGTGCGACCCGTGTCGCGACGTCCGCCGGCAGCGGCTCACCGTCCTGCACGCAGACGCCCGGGGGCAGCTCGTCACGGGTCCGGGCGCCGACCAGCAGGCTGATCCCGCAGCGCGGGCCTTCCTCGACGAGGCGGGTCAGGGACGCCGGCGGTACCAGCGACGGATCCGGCAACACGAAGACGACGTGCGGCACGAACGACTCGGCGATCGCGTGCCGGCCCCGGCGCCGCTGGCGCAGCAGCGCCTCGACGAGCGCCAGGACCTGCAGCCGGTCCTCCTCACCCGCGGCGATCGTGCGGGCGCCGGGGGCGATCGCCGCGGTCAGCGTCCGGGTGTGCGGCAGCCAGCCGGTCCAGACCCACTCCGGCGCGTCGCTGAGCACGACGACGGCCAGGTCGGTGGGGTTGGCGAGGGTCGCCAGCTGGGTCAGCCAGGAGCGCAGCACCCCGTCGGTGACGTCGGTGGGTCCGGCGACGCCGAGCGCGCCGAGGACCCGCAGGTCGGCCTCGACGGGCACGTCCCGGTCGACGGCGTGCCGGGCCCGCAGGGCGTCGGTCCGCTCGACGTGGGCCGGGTCGGCGCCGGGGCCGGGCGGCGGCTGCTCGAAGCTGAGCCGGCCCGGGAGGTCGGCGGTCCGCAGCCGCAGGGTGAGGAAGTCCCGGTCGTCGGGGCGGCGCGCCCAGAGACCGGTCCGGGCCGCTGCCGAGCTCGTGGGGGCGGCGTCCGGGTTGTCGATAGCGGCGGCGTACCGGTCGGCGGCGCGGGCGAGGTGCGCCAGGCTCGGCATCGCGGCGCGCCGCATCCGCAGCACCGCCCGGTGCTTGATGGCGGCGTCGGCCTCGGCGCGTTCGACGGCGGCGGCGAACTCGGCGACCGGGTCGAGAGTCGAGCGCCGGAACGCCAGGCGCCGCTTCTTCGGCGGCTGCGGCACCGCCGGCAGCCACACGGCCGGCGGCGGTCCCACGGCCACGTCGAGGGCGGGGGTCTCCTCGACGGTGAGGAGGGTGCCGGCGAGGCGCAGCAGCTGCCCCGGGGCGAGGGTGACGGTGCCGGTCAGCGGCTCGCCGTCGATGGTGGTGCCGGCCGGCGAGCGCAGGTCGGTCGCGGCGACCTCGTGGCTGCCGATGCCCAGGTGCAGGTGGCGGCGGCCGGCGGACGGGTCGGCGAGGACCAGGTCACCGGAGGGGTCGGTGCCGATGACGAACTCCCCGGCCGGCAGCGGCAGCCACCGGCCGGCGTCGGGCCCGGCGACGACGAGCAGCTCGAAGCGGTGCTCGGGCGGTGCGACCGGCGCCTCGGGCGCCTGCTCGGGCGGGCCGAGCACGATCGTGTCGCCGCACCGCAGCCCCTGCGCGCCGAGCGGGCGGGCCGGGTCGAGGCGGCGGCCGGTGCGCAGGTTCCACGCCCAGGTGGCCTGCTGCGGCCGGTCCGCGGGGTCGAGGTCGCTCAGGAGCGCGGCGATGAGGTCGGGGACGGTGCCGCCGTGGTCGGCCCGGAGGCGGACCGTGCGGTCCCGCGCCTCCGGGAATGGCGATGCCGTCGTGCCATCTCGTCGCGCCACTCGCACGTCGATCAGCAGGTCCATGGACCGGCCCCTTCCTTCCCGCGCAGTGCGTCCGTCGGCTACCTGTGGGCGTTGTCCAGTAGGCCTGGTGGCGGGGCGGGCGCACTGCAGGGCTCCGCCTCCGACAGTAAGCGCCGGAAGGCCGAGTGGATCGCATCGACGCGCACCAGGATTCCGCCACATACAGCAGTAAAACTGGCGGAAAGCCGCGTCGGTTACCCTCGTCAGCCATGACGGTACGAGTGGCGATGTGGTCCGGCCCCCGCAACATCTCCACCGCGATGATGCGCAGCTTCGGCGCGAGAGCGGACACGGTGGTGGTCGACGAGCCGCTCTACGCGCACTACCTGGCCGCGACCGGCATCGAGCACCCCGGTCGCGAGGAGATCCTGGCGTCCCAGCCGAATGACTGGCAGGAGGCTGTTTCGGCGTTGGTCGCGGAGGTACCGGCGGCGGTGCACTACCAGAAGCACATGACCCACCACCTGCTGCCGGGCATCGGCCGGGACTGGCTGGGCGCGGTCCGCAACGCGTTCCTCATCCGGGACCCCGCGCACGTGGTCGCCTCCTACGCGAAGGTCCGTGGCGAGCCGGCCCTCGCCGACCTCGGCTACGAGCAGCAGGTGGAGATCTTCCGCGCGTACGGCGGCCCGGTCGTCGACGCCGCGGACGTGCTGCGCGACCCGGCGGGCACGCTGTCGCGGCTCTGCGCGGCGCTCGGCGTCCCGTGGGACCCGGCGATGCTGGCGTGGCCGGCCGGGCGGCGCGACACCGACGGCGTGTGGGCGCCGTACTGGTACTCGGCGGTCGAGTCCTCGACGGGCTTCGCCGCCTACGACCCGCGCCCCGCCGTCGTCCCGGAGCGCCTGCGGTGGCTCGTCGAGGCGGCCGCGCCGCTCTACGCGGAGCTGTCCGCCCACAGCCTCTGAGCGTGCTCCCTGGCGTGTCTGCGGTACGTGCCGGCGAGGCGCTGCGTGACCGGGCCGACGGTGCCGTCACCGATCGGGCGGCCGTCGATCCGCACGACGCCGGCGATCTCGCCCATCGTGCCGGTGCAGAAGACCTCGTCGGCGGTGTACATCTCGACCTGCGACACGTCCCGGACGTCCACGCTCAGCCCCTCACCGGGCGCGAGCCGGATGACGGTGTCGCGGGTGATGCCCTCCGGGCACGCCACCGCCCGCGGCGTCACGAGACCGCCGCTGACCACCGCGAACAGGTGGGTGGCGTTGGTCTCCGCGACGAACCCGCGGCCGTCGAGCATCATCGCGTCGTCGGCGCCGGCGAGGTTCGCCTCCATCTTCGCCAGGATCGAGTTGATCAGGTTGTTGTGGTGGATCTTCGGGTCGAGGACGTCCGGGCCGGGCCGCCGCACGCTGGCGGTCACCAGGGAGAGGCCGCTCGTGTCGTACACCGGCGGCTTGTGCTCGGCGAGCACGATCAGCGTGCAGCCGGCCCGGTTGAGCCGCGGGTCCATGCCGCTGGTGACCTTGACGCCCCTGGTCAGGGTGAGCCGCACGTGGACGCCGTCGCGCATGGCGTTGGCGTCCAGCGTCGCCCGCACCGCGGCCACGATCTCCTCGTCGGCGGGGATCCGCTCGAAGCCGAGCGCCAAGGCCGAGCGCCGCAGCCGCGCCAGGTGCTCGCCGAGGCCGTAGACGCCGCCGTCGTAGACCCGCAACCCCTCCCAGACGGCGTCGCCGCCCTGCACCACCGAGTCGAACGGTGAGATCCCCGGCTCGTCGCGGTGCCGCAGCACGCCGTCGACCCAGTAGCGGATGTCGGCGTTGCGGGGGTCGTACCGTTGCAGCACGCTCTCAGACTCCTTCGTGCAGGGCTTCGTCGCCCAGCTCCACCAGCAGCTCCCTCAGCCGGCCCGCCGCGTCGAGCAGCAGGTCGTCCGGCGCGGGAGCGAACAGCCGCGCCTGCGCCTTCGTCACGGCCCGCACGACGCGCTCGGCGACGGTGACCCCCTTCGGCGTCAGCCTGACCCATGCGACGCGGGCGTCGGCGGCCCGTTCGATCACGCCGTCCTGCTGCAGCCTGCGCAGCACGTTGCTGATCCCGCCGGAGGTGAGCAGCAGGCTGCCGGCCAGGTCGGAGGGTTTCAGCGCGTACGGCGCATCCACCCGCCGCAGCGCGGACAGCACGTCGAACTCGGCCGGTGTCAGCCCGGCCGCCGCCGTCTCGGCGCGGACGACCTCCTGCAGCCGGCCGGCGAGCCGGTGGATCCGCTTGCCGAGCTCCATCGCGGGCCCGACCGTGTCGGGCAGCTGCACCCGCCACTCGTCGACGACCTCGTCGACCCGGTCTCTGCGCACCACCAGGGTCCCCCGGCGTCAGTCCGCGATGGTGGCGAAGACGACTGCGTCGGGGGCGGCCAGGTGGATGGGGGCGGACGGCGACACGTCGCGGACGGCGGCGCGGCCCAGGGTGTCCAGCGACGACGCCTCGGTGACGACGGCGGCGGCCTCCAGCTTGCCCGCGCCGGACGCGACCGCCATCGCCACCGCCAGCTGCAGCGCGGTGACCGACAGGGACGGCAGGGCGACGGAGGCGGCGTTGTACGTGCGGCCGTCGCCGTCGCGGACGGCGGCGCCCTCCGCGGCGCCGATCCGGGCGCGGGCGGCCCGGGCCAGGGTCACCAGCTTCGCGTCCTCCGCGGAGAGCTGCGAGGGCTCTGACTCAGGCATCGGCGTGCTGCCTTTCGCTGTCGTGGCTGGCCTGCTCCTCGTCGTCGGGGTCGGCCCGGCGGACGAGCAGGGTGTCGATGCGGTTGCGGCGGCCGGCGGTGCCCTCGGCGAGCAGGTGCAGGCCGCCGACGACGGCGGTGGCGCCGGGGATCGGGACGCGGCCGAGGGCCTGCGCGAGGAGGCCGGCGACGGTCTCGACCTCGTCGGCGGGCAGCTCCACGTCGAACAGCTCGCCGAGGTCCTCGACCGGCAGGCGGCTGGTGATCCGGTACGCGCCGTCGGGGAGCTCCTCGATCGGGGGGCGCTCGGCGACGTCGTACTCGTCGGTGATCTCGCCGACGATCTCCTCGAGGATGTCCTCGATCGTGACGAGGCCGGCGGTGCCGCCGTACTCGTCGATGATGATCGCCATGTGGGTGCGGGCGGCCTGCATCTCGCGGAGCAGGTCGTCGACGGGCTTCGACTCGGGGACGAACGTGGCGTCGCGCATGATCTGGGCGACGGGGATGTCGCCGGCGGCCGCGTCGCCGGAGGTGCGGCGGACAAGGTCCTTGAGGTAGGCGACGCCGAGGATGTCGTCGACGTTCTCCCCGACGACGGGGATGCGGGAGAACCCGCTGCGCATCGCGAGCATGAGCGCCTGGCGGACGGTCTTGTGCGTCTCGATCCAGACCATCTCGGTGCGCGGGACCATGACCTCGCGGGCGATCGTCGTGCCCAGGGCGAAGACCGAGTGGATCATGTCGCGCTCGCCGTGCTCGACGACGCCGCGCTGCTCGGCGAGGTCGACGAGCTCGCGGAGCTCGATGGTGGTGGCGAAGGGCCCTTCGCGGTAGCCCTTGCCGGGGGTCACCGCGTTGCCGATGAGGATCAGCAGCCGGGCCAGGGGGCCCAGGGCGGTGCCGAGCCACCGGACCGGCGGCGCGGCGATCCGGGCGACCGCGTAGGCGTGCTGGCGGCCGATCGTGCGCGGGCCGACGCCGACGACGACGAAGCTCACCACCGTCATCGAGCCGGCGGTGATGAGCGCGGCGAGCCAGTCGCGGTCGCCGCCGACGGCCGCGGCGCTGACGAGGGCGACGAGCGTGGTCGCGGTCAGCTCGCACAGCAGCCGCAGCAGCAGGAGCAGGTTGATGTAGCGGGCCGGGTCGGCCGCGATGACCTGCAGGGCGTTGGCGCCGGGCTTGCCCTCCCGGACCAGCTCGTGGGCACGGGCCGGCGACACCACGTTGAGCGCGGCGTCGGACATCGCGAACAACCCTGCCACCACCACCAGCCCCGCAGCGGTCGTCAGCAAGGTCACGTCACTCACTTGCGCCAGCTCTCCAGGAGCCGCGCCTGCAGGCCGAACATCTCGGCCTCCTCCTCGGGCTCGGCATGGTCATAGCCCAGCAGGTGCAGGGTGCCGTGGACGGTGAGCAGCGCCAGCTCGTCGATGGTGGCGTGCCCGGCGGCGGCGGCCTGCTTCGCCGCCACCTCCGGGCACAGCACGATGTCGCCGAGCAGGGCCGGCTCGCCGCCGCCCTCGCTGGGGCCGTGGTCGACGCTGCCCTCGTCCATCGGGAAGGCCAGCACGTCGGTCGGGCCGTCGCCGTCCATCCAGCGGTGGTTGAGCTCCGTCATGTACTCGACGTCGACGAGCAGGATCGACAGCTCGGCGAGCGGGTTGACCCCCATCTCGTCGAGCGCGTGCCGCGCCACCGCGAGAATGGTGTCGGAGTTGACGTCGACGCCGGACTCGTTGGCGATCTCGATGGACAACAACTGCTCCTGTTAGCCGGGGTTACCTGCGGCGCCCGCGGTCGGGCACAGCACGCACCGGCGGCTTCTGGGCCTCCTGTGCCTCCTGCGCCTCGTCCCACTTGGCGTAGGCGTCGACAATCTCACTGACCAGCCGGTGGCGCACGACATCGGCGCTGCCGAGCTGGGCGAAGTGCACGTCTTCGACGGCACCGAGGATCTCACGGACCACCCTGAGGCCGCTGCGGGTGCCCCCGGGTAGGTCGATCTGCGTCACGTCGCCCGTGACCACGATGCGCGAGCCGAAGCCGAGCCGGGTCAGGAACATCTTCATCTGCTCGGGCGTCGTGTTCTGGGCCTCGTCGAGAATGATGAAGGCGTCGTTCAGCGTGCGGCCGCGCATGTAGGCCAGCGGCGCGACCTCGATCGTCCCGGCGGCCATCAGCTTCGGGATGGACTCCGGGTCGAGCATGTCGTGCAGCGCGTCATACAGCGGGCGCAGGTAGGGGTCGATCTTGTCGTAGAGCGTGCCGGGCAGGAAGCCCAGCCGCTCGCCGGCCTCGACCGCCGGCCGGGTCAGGATGATCCGGTTGACCTGCTTGGCCTGCAGCGCCTGGACCGCCTTCGCCATGGCGAGGTAGGTCTTGCCGGTGCCGGCCGGCCCGATGCCGAACACGATCGTGTGCTGGTCGATCGAGTCGACATACCGCTTCTGCCCGAGCGTCTTCGGCCGGATGGTGCGGCCGCGCCGGGAGAGGATGTTGAGGGTCAGCACGTCGGCGGGGCGCTCCGAGGTGTTCTGCTGGAGCATCCCGACGGTGCGCCGGACGGTGTCCTGGGTCAGGGTCTCCCCCTTGCGCACCAGCTCGATGAGCTCGCTGAAGATGCGCTCGGCCAGGGCGTTGTCCGCGGCCGTGCCGGTGATGGTGATCTCGTTGCCCCGCACGTGCACGTCGCTGCTGACGGCCCGCTCGACGAGCTTGAGGATCTCGTCTCCGGCGCCGAGCAACCTGACCATCGTGTGCGGGTCGGGGACCGTGATCTTGCTGATGGCCCGCACGGGCGGCTCCGACGACACAGCCGGTGCGGGGGTTGGGGTCTCGGTCATACGTCGGCCGCGTAGGGCCTCAAGCACCTGCTTCCGGGGCTCGCTCCTGCTGGGGTTGTCCAGGCTCTTCATGGTATCGGCTGACCGCCCCTGAAGCCGTTCCCATTTCTTGCCGATGCCCGGTTCATGCCTTATAGCAGTTATATCCGGTTGGTTGTCGCCCGATCATGTCCTTCGCGCCGAAAGTCCGGACAGAGCCCTTCGTCCAGTGGTACTGAGGCAGAGGACGACATCGACAGGGAGGCCAGATGGTCGAGCGCAGCGGATACGTCGACGGTGAGCCCTGCTGGGCCGACCTGGTCGCCCCGGACCTCGCCGCCGCCCAGCGGTTCTACTCGGCGCTGTTCGGCTGGACGTTCCTGGACACCGGCGCCGACTTCGGGCACTACGTCATGTGCCTCAAGGACGGCAAGGTCGTGGCCGGGATGAGCCCGCCGATGCCGGGCGCGGAGCAGACACCCGCCGCCTGGAGCCTGTACCTGATGTCGCACGACCTGGAGGACACCGCCCGCCGGGTCGACACCGGCGGCGGCAAGATCATCGTCGCGCCGATGGACATCCCGGGCAACGGCCGGATGCTCTTCGCCCTCGACCCGTCCGGCGCCGCGTTCGGCGCGTGGGAGCCGGGCCAGCACACCGGCTCCCAGCTGTTCGACGAGGACGGCGCGCTGTGCTGGGCGGAGGTCAACACCCGCGACCCCGACGCCGTCGACGCCTTCTACCAGGGCCTCTTCGGCTACCGGCAGACCCGCGTCGAGGCCGACGAGCAGTTCGACTACACGGCGTGGAGCCTCGGCAACGCCGACCCCGTCGCCGGGCGGCTCACGATGACCGACGCGTGGGAGGGCATCCCGCCGCACTGGATGGTCTACTTCGCCACCGCCGACACCGACCGCGCCGCCGACCTGGTCCGGTCAGCGGGCGGTCAGGTGCAGCACGGGCCGTTCGACTCCCCGCACGGCCGCATCGCGGTCGTCGTGGACCCCAACGGCGCCGTCTTCACGATCATCTCCCGCTAGCCGGCCCGCCCCCTCACCCGGCGCACCCTGCCGCCGCCCCGCCCCGTCACCCGGCGCGTCAGAAGCGGTACTTGTCGAACGTCTCCTGCCCGCGCGTGAAGCGGTACGTCGCCCAGTGCAGCCGCTCGACGGTGCCGTCCTCGGCGCGGGTCAGTCGCAGGAGCTCGCCCGCCTCCCGCCCGGACACCGTGCGGAACACGTCCGGCTGGCCGTCGACCGGCGTGAAGACCGCCGGTGGCCGGTTCGCCGGCTGGTCGACCGCCCGTGCCTGCAGGACGCCGGAGTGCCAGCTGAAGACGTACTCGAAGCCCTCGCCCCACCAGCGGCCGAGCAGCGAGCGGTACCGCTCCGGCGGCGGCGGGGCGGGCCGCCACGGCGCGATGTCGGCCGGGTCGCTCTCGACCGCGGCGGCGAGCAGCTGGTGCGTCAGGTCGATGACCTCGCCGGCGGTGCCGGACGAGCCGAGCGCCGCCGCCCCGAACGCCGCGGGGGTGCCGGCGCCGCCGACCCGGCCGTAGGCGCCGGCGAGGAACCCCGGCATCGCCCCGTCGTGCCCGACGTGCACGATCCGCTCGCCGCCGGGCTGCGGCTGCAGGATCAGGCCCAGGCCGATCCCCCGCGCCCACAGCACGTCCTCGGTGACGGCCCGCGGCGCCCGCATCTCCTCGACCGTCTCCGCGGCCAGGACACTCCCGGCGGGGTCGAGCGCGCGGGGGTCGGCCAGGAACGCCGCCCACTTCGCCAGGTCGGCCGCGGTGCTCCACAGCTGCGCCGCCGGGCCGACCGCGCCGAAGTCGTCGGGGGGCTCCGGGTGCGCGTAGTCGGACCAGGCGTCGACCTGGTAGCCGACGACGGGCCGGGCCGGTGTGACGACGACGTCGTCCAGGCCGAGCGGGTCGAGGATCCGCTCCCGCAGCACCTCCTCCCACGTGCCGCCGCGCAGCCGCCCGGCGAGGTGCCCGAGCAGCGCGATCGCGAGGTTGGAGTAGTGGAACCGCCGGCCGGCCGGCAGCACCCGCTCGGCCCGGTCGAGCTGGTCGAGCAGCGTGTCGACGTCGGGCGCCTGCATCGTGTCCCAGACGTCGCCGAACGGCTCGCGCTGCAGCCCCGACAGGTGCGACAGCATCCTGCCGACGGTCAGGTCGCCGTGCGCCTTCACCGGCAGGTGCCGGGAGATCGGGTCGTCGAGGTCGAGAAGCCCCTCGTCGCGGCACTGCATGACCAGCACCGCGGTGAACGTCTTGGTGACCGAGCCGATCCGCAGCTGGCTGCGCTCGTCGACGTCCGTGCCGACGGTGAACGTCCACAGCGGCCGGTCCGCCCGGTGGATCGCGACGCTCAGCGCCGGGACGCGGGCCTCGGCCTGGACGTGGCGGGCGAGCCGCTCGTACTTCTCGAGCGCCGTCATGCCGCCAGCATCCGGCCGAGCGGGCGGCCGCCGAGCACATGCCCGTGCACGTGGAAGACCTCCTGGCCGCTGAACCGGCCGGTGTTGAAGATCACCCGATATCCGTCCCCGGCCAGCCCCTCCTGCTCCGCCACCGCGGCGCAGGCGGCGAGCACCCGTCCGGCGAGCGCCGGGTCGGCGGCGGCGAGCGCGGCGACGTCGGTGTGGTGCGCCCTCGGGATCACCAGCACGTGTGTGGGCGCCTTCGGGTCGATGTCGCGGAACGCCAGGGTGTCGTCGGTCTCGTGAACCACGGTCGCCGGGATCTCGCCCGCGACGATGCGGCAGAACAGGCAGTCAGTCACAGTCGCATCGTATGTGTCCCGCGGCTCTTGTACGGTGCTGCCATGGCTGGACGCAAGGTGTTGGTGACAGGTGCATCCCGTGGCATCGGCGAGGCGGTCGCACACGCGTTCGCCGCGGCCGGCGACACGGTCGCGGTGCACCACCGCGACTCGGCGGACCTCGCCGAGAAGGTCCGGGCGGCGCTGCCCGGCGACGGCCACGTGATCGTCTCCGGTGACCTGACCGACCCCGGCGCGGTCCAGGCCTTCGTCGACGGCGCGGCGCTCTCCCTCGGCGGCCTCGACGTGGTCGTCAACAACGCGGCCGTCGCCGTCGAGCACCCGATCCTCACCGACGACTACGCCACCTGGCAGGCCGCCTGGCAGCTGACCCTGGCCGCCAACCTGGCCGGCCCCGCCAACGTCTGCTGGTGCGCCGCCCGCCACCTCGGCGAGGGCGGCCGGATCGTCAACGTCTCCTCGCGCGGCGCGTACCGCGGCGAGCCCCGCTACCCGGCGTACGGCGCCGCCAAGGCCGGCCTGAACTCGCTGACCCAGTCCCTCGCCCTGGCCCTGGCGCCGAAGGGGATCGCGGTCAACGCGGTCGCGCCCGGGTTCGTCGCCACCGACATGGGCAACGCCGTCATGGCGACGGGCGACGGGGACGCGATCCGCGCGCAGAGCCCGTTCAACCGGGTCGCCCGGCCCGAGGAGGTCGCGGAGGCCGTGCTCTTCCTCGCGAGCTCGGAATGGTCCTCGGGCGCCGTCCTCGACCTGAACGGCGCGTCCTACTTCCGCTGACCGCCGCCATTGACCGCCGCCATTGACCGCGGCCGGTGACCGCGGCCGGTGACCACGGCCGGTGACCGCGGCCGGCAGGGGCTACCAGCGGCCGAGGCGGACCGACAGGGCGGCCAGGGCGGCAGCACCCGCGGTCGAGGTGCGCAGGATCTCCCGGCCCAGGCGCACCGGCACAGCGGCAGGGAACGCTGCCAGCTCCTCCGGCGCGATACCGCCCTCTGGGCCGACGACCAGCGTGATGTCGCCGGCAAGCGGGACGGTCGACAGCGGTACCGACGCCTCCTCGTGCAACAGCAGGACGGTGCCGGTGAGGGAGAGCTGCTTCGTGGTCCGCGCGTCGGTGACCTCGGGCAGCCAGGCGCGGCGGGACTGCTTGACCGCCTCGCGGACCGTGGACCGCCACCGCTCGACCGGCTTGGCGTCCTTCCACCGCGCGATGCTGCGGGCGGCCTGCCACGGGACGATGCGGTCGACGCCGAGCTCCGTCATCAGCTGCACGGCCAGCTCCGCCCGCTCCCCCTTCGCGATCCCCTGCACGACGGTGATCTGAGGGTCGTGCGCCGCGACGGCGGACCGCTCACCGAGCTCGAGATCCAGAGCGCCCTTGTGCGCCGCGGCGACCACCGCGGTCAGCAGGCCGCCGCGGCCGTCGCAGAGCAGGAGCGCTTCACCGGGCGAGAGCCGCTGCACGTTGGCGGCGTGATGCCCTTCGGGGCCGTCGAGCCGCCACTGGTCCCCGACAGGAAGATCGGGGACCAGAAAGAGCGGAAGGCTCACGCGTGTCCGTTGAAGGCGTCGCGCACGCGGGAGAAGAAGCCGCCCTGCTTGGACAGCTCCGCGACCTCCTCGCCGCGGGTGCGGGCGAAGTCGCGCAGCAGCTTCTCCTGCTCCGGCTCCAGACGCGTCGGGGTGCGCACGTCGAGGTGGACGTGCAGGTCGCCGCGGCCGGTGCCGCGCAGGTGCGGGACGCCCTTGCCGCGGATGCGCAGGGTCTGGTTGGGCTGGGTGCCGGCCTTGACGTCGACCGTCTCCTCGCCGTCGAGGGTCTTGATCGTCAGCCGGGTGCCGAGGGCCGCCGCCGTCATCGGGACGGTGACCCGGCAGTGCAGGTCGTCGTCCTTGCGGGAGTACACGTCGTGCGGACGCTCGTGGATCTCGACGTAGAGGTCCCCGGGCGGGCCGCCGCCGGGCCCGACCTCGCCCTGCTGGGCGAGGCGGATGCGCATGCCGTCCTCGACGCCCGACGGGATCTTCACGGTCAGCGTGCGGCGGGTGCGGACCCGGCCGTCGCCGCCGCACGTCGCGCACGGGTGCGGGATGACGGTGCCGAAGCCCTGGCAGGCCGAGCACGGCCGGGCCGAGACGACCTGGCCGAGGAACGTGCGCTGCACCGACTGGACCTCGCCGCGACCGCCGCAGATCTCGCAGGTGGTCGGGTGGGTGTTGGGCGCGGTGCCGGCGCCGGTGCAGGTGCTGCACACGACGGCGGTGTCGACGGTGATCGGCGCCTCGACGCCGAACGCGGTCTCGTGCAGGTCGAGGTCCAGCCGCAGGATCGCGTCGGCACCCGGCCGGATCCGGGGGCGAGGCCCACGGCTGGCGGTCGTGCCGAAGAACGCGTCCATGATGTCCTGGAACCCGACGAACGCCCCGCCCTGCGGGCCGGCCCCGCCGCCACCGGGCGCGAGCGGGTCGCCGCCGAGGTCGACCATCTCCCGCTTGCGCGGGTCGGACAGCACCTCGTAGGCCGCGTTGATCTCCTTGAACTTCTCCTGTGCCACAGGGTCGGGGTTGACGTCCGGGTGGAACTCGCGCGCCAACCGTCGGTAGGCGCGCTTGATCTCGTCGGCCGTGGAGTCCCGCTTGACACCGAGAATCCCGTAGTAGTCCTTCGCCACTGAGTCCTATGCCCCTGACTCGTCCATGAGGTTCAACCTTGTCCCAGCAGATCGCCGACGTAGCGTGCCACGGCGCGCACCGTGGCGATGTTTCCGGGGTAGTCCATGCGCGTCGGCCCGAGCACACCCATGCCGCCCACCACCATGGAGCCCGGCCCATAGCCGGTCGCCACGATCGACGCGCTGCGCAGGTCCTCGATCTCGTTCTCGTCGCCGATGCGCACCCGGGTCATGCTCGGCTCGACCTCGCCGAAGAGCTTGAGCAGGATGACCTCCTCCTCGAGCGCCTCGAGGATCGGCCGCAGCGAGCCCTGGAAGTCCAGCAGGCCGCCGCGGGCCAGGTTGGCGGTGCCGGCGAGCGCGATGCGCTCCTCGGTGCGCTCGACCAGGGTCTCCAGCAGGACGGTCGACAGGGCGGTCATCGGCGGGCGCAGGCTCGGCCCGGACTCCTCGACGAGCGCCTGGACCAGGGGCGGGGTGTCCACGAGGCGCTTGCCGACGAGCTTCTCGTTGATCCTGCGGCGCAGCTCGGTGACGTCGTCGGCGGGGATCGCGCGGGGCAGGTCGACCATCCGCTGCTCGACCCGGCCGGTCTCAGCGATCATGACCACCATCAGCCGGGTGGTGGACAGCGGCACCAGCTCGAAGTGGCGCACGCTGGCCCGCGACAGGCTCGGATACTGCACGACGGCGACCTGCCGGGTCAGCTGTGCGAGCAGCCGCACGGTGCGGTGCACGACGTCGTCGAGGTCCACGGCGCCGATCAGGAACCGCTCGATCGCCCGGCGCTCGGCGGGGCTCAGCGGCTTGACGCGGGACAGCTTGTCGACGAAGAGCCGGTAACCGGCGTCGGTGGGCACGCGACCGGCGCTCGTGTGCGGCTGCCGGATGTAGCCCTCCTCCTCGAGGACGGCCATGTCGTTGCGGACCGTCGCCGGAGAGACCCGCAGGTTGTGCCGCTCGACGAGGGCCTTGCTGCCGACGGGCTCCTGGGTGGCGACGTAGTCCTCGACGATGGCACGCAGGACCTCGAGCTTGCGCTCGTCGAGAGCCATGCGCACCTCCCTGGAGAACTGGCACTCCCACTTCGTGAGTGCCAGTCTACGTCGCCCGCGCCGCCCACGGAATGATCGTCATGTGTACGAACCGCCGCCATTACAGTGGTCTGCGCCGAGTTTGTCCAAAAGAAGTCATGCCACGTCGCTGGCCATACTTGATCGGTACCCCTACCGTGGCCCCCATGAGTGAACCACCTCGCCCCGGGGAGTACGGCGTGCCGCAGGACCCCAACAACCCCTATTCGATGCCGGGCGGGGCACAGTATCCGCCGCCGGGCCAGGACTACGGCCAGCAGCCGCCGGTCTCCGGTGGAGGCTACCCGCCGCCCACCAGCGGCGCGGGCTACCAGGACCCGAACGCCTACCAGCAGGGCGGTTACCAGCAGCCCGGCGGCTACCAGCAGCCCGGCGGTTACCAGCAGCCGGGTCAGTACGGATACCAGCAGCCCGGTGGATACCCCGGCGCCGGCGGCCCGGTCGGCTACGCGAACAGCGACGAGAAGACCTGGGCCCTGATCGCGCACTTCGGTGGCATCTTCATCGGCTTCATCGCCCCGCTCATCGCGCTGCTGGCCAAGGGCAACGAGTCGCCCACGGTCAAGGCGCACGCCAACGAGGCGCTGAACTTCCACATCACGTGGGGGATCATCCTGTTCGTGGGTGCCCTGCTGTCGATCTGCACGTTCGGGCTCACGCTCATCGTGCCGTGGATCATCATCATCGTGTTCGCGATCATCGCCGGCATGAAGGCCAACGGCGGCGAGCTGTACCGCTACCCGATGACGTACCGCTTCATCAAGTAGTACATCCAATCGTTCGAGGGGCGGCCACCGAGCCGCCCCTCGCCATGTCCGGCCGCAAAGGCCCCACAAAGGCCCCATAAGGCCCCACAGGGACACGGCCGGCCGCGAAGACACGCTCAGGTCAGGTCGCGGGCCACGGCGTCCGCGAGCAGCCGGCCACGCAGCGTGAGCACCGCCCGGCCCTCAGCGAACGGCCCGGCCTCCAGCAGCCCGTCATCGAGGCAGCGGCGGGCCCCCTCCAGCGCCGGCGGCTCCAGGACGGCCAGGGGCAGGCCCGAGGCGAGCCGGATCCGCAGCAGCACGTCCTCGAAGCGCCGCTCCTCCTCGGTCAGCACCTCCCGCGCCTGCCCCGGCGACGCCCCGTCGGCGAGGCGCGCCGCGTACGTGTGCGGGTGCTTCACGTTCCACCACCGCACCCCCCGCACGTGGCTGTGCGCGCCGGGCCCGAGCCCCCACCAGTCGCCGCCGCGCCAGTAGAGCTCGTTGTGCCGGCAGGGCGAGTCGCGGGACCAGTTCGACACCTCGTACCACGTCATCCCGGCCTCCGTCAGGGCCTGCTCGGCGGCGAGATAGCGGTCGGCGGCCACGTCGTCGTCCGGGTACGGCAGCTCACCGCGGCGCATGCGGGCCGCCAGCCGGGTGCCGTCCTCGACGATCAGGGCGTACGCGCTCACGTGGTCCACGCCCGAGTCGATCACCGTGCGCAGGGACGCCGCGAAGTCCTCGGGGCGCTCGCCGGGCGTGCCGTAGATCAGGTCCAGATTGACCCGTTCGAACCCGGCCGCGTGCGCCTCCGCGACCGCGGCCGCGGGCCGCCCGGGGGTGTGCCGGCGGTCGAGCACCGCCAGGACGCCCGGCGCGACGGACTGCATGCCGAGGGAGATCCGGTTGAACCCGGCCGCACGCAGGTGCCGCAGGCCGGCCGCGTCGACGGACTCCGGGTTGGCCTCCGTGGTGACCTCGGCGTCGCCGGCGAGCCCCCAGGTGCGGTCGATGCCGTCGAGGATGCGGGCCAGCTCCGCCGGCGGCAGCAGCGTGGGCGTGCCGCCGCCGAAGAACACCGTGTCGACCCGGGGCGGCGCGACCACCTTGGCGGCCAGCGCCAGCTCGTCGAGGACCTGCTCGGCGTAGCCGGCGCTCAGGACGCCCTCGTCGGCGGTGTACGTGTTGAAGTCGCAGTATCCGCAGCGGGACGCGCAGAACGGGACGTGGACGTAGACCCCGAACCCGGCCTCCCCCGCCGCGTCGGCGACCCCGTCGGGCAGCGCGCCGTCACGGGGGATCGGCTCACCTTCTGGCAGTGTTCCGGGCATTTCACTAGTGTGCCCGCATGCCACTCGTACGGTCACAGGCGGCGCATGGCGTGGCGACGGTCACGCTCGACAGCCCCGCCAACCGCAACGCGCTGTCGACGGCCCTGATCGAGGAGCTCCTCGCCGCGCTCGCCGCCGCCACCGCGGACGACACCGTGCGGGTCGTCGTGCTCACCCACACCGGGCCGGTCTTCTGCTCGGGCGCGGACCTGAAGGAGACCGCGGCCGCGTTCGGCTCGGGCAAGCCGCCGATCAACCGGCTCGGCGAGGTGCTCACCGCGATCTGGGAGTGCCCCAAGCCGGTCGTCGCGCGGCTCACCGGGCCCGCCCGCGCGGGTGGCCTGGGCCTCATCGCCGCCGCCGACATCGCGGTCTGCTCGCTCGAGGCGACGTTCGCGTTCTCCGAGGTGCGCATCGGCGTCATCCCGGCCGTGATCTCCGCCACGGTGCTGCCGCGGCTGTCCCCGCGCGCCGCCGCGGAGCTGTTCCTGACGGGGGCGACGTTCGACGGTGCCCGGGCCCGCGAGATCGGCCTGGTCACCGCCGCGGTCGCCGCCGACCAGGTCGACGAGGCCGTCTCGTCGTTCGTCGCGGCGCTGGTACGGGGAGCGCCGGGCGCGCTGCGCGGCACGAAGGAGCTGCTTCGACGACGGAAAGCCGACACGTTCCGTGACGAGCTCGCGGCCATGACGGAGCTTTCCGTGTCGTATTTCGGTTCCGAAGAGGGAATCGAGGGAATCATGGCATTCAGGGACAAAAGAGACCCAAACTGGATCCCTGACGGCGTCGCCTGAACGGCCGGACCCGCCTCACCCCCCGCGGGTGTCGCCGTGGATCGCGGGGGTGCAGTGGCGGGCGGGACGTACGCTGGTCGAGTTCTCAGGTCGGGAGGTGACGATGCGTACACGACACGTGCTGATCGCGATGGTCGTGCTGGGCATCGTCGCGACCGCCGGCATCTACGCGGTGCTGCAGAAGCTCGGCGACCACCTGCCGGCGCTGCTGCCGCCGGGCCGCGCCTGCGTCATCGACGCCGGTAACGCACCCGCCGCGTCGTCCGGGGCCTCGGCCGGCACCTCCGTGCCGCTGGACTCGGAGCAGGTCGCCAACGCCGCCACCATCACCGCCGTCGGCCTGCGCCGCGGCGTGCCCCGGCGGGCGCTGGTCGTGGCCCTCGCCACCGCGTGGCAGGAGTCGAAGCTGGAGAACCTCGCCGGCGGCGACCGCGACTCGATCGGCCTCTTCCAGCAGCGCCCCAGCCAGGGCTGGGGCAAGCCCGAGCAGATCGCCGACCCGCGCTACGCGGCGAACGCCTTCTACACCGCCCTGCTGAAGGTCAAGGGCTGGGAGAAGATGCGCGTCACCGACGCCGCGCAGGAGGTCCAGCGCAGCGCCCATCCCGAGGCGTACGAGAAGTGGGTCGACGAGTCGGAGATCATGGCCCGCGCCCTGAGCGGCGAGGCCACCGGCGCCGTCTCCTGCACCGTCACCGAGTCCTCCAGCCACGGCGCCGAGGCCGCGCAGACCCTCGCCGCCGGCGTCAAGCTCGACTGGGGCAACGTCAGCACCGCCGACGTCGCCGACCTCGTCGGGGTCGCGCTCAAGGTCCGCGAGCCGAAGACCGGCTGGCAGTACGCGCACTGGATGGTCGCCCACGCCCAGGACCACGGCGTCAAGCGGGTCGCGTTCAGCGACATGGAGTGGACCGCGAAGAGCGGCAGCTGGACGCGAATCACGCAGCGTGGCGGCGCCGGCGGCGACCGCGTCGTCGCCGAGGTCTACTGACGCGCAGGTTGCACGCCGTTCGTACGGGATTTCGCACTGTCCGGTGGAGAACTCCCGACTCGGTTCGTTGTACACCTCGCGTTACCATCGGTCGTTCCCTGGTTGACGAAAGTAAGGGGAGGACATGACGTCCGCTGCACCCGACTACGGCGGTCTGACCGGCTATGAGCCGATCAGCGAGGCCGACCGCAAGGAATTCCTGGACCAGGGCTTCCTGCTGGTCCGCAACGTGTTGAAGGAAGACCACCGCGCGCAGCTCGAAGCCGCCATGGACCGGGTCTACGCCGAGGAGAAGGCGGCCGGCTCCAGCAGCATGAAGAAGGACGGCACGCTGCACCTGCTGGGCTTCCTGAACCGTGACGAGCTCTTCGGGCACCTGCTGACCCAGCCGACCCTCTTCCCGTACATGTGGGGCCTGGCCGGCTGGAACATCTACACGCACCACAACCACCTCGACATCACGCCGCCGGCGGCGATGACGGAGGCTCCGTCGTGGGGCTGGCACCAGGACGGGTACCGGCAGAACTCCGACCCGGAGACCATGGACCCGAACCTGCCGCGGCCCATGTTCTCGCTGAAGATCGCCTATGTCATCTCCGACCTCTCGGAGACGGGCCGCGGCGCCACCAAGGTCATCCCGGGCAGCCACCTGTGGAACTCGCTGCCCCGCCCCGCGGACACCACGGTCGAGAACCCCGACCCCGAGGGCACCGTGGAGATCACGGCGAACCCGGGCGACTGCTTCATCTTCGACCGGCGCCTCTGGCACTCCCGGTCGCCCAACTACTCCGACGTCACCCGCAAGATGCTGTTCATCGGCTACACGTACCGGTGGATCCGCAACCTCGACGACATGCCGATCGACTACGACGGCGAGTGGTGGGCCAACCGCACCCCCGTCCAGCGCCAGCTCCTGGGTGAGGCCACGCACACGGCCAACTACTGGGGCATCAACTGGAATGGCTACATCGACGAGGAGATCCCCCTCCGCAAGGAGCTCAAGACCCGCGGCCTCCTCGACCGCTCCATCCCCTGGCTCCGCTAGGGCTTACCCCCCTTTCGCCACCGAAGCGGCCGTGCCCTCGTACCCCCGAGGCGCACGGCCGCTCCGCATGTCAGGCACGGCACGCGAAGGAAGTCGGGCACGACACGCGAAGGCCCCCAGTCCGGGGAGGCTGGGGGCCTGACGCGTTGGAAACTGTTACAGGGTGCTGCGGCGTCCGCGACCGGCCACGCCGACCACCAGGGCCACGCCGACGGCGGCGACCAGCACCTGGATCAGCAGCTCGCCCCAGTCGACACCGGGGGTGTCGGTGGAGATGCCGATGGCATTCGCGATGACGGTGCCGAGCAGGGCGGCGACCACGCCGATCACCATGGTCAGCCAGATCGGGATGTTCTGGCGGCCGGGGACGACCAGCCGCCCGAGCGCGCCGACGATCAGGCCGACGATCAGTGCCGTGATGATTCCGGTGACAGTCACGGTTCCTCCTTCAGAGCCTCAACCAGGGGGTTGCAGTTGCGGTTGCGCTCTTATTGCCCGTGACCTCAGGTGACCAAACGCTCCGGTGATCGACGAACCTCACGAATCGCCGATTCCATGGTGGTGAACGCGAGCGGGGGCGGATCGGACAAAGGCACCCAGGCGTACTCCGTGCCTTCGGACGTGTCGAGGGTGATGGTGGCGCCGGGGGCCAGTCGCGCCAGCCAGAAGCAGTCCAGGACGGGCAGCTGTTCGTCCTGGTACTCGTAGGTGCCGATCCACATGCCGACGAAGGCGCCGAGCAGGACCTCGACGCCGAGCTCCTCGCGGGCCTCGCGGACCGCCGCGTCGCGGGGGTGCTCCCAGCCGTCGCAGAAGCCGCCGGGCAGGTCCCACCAGCCGGCCTGCGGCGGGCGGGCGCGGCGGATGACGACGAAGCGCCCGGCGTCGTCGAAGATGATGGCGGTGCCGGTCGGGCGGGGGTTGACGAAGACCTCGTACCCGCAGGCGGCGCACTTCACCGGCGGGGCGTCCGTGGACGCCCCGCAGCGGGGGCAGTGCCTCACTTCTTCGGCTTGTCCGCGGTGGGAGCGTCGGACGTGGACAGCGCGGCGATGAACGCCTCCTGCGGCACCTCCACGCGGCCGACCATCTTCATCCGCTTCTTGCCTTCCTTCTGCTTCTCCAGCAGCTTGCGCTTCCGGCTGATGTCACCGCCGTAGCACTTGGCGAGCACGTCCTTGCGGATGGCGCGGATCGTCTCGCGGGCGATGATCCGGCTGCCGATCGCGGCCTGGATCGGCACCTCGAACTGCTGGCGCGGGATGAGCTTCTGCAGCTTGGAGGCGATGGTGACGCCGTAGTTGTACGCCTTGTCCTTGTGCACGATCGAGCTGAAGGCGTCCACGGGCTCGCCGTGCAGGAGGATGTCGACCTTCACGAGGTCGGCCTGCTGCTCGCCGCTGGGCTCGTAGTCGAGGCTGGCGTAGCCCTTGGTGCGGCTCTTCAGCTGATCGAAGAAGTCGTAGATGATCTCGCCCAGCGGCAGCGTGTACCGCAGTTCGACGCGGTCGGCCGACAGGTAGTCCATGCCCTGCAGGGAGCCGCGGCGGCCCTGGCACAGCTCCATGACGGCGCCGACGAAGTCGTTGGGGGTCAGGACGGTGGCCCGGACGGTCGGCTCGAAGATGTTGCTGCTCTTGCCGTCGGGGAACTCGCTCGGGTTGGTGACGGCGTGCTCCTTGCCGTCCTCCATGATCACCCGGTAGACCACGTTGGGCGCGGTGGAGATCAGGTCGAGGTTGAACTCGCGCTCCAGCCGCTCCTGGATGATCTCCAGGTGCAGCAGGCCGAGGAAGCCGCAGCGGAAGCCGAAGCCGAGCGCGGCACTGGTCTCCGGCTCGTACACCAGGGCGGCGTCGTTGAGCTTGAGCTTGTCCAGCGCGTCGCGCAGCAGCGGATAGTCCGAGCCGTCGATCGGGTAGAGCCCCGAGTAGACCATCGGCTTCGGGTCCTTGTAGCCGCCGAGCGGCTCGGTGGCCGGCTTGGCGTTGATGGTGACCGTGTCACCGACCCGGGACTGGCGCACGTCCTTCACGCCGGTGATGAGGTAGCCCACCTCGCCGGCGCCGAGGCCGTCGCTCTTGATCGGCTCGGGCGAGATGACGCCGATCTCCAGCAGCTCGTGGACCGCGCCGGTCGACATCATCTTGATCCGGTCGCGGGCGCCGAGCCGGCCGTCGACGACCCGGACGTACGTGACGACGCCGCGGTACACGTCGTACACCGAGTCGAAGATCATCGCGCGGGCCGTGCCGTTGTCGCTGCCTACGCCGGGGGTGGGCAGCTGGCGCACGATCTCGTCGAGCAGGTGCGCCACGCCGGCACCGGTCTTGCCCGACACGCGCAGGCAGTCGTCGGGGTCGCAGCCGATCAGGTGGGCGAGTTCCTCGGCGTACTTCTCGGGCTGCGCGGCCGGCAGGTCGATCTTGTTGAGCACCGGGATGATCGTCATGTCGTTCTCGAGCGCGAGGTACAGGTTGGCGAGCGTCTGCGCCTCGATGCCCTGCGCCGCGTCGACCAGCAGCACCGCGCCCTCGCAGGCGGCCAGGCTGCGGGAGACCTCATAGGTGAAGTCGACGTGGCCCGGGGTGTCGATCATGTTGAGCACGAACTGCTCGCCGGCCAGGTCGCCCTCGCGCACCTGCCACGGCATGCGGACGGCCTGGCTCTTGATGGTGATGCCGCGCTCACGCTCGATGTCCATGCGGTCGAGGTACTGGGCCCGCATCTGCCGAGCGTCGACCACCTCGGTCAGCTGCAGCATCCTGTCGGCCAGCGTCGACTTGCCATGGTCGATGTGCGCGATGATGCAGAAGTTGCGGATCCGGTCCGGCACGGTGGCACCGGGACGGTTCACGCCGGGGTCGTTCGTCGGTGGCACAGGCGTCCGTTCTCCATGATGGCGGGGATCAGACCCCTATCGTCCCATGCCCACGGATCACGTCGAAGCGGCGCCGGTACGCGGCCCCGCCGTTACCGGAAATGTCCGGAAAAGGCGGGGCACACAGCAGCGTCAGAGCAGTGCACCCTCGTCGTGCAGCCAGTCGACGAACCCCATCGCGACGACGGCCGCGCAGTCGACGAGCTCGGCGATGAGCTCGGGGTGGGCACCGGACAGCAGGGGCACCTGCATCTCGGCGTAGATCGGAAGCTGGCCGCGGTCGGTGGGGTCGCCGACGTAGGCCTTGTAGAAGCGGCGAGTGTGGTTCCACTCGTTGACCACCCGGTAGGACCGGTCGGCCCAGTCCGGGGGCACCGTGGCATGCGGCCTGGCGCGCACGACGAGGATCTCGTCCGACGGCCCCTCGAGGGCGAACAGCACAGCGTGGCGCTCCCACAGCGCGAGAAGGCTGCCATCCCCATCTGTCAGGTATCGAATCTCCAGCTGCTCGAGGGCCTCAGCGACCCGCAGCAACGTCACCGGTGCGATCACGCCCGCACCCGCGCCCGGCGCTCCGTCGCACACCGCGTCGGTCACCGGAGTCGGCTCTTCCCGTGCCAGCTGCGCGACGGTCGTGTCGGTCTGCGACCCGTCCGTCTGCTCGGCACGCCATGGCCACTTTGGCATCGTCCGCGCTCCCTAGCTCCCCCGTGGCCTCCACCCGCAATTGCGGTCCGTCGCCGAGTGATTTCGCTCGGCGGTGGACCCGAATGAGGACGGTACCCGTTCGGACGAGTTTCAGCAGCCCCCAATTTCACCCTCGCCCCACCCGTTCGGGTGAGGGTCTTACCACCGTCTATCCGATGAGAAGAGTCTTGGCAGCACGATGCCAGGCAGAGCCATATGCGCAGGCCAGAGCCGTCCATGGACCCGATTTCCGAACATCGACGAAGTCTCGTGCAGGTGCACGTTCACCCGTCATGAACCCCATTCGCACGACCGCCTGCACGAGCCTTTGCGGTATCTCGACGCGCTCGCCGCCGCCGGTCGTCACGACGATCGGCACGTGGTCGAGCAACGCGTCGCGGAGCACCCGGGAGCCGACCGCGCGGCCACCGACACCCTCCGCGGCGGCGGTCCGCAACGTGTCCGCGGCGGCCGCCCCGACCCGCCGGATGTCGGCACCGGGGATCCGCTCCACGACCACCCCCGCGTCGCCGGGGATGGACCACCGCCACTCGCTGTCCCGGAATGCGGGAAGCTGGTCATCGAGCATCGCCAGCAGCTCGCGGGCCAGGACGGTGTGATCGCCGTCGACATGCCCGGGGACGCCGCGGCTCACCAGGACGCCCCACGGAAGGCGCGACCAGAGGGTGACGCGGTCGTCGCCGGCCGGCCGCAGCCGGACCACCGCGCCGGCGTCGAGGCGGACCGCCCGGGCCAGGAACGCCCGGGCGTCCGCGGCCCCGAGGCCGTCCAACCACGTCACGGAGCGACCGCCGGCGAAGCCGCCGAACGCCCGCGAACCAAGCCACGGAGCACCGTCGGACCAACCGGCCGACGGGGCATCCCGCCTAACCGAGCCACGGGGACAGGAACTCGCGCTCGATGTCCTTGACCCGGCGCGGCCGGCCGGCGGCCAGGTCGAAGGGCACGCAGACGGTCCGCGCGCGGGACGCGACCGCGTCGCCGTCGAAGAGCTCGTAGGCGACCGTCAATCGACTCGCCTTGATCTCCTCCAGCCACAGCTCGATGCGCACGGGATCGCCGTAGTCGATGGGCCGCAGGTAGTCGATCTCATGACGTGAGATGACGATGCCGTCCTCGAACGTCTGCAGCCCGGCCGCCTTCGCCGCCGTGAACATCAATGCCACGCGCGCCTCCTCGTACAGAGTGAGGAAGCGCGCGTTGTTTACGTGCCCGTACGCGTCCAGGTCGGACCAGCGCAGGGCGCAGTGATAGATGAAGCGGGCCACCTCAGTCGCGGGTGAGCTTGCGGTAGGTGACGCTGTGCGGGCGCGCCGCCTCCTGGCCGAGCCGGTCGACCTTGTTCTTCTCGTACGCCTCGAAGTTGCCCTCGAACCAGAACCACTTGGCCGGATCCTTCTCGTCGCCCTCCCAGGCGAGGATGTGGGTCGCGACCCGGTCGAGGAACATCCGGTCGTGGGAGATGACCACGGCGCAACCGGGGAACTCCAGCAACGCGTTCTCCAGCGACGACAGCGTCTCGACGTCGAGGTCGTTGGTCGGCTCGTCGAGCAGCAGCACGTTGCCGCCGATCTTCAGCGTCAGCGCCAGGTTGAGCCGGTTGCGCTCGCCGCCGGACAGGACCTTCGTCGGCTTCTGCTGGTCGGGGCCCTTGAAGCCGAAGGCAGCGACATACGCCCGGGACGGCATCTCGACCTTGCCGACCATCAGGTGGTCGAGGCCGTCGGAGACGACCTCCCAGACCGTCTTGTCGCCGTCGAGGCCGGACCGGCTCTGGTCGACGTAGGACAGCTTGACCGTCTCACCGACCCGGACCTGGCCGGCGTCGGGCTGCTCGAGGCCGACGATCGTCTTGAACAGGGTGGTCTTGCCCACGCCGTTGGGGCCGATGATGCCGACGATCCCGTTGCGCGGCAGCGAGAACGACAGCCCGTCGATCAGCACCCCGCGCTCGTCGAAGCCCTTCACCAGCTCCTTGGCCTCGATGACCATGTTCCCCAGGCGCGGGCCCGGCGGGATCTGGATCTCCTCGAAGTCGAGCTTGCGGGTCTTCTCCGCCTCGTTGGCCATCTCCTCGTAGCGCTCGAGGCGGGCCTTCGACTTGGTCTGGCGGGCCTTGGCGTTGGAGCGGACCCACTCCAGCTCCTCGGAGAGGCGCTTCTGCAGCTTCTGGTCCTTGCGGCCGGCGACCGCGAGCCGCTGCGCCTTCTTCTCCAGGTAGGTGGAGTAGTTGCCCTGGTAGCCGTGGACCTGGCCACGGTCGACCTCGGCGATCCACTCGGCGACGTGGTCGAGGAAGTACCGGTCGTGGGTGACGGCGAGCACGGCGCCCGCGTACTTCTGCAGGTGCTGCTCCAGCCAGTTGACACTCTCGGCGTCGAGGTGGTTGGTGGGCTCGTCGAGCAGCAGCAGGTCGGGCGCCTCGAGCAGCAGCTTGCACAGCGCGACGCGGCGGCGCTCACCACCGGAGAGCGTGGTGACGTCGGCGTCCGGCGGCGGGCAGCGCAGCGCGTCCATGGCGAGGGCGAGCGCGGAGTCGATGTCCCACGCGTCGGCGTGGTCGAGCTCCTCCTGCAGGCGGCCCATCTCCTCCATCAGCGCGTCGGTGTAGTCGGTCGCCATGAGCTCGGCGACCTCGTTGAACCGGGCGAGCTTCGCCTTGGTCTCGGCGACGGCCTCCTCGATGTTGCCGAGGACGGTCTTGCTCTCGTTCAGCGGCGGCTCCTGCAGGAGCATGCCGACGGTGTAGCCGGGCATGAGCCGGGCCTCGCCGTTGCTCGGCTTGTCGAGCCCGGCCATGATCTTGAGCAGGCTCGACTTGCCGGCGCCGTTGGGGCCGACAACGCCGATCTTCGCGCCGGGCAGGAACGACAGCGTGACGTTGTCGAGCACGACCTTGTCGCCGTGCGCCTTGCGCGCCTTCTCGAGCACGTAGATGTACTGCGCCACGGTGCGCCCCTACCTCCGGTAAGTCTGTGTTCGCGTCGGGTCAATCTTTCCAGGCCCTGCGGCCTGCCCCCAAATCGGGCGTCACTTCTTCGGCAGCGATTCCCGGACTTCCTCGGAGGAGGTCTGCTTGCCCTCGATCACGAGCTTGTCCCGGGAGACCGTGTATCTGGTGCCCTCGTTGGTCGCGAGGTACTTGTCGACGCCGGCGTTGGTGACGTTGCTGCTGGCCACCAGCAGCCCGTTGTCGCCCTCGATCGGCGTCTCGCCGGACCCGTCGACGCCGGAGAAGCTCTTGCGCTTGTCGTGCCCCTGGTACCACAGCCCGTTGCCGTCGGCCTCCAGGCAGATCCAGACCTCGTGCCTGTCGGTGCGGATGTAGAGCTGCAGCGTCAATGGTAGGACGGCCTTGGCGTCGCGGTCCTTCACCCCGGCCTCCATGAAGGGAGGGCACGGCGTTCCCTTCGGGGCGGCCTGGCTGGTGACGGAATCGACAGGCCGGGAAGACTGTCCGTCGCCGGCATTTGACTTAGGGTCATCAATGTCCTGACGCCCCAGCACGAATCCGAACAATGCACCGATGACGGTCAGGATCAGCAACGCGAGCAGGACGACGGTGAGCGTCCGGCCCCGTTCGGGCTCGGCGTAGGCATCGTGCGAGGACATGCCCAGCAGGATCGCACCTGTGAGCCAGCACGCTGCATGCTGCCGGGCACCTTCGGGGATCAGTAGGCTGAAAGTACGAGGGTGGATCACCCAGGGGGAGGACACGACACGTGGCTGGAAACAGTGCATTCGTGGTGGTCGCCAATCGGCTGCCGGTCGACAAGGTCGTCGGGCCGGACGGCGAGGTGAGCTTCCGCAGGAGCCCGGGAGGGCTGGTCACGGCACTGGAGCCGGTCCTGCAGCAGCGCAACGGGACATGGGTGGGCTGGTCGGGCGGCACAGGGGACGCGCAACTGCCCGAGGAGACCTTCGAGACGGGCGGGGTGCAGCTGCACCCGGTCGCACTGAGCGCGGGTGAGGTCGAGCGGTACTACGAGGGGTTCTCCAACTCCAGCCTGTGGCCGCTCTACCACGACGCGGTCGAGACACCGATCTTCAAACGACGATGGTGGGAGTCGTACCGGCTGGTCAACGAACGGTTCACGAAGGCCGTCGCCGACGACGCGGCACCCGGTGCGACCGTATGGATCCAGGACTACCAGCTGCAACTCGTGCCGGCACTGCTGCGCGAGACCAGGCCCGATCTCAAGATCGGGTTTTTTCTGCACATCCCATTTCCCCCGGTCGAACTGTTCATGCAACTACCGCGCCGGGCGGAACTTCTCAAGGGTTTGCTCGGTGCCGATCTGGTTGGTTTCCAACGGCCACTCGGCGCACAGAACTTCGTCCAACTGTCCCGACATCTGCTGGGCACCCGGGTGCGGCGCGGCGTCGTGGAGTGGGAGGGCCGCACCGTGCGGGCCGAGGCCTTCCCGATCTCGATCGACGTCGAGGAGATGGAGCGGCTCGCCGCCTCACCCGAAGTGCAGGCCAGAGCCAAGGCGATCAGGACCGAGCTGGGTGAGCCGAAGACGATCATCCTGGGAGTGGATCGCCTCGACTACACCAAGGGGATAGAAAGGAGGCTGAAGGCCTTCCGCGAATTGTTGTCGGATGGGCGACTCACGGCGCCGGACACGGTGATGGTACAAGTGGCTACGCCGAGCCGGGAGCGAGTGGAGCACTACCAGACGCTGCGGGTGAACGTTGAACGTGAGGTCGGTCGGATCAATGGGGAGTACGGACGAGTTGGCCAACCGGCCGTGCACTACCTGCATCAGTCGTACAGTCGGGCTGAGTTGGCCGCGCTGTACGTCGCGGCCGACGTCATGATGGTGACTCCTCTGAGGGACGGCATGAATCTCGTGGCCAAGGAGTACGTCGGCGCCCGCGCCGACGGTGGCGGCGCCCTCGTGCTGTCGGAGTTCGCCGGTGCGGCGGCCGAGCTGCGACAGGCGTTCCTGTGCAATCCGCACGACCTCGACGGGGTGAAAGACGCGCTCATGCGTGCGATCCACGTCGACCCGGTCGAAGGGCGCAAACGGATGCATGCTATGCATTCCCACCTGCGCTCACACGATGTCCGCGCTTGGGCGGACGCGTTTCTCGACGCTCTCGGCGCAGCATCATGACCATCACACGACCGCCCTTGCACCGCCGTGTGCACGTCAATTGCTCAAACGACCTCCATCGCTCCCACGAACAGGCCGGACATGAACCAACACTCGGCGACAGGCAACGTCCTCTCGCTCGACCCGGACCTCCGCGCGGCGGTGCTGCGCGTCGCCCGCGTGCCGAACCTTCTGGTGGCATGTGACTACGACGGCACTCTCGCCCCGATCGTCGCCGACCCCACGAAGGCGACACCCAGCCCTGAATCGGTAGCGGCAGTCCGCGCGTTGTCCTCGTTGCCCCAGACGACCGTCGGCGTGATCTCGGGCCGCGCGCTGCGCGACCTCGCCGCACTCTCGCGCCTGCCGGCCGAGGTGCGGCTGGTCGGCAGCCACGGCTCCGAGTTCGACGTCGGCTATGTCGACGAGCTGCCGCCCGAGCGCCAGCAGCGACGCGCGGAGCTGCACGCGGCGCTCACCGCGATCTGCCGCGACCAGCCCGGCGTGCGCCTGGAGGCCAAGCCGGCCAGCGTCGCGGTGCACACCCGCGCGGCGCCGCGCGACGTCGCCGGGCGGGTCTTCGACGCGGTCCGCAGCGGTGCGGCGCTGTGGCCCGACATCGAGGTGACCACCGGCAAGGAGGTCATCGAGCTGTCGGTGGTGCCGACCGACAAGGGGCTCGCGGTCGACGCGCTGCGGATGCAGGTGTCGGCGAGCGCCATCGTCTACCTCGGCGACGACGCGACCGACGAGAAGGCGTTCGCCCACCTGCACGGCCCCGACCTGGGCATCAAGGTCGGCTCCGGCGACGGCGGCACCGACACGCTGGCCCGCTTCAGCATCCCCGACGCCGAGGCGGCCGTGACCGTGCTGGAGCTGCTGCTGCACACCCGGCGGCGCTGGCTCTTCGGCGAGCAGGCGGTGCCGATCGAGCGGCACTCGATGCTCTCCAACACGCACACGGTCGCGCTGCTCACGCCCGCCGCCCGGGTCACCTGGCTGTGCCACCCGAAGCCGGACTCCGGCGCGGTCTTCGCCGACCTGCTCGGCGACACCGCCGCGGGGCACTTCACGGTCCAGCCGGAGAAGGGCGGGATCCCGCTGGGTCAGCGGTACCGCCCCGGCACGATGACCGTGGAGACCCGCTGGTCGGGCCTCACCGTCACCGACTGGCTCGACCACCACCGCACGGGCAACTCGCTGATCCGGGTGCTGTCGGGCAACTCCCGGGCCCGGATCGACTTCGTGCCGCGGCCGGACTTCGGCCAGGTGCACATCCGCCTGCAGCCGCTCGGCGACGACGGCCTGCTGGTGCTGGGCTCCAACGAGCCGATGGTGCTCTACTCCCCCGGCATCGAGTGGGACATCACCTCCGACGGCCACAGCGATCTGGCCCGGGCCACGATCGACCTCGGCGCCGTCGGCGGCCGCGCCATGCTGGAGCTGCGGCTGGGCACCGACTCGATCGAGCCGCCGCGGGTCCAGCTCGAGGAGCGCCAGATCGCCGCGGAGGCCGCGTGGCGGGACTGGTCCGACGGGCTGAAGCTGCCGTCGGTCGCCCGCGACCTGGTCCGGCGCAGCGCGCTGACGCTGCGCGGGCTGTGGCACAAGCCGACCGGCGCGATCCTGGCCGCGGCGACGTCGTCGCTGCCGGAGGAGGTCGGCGGGTCGCGCAACTGGGACTACCGGTACTGCTGGCTGCGCGACGCCTCGCTGACCGCCAAGGCGCTCGTCGACCTCGGCTCGACCGAGGAGGCCGAGTCGCTGCTGAAGTGGACGCTGCGGGTCGCCGACAACACCGACGGCCACCCGGAGCGGCTGCACCCGCTGTACAACCTCGACGGCACGGAGCTCGGGCCGGAGGCGGTCATCGAGGCGCTGCCCGGGTACGCGGGCTCCCGCCCGGTGCGGGTCGGCAACGCGGCCAACGGCCAGGTGCAGCTCGACGTGTTCGGCCCGGTCGCCGACCTGGTCACCACGCTCGCCGAGCTGCGCCCGCCGGAGGACGGCGACTTCGCCCTCATGGAGCAGATGGTCGAGGCCGTCGAGCGGCGCTGGCACGAGCCCGACCACGGCATCTGGGAGGCGCGCCGGCGGCCCCGGCACTACGTCTACTCGAAGGTCATGTGCTGGATGACCGTGGACCGCGGCATCCAGCTCTTCGAGCGGGCCGGCCGTCCCGTGCCGGAGTCGTGGGGGCCGCTGCGCTCCACGATCGCCGAGAACGTGCTCGACAAGGGCTGGGACGAGAAGCTCGGCGCCTACACCGTCGCGTACGGCTACGACGAGATGGACGCGTCGGTGCTGTGGATCGGCCTGTCGGGGCTGCTCGCCGACGACGACCCGCGGTTCCTCGCCACCGTCCTGGCGGTCGAGGCCGACCTGCGGGAGGGTCCCACGGTGTACCGGTACCGCTGGGACGACGGGCTGCCGGGCGTCGAGGGCGGCTTCCACCTGTGCACGACCTGGATGATCGAGGCGTACCTGCGCACCGGCCGCCGGGCGGACGCGGAGGAGCTCTTCGCCCAGTTCATCGAGTGTGCCGGCCCGACGGGCCTGCTGCCGGAGGAGTACGACCCGCTGACCGAGCGGGCCCTGGGCAACCACCCGCAGGCCTACTCGCACCTGGGCCTGATCCGCTGTGCCCTGGAGCTCGACCGCTCCTGACCCCAGGGCACCTTCCGCCGTGATCCGGAAGACTTCTTGTCGCTATGACGACGACAAGTCTTCCGGATCACGGCGAGTCTCCAGCGCTTCGACGACCGGGCCGACGACGATCACGGCCGGCGGGCGCAGCGCCGCCTCCTTCACCGCGTCGGCGACCGTGGAGAGCTGCGCGCGCACGACCTTCTGGCCGCGGGTGGTGCCCTCCTGGATCACCGCGACGGGGGTGTCTGGCGCGCGGCCGTGCTCCTGGAGGACCGCGGCGATCGCCGGCAGGTTCTTGAGGCCCATGAGGATGCTCAGCGTGCCGCGCAGCCGCGCGAGGGCCGCCCAGTCCACCAGCGACTCGGGGTGCGACGGCGCCAGGTGGCCGGAGACGACGGTGAACTCGTGCGCCAGCCCCCGGTGGGTGATCGGGATGCCGGCCGCGGCGGGCACCGCGATGGAGCTGCTGATCCCGGGGACGACGCTCACCGGTACACCTGCCGCGACACAGGCCAGAAGCTCTTCACCGCCGCGTCCGAAGACATACGGGTCGCCGCCCTTGAGCCGGACGACGAACTTCCCCTGCCGGGCGCGGTCGACCAGCACCCGGTTGATCTCCTCCTGCGCGGCGGACGGGCCGTAGGGGATCTTCGAGGCGTCGAACAGCTCGACGTCGTGGCGCACCTCGTCGAGCAGCAGGCCGGCGGCGAGCCGGTCGATGACGACCACGTCGGCGGCCGCCAGGAGCCGGCGGCCCCGGACCGTGAGCAGCTCCGGGTCGCCGGGGCCGGAGCCGACCAGCGCGACCCGGCCGGGACCGACCTCGGGCGGGGTCGCCGCGACGATGGAGCCGGTGGCGAGGTGCTCGCCGATCGCGTCGCGGACGGCGACGGCGCGGGCCGGGTCGCCGCCGCCGAGCACGGCGACGGTCACCGGCCCCTGCCGGGTCACCGCGGGGGTCCAGGCGGTGGCGGCGTGCCGGTCGTCGGCGCGGACGCAGAAGACCCGCCGGGCGGCGGCCAGCTCGCTGATCTCGGCGGCCGCGGCGGGGTCGCTGACCGCCACGTGGACCAGCCACGCGTCCTCGATGTCGCCCGGCTCGAAGCGGCGCTCGCGCCAGGTGACCCGGCCCGCGTCGACGTGGGCCCGCAGGGCAGGGGTGATGCGGGGTGACACCAGCACGACGTCCGCGGCGGCGTCGAGCAGTGCGGGGACGCGCCTGGTGGCCACGGCACCGCCGCCGACCACCAGGACACGCAGACCGTCGAGCACCAGACCGAGGGGGTATGGGTTCACTTGTGGGCTACTCCAGCTGAGTCGAAAGTGGCTACCTCGTGCAACACGCGGACAGCACTGGCCACGATCGGCAGCGCCAGGACGGCGCCGGTGCCCTCGCCCAGGCGCAGGCCCAGATCGACGAGCGGTTCCAGCTCAAGATAGCCGAGCGCCACGCCGGCGCCGGGCTCGGCCGACCGGTGCCCGGCGATCATCGCCGAGGTGCTGGCCGGGGCGAGCGCGGCGGCGGCGAGGGCCGCCGACGCGGCGATGACCCCGTCGATGACCACGGGTACGCGCAGCGCCGCGGCCCGCAGGATGTAGCCGACCAGGGCGGCGTGCTCCAGGCCGCCGACCGCGGCGAGGATGTCGACCGGGTCCTCGGCGTGCAGCCCGACGACCGCGGACGTGACGACCGCCACCTTCCGGGCGTGGGTCTCGCTGTCGATGCCGGTGCCCAGCCCGGTCACCGACGCGGGGTCGGCGTGCGTGAACGCCGCGATCAGCGCCGCCGACGGGGTGGTGTTGGCGATGCCCATGTCGCCGGTCAGCAGCATCTTCGCGCCACCGTCGACGAGCTTCTGGGCGACGTCGATGCCGACCTCGATCGCCTGGAGCGCCTCCTCGCGGGTCATCGCCGGCTCGACGCTCAGGTCCCGGGTGCCGGGGCGGACCTTGCGCAGCTCCAGGCCGTCGGCGGGGTCGAGGGTGGCCTTCACGCCGACGTCGACCACGGTCACGCTCGCGCCGCACTGCCGGGCGAACGCGTTGACGACGGCGCCGCCGGCCAGGAAGTTGGCGACCATCTGCGCGGTGACCTCCTGCGGCCACGGCGTCACCCCCTGCGCGTGCACGCCGTGGTCGCCGGCGAAGATCGCCAGCGCGGCGGGCTGCGGGATGGGGGGCGGGCAGGCGCCGGCGAGGCCCGCCATGCGCACCGCCAGCATCTCCAGCGCGCCCAGGGAGCCCGCCGGCTTGGTCAGCCTGGCCTGCAGCGCCCTGGCCGCCGCGATCGCCTCGTCGTCGAGCGGCCGGATCGCCGCGAGTGTCCCAGAAAATGCCTCAGTGAGCACGTCACCCTCCCAGTACCTTGGACAACACCGCGACGAACGCGTCACTCGTGGCAGTGTCCCGCACCGCAATACGTAACCAGTCCGAGCCCAGTCCCGGGAACGTTTCGCCACGTCGCACCGCGAAGCCGTGCCCGCGCAGCGCCTCCCGGACCCGCCCGCCATCGACGACCCTGACCAGGACGAACGAGCTGCGTGGTACACCGGCGACCTCGACACCCGCGGCCCGCAGCGCGGCGACGAGATGGTCTCGGTCCGCCGTGAGCCGCTCGGCGATGGCCCGCTCGGTCTCGACGGCGAGGGGCGACGCGCAGGCGGTGGCGGCGGCGAGGGCGGGGGTGGAGACGCTCCACAGCGGCGCGTGCCGGTCGAGCTCGGCGATCAGGTCGCGGGGGCCGAGGACGTAGCCGATGCGCAGGCCGGCGAGGCCCCAGGTCTTGGTCAGGCTGCGGATGACGACGACGTCGCGGTTGCGGCTGAGCGATTCGGGCTCTCCCGGCACGGTGTCCGCGAACGCCTCGTCGACGACGACCGTCCGGCCGGGCCGAACCCACGACGCTATCTGCCCGGATTCGTGCAGACATGAGGTTGGATTGGTGGGGTTTCCGACGATGACGAGATCTGCCGACTCCGGCGGATCTTTCAGTGTGAATCCGTCACGCGGGTCCAGCAGCAGCCGGTCCACGGCATGGCCCGCGGTCAGCAGCGCGCTCTCCGGCTCGGTGAACTGCGGATGCACCACCACCGCGTGCCGGGGGCGCAGCACCTGGGCGAGCAGCGTGAACGCCTGCGCCGCGCCGGCCGTCAGCAGCACCTCGTCCACCGGCCGGCCGTGCCGCGCCGCGATCGCCCCGGTCGCCTCCGTCCGGTCCGGGTACCGCGCGAGGTGCGCCAGGGACGCCGTGACCGGGTCCGTGAGCCACGACGGGGGTGTCTCCTGTCGCACGTTGACCGCCAGATCGACCAGACCCGGCGCGACCTCGGCATCGCCGTGGAACCGCAGCATCAGGCGATCGTCGCGTACGGAACGGCGAATTGTCCTAGCTTGGAGGTGTGATCGCGCGCACGCTACGAGTGGCCGGCGGATTCCTGGCCCTCGTCCGGACCGGCCTCATCGTCGGGCTCGCGATCGCCGCCCTGGTCTATCCCATGGTCGCGCTCACCGGCGTGGGCGTGAAGCGCGGCACCGACGCCCTGGCGATGCCGGTCGGCGCGCTGCGGTCCTCCCTGCCGGCGCAGACCAGCCACGTCTACGCGGCCGACGGCACGACCCTCCTCGCCCAGTTCTACGAGGAGTACCGCACGTACACCACCCTCGACACCGTCTCGCCCACGATGCAGCAGGCCATCGTCGCCGCCGAGGACGCCCGCTTCTGGGAGCACCACGGCGTCGACTTCAAGGGCGTCGCGCGGGCGTTCGTCGCGAACCAGAAGGCCGGCTCGGTGTCGCAGGGCGCGTCGACGCTCACCATGCAGTACGTGCGCAACGCGCTGCGCGACAGCGCCGACACCCCGGCCGAGGTGTCGGAGGCGACCGAGCAGACCGGCGCCCGGAAGCTGCGCGAGATGAAGCTCGCCATCGAGCTCGAGAAGCACATGAGCAAGACCGAGATCCTGGAGCGGTACCTCAACGTCGCCTACTTCGGTCACCGCGCCTACGGCGTCCTCGCCGCCGCCGAGGTGTACTTCTCGAAGCGCCCCGCCGACCTCACCGTGCCCGAGGCGGCGCTGCTGGCCGGGCTGGTGCAGGCGCCGTCCTCGTACGACCCGGCGGCCACCGACGCGACGGCCGCCACCGCCCGGCGCGACTACGTCATCGACCGCATGGCCGCGCTCGGGTACGTCAACGCCACCGACGCCGCCGCCGCCCGCGCCACCCCGATCGCGCTGAAGCTCAGCGAACCACCGAACGACTGCCTGGAGACCAGGGCCGGCTGGGGGTTCTTCTGCGCGATGTTCCGGTCCTGGTGGGCCGCGCAGCCCGGGCTCGGCGCCAACCCGCAGGAGCGCCTCGACCGGCTGCGGCGCGGCGGGTACACCGTGGTCACCTCGCTCGACCCGCGGATCCAGGACATCGCGCAGGCGCAGGTGCTGAAGCGGGAGAAGACCCGCAGCGCGTACGCGCTCGGGCAGGTCGCCCTCGAACCCGGCACCGGGCTGGTGCGGGCCATGGCCGTGAACCGCAACTACTCCCTCGACCGCGCCAGCAACGGCCCGCACTCCGACCCGCGCCAGCGCAAGCGGCTGCGCGGCAACTACCCGAACACCGTCAACCCGCTGCTCGGCGGCGGCGACATGGCCGGCTACCAGGCCGGGTCGACGTTCAAGATGTTCACGATGCTCGCCGCCCTCGAACAGGGCATGCCGCTGTCCACCGCGATCAACTCGCCGAAGACGTTCGTCTCCAAGTACAAGACGGGCCGCGACAGCCCGGCGCGCTGCGGCCTCGACAGCTGGTGCCCCTCCAACGCCTCGGCGTCCATGACCGGCCGGCACACCATGTGGTCGGGCTTCGGCAGGTCCGTCAACACGTACTTCGTGCAGCTTGAGCAGCGGGTCGGCGCCGAGGCCGCGGTCCGCATGGCCGAGCGTCTCGGGCTGCACTGGCGCACCGGCATCGACAAGCTGCAGGCCTCCCCCGCGAAGGCGAAGACCTGGGGCGCCTTCACCCTCGGCGTCGCCGACACCACCCCGCTCGAGATGGCCGGCGCGTTCGCCACGGTCGCCGCCGACGGCACCCACTGCGAGCCGATCCCCGTCGTCTCCATCCGGCAGCAGGACGGCTCCGAGGCCCTGGATGCCAAAGGTGTACCGGTGGCCCGCCCCCGCTGCACCCAGGTGATCTCCCCGGACGTCGCCCGCGGCGCGATCGACGCGGCCCGCTGCGTCACGGGGTTCAAGGCGGCGACGGGTGACTGCGGCGGCTCCGGTACCGCGGCGCGCGTCTACTCGACGGTCCGCCGGCCCGTCGCGGGCAAGTCAGGCACGACGGACGACAACCGGGCCGCCTGGTTCGTCGGCATGACGCCGGGGCTGACGGTCGCCGGGTTCATCGCCGACCCCGACAACCCGCTGCACCGGGTCGGCTCCGAGAACGCCGGCAAGCCCCGCGAGACGGTCGCCGAGACGCTGCGCGACGCGCTCGCCGGCACCGCCGTGCGCCAGTTCACGCCGCCCAGCGATCTCGTCGCCTACGGTTCGAACGCCAAGCCCCGCGCGCTCAAACCCCGCCGCTGATGTCGGCCGGGACCAGCGACCAGCTCTCGAGGTCCACCCGGCCGGAGTGCAGCGACCCCGCGTTGCGCATGAGCCCCTCGTACGTGAAGCCGGCCTTCTCCGCGACCCGCCGCGACGCGACGTTGCCGGGAGCGACCCGCAGCTCGATGCGCTGGAACCGGTGCTCCAGCAGCAGGGACAGGGCGAGGACGTCGACCGCCTCGGGCGCGACGCCGTAGCCGCGGGCGTCGGGGGCCACCGCGTACGCGATCTCCGTCGACCTGGTCAGCCAGTCCGTGTTCTTCGTCCACAGGCAGCCGACGAGCCGCTCGTCCTCGCGCCGCACGATCCCGTAGTGGTCGCCGGCGCCGCTGTCCCGGCGCTCGACGGCCAGCTCCGTGCACCAGGCGTAGCCGTCGAACTCGCTGTTGTCGTCCTGCGCGATCGGCAGCCACCGCCGGACGAGCTTGTCGGCGAAGATCTCACCGACCCGCTTGTCGTCGTCGGCGCACAGCGGGCGCACCGTGAGCCTGGGCGTCTGGACCGACAGCGACGGGAAGCGGCGCAGCGCCACCGACCAGGTCGACACTATGCGGCCTCCGTCGCGCCGCCGGCGGGCGGGCCCGACGTCGGCGGGCCGTCCTCGCCCTCCGCCTGCGGCTCCCGCGTCGCGGCCGTCCGCTGCGTCGGGGCCGGTGGTGCGGAGACCGGGTCGTTCTCCTGGACCGGCAGCCGCAGGTACGCCGTCGGCGCCTCCTCCAGGCGCTCGCCGGCGGGGATCACCGTCATCCCGCCCGGCGCCGCCGACACGGGCGCGGCGACGGTCGGCATCGGGGCGGACGAGACCGGCACGGCCGCCGACGTCGCCGGCGCGCCCGGCCACGGGTGGCCGCTCCCGGCGCTCGACGGAGGGGTCGACACCGGCCCGGACGCGCCGACGGAGCCGGCGGCCTCGGCGGCGCCCGCCTGGCCGGTCGCGATCACGGCGTCCGCCGCGACGGCACCCGCGCCGGCCACGCCGGGCCCGGACACGGGGCTGGACGCGGCGACGGTCCCGGCCGCCTCGGCGGCGTCGTCGGGGGCCGTGCCCGCGAGTGGGGTCGAGGTGGACATGGGCGGGGCGGAGACAGTCGTCGGCACAACCCCAGACGATGGCAGCCCGGAGGCCGTCGCGGGCGCGTTCCCGGTGGAAGACACCTGAATGCTCGCCCCAGCAGTCGCGGTGTCCGCTCCGGCGCCGCTCGTCACCGCAGTTTCCGCCCCGGCAGTTTCCGCTGCCGCGGTTTCCCCGGCGGTCTCCGCTCCGGCGGTTTCCGCTCCGGCGGTCTGGCTCGCGGAGGCGAGGGCGACCGCGACCCGGCTGGTGGGGCCGAACGGGCTCGACGCGATGCCGTCCTGCTCGTCCTGGTCGCCGCGCTGCTCGTCGTACTGCTCGCCGTACTGCTCGCCGTACTGGTCGTCGTCCTGGGCGGCGGCCACGGCCGGCGGCTCCTGGACGACGAGGGCGGCGGTCGGCGGCTCCTGGGCGCTCGTCACCGCGATCGCGCCCGGGCCGACCACCGGGGCGGGCGGCGAGTACGTCGCCGGCGGGGCGGTGTACCCGGCCGGTGCCGAGACCGGGCCGGGGACCGACACGGGGCTGGCGGCCGGTGGCGTGCCCGGGGCGGGCGGGGCGAAGCCGGCCGGGGCGGAGACGGGGCTCGCGCCGGGCGGGGCCGGGGTGCGCGCCGGCTCGGGCTTGGTCAGGCCGATCCGGGCGTCGCCCGTGTCCGGCGCCGCCGGCACGCCGGCCGTGCCGCTCACGGGGGCGGCCGGGAACTGCAGGGTCGTGCCGCTCGACGGGGGTTGCGCCGGCGGTACCACGGACGGACGGCCATAAGGATGGGTGCTCGGTGTCGTCCACTGCCCGTGCACGGGCGTGGCGGTGGCGCCGGCCGCGGCCACGAAACGGGACGCGATCGACGGCGTGCCGGCCCAGTGCAGGCCGAGGTACGACGCGTGGACGCCGCGGTGCACGAAGCCCTCCGCGGGCCCGCCGGCCCAGGTCCAGGCGGCCTGCAGGCCGGCCCGTGGGCTGATCGTGGTCCGGTGCATCTTGTGCCCGACGACCTGGGCACCCACCGGGAGCAGCACCGACGAGGTGCGGGCGGTCGCCTCCCGGTAGCCCAGGACGACCAGGTCGGTCTCGCGGGCCGAGGCGTCGATGACTCCGCACATGGGCCGGCCGTTGAAGTCGCGGCAGAGCCACACCAGCCCGGTGCCCTCCGCGGCGATCGGCTTGCCGGCCGCGGCGTGCGCGGCGACAGCGGCGCGGAGGCGGGTGTTGAAGCCGAGCTCCTCGGCGTACGACTCGGGGAGCGCGCCACCGACGACGAGACCGTCGACGCCGGCGGGGAGCGCCTCGTCGCGCAGCGGGTCGAACGGCACGACCTCGGCACCGGCGGCGGTGAGCAGCTCGGCGGTCTCCGGGTAGGAGAACGCCACCCCGATGATCGGGCGGCGGCCGATGCGCGTGACGGCCGGATCGGCGACCCGCGCGGCGGCGACCTCCTCCGCGGCGTTCCACGGGTCGGTGGTGAGCCGTGGCGCGGAGCGGGCCAGGGCCATCACCCGGTCGATGTCGACGGCCCCCGAGATCACCTCGCCGAGGCGCCGCACCGCGCGGACCGCGTCGAGGTTGTGGTGCACCACCGGCGCGACCCCGTGGTGCCGCGACGGCAGCGGCGCGCCGGCGTCACCGATGTCGGTGAGCGCGTGGCGACGCAGCGCGCCGAGCACCGGCACCCCGATGTCATCGAGCGCCTCGCGCAGCAGCTGCTCGTGCCGCGAGGAGGCGACCCGGTTGAGGATGACGCCGCCGAGCCAGAGGAGCTCGTCGTACGCGCGGAAACCGTGCACCAGAGCGGCGACCGACTGCCCCATGGCGCCGACGTCCACGACCAGGACCACGGGCGCCCGCAGCAGGCCGGAGATCTGCGCCGTGGACTCGCTGTCGGTGCGCCCCGCGAGCCCGTCGAACAGCCCCATCGTGCCCTCGACGACCGCGATGTCCAGCGACTGGGCCCCGTGTGCGAACAGCGGCCCCACCCGCTTCGCCCCGATCATCCGCGGATCGAGATTCCGCCCCGGCCGCCCCGCGGCCAGCCCGAGATACGCGGCGTCGACGTGGTCCGGACCGATCTTGAACCCGGCGGCCCGGTAACCCCGGGCCGACAGCGCGGACAGCAGGCCCACGGAAACGGCGGTCTTGCCGTGACCGGAGGATGGCGCGCTGATCACCAGCCTCGGGATCGTGCTCATGATGCTCCTCTGGCGTTGGGGCAAACGTGTGTCCCGGACGATACCGGGTGGGCGCCACCGCAACTGTCCGGAACGCACCGGATACCGTTCTTGCTTGTGTACCGGTTTCTCGCGTCGCCCCGGTGGCTCGGCTACGCCGCGCTGACCGTCGCCGCCGCGACGGTCATGGTGCTGTTGGGCTTCTGGCAGCTCGACCGTTATCACCAGCGCGCGTCGATCAACGCCCGCATCACGGCGGGCACGTCGGCCACCCCTGTCCCGCTCACCGACGCCGTCCCCCGCCCCGCCGGCGCCCCCGGCACCACCGGCGCCGCCCCCCACGCCGACACGGAGTGGCTCCGCGTCCAGGTCACCGGCAGGTTCGACCCGTCCCGCGAGATCCTGGTCCGCGGCCGCACCGTCGAGGGCCGGGTCGGCTTCGAGGTCCTGACCCCGCTGGTCCTGCCCGACGGCACCGCCGTGCTCGTCGACCGCGGCTGGGTGCCCCCCGCCGAGTCGGGCGCCCTCGCCATGCCGTCGGTGCCCGCCGCCCCGCCCGGCGAGCAGACCGTCCTCGGCCGCCTCCGCCCGTCGGAGAGCCGCGGCGGCCAGCCGAAGGAGGTCAACGGCCGCCTGGAGATCCGCCGCATCACCCCGTCGGCGATCGCCCCGTCGATGCCCTACCCGGTGTACAACGCCTACGTCAGCACCGACCAGCCCGCCCCCGGCCTGACCGCGGTGGCTCCCGAGAAGCAGAACGCCCTGCAGAACGCCGGCTACGTCCTGCAGTGGTGGCTCCTGGCCGCCCTCACGCTGTGCGGTTTCGCCTACCTGGCCCGCAAGGAAGCCCGAGGCCCCGAACCCGAGGACCTCCTCGACGACCTCGAGAACTCCCCCGCATAGCCCGCCCCCGCTCAGCTCCCCCGCGACGCATGATCGAAGGACGGATCCGGCTGCCCACACGACCAGAACCATCCTTGGATCACGACCTGATCGCCACTAGGCCGCGCCGATGCGCGCGCCACACCGAACCCAGAGCCGCCGCGCCCCGCCATGCCACTGGGGCAGCCGCCGTTTGACAGCGCGGACGGCGCGCCTCGTGCCGACGTGCCCGACGCCCGCGTTCGGTGCCGGCCAGATGAGGCTGCTGCCCGGCCCCCACTGCCCGGCGCCGGAGGTGGCAGCGCGGTATTGCCGACAGCGCGGCCCGCCCGCTGCCGAGTCAGGTGGTGCCAGCCCGCCCGCTGCCAGAATTCAGAATTGCTGAATGTCGTGAAGTCCGAGCGGGTAGCGCCACCCAAACTGCCGACCCGGGCAGACAGCGCCGCCCCAACCACCGGCGCAAGTGGACGGCACGAGCCACACCGCCGGCGCCAGCGGCACGGCGCGAGCCGACCTGACTGCGAAGGCGAAGGCGGGACAGCGCGAGTCAAACCGTCGCGGTGCGGGTGGGCGGTGTGGGTCGAAGTGGACGGGAAGGCTCAGTGGCAGGCCGCCGGTGGAGTGGTCGGATGGCGGCGGGGCAGAGTCGAAGGGCTCACGGGTCAGGAGTCGGTGGTGTGCGTGGAGGCGTGGATGGCCCGGACGGCGTCGATGGTGTCGGCGTCTTCGGGGCGCTTGTCCTCGCGGTACCGCAGGACGCGGGCGAAGCGCAGGGCCACGCCGCCGGGATAGCGGGGTGACTTCTGGACGCCGTCGAAGGCGATCTCCACGACCAGCTCGGGGCGGACCGTGACGACCCAGTCGGACTCCTCGACGGCGAGGGACTTCAGGCGGTCGGTCTGCCAGCGGAGCATCTCGTCGGTCATGCCCTTGAAGGTCTTGCCGAGCATGACGAAGCCGCCGTTGCCGGGGTCACGGGCGCCGAGGTGGAGGTTGGACAGCAGGCCCTTGCGGCGGCCGTGGCCCCACTCGACGGCGAGGACGACCAGGTCGAGGGTGTGGCGGGGCTTGACCTTGACCCAGGCGGAGCCGCGCCGGCCGACGTCATAAGGGGCGGCGGCGGACTTGATGACGAGGCCCTCGTGGCCGGCGGCGACGGCGGCGGCGAAGACGCGCTCGGCGTCCTCGGGTGAGGTGAGCATGGTGCGCTCGACGCGCAGGCCGGCGGGCACGGCGCGCTCCAGGGCCGCCCAGCGCACGGAGGCCGGCTCGTCGAGCAGGTCGGTGCCGTCGAGGTGCAGGATGTCGAAGAAGAACGGCTGGAGCACGGCGGCGCCGTCGCGGCGGGCGGCCCGGCTGGAGGTCTCCTGGAAGGGGATGGCGCGGCCGGTGTCGTCGACGCCGACGGCCTCGCCGTCGAGGACGATCGAGGTGACGTCGAGGGCGCGGACGGCCTCGACGACCACGGGGACGCGGGCGGTGAGGTCGTCGAGGCTGCGGCTGAAGACCGAGATCTGGTCGCCGTCGCGGTGGACCTGGATGCGGACGCCGTCGATCTTCGTGTCGGCTGCGGCGGGGACGCCCGTGTCGGCGAGGGCGTCGGTGGGGGTGGCGGCGCTCTGGGCGAGCATCGGGGAGAGCGGACGGCCGACGGTGAGCGCATAGCCGGCCAGGGCGTCGGCGCCGGCGGTGAGGGCGTCGACGGCCACGAGCTTCAGGTCGCCGGCGAGCAGCAGGGCGCGGCGGACCTGGGCGATGGGGACGCCGGAGGCGCGGGCGACGGCGTCGACGAGGAGTCCGGCCTGGGCGCCCTGCCGCAGCTCGCCGCTGAGCAGGCCGATCAGGAAGTGGCGCTCGGGCTCGGTGGCGGCGCCGAAGAGGTCGGCGACGAGCTGCCGCCGGGCGGCCTGGGAGCCCTTGCCGGACAGCCGCGCCATGGCGGCGAAGGCCTCGTCGACGTCGGTCACCGACAGCGTGGCGGTCTCGGCGGGCGGTGGGAGCTCCCGCAGCGACGCATAGCCGACGCCGGTCTGGCGCTGGCGCAGCTCACCGGACAGGTAGGAGGCGCCGGGCGAGAGCTCGGAAGGCTCCAGCTTCCGCAGCGCGTCGGCGAGTAGGTCGATCTTGGCGTTGCGCCCCGAGGTCCGCGCGACAGCGGCGGAGACGGAGGCCAGCTCGACGAATCTCATACCCCGGATTCTCACCCAGGGGTACGACAAGAACACCTCAGGCGGCGTACGCCAGCCGTACCGCGCCCAGAACCCAGCCCATCCGGTTGACGGCGGTGTCGGGGTGCTCCCCGAACTCGTGCGCGACCAGTGCGGCGCAGCCACGCGGCCCGTGCCGCCGGACGCTGCGCATCACCGCGGTGCGGATGCGCTCGGGATTCATCGGATCGGAGGACTGCACGTCGGAGACGAACAGTGCTTCGGCCCGGACGTGTTCCAGAAGCTGCGGCGTCATCTTGTACCCCCTTCGGCTGCCTCCAATCACACGCTCCCGCAGGTGTACCGCCGTGTCCGCCGGGTTGCGGACAGGGTGACACCGTCAAAACGACAGTCGCGCCGCGGGCAGCGGCCGGGAGTACAGGTAGCCCTGCGCGTACTGGCAGCCCAGCGCCTTCAGCGACGAGGCCTGCGCGGCGGTCTCGACCCCCTCGGCGACCGTGTGCAGCGACAGCCCCTCCGCCAGCTGCAGGATCGCCTTCATCAGCGGGGAGTCGACGCCCGACGCCGTGAAGGTCCGGTCGATCTTGAGGATGTCGACCGGGAGATGTACGAGATAGGCCAGCGACGAATAGCCGGTGCCGAAGTCGTCGACGGCGATCCGCACGCCCCGCTCCCGCAGCTTCCCGAGACGCGCCGTGCGCTCCGCGTCGTCGACGAGCACGGACTCGGTGAGCTCCAGGACCAGCGCGGCGGGTGGCAGCCCGGTCTCGTCGAGCACCGCGAGGACCCGCTCGGCGAAGTCCTCCTCGCGCAACTGGTGCCCGGACACGTTGACGGTGACGGCGACCCCGTCGCGCTCGAACCACGCCCGCGCGTCGGTGCACGCCTGCCGCAGCACCCACCAGCCCAGCGGCACGATCAGCCCGGTGGCCTCGGCGACCGGGACGAAGGTCAGCGGCGGCACCCCGCCGGCCGGCCAGCGCAGCAGCGCCTCGACCGCGGTGACCCGCTCGTCGAGAAGGCGGACGACCGGCTGGTAGTGCAGCTCGAACTCCGCGGCGGCGAGCGCCCGGCGCAGTCCGGAGGCCAGCTCGCGGTGCCGGGTGGCGGCGGTGCGCAGGTCGGGCTCGAACCGGACGACCCGGTCCTTGCCGGCCGTCTTCGCCGCGTCCAGGGCGAGGCCGGCGTCGCGCAGCACGTCGGCGGAGCTGCGCTGGTCACCGACCGCGACGAGCCCGGCGCTGCCGGTGAGGTGCACCTGGCGCCCCGCCACCGGGTACGACGGCCGCAACTGCGCGAACGCTGCCTCGAACGCATCCGAGGCGCCGCGCCAGACGACAGCGAACTCGTCGTCGCCGAGGCGGGCCAGGACGTCGGCGTCGGGCAGCGCCGCCCGCAGCCGGTGGGACACCTGCTTGAGCAGCACGTCGCCGGCCTCGTGGCCGAGCGTGTCGTTCACGTCCTTGAAGCCGTCGAGGTCGAGGAGCGCGACCGTGAACCCCGGCGGCGACGCCCCGGTGAGCACCTTGTCGAGCCGTTCGGTGAGCTGCCGCCGGTTGGCCAGCCCGGTCACCGGGTCACGGGTGGCGCGCTGCCGCAGCTCCCGCTCCAGCCCCTTGCTGCGCGCCGACGAGCTGGCGAGCGACCGCTTGAGCCGATCGGACCGCTGCCGCACCAGGAGCACCGCCGCACCGGCCGCGCCGAGCGCCACGAGCATCGCAAGGCCGGACAGCGCCTGCTGGAGCATCGCCGGTACAGACAGCGAAAACGCGACGAGAAACACTCCGGCGACGGCGAGCAGGGTGACGGGCCGGCCAACCATCGGGGCTGGGCGCGGGTGAGGGCTCGGCTTGCGTCGCACGCTCCGATGCTATCTATCACATATGCGATTTTTCGCTACCTAACGGACAACACGCGCGCAAGCAAAAGGCGGGCTTCCCCAATGGGAAAGCCCGCCTTCGCAGGTCGGCGTGTCAGCCGCGCCAGTCGAAGCCCGCCTCGACCACGATCTTGTCGGCGGTGGCGGCGATCCGGTCGGCGAACTTGTTGGTGTGGTGCCCGCAGAACGCCAGGTCACCGGCGGCGCCGAAGGTCACGCGAGCCTTGGCGGCGGCACCGCAGCTGTCGCAGCGCTCCCCCGTCAGCTCGGGGACGACGTGAACGGCCGGGCGCGAGATCAGCATCGGGGTCATCTCAGTCTCCTCGAGTCGAAGCGGTCAGCTGCTACTTGAAATGTGGCTTTTCTGAGTGTTGAGCCTTACCTACCTAACAGTACGTTCGCCGGAATTAAGCGACTAGTTCGTAAGCGTTGGCTTTTGGTCACAGGCAGGTTGCCGACTCTGTCCGTTCGTCTGATGCATCACTGGTGAACGTCACATACCCGCGCGGCAACTTCTCGACACCACCTGGCGTTTCCGCACTCCGCACGTTTGCCAGGTCCATTGTGGACAGCTCGCACAAGGCCCGGGCACCCGAACGGCAACGCACGGCGAACCGGGGGTGTACCCCGAGGTGGCGAATCTTGTGGAGGTCCGGATGACACCAGCCGGACGGCACCACCGCTCCACAGGATTTGTCTCCACGGAAGGGCCCACATACATGATTCGCCGCCACACCCGCGCATTGATGCCGCTCGCCGCCCTCACCATTGGTGCCACCGCCGGCACCGTGTCCCTCACCGGCGTGGCCGGCGCGGAGACCGCGGGCGCCGCCGGCGCGACCACAGGCGTCGTCCGCGCCGGCGCGGGTGAGGACGGCTACAGCTCCAGCAGCCGCCCGTCGTTCAACTTCGGCGCCTCCGGCACCCTCGTCGCCGGCCGCTCCGGCACCGACACGATGGTCACGTACCTGAAGTTCACGGTCGCGAACCCCGGCTCCGGTGCGACCGTCAAGAACGCCCAGGTCGTGCTGACCCGGGAGAGCAAGGCGCTGCCGAGCACCCTGTCGCTGAGCCGGGTCGCCGACACGACCTGGACCGAGAAGACCCTGACCGCGAAGAACGACCCGGCGATCGGCGCGGTCGTCAGCAACGTCAAGCCGAAGAGCGACGCGGCCACCGTCACCTTCGACGTCAGCGCGGTCGTCAAGGGCGCCGGGACGTACACGTTCGCGGTGACCTCCCGGGTCGCCAACACCCCGGCCCGCTTCAAGTCCTCCGAGGCGGCCACCGGCAAGCCCAGCCTGAACCTCACCGTCGTCCGGCCGGCCACCACCAAGCCGCCGGTGGAGGCCACCCCCACGCCGACCAAGCCGGCGCCCACCCCGACCAAGCCCGTGGCCACGCCGACGACGCCCGCCCCGACGACACCCGCCCCGACGACACCGGTGCCGACGACGCCGGCGGGTGGCTGCGCCGTCGACGCGAAGCTCGTCCCCTCCTGCGGCGTGCTGTGGGGCGCGGCCGCCGGCGGCTTCTCCGACGTGCCGCGCGACCAGGCGCTGAAGACGTTCGAGCAGAAGAGCGGCCGGACGTCGACGATCTACCACACGTACCACAAGGGCGACGAACTCTTCCCCACCAAGAGCGAAATCGCGATGACCAGCGACCCGGCCAACCCGCGGACGCTGATGCTGAACTGGAAGGTCGGCTACGGCACGAAGTGGGCCAACGTCGCCAACGGTGACCAGGACGCCCGCATCGACCGCCTCTCGACCTACATCAAGGCCAACTTCGGCACGAAGAAGTTCTTCATGGTCCTGCACCACGAGCCGGAGAACGACGTCGTCGCCACCGCGGGCTCGGGCATGACCGCCAAGGACTACGCCGCGATGTTCCGCCACACCGTCCTGCGCATGAAGGCCAACGGGGTCACCAACGCCGTCTTCGTCGTCGCCTACATGAACTACGAGAAGTGGAACAACACGTCCTGGTGGGGCGACCTCTACCCCGGCGACGACGTGGTGGACTGGGTCGGCGTCGACACCTACAACAACGCGCAGCCCGGCGGTTTCCACACCGGTGACTTCAACTACCTGATGAACCGCACCACCGACGCGGCGAAGTTCCCCGGCTGGTACACCTGGGCCACCACCAAGCACCCCGGCAAGCCCATCATGGTCGCCGAGTGGGGCGTCTACGACTCGTCGGCGGTCGTCGACGGCAAAAACAAGGCGAACGTGTTCGCCACCGTCCTGCCGCAGCTGGCGAAGATGCCGCAGATCAAGGGCCTGGTCTACTTCGAGACCGCCAAGGACCAGAACGGTCACGACATCCGCATGGACGACACCCCGGAGGCCCTCGCGGCGTTCCAGAAGATCGCCGCCGACCCGCGGTTCAACGTCAAGCTCTGACCCTCGTGAGAAAAAGGGCCGCCCGTTCCGGGCGGCCCTTTTCCATGTCCACCGATCGCCGGCCCGCGGCCCGAACGAGGGGACGGGGCAACTGCGCTGCTACCCGACGGGTCCCTGGAGCACCACCGACGGTCCGCAATCTTGTCTCCGCAAGGCAATGACAGCAGACCTGAAAGCAAGGGATGTAGAAATATGATGAACCGCCGCGTTCTCACCGTTCTGGCCATGACCGCCGCCGCTGCCGGCTCCTTCTCCTTCGCATCCGCCGCCGCGGCCGCCCCCGCCGAGGGCACCGTCCGCGGCGCCGGCGAGGCCGGGGCGCTCAAGGACCGCTACATCGTGGTCCTGAAGGACGGCTCGACGACGTCCTCCGACGCCCTCGCGGGCAAGGTCGGTGGCTCGGTGAGTGCACGGTTCGACAGCACCGTCAAGGGCTTTTCCGGCAAGATGAGCGCGACCTCCGCGCGCCGCCTCGCCGCCGACCCGGCCGTCAAGTACGTCGAGCAGGACCGCGTCGTCCACGTCGAGGCCACCCAGTCCGGCGCGACGTGGGGCCTGGACCGCATCGACCAGGCGGCCCTGCCACTGAACGGCAGCTACACCTACGGCCCGGCCGGCAACGTCACGGTGTACATCATCGACACCGGCATCCGGTTCACCCACAGCGAGTTCGGCGGCCGCGCCAAGTCCGGCTACGACTTCGTCGACAAGGACGCGGACGCGACGGACTGCCAGGGCCACGGCACGCACGTCGCCGGCACCGTCGGCGGCGCCACCTACGGCGTCGCCAAGGACGTCAAGCTCGTCGGCGTCCGGGTGCTGGACTGCCAGGGCAGCGGCTCCTACTCGCAGATCATCGCCGGCGTCGACTGGGTGACGAAGAACGCCGTCAAGCCCGCCGTCGCCAACATGAGCCTCGGCGGCTCGGCCGGCTCCACGCTCGACGACGCGGTGAAGAAGTCGATCGCCTCGGGCGTCACGTACGCCGTCGCCGGTGGCAACGACTCCGCCAACGCCTGCACGAAGTCCCCGGCCCGCCTGCCCGAGGCGATCACCGTCGGCGCCACCGACAGCAAGGACGCCCGCGCCAGCTTCTCCAACTTCGGCAGCTGCCTGGACCTGTTCGCGCCCGGCGTGAGCATCCTGTCCAGCGCCAACAGCGGCAACACCGGCACGACCAAGATGAGCGGCACCTCGATGGCCACCCCGCACGTCGCCGGCGCGGCCGCCCTCTACCTGGCCGGTCACCCGACCGCCACCCCGGCGCAGGTCCGCGACGCGATCGTCAACGCCGCCGTCAGCGGCAAGGTGACGAGCGCCGGCTCCGGCTCGCCCAACAAGCTGCTCAACACCACCGCGCTGATCTCCACGACCCCGCCGGCCCCGCCGACGACCACCCCGACCACGCCGACGACCCCGACCACGCCGGCCACCTGCGCCGCGGTCTCCAACAACACCGACTTCTTCATCGCCGACCGCGCCACCGTCAGCAGCAAGGTCAGCATCGCCGGCTGCACCGGGACCGCCTCCAAGACCGCGACCGTCAAGGTGGCCGTGAAGCACACCGACCGTGGTGACCTGCGCGTCGACCTGATCGCCCCGGACGGCACCGACTACAAGCTCAAGTCCTCGATCTCCGGTGACGACGTGGCCAACCTGACCGCGACCTACACCGTGAACCTCTCCTCGGAGCCCCGCAACGGCGTGTGGACCCTCCGCGTGCAGGACGTCTTCGCCGGTGACACCGGCACGCTGGACACCTGGACCCTGACCGTCTGATTACTCACCTCCCCCGGTGACTGATGGCCCCCGCGCGACGGCGCGGGGGCCATCGGCATTGTCAACCGTTGCAGAAACCGCGAATCGGTCTCAACTAGGTCTTACCCGTCGGTACGGTGTTTGGCATCCGAGAGCTAGGGGGGACACCACCATGAGCACCGCGCGAGAGTCCATCGAGGTGGCCGTCCCGGCCGGGGTCGCGTACGAGCAGCTCACCCACTTCGAGAACTACCCGCAGTTCATGTCCGGGGTGATGAGCATGGCGCCGATCGACGCCTCGACGGCCCACATGGTGCTGGACCTCGGCGGCAACCGCGCGGAGTTCGACGCCCGGATCACCGAGACGCGCCCCGGCGAGTTCCTGTGCTGGGAGGCCCTCGACGGCCCGCAGGTCAGCGAGGCGCTGCGGCTGGAGCCGATGGCCGACGGCATGACCAGGGTCATCGCGGAGCTGCAGATCGACGCCCGGGAGCTGATGCCGACCGAGCAGCACGCCGTCGAGGTGCTCAACCGGCGGCTCAAGGCGGACCTCAAGGGCTTCAAGCGCTTCTGCGAGGAGGCCGCCACGAAGACCACCGTCAACCGCCCGGCCGCCACGACGGGGACCACCGCCAACCGGCCCGTGACGGCGACGCCGGCGACCATCGCGCGCGGCATCGCGTCGGCGTCCGGCATGACGCACGCCGCCAACGAACGCCCCCCGCAGGGACCGCCGGCGGCCGGCAACCTCGGCCCCATGCAGCACATGCAGGCCCGCGGCAGGCAGACCCGGATCTGAGTACTCCAGACAGAAGGGGCGCCGGCCGCAGGCCGGCGTCCTTCGTCGATCAGCGAACAATCACCCGAAAAGCCACATATGATGAAAACTCATAAAGGGTGAGAGGGGCGATGACTGCTCATGACCGCCATCCTGGTCGCCGACGATGACATGGACATCAGGGACCTCGTCGCCTTCAAGCTCGAGCAGGCCGGTTACGACGTCGTCGCGGTCGACAACGGGCTCGCCGCGCTCACCGAGGCGACCCAGAACCCGCCGGACCTCGTCGTGCTCGACGTCATGATGCCCGGCATGTCCGGCATCGACGTGTGCCGCCAGCTGCGGCAGGACGCCGGCACGAAGGCACTGCCGATCATCCTGCTCACGGCCCGCGCCCAGGAGGGCGACGTGGAGGTCGGCTTCGGCGCCGGCGCCGACGACTACATCGTCAAGCCTTTCAGCCCCCGGGAACTGGTGAGCCGCGTCGAGGCCGTGCTGGCGCGGATGCGCACGTGACGCTCGCCGGCGCCGCCCTCGTGGCGCTGGCCGTCCTGCTCGTCGCGGCGCTGGTCTTCGGCGGCCTCATCGTCGGCGGCCGGGCCGTGCGCCGCGCCCGCGAGGCCCGCCGCGCCAGGCTCGCCCAGCCCGCCCGCCGGCTGCTGCTCGCCATCGCCGCCGGGGACGACGACCCCGAGCAGGTCGAGGCGCTCGTGCGCCTGTCCGACGAGGTCTGGCAGGCGGTGGAGCCCAACGCGATCGCCCTGCTGGGCAAGGTCCGCGGCGAGGCGCACACCACGCTCGTCGACGTGTTCGAGCGCCGCGGCGCCGCCTGGCGGGCCCGCAGCCGGCTGCGCCGCCGTGACCCGGTCGCCCGCGCGCAGGCCGCCGAGGTGCTGGGCAACCTGGGCCGCAAGGACGCGCTGCTGCCGCTGTGCGACCTGCTCGGCGACCCCGACCCCGACGTCCGGGTGGTCGCCGCCCGCTCGCTCGGCCGCATCGGCGACGCCGGCGCGACCCAGCCGCTGCTCGCCACCCTGGCCAGCCGGCGCGTGGTGCCGCAGCAGGTCGTCGCGACCGCGCTGACCAGGCTCGGCACCGCCGCACAGGGGGCGCTGCTCGCCGGCCTCGACGATCCGCGGGCACCGATCCGCGCGACCGCCGCGGAGGTCCTCGGCCTCATCGGTGCCGCCGGCGCCACCGTACGGGTGGAGAGCGCCCTCCGCGCGGACCCCTCGATCGACGTGCGGGTCAGCGCCGCCCGTACCCTCGGCCGCCTCGGCACCCGCACCGCCCTGGCGCCACTGCTCGACTCCCTCGAGCCGGACCGCCCCGTCGCCCTGCGGGCGGAGGCCGCGAAGGCGCTCGGCGAGCTGGGCGCCGTCACCGCCGCGTCGGCGCTGACCGTGCTGCTGTCCGACATCGAGTACGTGGTGGCCCACAACGCGGCCCGCTCGCTGCTGCGGCTCGGCGGCGCGGGCCGGGCGGCGCTCACCGCGGCGGAGCACCGCGCCGAGACCGAGCCGGACGACGAGCGGGTCCTGCTCGGGGCCGCCCACGCCCGCGAGGCGCTGGCCGCGGCGGAGCTCGAAGACCACCGCAGGCAACTCGTGCCATGACCGGCCCGCAGCGGAGCGAGGAGCCGGTCATCAGGAGCACAGTCCCGCGGTCAGGCCGACGCCGGAGCGCAGCGGAGGTGGCGGCATGAC
>NZ_JBIAYW010000013.1:173767-256997 GCF_042898305.1 Dactylosporangium sp. NPDC000521
TGACCGGCCCGCAGCGGAGCGAGGAGCCGGTCATCAGGAGCACAGTCCCGCGGTCAGGCCGACGCCGGAGCGCAGCGGAGGTGGCGGCATGACCGCTGACTGGGTACGGCAGCTGCTGACCGTCACGGACGTGTTCATCCTGACGTACTTCCTGCTGATCAACTCCAGCTACCTGGTGCTGATCGTGCTCGCGTCGGCCGAGTTCGTGCACCACATGCGGCGGGTGCCGTTCGCCGGGCACGAGGAGACCTACCGCAGCCCGCTCACCCAGCCGGTGTCGGTGCTGGTCCCGGCGTACAACGAGTCGGCGGGCATCGTGCAGTCGGTCCAGGCGATGCTCGCCCTGCGCTACCCGGTCTTCGAGGTCATCGTCATCGACGACGGGTCCACCGACGACACGTTCGAGCGGCTGCGGGAGGAGTTCGGCCTGGTCGAGGTGCCCCGCGTGGTGCCCGACGCGACCCCCACCCGGGGACGCATCCAGTCGGTGCACGTGCCGCGGGAGCGGCCGGACCCGCTCGTCGTGGTGCGCAAGCAGAACGGCGGCAAGACCGACGCGGTCAACACGGGCATCAACGTCGCCCAGTACCCGCTCGTCTGCATGGTCGACGCCGACTCCGTGCTCGACCCGCAGGCGCTGCTGTCGGTGGCGAAGCCCTTCACCGACGACCCGATGCGCACCGTCGCGTCCGGCGGCGTCATCCGCGTCGCGAACGGCTGCACGGTCGTCGCCGGTCGTATCGTCGACGTCCGAATGCCGCGCAACTGGCTCGCCAGGGTGCAGGTGGTGGAGTACCTGCGGGCGTTCCTGCTGGGCCGGACCGGCTGGTCGAGGATCGGCGGGCTGCTCATCATCTCCGGCGCGTTCGGCATCTTCCGCCGGGACCTGCTCGTCGAGGTCGGCGGCCTCGACCACGACTGCATCGGCGAGGACGCGGAGCTGGTCGTCCGGCTGCACCGGCACCTGCGCCGGCAGCGCCGCGACTACCGGATCGTGTTCGTCGCCGAGCCGGTGTCCTGGAGCGAGGCGCCCAGCTCGCTGAAGGTGCTCGGCAAGCAGCGCCGCCGCTGGCACCGGGGCATCACCGAGATCCTCGGCAAGCACCGGTCGATGATCCTGAACCCGAGGTACGGGCGGATCGGGCTCGTCGCGATGCCCTACTACGTGCTCTTCGAGCTGCTGGCGCCGATCATCGAGCTGGCCGGGGTGGTCCTGGTCCCGCTCGGGCTGTACGTCGGCGCGATCGACGGCCGGTTCGCGCTCGTGTTCATCGCCGTCGCGTACGGCTACGCACTGCTGCTCAACCTGATCGCGCTGACGGTCGAGGAGTACTCGTTCCACCGGTACCACCGCTGGACGGACCTCATCGCCTCGGTCCTCGCGTCGGTGCTGGAGAACTTCGGCTACCGGCAGCTGACCGCGATGTGGCGGACGCTGGGCATGTGGGCCGCGATCAAGGGCGGCAAGCACGAGTGGGGGCAGATGACCCGCACCGGCTTCCAGACGGTCCTGACGCCCGAGAAGACACCCGAGAAGTCGGCAGAGAAGTCACCAGAGAAGAAGACGTCCGGGAGGACACCGGCGGAGGAGGCACCGGCGGAGAAGCCGGCGGAGAAGCCGGCGGAGCCGGTCACAGCCAAAGAGGACGTTCGCGTGGAATCCTGATCGTGAAGGTGGTGCCGGCGCCGACGACGCTGTCGACGGCGATCTCGCCGCCGTGACCCTCCACGATCGTCTTCGTGATCGCCAGGCCGAGCCCGGCACCCTGCACGGCCTCACGGACGGCGAACGTGCCGCGGAAGAACCGCGTGAAGAGCTTCCCCTGCTCCACGTCGTCGATGCCGACCCCCGTGTCACGGACCGCGACCACCACGTGGTCGCCGTCGTGCTGCGCGGTCAGCTCGATGAGCCCACCGTCGGGGGTGAAGTTGATCCCGTTGACCAGCAGGTTGACCAGGGCGCGCTGGAACTGCTCGGGGTCGGCGTCGACGGTGCCGAGGTGCGGGGCGGTGCGCAGCTCCAGGCGGTGGCCGCGGCGCTTGGCCCGCGACTCGACGGCGCGGCGCGCGGCGACGAGCACCTCGGTGAGGTCGGTGCGGACCAGCTCGAGGTCGAAGACCCCGGCCTCGACCTTGGAGATGGTGAGAAGGTCCTCGATGAGCGCCCGCAGCCGGTCGGAGTTGCGGCCGATGACCTGCAGCATCCGGGCCTGCGCCGGGTTGAGCTCGCCGGCCTCGCCGGAGGTGAGCACCTCCAGGTGGCCGATCACGTTGGTCAGCGGCGTGCGGAACTCGTGCGACACGGTCGCCACGAAGTCGCTCTTGACCAGGTCGAGCTCGCGCAGCCGGGAGACCGCCTCGCGCTCGTGCTCGTAGGCGGCGCGCAGCGCGTCCTCGGTGCGTTTGCGGTCGGTGATGTCATGCACGAAGGCGTTGAAGCTCCAGCCCTGCATCGCGTCCCGTACGGCCCAGACGGCGAGCTCGACCGGGAACTCGTAGCCGTTGGCGTGCCAGGCGACGATCTCGATCCGGTTGTCGAGCACGTGCCGCTCGCCCGTGGTCAGGAAGCGGCCGACGCCGAGGTGGTGGGCCACGCGAAACCGCGGCGGCACGATCGTGTCGGCCAGCCTGCGGCCGATCGCCTCTTCCTTCGACAGGCCGAAGACCTTCTCGGCGGCGGCGTTCCAGCCGGTGATCATGCCGCCCTCGTCCATCGCGACGAACGCCTCGATGCAGCTGTCGAGGATGCGCTCCATGCGCTCGGTGCCGAAGCGCAGCGCCTGGGTGGCGGCCATCCGGTCGGCGACCCGGCCGAGCTGGATGCCGACGTCGGCCATGATCTCCAGCAGCCGCGGGTCGGGCTCCGCCGGCTCGCGGGTGAAGAACTCCAGCACCGCCGCGACGACGCCGCGGGCGGTGATCGGGAAGGCGATGGCGGCCCCGACGCCCGCGGTCGCGCCTGGGAAGCGGGCGCGCAGGAAGTTGACGTCCGCGGAGACGTCCGCGGTCCAGACGGGGCGGCCGGTGCGGGCTGCGGTGCCGACGATGCCGCCGCCGTACGTGAACCGGAGCCCTTCGCTCGCGCTGCGCAGCGGGCCGAAGGTGCCGGGGACCTCCTCGTACCAGATGTCCGTGGACACGAAGACGCGCCGGTCGCGCTCGTCGGGCAGGCACAGGTGGCCGGCGTCCCAGCCGGTGGCGGCGCAGACCGCCCGGATCACCGGCAGCCCGGCGTCGGCGATGCTGTCCGCCTCGTTCGCGATCCGGGTCGCCTCCTGCAACAGGGAGACGAGGACGAGTTCGCGATCCTTCGGCACAACTTCGATCCTAAAGTCGGACCCGCCGTGATCTGCCCTTTTCGAGCGGATAACGGCGGGTCCTGGCTGGATCGCGGGCGGAACAGTTCCGAGCCGTGGCCGGCTCGCGGGTGGACGTTTCCAGCCGTGGCCGGTTCGCGGTTGAGACCGTTCAGGCCGTGGCCGGCGAGCACTGCAGCGCCGCCGCGACCTCGCGGACGTACCGGTAGTAGCCGACCTCGCTGGCGCGGACCGCGTCGCTGACCGCGACCAGCCGCACGCCGCCCTCGGCGCACGCCTGGGCGAAGCGCAGCCCCGGCAGCCGGTGCCGCTCGCTGACCTCGACGACCGTGCCGTTGGCGCGGCACGCCTCGACCAGGTCGGCGATCGCCGTCTCCGGCACCGCGGACTCCTCGATGCCGGCCCGGGAGAGGAAGTCCAGCGGGCGGGCGAGGCGCGTCGGCGCGTAGCGGGAGACCCGCTCCACGGCCAGGCCCGTCACGGTGACGACCTGGTCGATGACGTCCAGGGCGCGCATGGTGCCGTTGTCGATGAGCCCGCGCACGGCGTCGGGGCTGAGCAGCCCGGCGGGCAGCGGCAGACGGTTGAGCCCGACGGAGATGACCTCCAGGCCGTTGAGGTCGGACGGGAACGCCAGCCAGCCGTCGATGCCGATCGCCTCGACCTCGACGCCGCGGCGCAGGACGAGGTCGGTGCGCTGCTGGGCGCGCTGGATCGAGGCGAGGTACGGCGACAGCCAGCTCGTGTCGGGACCCACGCGGTCGGCGAACGTCACCTCGGTCAGCCCCGCCTGCTCGGCGCTGGCGACGAGGACGCTGACGCTGTCCCGGCCGGACGAGAAGGCGGTGTGGACGTGACCGTCAACGTGCTGGTCGATCATGTGGGCTCTCTTCCCTGGGGCTGGCTGTTATTTCCAGCTATCAGGCTGCCGGGCCCGGGTCCTTTCCCCCGGTCCCGGCCAGTTGCGCTTGGGTTGACGCGGTCCGTCATTCGCCGGCACGGTCCAGGACCGGCCGCCGGTACCGGTAGCCGAACCCCCGCACGGACTCGATCGGCGACGCGTCCGGGTCGGTCCAGCCGAGCTTGCGCCGCAGCCGCAGGACCGCGAACTTGACCCGCTCCGGGCCGATGCCGGTCGGGTCGTCCCAGGCCTGGGCGAGCAGCTGGTTGGGCGACAGCACCGCGCCGGCGTGCCGGACCAGCACGTTCAGCAGGCGGAACTCGGTGGGCGTGAGGCGCACCTCGTCGCCGGCGACGAACGTCCGGCGGGCGGCCGGGTCGATGCGCAGGACGCCGTCGTCGTACACCTCGTCGGCCCAGGACGCGGGTCCGGCACTGCGTCGCAGCAGCGCCTCGACCCGTGCCACGAGCTCCGCGTTGGTGAACGGCTTGGTGAGGTAGTCGTCCGCGCCGCCGCGCAGCCCGCGCACCTTGTCGGACTCCTGCCCGTGCGCGGTCAGCAGCAGCACCGGGACGTCACTGACGTCGCGCAGCCGCTCCAGGACCTGCCAGCCGTCCATGCCGGGCAGCCCGATGTCGAGGATGACGAGCTCGGGGCGCTCCGTATAGGCGTCCCTGAGCCCGGTCCTGCCGTCCTTGGCGTGTGCGACCTGGTGTCCGGCCCGCGTCAGCAGCAGGCGCAGTGCCATGGCGATATCCGGATCGTCCTCGACCACGAGAAGCCGGCTCACGATCATCCCCCATTTCGTGCTGGTCGCGAAGGCAACGACAGCGTGACCGTCGTGCCGACCCCTTCGGTGCTGGCGACGCTGATGCCGCCGCCGTGTAGTTCGACGATGGCCCGGCTCACCACGAGCCCGAGCCCCGTGCCGGGCATGACCTGCCGCCCGACCACCGCGGCGACGTTGGAGCCGCGGAAGAATGCGCTGAAGAGCCGGGGCAGGTCAGCGGCGGGTATGCCGACACCCGAGTCCGCCACGGCGACCGTCCAGCCGTCGCCGTCGGGCCCTGCCCGGACGGTGACCCTGCCGCCGCTCGGGGTGAACTTCACGGCGTTGCTCACCAGGTTGTCCACCACCTGGTGCACCCGGGTGTCGTCGCAGATCACCTCGGGCCCGTCCTCGCACTCCAGCACCAGCTCGAGCCCGGCCGCGAGCGCCGCCGGGGTCCGCTCGGCGACGGCGACGGCGAGGAGCTCAGGCAGCCGGGTCGGCATCGGCCGCAGCTGGAGGGTGCGCGCCTCGAGCCTGGACAGCAGCAGCAGGTCCTCGATGAGGCGCAGCAGCCGGTTGGCGTTGCGGTCGATCACGTCGAGGTAGGTGCGCTGGTCCTCGCTCAGGTCGCCGGTGGTGACGTCGCCGAGCAGGTGCGCGAACGCGACGACCGACGACAGCGGGCCGCGCAGCTCGTGCGAGACGGTGGCGACGAACTCGTTGTTGAGCGCGGTCGCCTCGACCAGCGCCTGGTTGCGCTCCTCCAGGCCGCGGCTGCGCTCCTCCAGCCCGCGGCGGACCGCGACCCTGGCGGTGACGTCCCGGAGGTGCACGAGCGAGCCCGAGTCCGTCTCGCCGGGGCCGGCGACCGGCACCAGATCGATCTCCAGGACCCGCCCGTCGTCGAGCGGGATCTCCTCGCCGACGATCGCGTGCCGCAGGACGAACGCCTCGCGCAGCCGCTGGATCCGCGCCGAGTCCCTGCCGGCCCGCTCGACCGTGCGGCCGATGACCGCGGCCCAGTCGAGCGGGTCGTCGTCGGTCAGGTCGCCGCGCGACGTGCCGGGGCCGACCATGCCGGTGTCCAGGAGCCGGTGCGCGGCGAGGTTCGCCAGCCGGACCCGGCCCTGCTCGTCGAGCAGCAGCAGCCCGTCGTCCATCGTCTCGACGAGCCGCGCGAGGCGCTGCCGCTCGACGGCGGCGGTGCGCTCGGACTCGCGCTGGCGGGTGACGTCGATGCCGAAGAAGACGACGACGCCGACCTGGGCGTCGTCGACGAAGCTGCGGGCGGCGACCTCGATGACGCGCCACCGGCCGGCGGCGGTACACAGCCGCAGGTCTGTGGTCCCGGCCGGGTGGTCGCCGGCGCAGCAGGTCAGGAACATGGCGACGGCCGCGGGCCGGTCGTCGGGGTGGATCAGGTCGATGAGGCGGTAGTCCGGGGGTCTGTGGCGGTCGTGCCCGAGGACCGCGCCGAACGAGTCGGACAGCGCGCTCCATCCCCGGGCGGGGTCGACGGTCAGGATCATGGCCCGCGCGCCGGTGGTGATCGCCCAGGCGAGCGGCGAGCCGAGCATCGGCGGTGGCGGCACGGCGCGGCACGGCTGGGCGAGGGCGCGGTCGGCGGCGGCGGCGATCTCCGCGGCGGCGGCGAGCAGCTCGGTGCGGGCGGGCGCGGCGCTGAAGTCGACCCGCAGCTCCTGACCCCACTGGGCCGGTCCGACCGGGAGCCGCTCCAGCAGGTCGAGCTCGCCGACGACCGGGGTCAGCGCGGCGACGATCTCCGCGGAACGGACGCCGGAGAAGCCCCGCAGCTCCGCGACGAGGCGCTGCGCGTCCACCACGGTGGTCGCGCTCGCGGCACGGACCACCAGGTCGACCACGGCACCTTCGATCAGGCCCGTGTCAACCAGACGGTCGGTCTCTCCACGCAAAGCTCTCCTCGGCCGGCAGCCTTTGCGACATTCGCCGCTTACTGTCGGTACACACATATCCTACGCAATGTAATGACATGTCCTGTAACGTTTCCGAAGGACCGAGGGGGTGCTCATCGCTGACGACACCGCCACAGAAACCACCGGATCGCCCGACACGACGACCGGCTCCGGCATGTCCCAGCTGGGGACCGAGTTCATCCGGGTGGCCGCGCACGAGCTGCGGACGCCATTGACCTCGATCATCACGTTCGCGAACATGCTCGACGCCGCCGAGGACATCCTCGAGCTCGACCCGGCCGACCGGCACTCCGCGCTCGCCGCCATCCGGCGCAACGCGGAGCGCATGCAGCTGACCGTCGCCGACCTCATGCTGCTGGCCGAGCTGGAGTCCGCCGAGGCGCCGCTCGACGCGGTCCGGGTCGAACTGCGGCCGCTGCTCCAGGAGGTCACCGGCGGGCTCGCCATCGCCCTGGACGTGCCGGACGCCGCGCACCTCTTCGGTGACGGGCCACTGCTGCGGCAGTTGCTGCGCACCGCCGTGGACGTCGCGGGCGCGGTCAACGACGCGGACCGGCCGATCACCGTGACCGCCTCCCGTGCCGGCGGCACCTGGACGGTGCTGGTGGCCGCCACGGTCGCGGGCCCGCTGAGCGCCGAGCGCCTGCTGTCCATGCGGATCCCGCACCCGGACCACCCGGGCGAGCACCGCACCGCGGCACTCGCGCTCATGCTCGGCCGCGAGATCGCCGCTCGTCACGGCGGCGGCATGGTGACCTCCGTCGAGCAGCGCGGCGTCACCGTACGGATCACGCTGCCCCATTCCTGACGGCGGTTGTCAGGTTCGTACGGGAGGCTGCGACCCATGGAAACCAAGGCCGTCGCGCCCTTCACGATCGAGACCTGGGAAGAGGACGCCTGCGACGAGCGCTCCGGCGCCCGCCTGATGCGCACCAGGATCACCAAGACCTTCACCGGCGACTTCGCCGGCACCAGCGAGGCCTTCACGGTCATGTGCCACGCGGCGGTCCAGGAGTCCTCCGCGTACGTCGGCTTCGAACGCTTCCTGGGCAGCCTCCACGGCCGGTCCGGCACGTTCGTGCTGCACCACACGGCGTCGGGCGCCGGCGCCTCCTGGACCGTCGTCCCGGACACCGGCACCGGCGAGCTGACCGGCATCCGCGGCACCGCCGACATCTCGATCGCCGAGGGCGGCGCGCACACCCTGACGCTGCGGTACGAACTGGGCTGACCAGCAACTTTCGGCGCCTATGGTCGCACCATGACCAGCGCATCGCACTCGAGCACGAAGACGCGCGCCTTCCCGGTGCCGGCCGACGAGCAGGAGCGGCTGCGGTCCCTCGCGGACTACGGCATCCTCGGGGTGCCCCCGCTGCCGGACCTGCCGTCGGTCGTCGAGCTCGCCGCCTACATCTGCGGCGTGCCGAACGCGGTCGTCAACATCATCTCCGCGACCCAGCAGCACCAGATGGCCGCCTACGGTTTCGAGCCCGGCATCTGCGACCGCGGGGACTCGATGTGCGCGATCAGCATCGTCGAGCCGGAGACCGTCGTCGTCCGCGACGCGACCCTCGACCCCCGCTTCAACCGCAACCCGTTCGTCACCGGCGAGATCGACGACGTGCGCTTCTACGCCTCCGCGCACCTGCGCGACCGGGACGGCCACGTCCTGGGCAGCCTCTGCGTCTTCGACCAGCGGCCGCACGAGCTCAACCCGCAGCAGCGCGAGGGCCTGGAGAAGCTGGCCCGCATGGTCATGGACGTGATGGACCTGCACCGGCACGGCCAGCTGCTCGAACAGGCCCTCGACACGGTGCGGCGCACCACCCGCGAGCTGCAGCGCTCCAACGCCTCCCTGCAGCACTTCGCCGGCCAGGTCAGCCACGACCTCAAGAACCCGCTCACCGGCGTCCTCGGCTTCGTGGCGATGCTGGCCGAGACCGACGCGGTGCTCGCGGACGCCACCGCGAAGCGCTGCGTCGACAAGGCCCTGTCCTCCGCGACCCGGATGTGGCGCATGATCGAGGACGTCCTGTCGCACGCGTCGCTCGGTGGACGGCCGTCCTTCGCCCAGGTCGACCTCGGCGCCGTCGTGCAGCAGGTCCTCGACGACGTCGGCGCCGCGATCTCGGCCGCGCGGGCGACGGTCGACACCGGTCCGCTGCCCATGGTGTACGGCGACGCCACCCAGCTGCGCGTCCTCGTCCAGAACCTGGTCAGCAACTCGCTGAAGTTCCGCGACCGCAGCCGCGCCTGCCACATCTCGATCACCGGCGCCGAGGACCCCGACGGCTGGACCTTCGCCATCGCCGACAACGGCATCGGCATCGCCGAGGAGGACCGCCCGCGCGTGCTGGAGATGTTCACCAGGCTGCGCACCGACGTGGAGGGCTCCGGCATCGGCCTCGCCACCTGCCAGCGCATCGTGGAGGCGCACGACGCCAAGCTGGTGATCGACGAGACGCCCGGCGGCGGCACCACCATGCGCATCACCCTGCCCCGCGACGCCCTGCCCTTCCCGGTGCTCCTCTCCTGAGCGCCCGGGCCGCTCGGGAAGGTGCGAATCCGGCCGGATAGCTGACGGTGTCCACCGGTGTCCGATTGTCCTGCGGTGCAGCACGGTTGCCGACGAGCGCAGGTCAATTGCAGCGTCTGGCACCCGGCCGGTGCGTCCTGCGACGCTTACCAGGCAATGATCCACGCCGTAAACGTGCAGGCCACGACACCCTTTCCTGAGGAGCCCAGATGACGATCCGACTGGTCGCCGTCGATGAACACGTCCTACTCCGACTCGGCCTCAACCGTGTCGTGGCGACCGTCCCGGACATCACTCTGGTCGGCGAGGCCGGCAGCGCCGCCGAAGCCGAGCGCGTCGTCGCCGAGACCCGCGCCAACGTCGTCACCATCGACGCCTCCCTCGCCGACAGCGACGGCATCAGCCTCGCCCGCCGGCTGCGCACCGCCAGCCCCGACCTCGGCGTCGTGCTGCTCAGCGCCGTCAGCGACGACAACCTCCTCTACCGCGCCCTCGACGCCGGCCTCTCCGCCTACGTCACCAAGGCCGCCCCGATCCCGTCGGTCCTCGCCGCCATCCGTCACGCGGCGGTCGCCCCGCACTCCTTCACCGCCCCGGGCCTCTCCTCCGCCCTCTCCCGGCGCCGCGGCCAGACCGGCCTGCTCAGCCAGCGCGAGCAGGAGGTCCTCTCCCTCATGCGCGACGGCCTGAGCCTGCCGACCATCGCCCAGCGCCTCGCCGTCTCCGAGGCCACGGTCAAGACCTACGTGTCCCGCCTGTACAGCAAGCTCCGCGTCAACAACCGCTCCCAGGCCCTCATGGCCGCCGTCAACCAGGGCCTCCTCGTCTCGGTGGACGCCGCCTAAAACGCTGCACCCACAGTCGAAACGCGGACCGGCACCCCCTCGCCGGTCCGCGTTTTTGCCGTCTGTACGTCATGCTGCTGCGCACGGACCGCCAGGCACCTGCCACCTCGGCTGGTGGGCCAACTCCTCCACAGCGTTCAGCGCCGGCGATCCGGGTCACTGCACGATGACCGGGCACACCGACCCGACCGCTGGCCGACCTCGAAGGTCCGGCCGGCGTGGGCCCAGGTGGTGAGGGTCAGCGGAAGTGCGACGTCCGCCGCGGCGAGCTCCGGCTCGTCGAGCAGGTCACCGCTTGCCCGCACGAGGTCGGTCGCTGCCCGGCCCGCTGAGGTTGATCGCCGGTTCGCTTCAGTACAGGATTGCGAGGTGCACGGTGACTGGTCGCTGTTGCGGTGTGAGGCGATCGCCTGGGTCGACCGGGACTGGCCGGGCTGGATCAGGGTACGTCTCGTGGATGCCGACGGCCGGGAGTGGCAGTTCGTGGACAAGGTTCCGATCTTCACGGCGGCCCTGGGACCTGACGAGGAGAGCGTCCCGATCCCGGTTCACCTTCGTTGCGACATCGAGGACGGTGACGACCAGGTCCTCATCGTCACAACCGGTCGCGATCACGTGGCGGCGACGGACGGGACTTCGCGGTTCCGCGTCCGTCGTGATCAGGTTGAGCAGCACACGGTCCAGTAACGCAGCCGGCGGCGGCCACGTCCGGGGTGAGCCGGGCGTGACCGCCGCCGTTGTTCGTACCGGCGCGACAACCGCCTACAGGGCGAGGTCGTACTGGTAGAGGTTGTACTTCTGCATGAGCGCGACCAGCTTCGTGGTGTAGAGCGGGTCGGTGGCGTAGCCGCCCTTGTGGACCTCGGCGACGAACTGGTTCGGGTCGTTGACGTAGTTGAAGGCGGCCGCGTAGCGGGACAGGTTCTTCAGGGCCATGCCGTGGTCGGTGAACGAGGCGGCGGCGGTGGCGTACGTGCGGAACGTGGCGACCGTCGTGCCGCAGAGGCCGGCGGCGGTGCACTCCTGGGTGCTGTAGGACTTGCAGCCGGAGGCGTAGGCGCCCGGGGCGTTGTTGAAGCACTTCATGCCGAAGAAGTTGCGGTCGTTGGCCGACAGGGAGCTGCGGCCCCAGCCGGACTCGAGAATGGCCTGGGCGAGGGTGACGGAGGTCGGCACGCGGGTGTCGCGCTGGCTCTGCTGGGCGGCGGGGATCGACGCGGCCAGGAACTGCGCGTTGGTCATCGTGCCGGTCGGGCCCATCGGGACCGCGGCGGCCGGGGGCGCGACGGGCGCGGCGGTCGTGGGCGCCGGTGCGGGGGCGGGCGGGGCGATGACGCAGGTCGGCAGCTTGGGGTTGCCGGAGACGTACGCGTGGGAGATGAAGTCACCGATCGCGGTGCGGTCCCACTGGGCGGTGCGCCGGACCTTGCCGCGCAGGTACTGGCCGGTGACCTTGCAGGTGACCGTCACCTTCTGCTTGTTCTTGATCTGCCGGGTCTGCGCGAACCAGTTGGCGGCGCCGCTGCGGGCGGCGAGGGTGCCGCTGACGCGGACGGAGACGACTGCCGCGTCGGCCGGGGCGGTGGTCACGACGAGCGTCGTCGCCGTCGCGGCGAGCGCCAGAGCGGGAACGAGGACGTACTGCTTGAAGCTTCGCAACATGAACTGATCTCCCATGAGGGGTGGGTGGTCCCCTTCAAGGTCGCCAGCTCAGGTAGCTCGACCAGGTACGCGCCGGGTTGCCGGAGCGTTGCCGCCGTCAGTTCGTGCCGTACTGCTGCTTCAGGGTCAGGTAGTCGCCGAGCCCGAGCCCGCGGTAGGCGGTGGAGCAGTCCGGGAGCCCGTCGGTCATCGTCTGCGTCCCGTGCTCGGCGAACGGCACGTGCCCCAGGCCGAACGCGTGGCCGAACTCGTGCGTGACCGTGCCCTCGAGATCCCAGCGCGACGAGCAGTCCGGGGGCGTCGTGGTGAAGAACAGGCCCTCGGTGTCGTCGATGAGGATGTCGGTCTCGACGCTGCGGCCGTTCTCCTTGCCGCCGAACCACCAGATGCACGTCACCGCGAGCAGCCCCTGCTCCAGCCGCCCGAACGAGACGGTGTTGTGGCCGTCCCGCTCGCCGCAGCCACCCGCGGCGGTCACGCCCGCCTTCTGGTCGGTGCGTCCGGCGTACGACTCCTGGATGCCGAGATTCGCCGGCAGCCCGCAGTCGTTGCGGCCGATGTCCACGTTGGTCGCCGCGCTGCGCAACGAGTCCACGACGGTGCTGCGGTCGCCGAGGTACGCGGGGATCGTCTGCTCGTTGACCCGCCAGCGCAACTCGTTGCGCCAGTGCATGCCCAGCCACGTGCCGGTCGCATCGGCGCACCGGCCGCCGCTGTCGGCGGCCTCCGCGGGCTCGCCGGTGGGTGGAACAGGAATCACCGGCAACCAGCCGCGCGCGACCGCGGCGCGTGACACGTTCACCGACGCCGTTGGTGCGGTCAGTGAACCGGCCACGAGGACCAGCGCGAGCAGCTTTGCCAGACCAATGTCGATCTTTGGCACAGACTCATTCTGGTCCGCGCGCCACCCCGAAGGGGTGACTTTCCGCAAACAGGGTGCCGACATGGCCCGCTGAATTCCCTTCTGCCGCCCTCCGACACCTCCCCGGCAACCCCATGTCAGGCGTTCATCCCGCCCTCACCGCACCCGCATCGGACAGCGCCAACCAGTCACGTTCCGTCATGCTTACGTCACCGAAAGCCGCCCCCGAAGGAGTTGCGATGACGAACCTGATCGCCAGGCTGCACGCCCGTCTCGTGCGCGACGACCGCGGCGCCGCCACTCTCGACGTCGGCCTCGTGGCCGTCCTGGTCGGCATCACGTCGGTGGCCGCGGTGACCCTGATCGGCGGCGACGTCTCCACCTGGTGACGACCCGGTCCGCGGCTCACGCGTCCGGGGCCGCCGGCGGGAGGCCTTGGCTCGCGCCGGTCCGGCGGGATGCCGAGTGCCGCGGGATCGCCGATGTCAGGCGGTGCGGGCGGGGACCGGGGCGGCGTGCAGGGGCAGGAGGCAGGTGACGACGGTGCCCTGACCGTTGGCGGGGCCGGCCCAGATGCGGCCGCCGTGGCGTTCGACGATGGACTTCGTGATGGCGAGGCCCAGGCCGGTGCCCTGGCTCTGGCGCTCCTGGGAGCGGCTGGAGCGGAAGAACCGGTCGAAGATCTGGTCGAGCTCGGCCGGTGGGATGCCTATGCCGGTGTCGGTGACGGTGAGGCGGACCTGGGGGCCGTCGAGGTCGGCGGCGAGGCGGGCGCTGCCGCCGGGCGGGGTGAACTTCAAAGCGTTGTCGAGGAGGTTGATGACGACGCGTTCGAGCTGGTCGCGGTCGCCGTGGACGACGAGGGGGGTGTCGGGCAGGTCGATGTCGAGGTGGACGTCGCGCTGGCCGCGGACGGCCTGCAGGGCCTCCAGGGCGCCGGAGACGACGGCGCGGAGGTGGACGGGGCCGGCGTTGATCTTCACCTGGCCGGCCTCGATGCGCGACAGCATGAGGAGGTCCTCGATGAGGGCGAGGAGGCGGCGGGCGTTGCGTTCGACGGCGGCGAGGAGGCGGGCCTGGGGGCGCTGCACGGGGCCGGCGTCGCCGTCGACGATGACCTCGACGTTGCCGAGGATGCTGGTGAGCGGGGTCCGCAGCTCGTGCGAGACGGTGGCGACCAGGTCGGCGCGGACCTTGTCGAGCTCGCGCAGGCGGGCGGCGGCGGCCCGCTCGCGGTCCAGGGCGTGGCGCATCGCCTCGACGGTGCGGCGCTCCCGGGTGACGTCGCGGGCGACGGACAGGTAGCCGGTGACCTCGCCGGACTCGCCGCGGATGACGCTGACGGTGAGGGCGACGGGCAGCGTGGCGCCGTCGCGGCGCACGTAGGTCCACTCGCGGGGCTCGGAGTCGCCGGCCTGGGCGGGCTCGAAGAGGGTGGCCAGGCCGGGGAGCTCGGCGGGCAGGTGGAAGCGGTCGAGGGTGACGGCGCCGACGACGTCGGCGGCGCGGTGGCCGAGGAGGCGTTCGGCGCCGGCGTTGAAGACGGTGACGGTGCCGCGCCGGTCGGTGCCGATGATGGCCTGTTCGGTGGCGGCGGCGAGGACGTCGGCGAAGAGGCGCTCGGTGTGCCGTTGCGTGGTGACGTCGAGGCCGGTGCCGATCACGTGGGTCAGGTTGCCGTGCTCGTCGGTGAGGGCGGTGTTGCTCCAGACGATGCGGTGGCGGCTGCCGTCGGCGGCGAGCCAGTCGTTCTCGAACGTGTTGGGGAACGCGTCGGCGGTGAGGTGGGCGAATGCGTCGTCGCCGCGGCCGGTGTCGTCGGCGGACATGCCGGCGCTCCAGAACGGGCGGCCGATGACGTCGTCGGCGGTGAAGCCGGTGACCTCCTCGCAGCGGCGGTTGAAGGCGGTGATCCGGCCGTCGGTGTCCAGCACCATGACCAGGAAGCCCGCGCTGTCGAGGATCGCGCGGTTGAAGTCGCGTTCGCGGCTGACCTCGCGGGTACGGGCGGCGAGCTCCGCGGCGCCGGCGCGGTTGCGGCGGACCCAGCTCTGCGCCGCGGACGCCATGAGGGCGCCGATCGCGAACACCAGCACCCCGCGGCGCCACTCGTTCTGGGCGACGTCTTCGCTGCGCAGCATCGGCAGGGAGAAGACGACGGCCAGCGCGACGACGCCGATCGCGGTGGCCGCGCGGCCGTGGTACAGCGCCAGCCAGAAGACGGGCAGCAGCGCGAGCGCGCCGTAGCCGGCCGGGCCGTCGCCGGTCTCGGGGATGTTGAGCAGCGCGACGACGCCGAAGAAGCCCAGCGGCGGCGCCGCCTCGTAGATGCCCGGCAGGCGGTGCCACGGCACGGTGACGGTCAGGCCGATCACCAGAGCGAGCACGACCACGGCGGACACGAGGGCCACGCGGTCGACCGCGGGCGGGAAGAGGGCCGTGCCGAAGGCGAGGACCGCCACGGTGAGGAACGGCGCGATGCGCCGCCAGCGCTCCGGGGCGCTCAGCGTCCGCAGGTCAGCGTCGCTGTAGAGCATGCCTTCAATTTTCGGCGGCGGTGGCCCTGACGTCTGCCGATTGCCACAGAACGAAAGCGGCGAGCAGCGGCGGCGACGAAGGCGGCGAGCAGCGTCAGTACAGATGCGCCGAGCAGCGCCGCCAACGAAGGCGGCGAGCAGCGCCAGCGGCGGAAGCGGCGGGCAGGGTCAGAAGCGGAAGCGGCGGGCAGGGTCAGAAGCGGAAGCGGGCGACCAGGGCGTTCATGTCCTCGGCCATCCCGGCGAGCTGGCGGGCCGCCGTGAGCGACGTGTCCGCCTCCGCGGTGTTGCGCCCGGCGACGTCGGCGATGTCCGCGATGGTGGCGGCGATCTCGCCGGTACGGGCGGCGACGTCGTGGACCGTCCGGCTGCTCTCCCGCGTCGAGGCCGTCTGCTCCTCGACGGCGCTGGCGATGGTGACCTGGAAGTCGTTGATGCGGGCGATGATCGAGCCGATCTCGCTGATCGCCTCGATGGCGCGGTCGGCGTCGGCCTGGATCTGCTCGACCCGCCGGCTGATGCCGTCGGTGGCACGGGCGGTCTCCTGCGCGAGGTCCTTGACCTCCCCGGCGACGACCGCGAAGCCCTTGCCCGCGTCGCCGGCGCGGGCGGCCTCGATCGTGGCGTTGAGGGCGAGCAGGTTGGTCTGCTCGGCGATCGACGTGATCACCTTGACGACGTCGCCGATCTCGCCGGACGAGGCGCCGAGGCGCGACATCATCGCGTTGGTCTGGTCGGCCATGCTGACCGCGTCGCCGGCGACCCGCAGGGCGTCGTCGGTGTTGCGGGAGATCTCCGCGATGGAGCCGCCCATCTCCTCGCTCGCCGACGCCAGGGTGTCGATGTTCTGCGAGACCTCGCCGGCGGCCCGGTTGGCCGCGCCGGCCCGGTCGCTGGCGAGCCCGGCCGCCGACGCGATCCGCTGCGACGCGCCGGACAGCTCGTCGGCGGACGTGGCGACGGTGCGCGCCGACGTGGACAGCGCCTGCACGGTGCCGCGGACACTGTCGATGGCCCGGTTGAGGTCGCGGGCCATCAGGCCGACCTCGTCGGTGGAGTCGACCGCCGAGGTGCGCGAGAGGTCACCCTCGGCCATGCCGTTGAGCACGGAGGACACGTCGCGCAGCGGCACGACGATGCCGCGCATGACGAGCCAGCTGATCGCGACGATGAGCAGCATGCCGATGACGCCCGCGGCGGACAGGGCGAGCACGGCCCGGTCGCGCTCGTCGCCGACGGACTTCGACGCGGCCGCGGCGACCCGTTCGAGGGCGTCGCTGACGCCGGGGAGCGCCCGCTCCACCTCGGAGAAGGCGGCCTGGAACTCCAGGTACGACGCCGGGTTGCGGTCGCCGCCGGCCGCCGCGGCGACCGTCTGGCCGGCGAGGTCGATGTAGTTCGCGATCGCCGGGTCGACGGCCTGCGCGGCCGCGCGGACGGAGGCGTCCATGCCCGTGGCGGTGAAGGTGGGGGCGACGTCGCCGAGGATTCCGCTGTGGTTGGCGAGGTCGGTCCGCACCTCGGCCGCCTCGCCGCTGGTGTCACCGCCGCGGGAGGCGGCCAGGAGCATGCGCAGCACGTCTCCGCGGATCGCGTCGTGGGCCATGTCGGCCTCGAGGGTCACGCGGGTCAGCTTGCCGATCTGCTCGAGCTCCCGGGCACGCGTCTCACCGTCGGAGAGTGCGCGCACCCCAACGAGCAGCAGCGCGCCGACGGTGACCAGGGCGACCGCGCAGACCGCTCCCAGTTTGACGGCGATCGGCCGATTTCGGAGCCAGTCGCGCAGAGCGCCCATGACGTGCCCTTCTCGAGGCGTTACCCACCTGGCCGATCGGCATCGGCGGAGACGTCCTGAGAAGTCGGGTTCGGGCCCGCTACTGCTGTTCGACGTCGGCGCGGAGCAGGCGGCTCAGGGCACGCACGGCGACGTCGCTGGGCGACGCGGCCTCGCGGTTGACCTTCTGGAGCTCGCGGTAGACCTCTTCGCGATGGACCTGGATGCTGCGCGGCGCCTTGATGCCCAGCCGCACGACGTCGCCGCGCACGTCGAGCACGGTGACGACGACATCGTCACCGACCATCACGCTTTCCCCGGGACGTCGGGTCAGGACGAGCACAAGCCGCTCCTTCGCTGGGCGATACGCGAACAGTACCCGATTTGCCGTTTGTCCGGGGTGAAAGACCCGATCAGGCGACGGCGACGAGCTTCTGCCGCACGGACAGACCGCTACGGGTCAGCACCAGCTGCACCGCGCGGCGGCTCTGCTGGTCGAGGACGATCGGGGCCATCAGGTTGACGGTGGCATCCTGGACGCCGTCGCCGGCCGTGACGACGAGCAGGACCAGCAGCCCCTCGGCGTCACTGACGCCGAGGGCGGCGAGCGCGTCGTCGTCGACCTCCGGCGCGTAGTCGGGGAAGAACTGCGCCGGCGGCACCACCAGGAACCGCAGGCCGGCGGAGTCGACGGAGGTCAAGGCATACAGCATGCCCGTGTCCTCCAGACGGACGAGCACGAACCGGCGGTCGTCCGGGAAGCCCGGCATCGGCGCTACGAAGTCGATCACCGGCAGCGTGGTGGTCTCTGGCTGTCCCACGGTCGCGACGCTCATGGATTCCTCACGTGTGTGCTGGCGGCGGGCCTACCGCAGGAAGTCGACCAGCGAAGGCTGGATCACCTTCGCGGTGGCGGCGAGGGCGGCCTGGTAGGCGGTCTGCTGCAGGGCGAGTTCGGTGATCGTCTTCGGCAGGTCGATGTCCTCGACATCGGACAGCTGCGCCTTCAGATCGAGCACCCGATTCTGGGCAGTTTGCTGCATTTCGGACACTTGATTGTATCTGGAGCCGACCCCGGAGAGGCCCGCCTGGATGCGTTTCTGCGCCGTGTCGACCTCGGCGAGGTCCTGCTGCAGGCCCGCGGGGTTGTTGCGCAGGTGGTCGGCGATCGAGCCGAGCAGCTTGAACACGTTGCCGTTGCCAGCCTCCGGGCCGAAGACGTCCTCGGCGCCGGTGTCGACGCGGACGGTGGCGTTACCGCTGATCGTACGGTTGATCTTACCGTCGTCGCCCTGGTAGTCGCCGTTCTTGTCGTAGGCGAGCGAGCCGGGCGTACTGCCGCCGAAGATCGGCCGGTCGAGGTACGTGGTGTTCGAGAGGTTGATCATCGAGTCGCGCAGGTTGTCGACCTCCAGCGCGATCGCCTCGCGCGCCTCCGGGCTGCCGGCCGTGCCGCTCGACAGACCGGACAGCACCAGCTCACGCGCCCGGTTCATCTGCGTCGAGGCACTCTTCAGGGCCGTGTCGGCCATGTTCAGCCATCCGATTCCGTCGTCGGCGTTGCGGGAGTACTGGTTGAGCGTCGCCACGTCGGCGCGGTGCTGCATCGCGATCACCGCGCCGCCGGGCGAGTCCGACGCCTTGGTGATGAGCTTGCCGCTGGACAGCTGGTTCTGCAGCTGCTGGTTGCGCGAGAGATTGACCTGAAGGTTCGACAGCGTGTTGCTGGCCATGGAGCGTTCCGTGACGCGGAAGCCGGGCATCCGTTCCCCCCTACCGTTTCATGTTGATCAGCGAGTCGAGCGTGCTGTCGACCACCGAGATGACCTTCGCCGCCGCCTCGTACGCACGCTGGAACTGCAGCATGTTGGTCATCTCCTCGTCGAGGCTGACGCCGGACCCCGCCTGCTCGGCGGCGGTCACGTCGTCGGCGATGACCTGCTGGGCGTCGGCGCGCCGGTTGACCGTCTGCGCCGCGATGCCGACGTCGACCACGTAGTTGCGGTACTGGACGTCGGCGCCCGCCGGGTTCTTCGCGAGGTCCGCCAGCGCGGTCGCGTTGTCCCCCTGGAACGGGTTGCTCGACGTGCTGGACGCAGCGACCTTCGTCGGGTCGGTGATCGCCACACCGATGGTGCGCGCGTCCGTGCCGGAGAAGAAGGCACCGCCCTGCTGCGGCGTCGGGACCGTGGCGGGCGGCACGACGGTGATGTCCCAGCCCTGGGCGTGCTGGGTGTTGACGGACTGGATGAGCAGGCCGGCGACCCTGTCGAGGCCCGCCACCGCGTCCGGGACCGTCGTGGTGAGCGACTCGAGCCGCGAGGCGATCCTGCCGGTGGTGATGGACACGGCCGTGCCGTCGCTGAAGGTCACCTTCGCCGGCGCGAGGAGCCGGCCGTCGACGGCGGACGAGCCGGACGCGACCAGCTCGCGCGCCGTGTCGCCCTGCACCAGCACGGCACCGGCGAGCAGCACGTCGGTGGTGCCGTCCTCCTTGGGCCGGGCGGTCGCGCCGGTCAGCTCCGACAGCCGCAGCACCAGCTGGTCGCGCTTGTCGGTCAGCTCGTTCGTCGGCATGTCGGCGACCTTCGCCAGGGCGATGCGCGTGTTGAGGTCGGCGACCGAGGCGGTGGTCTGGTTGACCACGTTGACGTCGGCGGTGAGCTGCTCGCGCGTGGCGGAGTACAGCTGCTCCAGGTTGGCCCGGGTGGTGCGCATCGACCCGGCGACCGTGTTGGCGCGGGAGAGCAGCTGGGTGCGGGCCGAGGTGTCGCCGGGGCGGTTCGCCACGTCGGACCAGGCGGACCAGTACTCCGACAGCTGCGCCTGCAGCCCGGTGTCGCTGGGCTCGCCGAGCGCCTGCTCCACGTTGGCGTAGACGGTCTTCTGCGCCTGGAGGTACTCGTTGAGCCCGTGCTCGGCGCGGGTGCGGTTGGTCATGAACTCGTCGTGCAGCCGGGTGACGCCGGTGATCCTGACGCCGTCGCCGACGCCGCTGCTGGTCGAGTAGCGGGCCGGCTCGGTCACGTTCTCGACCGGCGTGAGCTCCACCCGTTGCCGCGAATAGCCCTCGGTGTTGACGTTGGCGATGTTCTGGCCGGTGATGTCCAGTGCCCGGCGCTGCGCGTAGAGCGCGGACAGCGCGGTGTTCAGGCCGGAGAAGGTGCTCATCTACATCGCCTCGTCAATCAGCCGGTTGCGGGGTGCCGAACCGACGGTCTGCCCCCGCCGCCCATAGGTCTCGACGGAGCCCGCGACCGCCAGCATCGTCTCGCGGGCGGCCCGTGCGCCGGTGGTGAGAATGTCGCGGTTGGCCTCGGCGAGCGCGCTGACCTCGGCGGTCAGCGTCAGGAACGCCATGCGGTGCTGGTTGAGCAGGTCCGACCAGGGTGCCGGGGACGCCTCGGCGAGCTGGCTGAGGCTCGGGTTCGGGCCGAGCCCGAGGGAGGCGCCGATCGCCTCGACCTCGGCGGCCCGGACGACCTCAGTACGCCGGATCTCCTCCAGCACGACCTCGACCTCACGGGTGGCGTGCGCGAGCCAGCGGGTGCGCCCGCCGGCGAGCACCAGCTGCTCCTCCTCGAGCTTGAACAGCAGCAGCTCCAGCATCTCGCGTTCCCGCCACAGGATGCTCGCGAGATCCGCCAGCCCCATGCGTGCTCCACCCCTCACCGCGTCATCGATCGCTTCACCCATAGAGGTCGGCAGGTCGATGACGGGCTTGAGTACAACCTCACCGCAACTTTGCGTCACCGTCGCCTGCACCCGTGGCTACCGAGGCTGGTTCTCGACCAACTCCTGCCACGAAGAGGTTGCCGTGACTGTCACCACCGAAGCCCAGACCGAGACCCGGACCTCCCTGAACGCCGCGGAGCTGGACGCCGCCGTGCGCAGCCACCTGCCCCTCGTCGGGCACCTGGTGCGCGAGATGCTCGGCCGCCTGCCGGCCCACGTGTCCCGCGAGGACCTGATCTCGGCCGGGATGGCGGCGCTCGCCCACGCGGCCAAGGGCTTCGACCCCAGCCGGGGGATCCCCTTCGGCAGCTTCGCCACCACCCGCATCCGCGGCGCCCTCCTCGACGAGCTGCGCGGCCTCGACTGGGCCAGCCGCTCCGTGCGCACCCGCGCCCGCAAGGTGGAGCTGGCCCAGCAGGAGCTGACCGCCGCGCTTGGGCGCACTCCGACGCAGGCGGAGCTGGCCGAGTCGCTCGGCGTGGCGCCCGAGGAGCTGAAGGCGATCGGCGACGACGTGCAGCGCGCGGTCGTGCTGTCGCTGCAGGGGTTCACCGCCGGCACCGCCGAGGACCTGGTGCCGGAGCGCACGCCGGGCCCGGAGGACCTGATCCTGCACCGGGAGAAGATCGGCTACCTGCACCACGCCGTCAACGCGTTGCCGGAGCGGCTGCGGTACGTGGTCACCGCGTACTTCTTCCAGGAGCGGCCGATGGCCGACATCGCCGCGGAGCTGGGCGTCACCGAGTCGCGGATCAGCCAGCTGCGCTCCGAGGCGCTCGTGCTGCTGCGTGACGGGCTCAACAACCACCTGGACCCGCAGCTGCTGGCCGCCCCGGAGCGGGGCAACGGCTGCGTCGCCCGCCGGCGGGAGGCGTACTACAGCCAGATCGCGCGGCAGGGCGACCTGAGCGCCCGGCTGGCGCACACGACGGCGCTCGGCATGCCCACCTCCGGCCTGGGAGAGGCCGCCTGAGGACAACAACCTGTTAGCAACCCAGCGCGACCTCTTGTGTACCCAAAGTGACAGAGGCTGGATCTTGCCGGGGGTTCCCGGCACACGAAGACCCACTCCTGCCACGAAGAGGTTGCCGTGACCAGCACCATCCAGGAACGCAGCAGCAGCGCCACCACCACCCGCGAGCGGGACGACCTCGTCCGCGCGCACCTGCCCCTCGTCGGGCACCTCGTGCGCGAGATGCTCGGCCGCCTGCCCGCCCACGTGTCCCGCGAAGACCTCGTGTCCGCGGGCATGGCCGCCCTCGCCCACGCCGCCAAGGGCTTCGACCCCAGCCGGGGGATCCCCTTCGGCAGCTTCGCCACCACCCGCATCCGCGGCGCCCTCCTCGACGAGCTGCGCGGCCTCGACTGGGCCAGCCGCTCCGTGCGCACCCGCGCCCGCAAGGTGGAGCTCACCCAGCAGGAGCTGACCGCCGCCCTCGGCCGGACGCCGACGCAGACGGAGCTCGCCGAGACCCTCGGGATCGCGCCGGACGAGCTCAAGACGATCGACGACGACGTCCAGCGGGCCGTGGTGCTGTCGCTGCAGGGGTTCACCGCCGGCACCGCCGAGGACCTCGTCCCCGAGCGGAATCCGGGGCCCGAGGATCTGATCCTGCACCGCGAACGGATCGGCTACCTGCACCACGCGATCGGCGCGCTGCCCGAGCGGCTGCGCGCGGTCGTCACGGCGTACTTCTTCGAGGAGCGCCCGATGAACGACATCGCCCGCGAGCTGGGCGTGACGGAGAGCCGGGTCAGCCAGCTGCGGGCGGAGGCGCTCATGCTGCTCCGCGACGGGCTCAACAACCACCTCGACCCGCACCTGCTGAACGCGCAGGAGCGCGCCGGCGGCTGCGTCGCCCGCCGCCGGGAGGCCTACTACAGCCAGATCGCCGGCCAGGGCGACCTGAACGCCCGGCTGGCGCACACGTCGCCCCTCGGCGTCCCGTACAACCTGTGACCGAGAGACCCGGTTCCGCTGCGGAACCGGGTCCCTCGCGTTATATTTGAGTTGCGGAATATTTACTCAGCAGATTCCTCATGCGCTGGGCGCTGACGCCGATGTCGACGGCGAGCGGGCCAAGGACGGCTCGCGCAGCACGGCCCAGATCAAGGAGGAATCACCATGGGTCTCCGTATCAACAACAACATCGCCGCGCAGAACGCCTACCGGAACCTGTCGGTCACGGACAGCCAGATGAGCAAGTCGCTGGAGCGGCTGTCCTCGGGCTACCGGATCAACCGCGCCGCCGACGACGCGGCCGGCCTGTCGATCAGCGAGGGGCTCCGGTCCCAGATCGGCGGCATCAAGGTCGCGGTCCGCAACGCGCAGGACGGCATCTCGGTCGTGCAGACCGCTGAAGGCGCGCTCACCGAGACGCATTCGATCCTGCAGCGCATGCGCGATCTGTCGGTCCAGGCGTCCTCGACCGGTTCGCAGGACACCGACGCCCGCACGGCCGCGCAGACCGAGTTCACCCAGCTCAACGCCGAACTGAACCGGATCGCGACCACCACGTCCTTCGGCGGGCAGAAGCTGCTCGACCCGTCGGGCTCCTACACCGGCACCTTCCAGGTCGGCGCCAACACGACGACCGCCGACCAGATCGCGGTCAACCTCGGCACCGCCGCCTTCGGCAGCGTCACCGGCGTGACCGGCTTCGACGCGACCGGCCTCGGCACCGCCAGCCTCGACCTGGTGACCGGCGCCTCGGCCGCCATCACGGCGATCGACACCGCCATCAAGGGCATCTCGACCGCCCGGGCCACCCTCGGTGCCTACCAGAACCGCTTCGAGCACACCATCAACAACCTCAACACCACGGTGGAGAACCTCTCCGCGTCCGAGTCCCGCATCCGTGACACGGACATGGCCCAGGAGATGGTCTCGTTCACGAGATCGCAGATCCTGACCCAGGCCGGCACCAGCATGCTGGCCCAGGCCAACCAGGCGCCGCAGAACGTCCTGTCCCTGCTGCGCTAGCAGTTCCCTCTAACCACACGACCAACGCACACACGCACCATCCTCCTCAGTCGATGACACACGGCGGCGCCTCCACCCACGGGGGCGCCGCCGCTGTCTCCGCCAGGAAATTCCTGCCCAGAACCCTTATGTGGCAGGGCGGGGCGCCGATGTTGAGTACGAACGGGCCACGGATGGCCCGGGACGTGACCCGATTCAAGGAGGAACTTCATGGGTCTTCGCATCAACAACAACATCGCTGCCCAGAACGCCTACCGTAACCTGTCGGTCACGGACGGCCAGATGGGTAAGTCGCTGGAGAGGCTGTCGTCGGGTTACCGGATCAACCGTGCCGCCGACGACGCGGCAGGTCTCTCGATCAGCGAGGGTCTTCGGTCCCAGATCGGCGGTCTGAAGGTCGCGGTGCGCAACGCTCAGGACGGCATCTCGGTCGTGCAGACCGCTGAAGGTGCTCTCACCGAGACGCACTCGATCCTGCAGCGTATGCGTGACCTCTCCGTTCAGGCGTCGTCCACGGGTTCGCAGGACACCGATGCGCGCACGGCCGCGCAGACCGAGTTCACTCAGCTGAACGCTGAGCTGGACCGGATCGCGACCACCACGGCCTTCGGCGGGCAGAAGCTGCTCGACCCGTCGGCCAGCTACACGGGTACTTTCCAGGTTGGCGCCAACACGGCGTCCGCCGACCAGATCGCGGTCGACCTCGGTACCGCCGCCTTCGGTGGCGTGACCGGTGTGACCGGCTTCGACTCGACCGGCCTCGGGGTCAGCTCGCTCGACCTCGTGACGGCCGCGTCGGCGGCCATCACCGCGATCGACACGGCGATCAAGGGTATTTCGACCGCTCGGGCCACGCTCGGTGCATACCAGAACCGGTTCGAGCACACCATCAACAACCTGAACACAGCCGTGGAGAACCTGTCCGCCTCGGAGTCGCGCATCCGTGACACGGACATGGCCTCCGAGATGGTGTCGTTCACCCGCTCACAGATCCTGACCCAGGCCGGCACGAGCATGCTGTCCCAGGCCAACCAGGCGCCGCAGAACGTCCTCTCCCTGCTGCGCTAAAGGAGCTGGAGTTCGATGACCTGACGAGGGCATGACAGGGCACGGCACCCACCCAGGGCGCCGTGCCCTGCCAGTTCTTCTCAAGTGTTCGCGTCCCAGGCCGATCTGCCCCGTGAACAGGCCACGGAGGGCCGGACCGAGCTCAAGGAGGAACTGGCATGGGCCTCAGGATCAACAACAACATCGCCGCGCAGAACTCCTACCGGAACCTGTCGGTGACTGACAGCCAGATGAGCAAGTCGCTGGAGAAGCTGTCGTCCGGCTTCCGGATCAACCGGGCGGCGGACGACGCGGCCGGCCTGTCCATCAGCGAAGGCCTGCGCTCGCAGATCGGCGGCCTGAAGGTCGCGGTCCGCAACGCGCAGGACGGCATCTCGGTCGTGCAGACCGCTGAGGGTGCGCTCACCGAGACGCACTCCATCCTGCAGCGCATGCGCGACCTGTCCGTGCAGGCGGCCTCGACCGGTTCGCAGGACTCCGACGCGCGGACCGCCGCGCAGACCGAGTTCCTGCAGCTGAACGAGGAGCTGAACCGGATCGCGACCACCACGTCCTTCGGCGGGCAGAAGCTGCTCGACCCGTCGAGCAGCTACGTCGGCACCTTCCAGGTGGGCGCCAACACCGCGTCCGCGGACCAGATCACGGTCAGTCTCGGCACCGCCGCCTTCGGCGCGGTCGCCGTGAGCGGCTTCGACTCGACCGGCCTGGGGACCGACTCGCTGGACCTGGTGACCAACGCATCCGCGGCGATCACCGCGATCGACACGGCCATCAAGGGCGTGTCGACCGCCCGGGCGACGCTCGGTGCGTACCAGAACCGCTTCGAGCACACCATCAACAACCTGAACGTGGCCGTGGAGAACCTGTCCGCGTCCGAGTCCCGGATCCGCGACACGGACATGGCCCAGGAGATGGTCTCGTTCACGAGATCGCAGATCCTGACCCAGGCCGGCACCAGCATGCTGGCCCAGGCGAACCAGGCGCCGCAGAACGTGCTGTCGCTGTTGCGCTGACAGCGCTGGTAAGGCGGGGAGGGGACCCAGGTTTCCTCCCCGCGCGCTTGTCTTGCAGTTCTTCTAGGGGGTTCCACCATGGGTAGCGTCGACGGCCTGATCTCGGGCATGAGCACCTCGTCGGTCATCAGCGGGCTGATGCAGGTCGAGGCCGCCCCACAGACGGCCCTCAAGGCCAAGGTGGCCACGCAGCAGAAGGTCGTCACCGCGTACCAGGGCATCAACACCAAGATGAAGGCCCTGCTCACCGCGTCCAAGGCCCTGGTGGACCCCACCGCCTGGAAGGGCGGCGTCGCCACGTCGAGCTCGGACGCCGCCACCGCGACGACGACGTCGAGCGGCGCGCAGAGCGGCGCGCTGTCCTTCCGCGTGAACAAGCTGGCCGCCGCCCACGCGGTCGTCTTCAACGGCACGGTCACCGCGACCACCGACACGATCATGAGTGGTTCGTCGTTCCAGATCGACGTCAACGGCACGCCGAAGACGGTCAACGTCACCGACGGGTCACTCAAGGGCGTCGTCGACGCGATCAACAAGACCCCCGACCTCGGCGTGAAGGCCACCGCGTTCCAGGTCTCCCCCGGCCAGTACACGATGCAGCTCACGTCGACCACGACCGGCAAGGCGTCGACCTTCGACTTCAGCAGCGGCGGCAACCCCTTCACCCTCGGCGCCGAGCAGATCGTCTCCACGGGCGCGGACGCCGAGCTGCTCGTCGGCGACCCGGCCACCCCGCTGAAGGTGACGTCGTCGACGAACACGTTCAAGGACCTGATGAACGGCCTCACCGTCACCGCCACGAAGGTGCAGCAGCCGACCGACCCGCCGGTGACCGTCACCGTCGCCCGCGACAACGAGGGCATCGCCACCAAGGTCCAGGCCATGATCGACGCGGCGAACCAGGCGCTGTCGGAGATCTCCACCCAGACCAAGAACAAGAGCGGCGCGGTCCCCGGCGGCCCGCTCGCCGGCAACGGCACCATGTCGCAGGTCGCCAGCAGAGTGCTCAACACCGTCTCGGGCGGCACCGCCAGCAACGGCAGCTACAAGGACGTCGGCATCGAGCTGACCCGCGACGGCCAGCTCACGTTCGACAAGGCGAAGTTCATCGCGGCGCTCGACGCGGACCCGGAGAAGACCGAGGCGCTCTTCATCGACACCGCCCAGACCGACGTCACGATGAAGACCGGCCTGGCCGACAAGCTGGCCGGCGTGGCGGACACGGCGACCCAGACCAACACCGGCACGCTGTCCCGATTGATCACCAGCGGAAACGACGCGATCACGGACCTCAACCACCGCGTCGACGACTGGGACGTCCGGCTGCAGGCACGGCAGGCGGCGCTGCAGAAGCAGTTCGGCGCCATGGAGACCGCGCTCGGCAAGCTGAAGAACCAGAGCAGCTGGCTGTCCGGCCAGCTCGCCTCGCTCGGTTAGGCCGGCTCCCCCCTCAGGCCCCTGGAGATCGAATGACCACGCAAGCCCTGCGCAACCGCTACGTCAGCGACAGCGTCGCGACCGCTCCCCCGAGCCGGCTGCTCGTCATGCTGTACGACCGGCTGGTGCTTGACCTGATGATCGCCGGCCAGTCGCTGGAGACGGGCGACAAGCCGACGGCGTCGGCGCGGATCCAGCACGCCCAGGAGATCATCATGGAGCTCCGGGCGACGCTGGACACCACCGCGTGGAGCGGCGGCCCCGGCCTTTCCTCGCTGTACAGCTACCTGATCACCGAGCTGGTCCAGGCCAACGTCACCGGTGACCGGAGCAAGGTCGAGGCCGTGCAGAACTTCGCCGAGCAACTGCGCGACGCGTGGCGGGAGGCGGCCGCGCAGGTGATCGGGTCCGGGACGTGACCGCTCCCCAGGACGAGGCCGGCGGCGAGTGGGACGAGGCCTGGGTCGCCGCGCTCGACGCGATGGAGCTCGAGGCCGACGAGGTCGAGCAGATGCTGCGGCACCGCGACGTGCTGGAGTCCGCGCCGGTGACGCCGGTGACGTTCAGCCCGCCGGAAGGGCTCGGGCCGCTGCCGATCGCGCTCGCGGACCGGGCGCGGCGGCTCGTGCAACGACAGCTCGACCTCTCGAGGGAGCTCACGATCGCGATCGCCGGCAACCGCCAGCAGGCGCGGCTGGTCAACCGGCTGCACCGCGAGGCGGTCGACAGCGTGCCCGTCTACGTGGACAACCGCACCTGAGGGATCACTGAGGGATCTCTGCGGGATCCGGGCCGGAAAGCTCGTCCGCACCCGAAAAGCACTGCGAATACGCCTGAAACTGCCGATGACACCGGTATGACCCACATCCCGGTGTCCGTGATCGTCGCCGCGGGGGGCAGCGCTGACGACTTCCACGCCTGCCTCCTGTCGCTGCGCGCCTCCCTCGGCCTGCGCGACGAGGTCGTCTGCGTGCTGCCGGCGGACCGCCATGACCTGCGCGGCGAGCTGCGCGGCGAGCAGTGGCTGAAGGTGATCGAGTCGCCCGCCGGGGCGGGGGTCGCCGAGCGGTGGGCCGCCGGCGTCGACGCCACCCGCCACCCGATCGTCGTGCTCGTCGACGGCGACGTCGTGCTGTCCGCGCACTGGCTCGACCCCGTCCTGGAGCCCTTCGGCGACCCGTCCGTGGTCGCCACCGGCCCGCGCTGCCACAACAGCTTCGGCCCCCAGCAGGCCGAGCTGCCGAAGGAGGCGATGGCCAGCGCGGCGGCGTTCAAGTCGTACGCCAGGCAGTGGCGGCAGGACCATCGCGGCGAGTTCAGCGACGTGGACCGGCTCGGGCCCGTGTGCGTGGCGATCCGCCGCGACGCGCTCGCGATCGCCGGCGGGCCGACCGCCGACCTGCCCTGGGACGGACTCGCGGTGCAGGGCCGCGTCACCGTGGCGCACGCGGCGCTGGTGGCGCACGTGTCGTCGACCGACTGCGGGCTGCGCCGCGAGTTCACCGACGAGCCCGGCGCGCCACTGATCAGCGCGTCGCTCATCGTGAAGGACGAGGCCGACGTGCTGGCCCGGTCGCTGGAGGCGCTGCGCGACCTGGTCGACGAGATCGTCGTCTACGACACCGGCTCGACCGACGACACGATCGCGATCGCCCGCGCCCACGGCGCCCGGGTCGTCGAGGGGTACTGGAACGAGCACTTCGGCGACGCCCGCAACCGCTGCCTGGAGCACTGCCGCGGCACGTGGGCGCTGTGGGTCGACGCCGACGAGATCTTCACCGGCGACGCGAAGGCGGTGCGGGCGGCCGTCGCCGCCGGCGGCGACACCCGGGCCTTCTTCGTCACCATCGACAACCAGGAGGGCCACGAGGGCGGCTCCGGGCACAGCACCATCTACTTCCCCCGGCTCTTCCGCCGGTCGCCGTCGCGCCTGTACGGGCGGCTGCACGAACAGGTCGTCGACCGGGTCGCCGGGACCCCCATGGTCGGCCCGCAGCTGACCATGGCGGTGCTCACCCACGTCGGCTACACCGAGCTGCGCAGGACGGTGAAGGGCAAGGCCGAGCGCAACCTGCGCCTGGCGGAGCTCGCCGCGGAGGATGTCAGCGGCATCACCGCCATCGGCAACCTCGCCCGCGCCCAGATCGGCTCCGGCCACATCGAGGAGGCCGTCGAGACGTCCCGCCGCGGCCTGGAGCAGGCGAAGGAGAACAGCCACCGGGTCCTGTTCCTCAAGATCCTCGCCGATGCGTACCTCGCGCTGAAGCGCCTGACCGAGGCGAACGAGACCATCGAGGAGCTGCGCGGCATCGCCAGCACCGCGTTCACCGTCGACGAGCACGAGGTCAAGCTGCGCTTCGCCGAGGGCGACTACGAGCGGGCCCTGGAGATTGTCACGAGGCTGCCGGAGTCGGGCATGAACGACCTGCTGTACGGCGTCGGCAAGGGCCGCTTCGCCGGGCTGCACATCGACGCGCTCAGCCGGCTGGACCGGCACCAGGAGGCGGCGGAGCAGCTGCGGAGGTCGCTGCGGGACGGGCGGGTGCCGGTGCCGGTCGCCCGGATGGCGCAGGTGCTGGGCGCCGCCGACGGCAGTCTCGCGGAGGTCGCCGAGCTGCTGCCCCGCGAGGGGGTGCGCGGGCTGCTCTTCGGCATCGCGGAGGCGCCGCCGGAGGCCGCCGACGAGCTGCTTGAAGCGTTGTGGCGCCGGTACCCCGGCGAGCCGACGGTGCTGACCGTCGCGGCCCGGGTCGGCCGGCTGGTCCCGCTGATCCGGGCGATGGAGTGGTCGGCACGGCTGCGGCAGCACGGGTTCGCGGAGCGCTGCACGCTGCTCGCCCTGTCCGCCAACACGCGGCGCACGCCACGGGAGCGGACCCTGGCGGCGGCGATCGCCCTGGAGATGTTCCACGACGAGGCCGCGCTGCCGCTGCTGAACGAGGCCCTGGCTGCGGTCCCCGACGACCAGAGCGCCCCGGTCCTGGAGGAGATGCGCATCCTCGCCCCGCGCGTGTCGGACTCGATCGAGCTCGCCGACGCCTGAACCCCCGCCGGCTGAGCCCCGGCACGCAGACGCCGACACGCAGCAGGCGGCATGCCGGCAAGTCGAACGGCCGGACGGTCAGGTTTCCTGGACGGTCAGCTTCTCCGGACGGCAGGCTCCCCCGGACGGCAGGCTCCCCCGGACGGCAGGCTCCCCCGGACGGCAGGCTCCCCCGGACGGCAGGCTTCCCTGGACATGTCCGCTGCGCGAACATGTCCGACATTTCGGTTATGTCGGTGAGCGAAGCGAGTCGACATAACCGGGACGGCGTCCACGAAGCCGAAGCAGCCTCCACCGAATCGGAGCAGCGACCACGGAACCAGAGCAGCGTCCACGGAACCAGAGCGGTCTCCGCGGAACCGAAGCCGCGGAACCGGAGCAGCGGAACCGGAGCAGCGGAACCGGAGCAGCGGAACCGGAGCGGCGACAGAAGCAGCCGGCACCGCCCCACAGGGAGCGGTGCCGGCGTTGCGTGGCTTCGGGGTCAGCGGCCCGCGCCGACCAGCTCGCCCTCGATCACCGGGGCGGGCGGCCGCGGCGCCTCGCGGGGCCGTATGAAGCGCGGCGCCCACCAGTTGGCGTTGCCGAGCAGGGTCATCAGCGAGGGCAGGACGACCGCGCGGATGATCGTCGCGTCGAGCAGGATCGCGGCGGCGAGGCCGACGCCGAGCTGCTTCATGTCGATGGTGCTCAGCGTCGCGAAGATGGAGAACACCGCCACCATCACGATCGCCGCGCTGGTGACCACGCCGGCGGAGCCGGTGATGCCGTGCGCCACCGCGTCACGGGTCGGCATGCCCTGCTTGACCGCCTCGCGGATGCGGCTGACGACGAAGACGTGGTAGTCCATCGACAGGCCGAACAGCACCACGAAGAGGAACAGCGGCAGCCACGACACGACCGCGCCCATGGACGTGAAGCCCAGGATGCCCTCCGCCCAGGTGCCCTGGAAGATCAGGACGACCAGGCCGTAGGACGCGCCGGCGGAGAGCAGGTTGAGCGCGATCGAGGTGACCGCGACGACCACCGAGCGGAACGTGAACGCCATCACCAGCAGCGTCAGCACCAGCACGAACCCGACGACCAGCGGCAGCTTGTGCTTGACGTGGTCGGCGTAGTCGACGTCGGCGCCGACGAACCCGCCGACGGCGGCGTCCGAGCCCGCCTTCACGCCCGGCACCTTGCCGACGGTCTGCGGGACCATGACCTCCCGCAGCTTGTCGAGTGACTCCTTCGCCTGCTCGGAGCGGCCGGCGTACGGGGTGGCGACGCCGAGCACGGCGACCTTGCCGTCGGCGGACACCTCGATGTCGGGCGCTGCCCCAGCAGGAAGGTCCAAGGGCGCGAACAGCGGGTCGGCGGCGGCGGCCTCGGCCAGCTCGGTCAGCGCGGCCTTCGTGGCGTCGAGCTGGCCGGCCGGGACGCGGACGGCGACGGTGTGGACGGTGCCGTTGCTCGGGTACGCCTTCACCAGCCGGTCGTAGGCCTGCATCGCGGGCGTGGTGCGCGGCAGGTCCTCCATGCCGGGGAAGCTCAGCCGCATGCTCAGCGCGGGCGCGGCGAGGGCCAGCAGCGCCAGGACCGAGATCGCCAGCGTGGCCACCGGGCGGCGCAGGGCGGGCCGGAGGATGAAGCTCCAGACCCTCGACTGGCCCTCGCCCTCGGCGCGGGGCCGGGTGAGGCGCCACAGCACCGGGACGCGGGGCCGGTCGATCCAGCGGCCCAGCTTCGACAGCAGCGCCGGCAGGACGGTCAGCGAGCCGGTCACGGAGACGAGCACGACCAGGATCGAGCCGACGGCGAGGGACGAGAAGACCACGTCACCGGCGAGGAACAGGCCCGCCATCGCGATCGTGACGGCGATGCCGGAGACGACGACCGCGTGCCCGGACGTCTCGGCCGCGATCTCGACGGCGTCGAGGTGCTTGCGGCCCTTCGCCCGTTCCTCACGCTCCCGGCGCAGGTAGAACAGGGAGTAGTCGACGCCGACGGCCATGCCGATGAGCAGGATGACGCTGGCGGTGGTGTCGGTCGACGGCACCAGGTGCGAAGCGAGCGTCGAGAGGCCGAGCGCGGCCGCGACCGACGACAGCGCCAGCAGCACCGGCACGCCGGCGGCGATGAGCGCGCCGAACGCGACGATGAGGATCGCGAACGTCACCGGCAGGCTGAGGAACTCGGCCCGCTGGAAGTCCTTGCCGAGCGTGTCGTCCATGGCCTGGCCGATGGACTCGCCGCCGGTCTCCTCGACCCTCAGCCCGGGGTGGGCGCGCTGCACGCCGGCGGTGGTGTCGCGCAGCTTGCCGACGTGGTCCTGGGCGGTCTCGGGGTCGCCGCTCATGGTGACCCGGACCAGCAGCGCACTGCCGTCGTGGGAGGGCAGCGGGTCGCTCACCGAGGCGACCTCGGGCAGCGCCTTCATCGCGGTCGCCACGTCGGCGGCGGCCTTGTCGGCGGCGGTCCTGTCCAGCGTGCCGGACAGGGCGGTGATGAGGACGCTCTCGGTGGCCGGGTCGTCGAAGTGGCCGTCGTTGACGATGACGTCGGCCCGGCCGGACTCGCCGATGGCCTGGTCGGAGTTGCTCGCCTCGACGGTCCCCGCCAGGTTCCCGCCGACGAAGCAGACCGCGACGGACACGACCCACAGAGCGATTGCGCGCCAAGGGTGCTCCGCGCTCCAGCGCGCCACCCGTACGGTAACTGGTCTCTTCTCCACGCAAGAGACGCTATGGATTCCGCAGCCTCCGAACATCCGGGCTGCACCCGAGCCGCACCCGGATTCGGGCATTGGGGGTTTTCCCCGAGGCCGAATTCCTCAACCCGGGCCGACGTGTGCCGATGGCTCCAATGAGCAAGGATCGCTCACTTCAAGGGCCAGGGACCGGCGACACACCGCAAGAAGCCGTTTTTCGGTGGACGGGAGCGTCCCACTCGTGTTCGAAGACGTCACGTCGGTCACCCTGCACAGCGCCCTGACGGGGCTGGCGAAACGGCAGCGGGTGATCGCCGACAACATCGCCAACATCGAGACGCCCGGCTTCCTCGCCGGCCGGGTGTCCTTCGAGGACTCCCTGCGCGACGCGGTCGAGGCCGGCAGGCCGCAGGACGCGACGATCGCCGTGGCCCGGTCGATGGAGCCGACCCGCGAGGACGGCAACAACGTCAACCTCGACCACGAGGTCCTCTCCAACATCGACACCGGCCTGCGGTACCAGACGATGCTGCGCGGCGTGGACGACAAGTTCGGCCTCCTGCGGACCGCGATCAGGGGCTGACGATGACCATCTTCAGCGCCATCGGCATCGCCGGCACGGGCGTCACCGTCTACCGCAAGTGGCTGGACGCGGTCGCCGACAACGTCGCCAACATGAACGACGCGCAGTCGACGTCGGGCCAGGTGTTCCGCGCCCGCTACGTGCAGGCCCGGGCCGTCGACTACGGCACCGGGGAAGGCGGCGCGGTCGTGGCCGGCATCGCGCTGGGCGACGCGAAGGGGCGGCTGGTGTACGAGCCGGAGAACCCCCTCGCCGACCGTGAGGGCTACGTCAAGTACCCCGACATCGACCTCGGCTCGCAGATGACACAGATGATCATGGCGCAGCGCGCCTACCAGGCGAACCTCACGGTCGTCGACCGGGCGAAGGACGCCTACCAGGCCGCGATCCAGATCGGGAAGGGCTGACCATGACCATCGACGCCGTCGGGGCCGTCAGTGCCCTTCCCGCGCTCCCACCGATCTCCGCGTCCGACTCGAGCGCCCCGTCGTCGTCGGGCACCGACTTCGGCGCCGTGGTCGCGCAGGGCCTCCAGCGGCTGCAGCAGGTCCAGGACACCGCCGACGACCTCGCCGTGCGGGCCGCCACCGGCAGCCTGACCGACGTGCACGACTACATGATCGCCGCGACCGAGGCGAACCTCGCGACCAGCCTCACCGTCGCCGTGCGGAACCGGGCCCTTGAGTCCTTCAACGAGATCATGAGGATGCAGGCCTGATGCGTGACCGGCTCACCGCCCTCATGCGGCGGGGGACCGACGGCTGGAAGGCCTTCACCCCCGGGCAGCGGGCGGTCACGATCGTCGCCGTGCTCGCCCTGGCGATCGGCGGGTACTTCTTCGCGACCTGGGCCGGCAAACCGACCATGGCGCCGCTGTTCTCGAACCTGGCCGCCGCCGACGCGAGCGCGATCGTCGACAAGCTCAACGCCGACGGCGTCACCTACACGCTGTCCGACGGCGGCAGCACCATCAACGTGCCCAGCGACCAGGTGTACAGCCTGCGGATCTCGATGAGCGGGGCCGGCCTGCCCGCCGCGGGCGACGCCGGCTACTCGCTGCTGGACAAGCAGGGCATCATGACCAGCGAGTTCATGCAGCAGGTCACCTACCGCCGGGCCCTGGAGGGCGAGCTCGCCAAGACGATCGAGGCGATCAACGGCGTCAACAAGGCGACCGTGCACCTCGCGATCCCGCAGAAGGACGTCTTCACCGACGACCAGATCGCGCCGACCGCGTCGGTGCTCGTCGACACCGGCGCGAAGCCCCTGGCGGGCGGCGCCGTCACGTCGATCGTGCACCTGGTGTCCTCCAGCGTCGAAGGGCTCGAACCGGGCGCGGTCACGGTCGTCGGCGCCAACGGCAAGGTCCTGTCCGGCTCCGGCGACGGCCCCGGGTCCTCCCCCGACGGGCAGTCCGGCCAGACGACGGCCTACGAGCAGCGGCTCAACACCGCGCTGCAGAACATGCTCGACACGGTCGTCGGGCCGGGCCACTCCGTCGTGCAGGTGACCGCGGACCTCGACTTCGACGCGACCGAGACCAAGACGCAGAAGTACGTCGCGGATCCGGCCGTGCCGCCGCTGTCGGAGTCCAAGACGTCCGAGCAGTACACGGGCGGCAACGGCACCCCGGTCGGCGGCGTCCTCGGCCCGGACAACATCCAGGTCCCCAACGGCACCGGCGCCGGCGGCGACGGGACCTATCAGCAGTCCACCGAGACCCGCAACAACGCCGTCGGCATGGTCACCGAGACGAAGAAGACCGCGCCGGGCGCGGTGCGCAAGCTCGCCGTCGCGGTCATCGTCGACAGCTCCGTGGCGAAGGTCGACGAGGCGCAGCTGCAGCAGCTGGTCTCCTCCGCCGTCGGTCTCGACGCGACCCGCGGCGACCAGATCGCGGTCAGCTCGATGGCGTTCGACACGACCAAGGCCACGGCCGAGCAGAGCGCGCAGGCGGAGGCCGCGAAGGCCGAGAAGGACGAGCTGCTGCAGAAGTACATCCAGATGGGCCTGATCATCCTGGCCCTGCTGGTTCTGCTGATCATCGCGGCCATCTCCAACCGCCGCCGGCGCAAGCGGGAGAAGGTGCAGCTCACCGAGCAGCAGAACGCGGCGCTGGAGGAGATGCAGGCGGCGATCGAGGCGGCCCGCGTCAAGCTCGCCCTGGAGGGTCACGGCGGCGTCGGCGGCGCCCACGAGCTCGAGGGCGCCGGCGGGCCCGGCGCCGAGTTCGACCGCGACGGGCGCTTCCGGGACATCACCCAGATGGTCGAGAAGCAGCCCGACGAGGTCGCGCAGCTGCTGCGCGGCTGGCTCGCCGACCGGCGCGGCTGAGCGGGCCGGTGACCGATGACGACCGGGGAGATGACCGGGCTGCGGAAAGCAGCCATCCTCCTTGTCCAGATGGGCAAGGACGACGCCGCGAAGATCATGGCGCATCTTCGCGAGTCCGAGGTCGAGGAGCTCACCGCCGAGATCATGCGGCTCGGGCAGGTCGAGGGCGACATCGCCGACGTGGTGCTCGAGGAGTTCCACGACATGGCGACCGGCCACCGGTACGTGGGGCAGGGCGGCCTCGACTTCGCCCGTGACCTGCTGGAGGCATCGCTGGGGCGCGAGCGGGCCGGCGAGATCGTCGGCCGGCTCAACACCGTCTTCATGGACGTGCCGTTCGGCTTCCTCGGCCAGGCCGACCCGCGCCAGCTGCTGTCGTTCCTGCAGGACGAGCACCCGCAGACGATCGCGCTGGTCCTCGCCCACATGACCGCCACGCAGGCGTCGCAGATCCTCGGCGGGCTCGCCCCCGAGCTGCAGGCCGACGTCGCGCACCGCATCGCCGTCATGGACCGCACCTCCCCCGACATCATCCGCAAGGTGGAGGCGACCCTGGAGCGCAAGATGTCCTCGGTGCTGCAGCCGGGCGACCTGTCCGCGGTCGGCGGCCTCGAACCGCTCGTGGAGATCATCAACCGGACCGACCGGGCCACCGAGCGGCTGATCCTCGAAGGGCTCGCCGGGCGCAACCCGGAGCTGGCGGAGGAGATCCGCTCGAAGATGTTCATGTTCGAGGACATCGTGTCCCTCGACGACCGCTCCATCCAGCTCGTGCTGCGCCAGGTGGAGACCAACGACCTCGCCACCGCGCTGAAGGGCGTCCGCGAGGAGGTCCGCCAGAAGGTCATGAAGAACCTCTCCGAGCGTGCCGCGGAGAACCTCGCCGACGAGATCGAGATGCTCGGCCCGGTCCGCCTGCGCACCGTCGAGGAGTCCCAGGCGAAGATCGTCCAGGCGATCCGCACCCTGGAGGAGTCCGGCCAGATCACGATCCGCCGAGGGGACGACGATGAGTTCGTCGGCTGAGTATCCGCTTGCCTTCCCGCCGCCGGCGAAGAAGCGCGCGGGCACGCCACGTCCGGCGTTCCCGCCGCCGCCCCCGCCGCCACCGACCCCGGCGACCCGCGCGTTCCCGCCGCCGGAGACCCCCGCGACCGTCCGGTACGGCGAGAGCGTCCTCACCGACGACCGCGCCGGCGCCGCGCCGCAGGCCCGGTTCGACGTCGACCTCCGCGAGCGCGAGACGTTTCCGCCGGAGCTCGTCGAGCGGGTCCGCGAGGAGGCGGAGGCCGCCGGGTACGCCGCCGGGTGGGCGCAGGGCATGCGGGAGGCGAAGACCGGCGCCGACGCGCAGGCCGCCAGGGTCGCCGCCGAGGCCGCCGCGACCGCCGAGGAGCACCGCCGCCTCGTCGAGTCGGCCCTGCGGGCGATCGGCGCCGCCGCCGACGCGCTGGAGCGCCGGGCGGTGCCGGCCGCGCAGGACATCGAGGACCAGATCGTGGCGACGGCGTTCGCGCTCGCCGAGGCGGTCCTCGGCCGCGAGCTGCGGACCGCGACCGAGCCCGGCCGGGAGGCCCTCGCGCGGGCGCTCGCGCTCGTGCCCGGGACACGTCCGGTGACGGTCAGGCTCAACCCGGCGGACCGGCGGACGATAGGACAGACGGAACTGGTCATGGACGGCCGCACGGTGTCCCTCGTGGACGACCCGGCGCTCGGACCGGGCGACGCCCTCGCACTGTGCGACGCCACGTCGGTCGACGCCCGGCTCGCGCCGGCGCTCGACCGGGTCCGGGAGGTGCTCGAACAGTGACGTCGTCGCTCCAGCAGCGCATCGCCGCCGCTCGCGAGGCCGCCAACCCACGCGTCAGCGGCCGGGTCACCTCGATCGTGGGCCTGTCGGTGACGGTCGCCGGCGTCGACGGCCGCGTCGGCGACCTCGTCGAGATCGGCGCCCCCGCGGGGCACGGCGGCCACGGGGTGACGGTCCCCGCCGAGGTGGTCTCCATCGACGGCGACCGGCTCGCCTGCCTGCCCCTCGGGCCGCTCACCGGCGTCGGCGCCGGCAGCCCCGTGCGCGGCACCGGCTCGCCGCTGCGGATCGCCGTCGGCCCGCAGCTGCGCGGCCGCATCCTCGACGGGCTCGGCCGCCCGATGGACGGCGGGCCGCCGCTCACCGGCCTGGAGCGGGTCCCGGTCGAGCACGACGCGCCCGACGCCCTCGCCCGCGGCCGGGTCCAGGAGCCGCTGTCGCTCGGCGTGCGCGCCCTGGACACGCTCGTGCCGTGCGGGCGCGGGCAGCGCATCGGCATCTTCGCCGGCTCCGGCGTCGGCAAGAGCAGCCTCATGTCCATGATCACCCGTGGTACGGACGCCGAGATCTCCGTGATCGGCCTCGTCGGCGAGCGGGGCCGCGAGGTCCGCGAGTTCATCGAGAACGACCTCGGGCCCGAGGGCCTCGCCCGGTCCGTCGTGGTGATCGCGACCTCCGACCAGCCGCCGCTGGTGCGGCTGCGGGCCGGCTTCGTCGCGACGCGGATCGCCGAGTACTTCCGCGACGGCGGCCAGGACGTGCTGCTGCTGATGGACAGCCTCACCCGCACCGCGATGGCGCAGCGCGAGGTCGGCCTCTCCGCGGGTGAGCCGCCGGCGACCCGCGGCTACCCGCCGAGCGTGTTCGCGCTGCTGCCGCGCCTGCTGGAGCGGGCCGGCCCGGCGCCGGTCGGCTCGATCACCGGCCTGTACACGGTCCTCGTCGAGGGCGACGACCACAACGAGCCGATCGCGGACACCGCCCGGTCGATCCTCGACGGGCACATCACCCTGGACCGGCGGCTCGCCACGTCCGGGCACTTCCCCAGCATCGACGTGCTGGAGTCGGTGTCCCGGGTCGCCAACGCGGTCACCACCCGCGAGCAGCGCGCCAACGCCACCGCGATGCGGCGGATGCTCGCCGCCCACCGCGACGTGCGGGAGCTGGTCGAGATCGGCGCGTACGTGAGCGGCAGCAACCCCGACGCCGACCGCGCCCGGGCGCTGTGGCCGCAGATCAACGACTTCCTGCGACAGGACATGGACGACACCACCCCGGCTCCGCGGGCGTGGTCGATGCTGGATGCGCTGGTGAACTCCTGATGGCGAAGAACGGTTTCCGGCTCGGTGCGGTCCTGCGGGCCCGCAAGGCCCAGGAGGACGCGGCGAAGGCGGCCGTCGTCCGGGCCCGCGGCGAGGCCGCCGCGGCGCACGGGGCGGTGCACGCCCGGGAGCGCGACCTCGACGGCCGGCGGGTCCCGGACGGAGCGTCGTCGGCGGCGTTCGCCGCGACCCTCATGGCCCGGCAGGCGACGGCGACGGCCCTCGCGGCGGCGATCGGCGTGGCGGAGCTCGCCGACCAGACCGTCCAGGACCGGCTCGACGACCTCACCGACGCGGCCGTGCAGCGCCGCACGATCGAGAAGCTCCAGGAGCGGCACGACCTGACCCGCAAGCGGACGGCGGCCGCGATCGAGGCCAAGGCGGTCGACGACCTCACCACCGCCGCCGCCTTCAACCGCAGGGGTGACGCATGACGGTGTTCGAGGCACAGGCGCGCGTGGCCGAGATCCGCAACCGGATCGGGCTCGACGCGCCGGCCGCGACCGGCGGCGGGGCCGCGTTCGCGGCGACCCTGAAGTCCACATTGGACAGCACGCCCGCGGTCACCGGCGGGGACGTCGTGGACGCGGCGAAGCGGTACCTCGGCACGCCGTACGTCTTCGGCGGCACCAGGCCGGAGAGCGGCCTGGACTGCTCCGGTCTCGTCCAACGGGTCTACGCCGACCTCGGCGTTACGCTCCCCAGGGTGGCGAAGGACCAGGCGCGCCAGGGCACCGCGGTGCACGACCTGGCCCACGCCCGCCCGGGCGACCTGCTCGCCTTCGGCAGCCCCGTCGGCCACATCGGCATCTACCTCGGCGGCAACCGCATGATCGCCGCCCCGCACGCCGGTGACGTGGTGAAGGTCCAGGAGGTGTACGAGACACCCACCGCCATCCGCCGGATCGTCAACACCTCCCTGGACCCGGCGTGGTCGGCGGCGTTGACCGGTGGGGCGCAAGCCGGTTCGCTCGCCGCGGCGCCGGCGCCGGCGGCGCTCCGGCCCGCCGCCCTCACCGGGGCGACCGCGGTGACGCCGGCGGAGGTGCCCTACGCGGAGCTCTTCCACCAGGCCGGCGCGAAGTACGGCCTCTCACCCTCCCTCCTGGCCGCCGTCGCGAAGGTCGAGTCCGGGTACGACCCGGCCGCCGTCAGCGGCGCCGGCGCGCAGGGCCTCATGCAACTGATGCCGGCCACCGCCCGCGGCCTCGGCGTCGACGCCCTCGACCCGGCCCAGGCGGTCGACGGCGCCGCCCGGATGCTGTCGTCGAACCTCGAACGCTTCGGCTCGATCGACCTCGCCCTCGCCGCCTACAACGCGGGCGGCGGCGCGGTCAGCCGCTACGGGGGCATCCCGCCGTTCGCGCAGACCCAGGCCTACATCCCCAAGGTCAAGGCGGCCATGGAGCAGCTCGCGGGAAGGGGTTTCGCATGACCGCACCACTGGACGTCACCCGGCTGGCCGCCGCCACCCGCGCCGCCGACCAGCCCACCGAGCGCGGCTCCTCGGACGCGTTCGCGGCGGCCCTGGCCGCCGCCACCCACGGCCGCGCCTCCCAGGGCGCACCGACCCAGGGCGCCCGCGACCGCCGCCTGGATCAGGGTCATGCGCAGGACCGCGACTGGGACAGGGCGCGGGACCGGCGCTTCCCGGTGCGGGACCGCCGGGCCGGCGACGACCGCCGCCGCACCTCCGAGGCGGACACCCTCGCCTCCACCGCGGCCGCCCAGCAGCACCGCGAGCCCGTGATGCGGCGCCCCGACCCCGAGCGGCCCCAGGCGCCCCGCGATGCCGCCGCCGCTCCGGTACGGGATGCGCCCCGCCCTCCGGCGGACCCGGCTGCCGACGCCGCGCGGCCTCGCTCGCAGCGCCCCGCCGGCCCGGTCACTGCAGAGCAGCACAGCGACGGCGCGGTCGCCGAAGGGCGGCCCGGCGGCCCGGCTGCCGGCCCGGTCGCCGAGGGGGCCGTGCGGCGCCCTCTGGAGGCGATGCTGCGGGCCGCCGCCGCCCAGACCACCCCGACCGTGGTGACCGTCCCTCTCGCCGCCGCCGAGCCAGGAGCCCAGCCGGCGCTTCCCGCCACCGTCCAGCCGGCACCGCCGGCCGGGCACCGGCTCGAAGCCCAGACCGTGCTCCAGTCCGTGCCCCAGTCCGTGCCCACAGCCGGGTCGGAGACGCAGGAACAACCCCTGGCGCAGACCCTGTCCCAGGCGCGGCCCGGCCTGCGGCCCGACACCCCCACCGGGACCGGGAGCGGGGCCGCAATCGGGGCACAACCGGAGGGGCAGACCGGAGCGCAGGCCGGGTCCCGGACCACGCCCTACTTCGGGGTCCAACCCGGGGCGCAGCTCGCGGCGCAGGCCGGGACGCACCCCACGGCGCAGGCCGGGGCGCAGCTCGCGGCGCAGGCCGGGGCGCAGCTCGCGGCACAGGCCGGCGGGCAGGCCGCGGCACAGCTCGCGGCACAGGCCGGCGGACAGGCCGAAGCGGCGCAGGCCGGGACGCAGCTCACGGCACAGGCCGGAGCGGCTCAGCTCGCGGCACAGGCCGGGACGCAGCTCGCGGCACAGGCAGGCGGGCACGGCGCGGCGCTGATCGGGGCGCAGGCCGCCGGCCAGGCGCTGCCCGACCCGGCGGCGCGGCTCGCGACTCCGCCGCAGTCGCCGGCCGACCCCCGAGCCGTGCGGCCGGCCGCCGGCGGGGCCCGGCCGGATCTGGCCGCCTGGACCGGCAACCCGCTTCCCGGTGCCGGTCTGACCGCCACCGCACCGGTGACCGCGCCCGTCGGGCCGGCGTCCGGCGCCACGCAGGCGCCTCCCTCCGGGGCAGCACCCGTCGCCGTCCCGGCCGCCCCCGCGCAGAGCCTGCTCGCCCAGGCGACGGCGCTGCTGACGGCGCAGGAGGCGGCACCCGCGACGCCTGCCCCGGCGGCCGACCCGGCCCAGCTCCCGCAGGCGCCGCAGCGAACCGCCCCGGCGACCGCCCAGAACACCGCCCAGCACGCCGGCCCGGCGACCGTCCAGGTCACCGGCGACGCCGCCCTGGCGGCGCAGGCACCGCAGCCCGCGGCCGCGCCGGCCACGACGCCCCTCGAAGCGCCGCACCGCGCCCACCCGGCAGCCCACTCCGGCACCCAGCCGGGCGGCGCCCAGCCGGTGGCCCGGTCCGCCGGTGAGGCCGGCGACCAGGCGGGCCCGCAGGCGCTCCTCCAGAGCGTGCCCCCGGCCGCGATCGCCGCCACCGACGCGGTGCCGGCCGAGGCGCGCGGCGGGGTCACCGACGGCGGCCAGCAGGTGTCGCAGCTCGTGGCGCAGCAGGCGGCGCAGGGGGCGCTCGCCGGCGACGCGCAGGGGCGGGGCGGGCAGAGCGGGACACCCGGCGGGCACGGCCACGCGCAGCGCTCCGCGCGGATCGAGGATGCTGCCGGCGGAGGGCAGGCGGTCGTCGTACAGCTGCCGCAAACGCCGATGACGCAGGCCGCCGCGGCAGCTCCGGCGCCCGCGCAGGCACCGCCGCCCGCGCCGGTGGCGACGCAGGTGGCGATGGTGCTGACGCCGCTGCGCAAAGGGCCCGACGGGGTGCACCGGATGACGATCCAGCTCAGCCCCGGGGACCTGGGGCAGGTCAGCATCGTCGCCGAGGTGCGGGACGGGACGATCGCCGTGCAGCTGGCGGCGGGCAGTGACGCGGCGCGGGCCGCGCTGCAGGCGGCGATGCCGGACCTGCGGCAGGACCTGCGGGACGCGGGGTTCGGGCAGTGCACCCTGGATCTGCACCAGGACGCTGACCGGCCCGGCAACCAGTCGCAACAGTTCTCAGGTTGGCAGTCGCGAGGTCGATCTCATCAGCAGGCAGCCGAGTCGAGGACCACCGAACCGGTCCTCGACCCGGACGCCCTGGTCGACGTGCGCATCTAGGTAGGGGGTTTCGCCATCACCACCCCGATCACGCCGGTCTCCGGCCCGGTCAGCGGCAACGTCGGCGACTACGTGCCGAAGCCGGTCTCCGGCAACGTCAGCGACTACGTGCCGAAGACCGACGCGCCCGGCGACGTCGCGAAGACGGACGGCACGAAGCGGGAAGCACCCGCGAAGCCCGGCGGCGACCTGGGCAAGGACGCGTTCCTGAAGCTGCTCGTCGCGCAGCTGAAGTACCAGGACCCGCTGAAGCCGATGGACAACTCGGAGTTCCTGGCGCAGACGGCGCAGTTCACCACGGTCGAGAAGCTGACCGATCTGGCGACGGCGCAGCAGAGCCTGCTCACCGCGCAGTTGCAGCTCGGCGCGAGCAACCTGATCGGCAAGACCGTCGCGTACACCGACAAGGACGGCAAGGAGCAGTCCGGCGTGGTGACCGCGGCGACGTTCTCGGGCACCAGCCCCACCCTGCGGGTCGGCGACACGGATGTCGCGCTCACTGCGGTCAAGGAAGTCCGCAACCCGGCATCCTGAAAGGACCCCTCCCTATGCTCCGCTCACTCTTCTCCGGCATCAGCGGTCTGCGGGCCCACCAGCAGATGATGGATGTCACCAGCAACAACATCGCCAACGTCAACACCGTGGGGTTCAAGTCGTCGCAGGTGGTGTTCCAGGACACGCTGAGCCAGATGATGCGGGCCGCGGGCGCGCCGCAGCAGGGGCAGGGCGGCACGAACCCCGCCCAGGTCGGCCTGGGTGTGCGGCTCGGCGCGATCAACACGAGCTTCATCCAGGGCTCGGCGCAGACGACGGGTCGCGCGACCGACGTGATGATCTCCGGCGACGGGTTCTTCGTCGTCAACTCCGTCGACGAGATGCTCTACACGCGGGCCGGTGCGTTCAACTTCGACGCCGAGGGCAAGCTGGTCACGCCGACCGGCGCCGCGGTGCAGGGCTGGCCGGCGGTGAACGGCACGGTCAACACGAACGCCCCGATCGGTGACATCCGGCTGCCGATGGGCACGCTGATCGCGCCGAACGCCACCCGGAACATGGTCATCGCCGGTAACCTGCCGGCCGACGCCCCGGTGAACACCACGATCCCGCGGTCCATCAAGACGTACGACGTGCAGGGCAACGTGGTGACGCTGACGTCGACGTTCACGCTGACCCCCGGCGGCTGGGAGGTCAGCGTCAGCGACGGCACCACGCCGTCGTCCCCGGCGAGCCTGACGTTCCTGCCGAACGGGCAGATCAGCGGGCCCACGTACACCGACTCGAACGGCAACACGAAGATCGGCCTGCTGTACGACCCGGACAGCGACGGCGTCGGCGTCGAGGTGGACCTGGCGGGCCTGACGGAGTACACCGGCAGCACGACGGTGAGCCCGCTGAGCCAGAACGGCTCGCCGGCGGCGACGCTGCAGTCGTTCAACATCAACCCCGACGGTCAGCTCGTCGGCGTGTTCTCCAACGGCAACAAGCAGACGGTGGCGCAGCTCGCGCTCGCCAACTTCAACAACCCGCCCGGTCTGGAGAAGGTCGGCGACTCGCTGTACCGCTTCACGGTGAACTCGGGCCTGGCGCAGGTCGGCGTCGCCGGGACCGCGGGTCTCGGCACGCTGCAGAGCGGTGCGACGGAGATGTCCAACGTCGACCTGGCGCAGGAGTTCACGAACCTGATCGTGGCGCAGCGCGGCTTCCAGGCGAACTCGAAGGTGATCAGCACGTCGGACGAGGTGCTGCAGGAGCTGGTGAACCTGAAGCGGTAAAGGATTTTACCGGACAAAAGGCCCACCCTTCGGAGTGGGCCTTTTGCGTAGCACCTCCACGGCAACCGTCAACTCCTCACCTGTCGGCCGATCGGTCCGATGTGAAATCCGAAGGCACCACGGAGGGGGCCTCGCCCACTACCACCAAGGACGGGAGCGCGTCGATGATCCTGCTGACCCGGCTCAACGGCCCGGTGTTCGCCCTCAACCCCGACCTGGTCGAGCGGGCCGACTGCACCCCCGACACGGTCGTGACCCTGGTCGACGGCACGAAGTATCTGATCGCCGAGTCACTGCCGGAGCTGGTGGCGCTGATCCGCCAGTACCGGGCCCAGGTGGTCGTGGACGCACAGCAGCTCGTGGGGCAGACGTCGGCGGAGCGCGCCGACGAGGTCCGGGAGCGCGCCAAGGAGACCAACGTCGTTCATCTCCACCGTCGGGAGCGCTGACACATGGATCCGGCCACCATCATCGGGATCGTGCTCGCCTTCATCGCGATCTTCACCTCGATGATCCTTGAAGGCGGCAGCCCCGGCTCCATCTTCCTGTTGCCGCCACTGATCCTGGTCTTCTTCGGCACGATCGGCGCGGCCATGGCCGGCGGCATGCTCAAGGACACGATCGCGCTCGGCGACTCCTTCAAGCGGGTGCTGCTGGGCAACGTGGTGCCGGCCGACGCGCTCGTCGACGACATCGTGAAGCTCGCCGAGAAGGCCCGGCGCGAAGGGCTGCTGGCCCTCGAGGACGCGATGAAGGAGGTGCAGGACCCGTTCCTCAAGAAGGGCCTGCAGCTCGCCATCGACGGCACCGACTCCGAGGAGCTCGCGACGATCCTCGAGGCCGAGGTGGACGCGAAACGCAAGGCCGACAAGCAGGCCGCGACGATCTTCACGGGCATGGGTGGGTACGCGCCGACGATCGGCATCATCGGCACGGTCATCGGCCTGATCCACGTACTGGAGAACCTGAGCGAGCCGGACAAGCTCGGCCACCTCATCGCCGGCGCCTTCGTGGCGACGCTCTGGGGAGTTCTCTCAGCAAACGTCATGTGGCTGCCGATGGGAGCCAAGTTGAAACGGCTGTCCGAGCTCGAGTGCGCACAGATGGAGCTCGTGATCGCCGGCATCATCAACATCCAGGCAGGGGCCAACCCCCGCCTGGTCGCACAGAAGCTCCGAAGCCTGCTGCCGCCGGGCAGCGCCACTGACAAGAAGGAGGCCGCCTGATGAGCGGACAGCGAAGCGGCTCGGTCCGCTCATCTTCGGCGCAGGTTGGCTCAGGCCGACGCCGTAGCGCAGCGGAGGTGGCGGCGTGAGCGGAGGTGGGCACGCCGCCAAGGGCGGCACCAAGGGCGCGCACGCGAAGGGCCACGGCAAGAAGCACGGCGCGCACGAGGAGGAGCACGAGAACCACGAGCGCTGGCTGGTCAGCTACGCCGACATGATGACGCTGCTGATGGTGCTCTTCATCGTGCTCTTCGCGATCAGCCAGGTCGACCAGAAGAAGTTCGCGGAGCTCAAGAACGGTCTCGCGGTCGGTTTCGGCTCCCCCTCGGTGGCGTTCGACGGTGGCGAGTCCACGCTGATGGAGTCCTCCGACAGCGACTCCCCGATGGACCTGTCCTCGGGCATCGGCGGCACCACCAGCGACGCGACGGCGATCCAGGAGGCCGTGGCGGCGAAGGAGCGGGCGTCGGCGTCGGCGAAGCAGAAGGCCGCGCAGCAGGAGGTCGAGAACTTCGAGAAGATCAAGGCCCAGATCGAGAAGAGCCTCGAGAAGCAGGGCCTGCAGGACTCGGTGAAGTTCAGCATCGACGAGCGCGGCCTGATCGTCACCGTCGTCACCAGCTCGATCGTGTTCGACGGCGGCGAGGCGCAGCTGCTGTCCGCCGGCCGGGAGATCATGGCCGGGATCGGCCCGGCGATCGCCGGCCTGCCCAACAAGATCGAGGTCGACGGGCACACCAACCAGCTCGCCGCCACGACCGGCAGCTACCCCAGCGGCTGGGAGCTGTCCACGGCCCGCGCCTCGACGGTGGTGCGCTTCCTGCACAGCAACGCCGGCATCCCGGAGAACCGCCTGATGGCGTCCGGCTACGCCGACACGAAGCCGCTGTACGCGGTGGAAGACCCGCGAGCGGCGTCGCTCAACCGGCGGGTGGAGATCATCGTCCTGTCCTCCCTTCCGGCCGACACCCGGGCGCTGCTGCCCTCGGCCGCCCCGACCTCGTAAGGAGCGGCCCGGATGGCGAAGGACGAGAAGGCGGCCGCGGCTCCCCCGGAGACCGGCGAGGCGCCGAAGAAGGGCAGGAAGAAGCTCATCATGATCATCGCGATCGTGGTGGTGCTGCTGGGCGGCGGGGCGGGCGGCTGGTTCATGTTCAAGCCGTCCTCCGCGACCGCGGAGCCCGAGCCCGAGCCGGGCGCGGTGGTGCCGCTGGACCCGGTCACGATCAACCTGGCCGACGGGCACTTCCTGAAGCTCAGGCTGTCGCTGCAGGCGACCGCGGACGTGACCGAGGCCCCGGACGGCAGCAAGGCCCTGGACATCGCGATCGAGCTGTACAGCAACCGGCCGATGGCGGAGCTCATGTCCAACACCGAGCGGGAGCGCTCGAAGGCGGAGCTCAGGGAGAAGATCGAGAAGGCGTACACGGTCAACAAGGAGAAAGAGATCATGGACGTGTACTTCACGTCGTTCGTGATCCAGTAGGCCCGAACCGGCGGATCTGGGGGGTTTCAAGGAAACCTCTAGGTCCGTTTCGGCCGTTTTCCGTCAAGCTGCACCCAAAAAGACCGATGGTAAGAGAGTGACGCAGTCAACGTCGGCGACCGGGAGCGGCCGCACGCCCGGCAAGATGAGCCGGCGTGGCGGTAAAAGCTCCGGTCCCGAGCCGTATGACTTCCGTCGTCCGACCAAACTGTCCCGGGAACACATCCGGACCCTGCAGATCTCGTACGAGACCTTCGCCCGCCAGTACGCCACGCTGCTGACCACCAGCCTCCGGGCGGTGTCGCAGGTCAGCCTGATCTCGATCGAGCAGCTGACCTACGACGAGTACATCAGCGGCCTGTCCAGCCCGACCGTCGTCGCCATGTTCAGCATCGACCCGTTACCCGGCACTGCCATCCTGGAGTTCTCCCTGAGCACCGCCATGGCCTGCATCGACCACATGCTCGGCGGCCCGGGCGGTCCGCAGCCACAACGCCCGCTGAGCGACATCGAGATGCCGTTGCTGCACGGCCTCATCGAGCGGACGCTCGGCGAGCTGCGCTACGCCTTCGAGGGCATCGTGGCCTTACGGCCGGAGATGACGACGATCGAGTACAACCCCCAGTTCGCCCAGGCGGGCGCCACCTCCGACGCCGTGATCGTGGCGTCCTTCGAGATGCGGGTCGGCAGCGAGGAGTGCGTGGCCAGCATCTGCCTGCCGTTCGGCTCGATCTTCCCGAAGCTGCAGGGCGAGCAGGGCAGCGCGGTGCTCACCGAGGCGCAGCGGGTCGCCCGCGAGGTCGCCTACCGCAACGTGGTCGCCGGTCTGGAGGGCGCGCCGATCGAGGTCGCGGTGCGCTTCCAGCCGGTCCGCATGCACCCCGCCGACCTGATCGGGCTGCGGCCGGGCGACGTCGTGCCGCTCGCCCACACCACCTCGACGCCGCTGGCGGTGACCACGGCGGACATCACGTTCGCCTACGCCGTCCCGGGCGCGCAGGGCAACCGTCTGGCCTGTCTCGTGGTGCCGAGCCCACAGCCGGGTCAACGACCGACACACCGGCCCACAGGACAGCCGGCCGGACAGCTCGGCCAGAACCGCGCTGAGGAGAACCGCCGATGACCATCGCCACCAACGAGGCACTGCTGGCCCGCGCCGAGGCGGCCGCACGGGCCGCCGTGGCGCTGCTGCCCGCCAGCTCCCCGCTCTCCGTCGGTGCGCCCACGCAGAACGTCGACGAGCTCGCGATCGACGGCCAGGCCGTTCGCGCGCGGTTCGCCGGCACCGCGCAGGGCGAGGTCGCGATCGTCGTCACCCAGGACCTCGTCGAGGCGCTCGCGAACTCCCCCATGGGCGCCCTGGACCTGAGCCAGGCCGTCCGGCCCGCCCTGGAGGCCGCGGCGACCACCGTCGGGCCGGTCGTCGTCGATCCGGGCGAGGTGCTCCAGCCCGCCGACGCCATGGGCCAGCTCGTCGCCGTGGGCGGGGTCCTGGTGCCGCTCACCACCGACGAGGGCGCCGTCCACGCCGTCGTCGCGCTGGCCGTGGCGGTCGAGGTGACCTCCGGCGGGGGCTCCGGCGACTTCCGCGACGATCGCGACGACCGCGGCCGGCCGCCGGCCTTCGACCTTCTGCACGACGTCGAGATGGAGGTCACCGCCGAGCTCGGCCGGACCCGGATGAGCGTGCGGGAGCTGCTGTCGCTCGCCCCCGGCGCGGTGATCGAGCTGGACCGGGCCGCCGGCGGCCCCGCCGACCTGCTCGTCAACGGGCGGCTCATCGCCCGCGGCGAGGTGGTCGTGATCGACGAGAACTTCGGCATCCGGATCACCGAGATCGTCGGCCCGTCGGATCGGGCGTAGTCGCTGATGTTCGAGCTTGCTTTGCGAGTCATGTGCTCACTCACCGTAGTGTTCATCTTACTTTGGGCGCTGGCGCGGCTGGCCCGGCGCGGTGCCGGCGGCGGCCACGGCGCGGGACTGGTCACCGTGCTCGCCCGCCAGCAGCTCAGCCGGGGCTCGTCGGTCGCGGTCGTGAAGGTCGCCGACCGGGCCCTCGTGCTCGGCGTCAGCGACACGGGGGTGTCACTGCTGGCCGACGCGGACGCTTCGCTGTTCTCCACCGGCGCGCCGGAGGACCCGCGCCCGTCGCCCCTGGCCGGGTCGCTGCTCTCGGCGGAGACCTGGCGGTTCCTGAAGGGCCGGCGATGAAGTCCCTGCTGGCCTTCGCAGCCTTCGGTACGGCGCTGCTCCTGCCCGCCGCCGCCAACGCCGCCCCGACGCCGAAGCCACCGGTGTCGCCGAGCCCACCCGACGGCACGGTCAACATCGACGTCGGCGGCGTGCAGCCCAGCCAGTCGATCACCATCATCATCCTGCTGACGCTGCTGTCGATCGCGCCGTCGCTGCTGCTGATGACGACCAGCTTCACGAAGGTCTTCGTGGTCCTGTCGATCACCCGCAACGCGCTCGGCCTCAGCAACGTGCCGCCCAACCAGGTGATCGCCGGCCTGGCGCTGTTCGTCAGCCTCTTCATCATGTCGCCGGTCGTCTCGGAGGTGAACGACGTCGGCCTCCAGCCCTACCTGAAGGGGGAGAAGACCCAGGCGGTGGCCTTCAAGGACGGGGTGCAGCCGCTCGAGGCGTTCATGCTCAAGCAGACGCGCAAGGACGAGATCGCGCTCTTCACGAAGATCGCCGACCGTCCGCTGCCGAAGAACAAGGACGATGTGCCGCTGTCGACGCTGATCCCCGCGTTCGTGCTGTCCGAGCTGCGGGCCGCGTTCATCATCGGCTTCGTCATCTACATCCCGTTCCTGGTCATCGACATGGTCGTCTCGGCGGCCCTCATGTCGCTGGGCATGATGATGCTGCCGCCCGTCACCATCGCGCTGCCCTTCAAGCTCCTGCTGTTCGTCCTGGTCAACGGGTGGGGGCTGATCCTCACCGCCCTCGTGGCCAGCTACCACTGACGAGGTGAACCCCGCATGACCGACACCAAGATCCTCGAACTCAGCCTGCAGGCCATGACGATCGCCGCGAAGCTCGGCGCGCCGATCCTGCTCACGGCGCTCGTCGTCGGCTTCGCCATCTCCCTCTTCCAGTCCGTGACCCAGATCCAGGAGTCGACGCTCTCCTTCGTGCCGAAGGCCGCCGCCATCGGCCTAGCGCTGCTCTTCGCCGGCAACTGGATGCTGCACGAGATGGTCACCTACACCGAGCAGCTCTACGCCCAGATCCCGGACCTGATCAAGGGTGCCTGAGTCCTACACTGTGCCGCTGAGCACGGTCCTGGCGATCCTGCTCGGCTCGATCCGGGCGGGCGTCTGGCTCGCCCTGTGCCCGCCCTTCAACAACCGCGGCGCGCCCGCCACGGTGAAGGCCCTGCTGGCGGTGGCGATCGCCCTGCCCCTCGCCCCGCGCCTCGCCCCCCAGATCCCGCCCGGCATGTCCACCGGCGTGCTCGTCCTCAACGCCGTCGAGCAGGCCGTCATCGGCGCGGCGCTGGCCTTCATCACCGCCCTGCTCTTCGCCGCGGTCCAGATCGCCGGCAACATGATCGACCTGGTCGGCGGCTTCAGCCTGGCCTTCTCGATGGACCCCTTCATGCTCCAGGGCAACGCCATCTTCGGCCGCTTCTACAACCTCATCGGCATGGCGCTGATGTTCGCCACCGACTCGCACCAGCTGATCCTGCGCGGCTTCGCCCGCTCGTACACCGCGATCCCGCTCAACGACGCCTTCTCCCTGGAAGCATTCACCCACGTCATCACCGACGGTTTCGGCGAGATGTTCCTGGCCGGCCTCCAGATCGCGGCGCCCCTGGTCGCGATCATGCTCGCCGTGGACGTCGCCCTGGGCCTGCTGACCCGCGCCGCCCCCGCCCTCAACCCGTTCTCCTTCGGCTTCCCGGCGAAGGTCCTGCTCACCCTGACCATCGTCGGCACCGCCATGCTGCTCCTGCCGAACGCCATCACCAACCTGACCAACCGCTCCGTGACCCTGGTCCTGAAACTCCTGGCCGCCTGACCACCGCCACGACCCAGCCGCGGATGTCATCGGCAGATGACGGCAGCGGCATCGGCACGACGACGGGCGCATGACAGCGCCACGGCTTCCGCGGCGCGAGGGGTCATCGGCCACCGGCACGCGGCGGGGTGGGCCTCGCCGCACCTCCTGACCGCTCCCGAACGGCCGGCGTCATCACCACGACGATGGCCGGCGTCATCACCGCAACGACGGCAGCGGTCGTCATCACCACCGCTGCGGCACAGCCAGTCATCCGCCGCGACGACGACAACACCGAGGCACTGCACCAGACCGTTGCGGATGTCATCGGTACGTCGACGGCGGCGGCGTCACCGAGGCGACAGCGGATGCGGTGGTGGCGCCGGTGTGGCCGGGTCAGGAGTTGTCTTCGGCGCGGCGTTGGGGGAAGGGTTCGCCGGCCACGGCCTCGGCGCGCAGCGGCTCCTCGTCGGTGGCAGCGTCCGGGGCCGGCTCGCGCTTCTTGTCGGCCTTGCCGTAGTCGCGGGTCACCATCCGGAAGACGGCGAGCATCACCGCGGCCACCGGCACGGCGATGAGCAGGCGGAGCAGGCCGGTCTGCAGGTCGAGGTGGTGGGTGACGAAGGTGGCGTAGAGGGCGGGCGACGCGATCACCACGGCGAGGAACAGCGTGGAGAAGCGGGCCATCCCCAGCACGTCAGCCGCCCACCAGACTCAGGCGCTCGCAGAGCATCGCGGCCCACTGGAACGGTGTCGACGGGCGGCCGTCCAGGAGGGCGACGGGCACGCGCAGGGCCAGCGGGCTGGCCGGGTCGCCGCTGGACATCGTGCCGCGCAGGCAGATGGCGTCGACGCGGCGCAGGCCCTGCAGGTGGTGGGCGACGTCGGAGGTCTTGCGGCTGGCGTCGACGACGACCCAGACCGCGACGGGGCGGACCGCCTCGACGATCGCGGCGGCCCAGGCGGACTCGTCGAGGGCGGCCTCGACGGCGACGACGCTGGGCGCGTCGGACTTGCGCAGCTTCTTCGCCCAGAGGCGGGCGTCGTGGGCGCCGGTGATGCGGCGCTTCGCGTCGATGCCCGCGGCGGCGGCGTTGCGGCCGGCGAAAAGGATGTGGTCGCTGTCGAGCCGCTGGGTCTCCGCGACCCACCGCGCGACCTCGACCGCGTGCGTCGACTCGCCGACGACGATGAGCGTCTCCCCCGGGCCGTCGGGCGCGGGCTCGGCGATGGGCAGCGCCGAGAATGCGTCGACGACGGCACTGTAGGTGTCGGCGGCGTTGGCCCGGAACGCGATGTCCGACGGCACGCCCAGCGACTGCAGCCGGCGGCCCAGCGCGGTCGGCCGCTCGGACTTGTCCGCGCCGGCCCGGTCGCCGCCGGAGCGCTCGGCGGTGGCGCGTTCGGCGGCGGCGGCGCGCTCCGCGGCAGCTGCGGCCCGCTCGGCGGCGGCGGTGCGCTCCGCGGCGGTGCGCTCGGCAGGGGCCGCCGCCTGCGCGGCCGCCGCGGCCTGTGCGGCGGTGTGCGGGCTGTAGGCGCCGGCGAGCCGTTCGCTCTTGTCCGGTGTCCGCGGCTTCTCCACGGTGGCGGTGGCTTCAACAGGCATTGAGGACTCCTGCCAATATTCGATCTCGTCGTCGGACAGTGGGCTGGGCGGGTTCGGCCGCGCCGGGGCGCGCCGTCGCGGGTCCATCCGCGTCTGTTCGGGCCAGATCCCCTCGCCGCTCGGTGCGGCGGGCGGCTGATACCGCTGTGGCTGCGGCAGATCGTGACGCTGCTCGAAGCGCGGGTCCAGGTCCGGCGCGGCGGGCGGCGGCGGCTGATACCGCTGTGGCTGCGGCAGATCATGGCGCTGCTCGAAGCGCGGGTCCGGGTCCGGCGCGGCAGGCGGCGGCTGATACCGCTGTGGCTGCGGCAGATCGTGACGCTGCTCGAAGCGCGGGTCCGGGTCCGGCGCGGCAGGCGGCGGCTGAAACCGTGGTGCCGGCTGGGCATCGCGGCGCGCGTCCACGTCCGCCGGCGCCTGCGGCACGTCGCGGCGCGGGTCCACGTCCGGCATCGGCGGCGGCTGGAACCGTGCCGCCTGCGGCACGTCAGGGCGAGGCTCGAAGCGCGGGTCCACGGTCACCTGCTGCACGCCGAGCTTCGCGATCGGCTGGCCGGCCGCCGGCCGGAACGGCCGCACCGACGGCGCGCCTGCGGGCACCTCCGGGGCAGGGCCCTCGGCGAGCAGCCGGTTGAGCGCGTCGGCGGCCGTCGGCGGCCGCGGCGGGCCACCGGCCGGTGGCCGGGAAGGACCACCGTCGGACGGCCGTGCCACCGCACCCGCGGGTGGCCGCGGCTGCCCGCCAGCACCCGCCGCCGGGCCCGGGGCGGCCTGCGGCGGCCAGGCCCCACCGGCAGGCGCTCCGGCAGCCCCGGGAGGTCCGGAAGGCCCGGGAGCCCCGGGAGGCCCGGGCACCGGGGGGCGCGCCGGCACACCGGCAGGCGGGCGCGGAGCCGCGGCCCGCGCATCCGCGAGCGCGTCCGCGAACGTCGGATTCCTGCCCTGCGATTCGGCGGCATCCGCCAGCGCGGCCAGATCCTCGATACTCAGCGTGCGATTCGGCGTGTCGCCTTTGCGCGGTGCCTGGCCTGATGATTGAGTTGTCGCAACGGCATCGGGGACCTCCACCGTCAGCTCATATTTCTGAGTGCCGAAAAGGCCACCGACCCCGCCGGTGCGCACTTTTTCGGCAGAGACGATGACAGCATCCGGCCCGTGCTCGGCGCGCACCTGCGCGAGCAGCTCTTCGAGGTCACGACCTTCAAGCAGCAACCGGGTAGGCACCATTCACCACCCCAATAGTCTCAATCCGCAGCGTACTCCCGGCGATCTCTGAGTAGGACAGAACCGGTAAACGCGGCAATGCCATCTGCACCAGTTTCCGCAGAGCGTTGCGCAGTTGCGGCGAGCAGACGAGGACGGGACTGACGCCCCGTTCCTCGCCGAGTTCGGTGATTCTGGTCAGGTCTGCGAGCATCGACTCGGCGCGGGCCGTGTCGATCAGCAGCTGCAATCCGCTGTCGGTCGGGCGCAGCGATTCCAGTAGCTGCTGCTCCAGCCTCGGTTCGAGGGTGATCGCCGTGAGGGTGCCGTCGTGGGCGTACCGGGAGGCGATCGCCGGCCCGAGCGCCGCCCGCGCCGCCTCGACGAGCGAGTCGGGGTCGGTGGACTGCTTCGCCTGCAGCGACAGGGATTCGAAGATGCGCACCAGGTCGCGGATCGGCACGCCCTCGTCGAGCATGGTCTGCAGCACCCGCTGCACCTGCCCGAGGCTGAGCGCCGCCGGGGTCAGCTCCTCCACGACGACGGGGTGCGTGCGCTTGACGATCTCGGTGAGCGCGCGGACGTCCTCGCGCCCCAGCAGGCGGCTGGCGTGCAGGCGGACGATCTCCGCCAGGTGCGTGATGATGACGGACGCCCGGTCCACGACCGTGGCGCCGGTCAGGTCCGCCTGGTGGCGCAGCTCGGCCGGCACCCACTTGCCGGCCAGGCCGAAGACGGGCTCGACGCCGGCGCGGCCGGGCAGGAAGTCCAGGCCGTCGCCGATGGCCAGGACCGTCCCGGGCGGCGCCTGGCCACGGCCGACCTCGACGCCGCTGATGCGCACCGCGTACGTCGACAGCGGCAGCTCCAGGTCGTCGCGGGTGCGTACCGGCGGCATGACGATGCCGAGCTCCAGGGCGACCTTCCGGCGCAGGGCCCGGACCCGCTCCAGGAGGTCCCCGCCGCTGGCGTCGACGAGGTCGACGAGGTCTGGCGCCAGGGCCAGCTCCAGCGGGTCGACCCGCATCTCCCCCAGCAGCGTCTCCGTCGGGTCCGGCGGTGGCGGCTCGGCCTCGGCGGCGGCAGCGGCCTGCTGGTCGGCCTCGCTGACCGGATTCGGCAGGCGCTGCGCGATGATCAGCACCGCCGCGCCGACCAGCAGGAAGGGCAGCTTCGGCAGCCCGGGGATGATGCACATGGCGAGCGCCGCGCCGCCGCCGATCTGCAGCGCCCTGCGGTTCTGGCTGAGCTGCTTGCTGACCGTGGCGCCCATGTCGCCGTCGTTGGCGGAGCGGGTCACGATGAGACCGGTCGCCACCGACAGCAGCAGCGCCGGGATCTGCGAGACGAGGCCGTCGCCGACGGACAGCAGCGAGTAGGTCTGGATCGAATCGGTCGCCGACAGTCCGCGCTGCAGCATGCCGATCGCGAAGCCGCCGATGAGGTTGACCAGCGTGATGATGATGGCGGCGATCGCGTCGCCCTTGACGAACTTCGACGCGCCGTCCATCGCGCCGTAGAAGCTCGCCTCGGAGGTGATCTCGGTGCGGCGTTTGCGGGCCGTGGCCTCGTCGATGAGGCCGGCGTTGAGGTCGGCGTCGATCGCCATCTGCTTGCCGGGCATCGCGTCGAGGGTGAAGCGGGCGCCGACCTCGGCGACGCGCTCCGCGCCCTTGGTGATGACGATGAACTGGACGATGAACAGGATCAGGAAGATGACGAGGCCGACGATGAGCGAGCCGCCGACGACGAAGTGGCCGAACGCCTCGATGACGTCACCGGCGAAGCCCTCGGTGAGCACGAGCCGCGTCGCGCTGATGTTGAGCGACAGGCGGAAGAGCGTCGCGATGAGCAGCAGCGAGGGGAACGACGAGAATTCGAGGGGCCGCTTCACGTACATGCTGACCAGGACGATCACCAGTGCCAGCGTGATGTTCGCGGCGATGAGGGTGTCCAGCAGCACCGCAGGCAGCGGCACGACCATCATGAGGATGATCAGCACGATGCCGATGGGCACGATGAACTGCGACAGGCGTTTGGGCACGCTCTCCCCGTCTTTCTGATGTGACGCGTTCCCCTGATCGGTGCCGAACGGGTAGTTCTGAGGGTTTTCCTTTGGTTGCAGCGCCGGGTGCCGATCGTCAGGGGCGTGCAGCCCGCAACGACCTCCACTCCCGACTCGACGCAGCTCGTCCACATCGGGCGCCAGCCGCTCTACGACTGGTCCGGGCACGTCGTCGGCTACGAGCTGCTGTTCCGCGGTGCCGCGGACGAGGTGGAGGCGTCCCGGCGCAGCGCGTACGCGACCAGTCAGGTCATCGTCAACGCGTTCACCGAGTTCGGCCTGGAGCAGCTGGTCGGCGGCCGCAAGTGCTTCATCAACCTGACCCGCGACTTCCTCGTCGGTGACCTGCCGCTGCCGTTCGACCCGGACCACGCGATCCTGGAGATCCTGGAGACCGTCGAGATCGACGACGCGGTGCTCGCCGGGACCGCGAGGCTGGTGCAGCAGGGGTACGAGATCGCCCTCGACGACTTCGTGTTCGGCCTCGGCCACGAGCGGCTGCTGGGCCTGGCCTCGTACGTGAAGCTGGACCTGCTCATCCGCGAGCCCGAGGAGCTCGTCGAGGTGGTCGCCCGCTGCCGCCGCTACCCGGGGATCAAGCTCGTCGCGGAGCGGGTGGAGATCGAGGAGCACATCCTGCTGGCGCAGCGGCTCGGGTTCGATCTGCTGCAGGGGTACGCGGTGGGCCGCCCCCAGGTGCTGACGGCGGTCGCGCTGTCACCGTCCCGGCTGCGCCGCCTGGAGCTGCTCGGCGCCGTCACCGCGGAGGACGCCGACATCGCGAAGGTGTCGGAGATCGTGCAGAGCGACCCGGCGCTGTCCTACCGGGTGCTGCGGGCGACGAACTCGGCCGCGTCCGGGCTGCCGCGCAAGGTGGCGTCGGTCCGCGACGCGGTCGTGCTGCTCGGCTCGGCGAAGATCCGGCAGTGGGCGGCGCTGATGCTCGTCAGCGACGTGGCGGAGTCGGCGACCGAGGACCAGCTGTCCTCGACGATGGCCCGGGCCAGGCTGTGCCAGACGGTCGCGGAGCGGCTCGGGCTGCAGGGCGACGCGGCGTTCACCGTCGGCCTGCTCGCCGGTGTCGCCGAGCTCATCTCGGAGCCGGTCGCGGAGCTGGTCACCCGGCTGCCGCTGACGGTCGAGGTCGCCGACGCGCTCGTCGACGGGCACGGCCGGCTCGGCCAGGTCCTGTCGATCGTGCGGGCGTACGAGGTCGCCGACGAGCACGCCCTCGCCGCCGCGCCGGTGTCGTCGGCGGACCTGGCGAAGGCGTACCTGGCGGCGGTCGGCTGGTCGATGCGCACCATCGAGGGCGCGCTGGGCCGGTAGATGGCTGGTGAGAAGACCGAGCAGCCTACCGAGCAGAAGAAGCGGCAGGCGCGGCGTGAGGGCACCCGGGCGCGCACGCCGGATCTCGGCGCGTGGGGCGGGGTGCTGCTGGCCAGCGTGCTGCTGCCGATGACGGCCCGCAGCGTCATGTCGCGGACCCAGGACCTGTTCGCGCGCAGCACCCAGGCGTTCGTCGACCCGGAACCGGCCAAGGCCCTGGCGCTGCTCAAGACCGGCGTGACGGACATCGCGATCTGCGCCGCGCCGATCACCGTGAGTCTGTTCGTGTTCGCGATCGTCGGCACCGCCGCCCAGGGCGGCCTGCGCCCGGCGACGAAGCAGCTGAAGCCCGACTTCAAGAGGCTCAACCCGCTCAAGGGCCTGAAGCGCACGTTCGGCGTGCAGGCCGGGTGGGAGAGCGTCAAGTCCCTCGCGAAGGTCGTCATCCTCGGCATCGTCGTCTACAACACGATGCACACGCTGGTGCCGACGCTGCTCGGCGCGACCGCGATGCCGCTGCAGACGATCATCGGCCTGGTGGCCGACACGGTGCTGAAGGTCATCAGGATCGCCGCCGTCACCGGCCTCGTGCTCGCCTTCGCCGACTACTTCGTGGCCAAGCGCCGGGTCAACAAGCAGCTGATGATGTCGAAGGAAGAGATCAAGGAGGAGCACAAGAAGTCCGAGGGTGACCCGCACGTGAAGGGCCAGATCCGGCAGCGGCAGCACGAGATGGCCCGCAGCCGGATGATGGCCGACGTGCCGCGGGCCGACGTCGTGGTGGTCAACCCGACCCATGTCTCGGTGGCGCTGCGGTACGACCCGACGAAGGGCGCGCCGCGGGTGGTCGCGAAGGGCCTGGGCGTGATCGCGTTGAAGATCCGCGAGGTCGCCACCGAGCACCGGGTGCCGATGGTCGAGGACGTGCCGCTCGCCCGGGCGCTGCACGGCGCGTGCGAGATCGGCGACGAGATCCCGGCGGAGTTCTTCGGCGCGGTCGCCCGGGTGCTCGCGTTCATCATGATGCTCAAGTCGAAGGGGTCCGCCGCGGGTGTGCACACGGTGCCTGACCACCGTTAGCGTGCTGGCATGGACGACTTCGACGTCGTGGTGGTCGGTGCCGGTCCCGCGGGCGCGGCGGCGGCGCTCGCCGCGCGGCGGGCCGGCGCGAGCGTGCTGCTGCTGGACAAGGCCGGCTTCCCGCGCGACAAGCCGTGCGGTGACGGGGTCGCGCCGCACACCCTCGACGTGCTCGCCGGGCTCGGCCTGACCGGCGTCGAGGACGGCTTCGCGCCGGTGCCGTCGCTGCGGCTCGTCGGGCCCGCCGGTGGGGCGGTCGCCCGCAGGCACGCTCGCCCCGCGTACACCATCCCGCGGCTGGTCCTCGACGGACGGATCGCCGACGGGGCGGTGGCGGCCGGGGCGGTGCTGCGCCGCCACACCGTGCGCCGCATCGAGGAGCGCCCGGACCGGGTGGTCGTCGACGGGGTGGTCTCCGCGCGGGCGGTCATCGGCGCCGACGGCGCGTATTCGATGGTGCGCAGGACGCTCGGGCAGCCGCCGAACGGCCCCGGCCACCTGGCGCTCGCCATCCGCGGCTACGCGCCCTTCGCGGGGCAGCCCGCCGAGCAGCGGATCGTGACCACGTCGCGGGAGTGGCCGGCGTACGCGTGGGCCTTCCCGATCGGCGACGGCACCGCCAACGTCGGCTACGGGGAGGTGCTGCACGGCCGGCCGATCTCCCGGGCACACCTGCTGGACCGCCTCGCCGAGCTGCTGCCCGACGTGGACACCGCGGCGGCGACCGGGCTGCGGGCCCATCACCTGCCGCTGTCGACGCGCCGCCCGCCGCCGGCCCGGGGGCGGCTGTTGCTCGCGGGCGACGCGCTGTCGCTGATCAACCCCTTCACCGGCGAGGGCATCTTCTACGCGGTGCTGTCCGGCGCCCTGGCGGGTGCGGCCGCGGCGGGCCCTTCGGAGCCGGGCGCCCGCTACGCCGCCGCGCTCAAGGCCCGGCTCGGGCGGCACCTGCGGCACTCGCGGGCGGCGGCGCTGCTCGGCGGCCGGCAGTGGATCGTCAACGCCGCGGTGCGGGCCGCCGACCGGCGGCAGGCGGTCTTCGACGACCTGATCGAGCTGGGCCTCGGCGACGGCACGCTGACCCCTCGCACGGTCGGCGCGATCGCCCGCCACGTGGTCACGCGGTGAGGTTCCCGGCCATCCGGGCCAGGGTGCGCACGGTGGTCAGGTAGTCCTCGTCGGGGATGCCCTCGGTGACCCGCCGACGGACCGTGGCCACGTCGGCGGCGATCGCCGCCCTGGCCCGCTCGCCGTCTTCCGTGAGCCCGCCGTCCTGCCGGATCCACCCCCGCTGAACCAGGTCCTGCCGGCACTCCCGCTGCCCTTCCCACAGCGGGTCGTCCGGGCCGAGCCCGTTGAGCAGCTGCCAGTGCCGGCGGTGCAGTCCCTGCCGGTCCAGCGCGGCCACGAACGCGCCCTCGATCCGCCGGTCGAGCTCACGCAGCCAATGGCCGATCGGCCGGTCCTCTGGTTTCATGGACTCCACCTGTACATGCCTCGAGAATGTAGATAACAAAGATTATGCATCATCCTCTTGCCGCCGTCGAGGCCGCGATGGTGTCGATCCGGCGCAGCCAGACCCGGCGTGCCCTGGCCCGCAGCGGCCCGACCGGCGACGTGGACCCGGCGGTCTTCGACGTCGTCGACGCGGTCGAAGGGCTTCACGACCGCGCGACGGTGATGACCGTCGCCGCCGCGCTCGACGTGGCGCAGCCCCGCGCGAGCAAGCTCGTCGCCGCGGCCGTCGAGGCCGGGTGGGTGCGGCGCGAGGCCGACCAGGACGACGGCCGCCGGTCGCTGCTCGTGCGCACCCCGGCCGGGCTGGCCCTGTGCGAGCGGGTGCACGCCACCCGGCGGGCGAGGTTCGCCGCGGCGACCGCCGGCTGGACCCCCGCGGAGCTGGAGACGTTCGCGCAGCTCCTGACGCGCTTCGTCGCGGGCCTCACCGAAACGGCTGGACAACGGCACTGACCGTCGATTCTTCAACGCTCCGGCGCACGGTAATCTTCGCGCCAGGGGTGATGTGGTTGACCGGCGCCGACGGCCAGGACGGTGTGCTCATCGAGCCTGCGCTGTCCGCCCTCGCGCACCGTTGGGTCGCCGCCGTCCGCCGGACCAGCTACCTCGACGTGGGCGCCGAGGCGCTCCGCGACCGCTTCGAGCAGCTCGTCACGCTGCTCGCGGGCGTGCTGCGCGCCGACGCGTTCGACCCCCGGCCCGCCGCCGAGGCCGGGGTGGCGCTCATCGACGTCGGGCTGTCCAGCCCCGAGGCGCTGCAGCGCTCCATCGCCGTCCTCGCCGCGCTGCCCGCCGCCGCCGACGTCAAGCCCGACGACGACAGGATCGGCGCGGTCCTCGGCGCGGTCGCGGCCGGCTTCACCCGCGCCGGCCGGCAGCGGATCCTCGACGACCAGGAGCGCATCCGCCGCGCCTGGGCCAGGGCGCTCACCGACGCCGAGCACAGCCTGCAGCTGGAGCTGCACCACCAGGCGCACCACGACCCGCTGACCGGGCTGCCCAACCGGGTCCTGCTCTACCGGCACCTCACCGACACGCTCGGCGAGGCCGGCGACCGCGACCGGATCGGCGTCTGCTTCCTCGACCTCGACGAGTTCAAGACCGTCAACGACACCCTCGGCCACGGCTCCGGCGACCGGCTCCTCGTCGCCCTGGCCGACCGGCTCCGGGCCTGCGTCAACGGCGCCGGCCACTTCGTGGCCCGGGTCGGCGGCGACGAGTTCGTGGTGGTCGTGCGCCACAGCACCGGCCCCGGCCAGCTGACCGAGCTGGCCGAGGCGATGCTGGCCGAGCTGAGCAAGCCCGTCCGCCTCGACAGCCACGAGCTGTCCGTGTCGGCGAGCATCGGCATCGTCGAGCAGCCCTGCCACGGCGCCGACCCCGAGGAGCTGCTGCGCGCCGCGGACGCCACGCTCTACCTGGCGAAGGAGGAGGGCCGCGCCCGCTACGCGCTCTTCGACGTCAAGCGCAACGCGCAGCAGGTCCTGCGGTACGGGCTGACCGGCCGCCTCGCGGGCGCCCTGGACCGCGGCGAGTTCGAGCTGGTCTACCAGCCGCTCGTCGCCCTCGCCGACAACCGGCTGCGTGGCGCCGAGGCCCTGCTGCGCTGGCGCCACCCGGACCTCGGCACCGTCTCGCCCAACACGTTCATCCCCGTCGCCGAGCAGTCCGGCATGATCCACCCGCTGGGCCGCTGGGTCCTGCGCGAGTCGTGCCGCGTCGCCGCCGACTGGCAGCGCGCCCACCCCGGCACGCCGCTGCTCATCAGCGTCAACGTCTCCCCCCGCCAGTGCACCGACCCGCGGCTGCTCGACGACGTGCGCCACGCCCTCGCCGACACCGGCCTCTCACCGGCGAACCTGCAGCTGGAGCTGACCGAGACCGTCCTCATGCAGTCGACCGGCCAGCCCATCCAGACCCTGCGCACCATCGCCGACCTGGGCGTCCGCATCGTCATCGACGACTTCGGCATCGGCTACTCCAACCTCGCCTACCTGCGCCACCTCCCGGTCCACGGCCTGAAGCTGGCCGGCGCCTTCATGGCCGGCATCCGCTCCCTGGCCAGCGACCACGTCGACGAGCAGATCGTGGAGACGGTCATCCGCCTGGCGCACACCCTGCAGATGACCGTCACCGCCGAAGGCATCGAGACGGCCGACCAGGCCGCCCGCCTCGCGTCGCTGGGCTGCGACCTCGGTCAGGGCTGGCACTTCGGCCGCCCCGTGACGGCCGGCGAGATCCCGGCCCGCTGATCTACTTCAGCGTTTCGCGCAGGCGTGGCGCGAAGGTGTCCGGGTCGTCGACGAAGGCGATGTGCCCGCCGGGGAACACGGCCCGGTCCGCTCCCAGCCCTTCGGCCAGGGCGGCGGACGTGCGGTCGCAGATCTGCCCGGCCGACGCCTCCCCCACGGCGACCACGATCCGCACCCCGGACGACCGCAGCGCGTCGAGGTCGGGTCGGAACAGGGTGGTGCCGCGCATCTCGTGCAGGAACCAGAAGCGCTCGTCGGCGGTCTGCTGCTCGTCCGGCGGGGGCGGCGCCGCCGAGGGGTCGACCGGAATGTTGGCGTTGACCAGGAACTTCATCCAGGCGCCGGGCACATCGCCGGCCGCGTAGGTGGCGACGATGTCCTCGACCGCCGCGCGCTGCTCGACCGCGTCGGGCAGGAGCTCGGTCACCGGCGGCTCGTGCGCGACGAGCGTGTGCACCGCGCCGGGGTGCGCCTGCGCCAGCGCCAGCCCGGTGACGGCGCCGCCGCTCGTACCGAAGACGGCGGCCGGACCGAGGCCGAGGTGGGCGATCAGGTGTGCCAGGTCCGCGGCGCGCAGCTGCGGGGTCGAGTCCGCCGACGGGTCGTCCGGGATGCTGCCGCCGACGCCTCGTGGGTCGGTGGTGATGACGGTATGGTCGGCGGCGAGCAGGTCGGCCAGCGGCGCGAGAAACCTGGTGCCCATCGGGGCGCCGGCCAGCACCAGCAGCGGGCCGTCGCCGCGCACCTCGTAGTACAGGGTGGCGCCGGGCACCCGCAGCGTGTGGTTCATGAACCCCTCCAGATGAAGGTGGTGGGAATGTCGGTAGAGACATCGGTCGGTACTGAGACCGGCACCGGGGCGCGGAATCGTCGCGATCCCGCCGACGAGTTCACGAGACTGGTCGAGCCGCTGCGGCCGCAGCTGCACGCGCACTGCTACCGGATGCTGGGCTCGGTCCACGACGCCGACGACGCGCTGCAGGACGCGCTGCTGCGGGCGTGGCGCGGGATCGGCACGCTCAAGGAGCAGGGTTCGCTGCGGGCGTGGCTGTACACCGTCGCCACCCGCACCTGCCTGGACCTCGCCGCGGCCCGGGGGCGCCGGGCGCTGCCGATGGACCTGGGGCCGGCCAGCGAGCGCGTCGTGCTCGCCGGCACCCCGCAGACCGAGGTCGCGTGGCTGGAGCCGTACCCGGAGGCCGCGTACGAACGGCGCGAGACCGTCGAGCTGGCGTTCGTCGCGGCACTGCAGCACCTGCCGGGCAACCAGCGGGCGGCGCTGCTGCTCTTCGACGTGCTGGGCTTCTCCGCCGCCGAGATCGCCGCGATGATGCGGACCACGCCGGCGTCGGTGAACTCGGCACTGGCCCGGGCCCGCCGGCTGGTCGCGGAGCGCGTGCCGGCACCGGCCCAGCAGCCGACCCTGCGGGACCTCGGCGACGCGCGGGTGCGGGAGCTCGTCACCCGCTACACGACCGCCATGGAGCGCGGCGACACGGCCGGTTTCGTCGCGCTGCTCACCCAGGACGTGACCTGGTCGATGCCGCCGCTGCCGCACTGGTACCGCGGGAAGGCCGCGATCGAGTTCGCCACCGAGCTGCCGCTGAAGCGCTGCGGCTCATGGCGGCACCTGCCGGCGACGGCGAACGCCCAGCCCGCCGTCGCCAGCTACCTGCGCGATCACGGCACGGGCCCGCACCGTGCCTGGTCGGTCAACGTGCTGACCCTGCGCGGCGACCGGATCAGCGCGATCACGTCGTTCATCGGCGAGGCCCACTTCCGCCGCCTCGGGCTGCCGCCGACGCTGTGAACGTCAGGAGCTGCCGCGGCGCAGGCGGATCCAGCGGTACCCGTAGCCGGCCAGCCGCAGCGCGGTGAAGTCGTCGACCGGGTCGTACTCCCGGTCGGCGAAGACGTCGTTGGGCATGTGCGTGTCCTTGGCCAGGTCGCCGAGGTCGACGACGGCGTCCTGGGTGCCCAGGTTGTGCAGGAACAGCACCGAGCCGCTCGGCCCGTCGGCCCGGTGGGCGAGGACACCCGGCGGCAGCGGCCGGTCGACGCACGTACACACGCCGCCGCCGACCTCCGGAATCTCCCGGAGGGTGCGGATCATCCGCTCGAACCACGCCAGCAGTGACCGGTCGTCGTGCCGCTGGGCGGTGACGTTGACCTGCTCGTAGCCCCACTCGCCCTTGCTGACGACCGGGCGGATGGGCTCGGCGTCGGTGAATCCTCCGTGCTTCGAGAACGACCACTGCATGGGGGTCCGGATGGCGTACCGGCCGGTCTGGGTCAGGTCCTCCCCCATGCCGATCTCCTCGCCGTACCGCAGCACCGGGGTGCCGCGCAGCGTGAACTGCAGCGAGTAGGCCAGCTCCAGGCGGCTCCGGTCGTTGCCGAGCATGGGCGCCAGGCGGCGGCGGATGCCCCGGTCGTACAGCCGCATGTCCTGGTCGGGGCCGAACTGCGCGAACACGTCCTCGCGCTGCTCGGCGGTGAGCCGGGACAGGTCGATCTCGTCGTGGTTGCGCAGGAACGTCGCCCACTGCCCGCCCTGCGGCAGCTTCGGCGTGGTCCGCAGCCACTCGATGACCGGCTCCGGGTTCTGCCGGGCCAGCGCGAGGATGAGCCGGCCGTTGAGCATGAAGTCGAACAGCATGTGGATGCGGTTGCCCGACCCGCCGGAGTCGCCGAAGTACTCCGGCAGCTTCTCCGGCTCCACGTTCGCCTCGGCGAGCAGGACCGCGTCGCCGCGCCGCCACTGGATGTGCTGGCGCAGCTCGCTGAGGTAGTCGAAGTCCATCGGGCTTTCGGGGTTCCCGGGCTCCGTCAGCTCGATGATGAACGGCACCGCGTCCATGCGGAACCCGGCGACGCCGAGCTGGATCCAGAAGGCCAGGATCTTCTTCACCTCGGCCCGCACGAGCGGGTTGGCGAAGTTGAGGTCCGGCTGGAAGTCGTAGAAGCGGTGGTAGTACCAGGCGCGGGCCTTGCGGTGGTACGTCCAGGTCTCCGTCTGCTCGCCGGGGAACACCATCCCCTGGTAGCGGTCGGACGGCTCCTTGTCGGCCCACACGTACCAGTCGCGGTACGGCGAGTCCTTCGACGCGATCGCCGACTGGAACCACGGGTGCTCGTCCGACGTGTGATTCACCACCAGGTCGATGATGACCTTGATCCCACGGTTCGCCGCCTCATGCAGCAATTCGGCGAAGTCGCCCAGCGTGCCCAGCCGGGGATCGACGTTGTAGAAGTCCGTGGCGTCGTACCCGTCGTCCTTGCCCGGGGTCGGATGGATGGGGTGCAACCACAGACAATTGATCCCGAGCCTGGTCAGGTAGTCGAGACGGCTGATGAGACCTTGAAAGTCGCCGATGCCATCGCCGTTGGAGTCCTGGAACGTCTCGACGTCCAGGCAATAGATGACACTCTCGGTGTACCAGCGCTCGCCCATGTGGTCCGGGGTTACCGAATCGGGCTTCACGCAAACGCGCGCTTGCGTGCCCCCGCCCCGACCGCGAGGATGGCTCCCGGGGGGCTGATGGTCGACTTCGCCGGCGCGCTACGTGACGCCATCCAGGCACGGGGCCTGGGACTGGAACGCATCCAGGAGCGGCTTCGCGCCGAGGGATATTCAGTGAGTCTCGCCACATTGAGTTATTGGCAGACTGGACGCAGCCGTCCCGAGCGGCGTGAGTCCCTGGCCGCCCTCGCCGAGCTCGAGAAGATCCTGGATGTCGATCCGGGGTCCCTGGCTGCCCTCGTGGGGCCGCCTCGCCCGCGCGGCCGGCATCTGCACAAAAGCCAGGAGGCGCCCGGCCTGGGCGCGTTCTGGTCCGAGCAGGACCTCATCACCGACCTGGCGCAGGGCGTCGACACCCGCTGGGACGAGCGGCTGACCCGGCTCAGCCAGCACGACCGGGTGAATGTCGGCCCGGAGCGCGAGGAGGTCTCGTTCCTCGTCCGGCAGGTGCTACGGGCCGAGGCCGACGGCCCCGACCGGTATGTGGTGATCGTGCGCCTCGACGAGCTGGAGCACCCGCTCCCGCTGATCACCGCGGTCCGCAATTGCCGCCTGGGCCGTGTGGTCGAGCACGTGGAAAGCGCGTTTCTCCTGGCGGAGCTGCTCTTCGACCGCCCGCTCGCCAAGGGCGAGACGGTCATCACCGAACATGCGCTACATAATTATCCGCCGTTTCCGACCGCGACCAATTATGAGCGCAAGTTCCGGCTTCCAGTGCGTGAATACGTGCTCGAAGTGTGTTTCGACCCGGCCGCACTGCCGCGGGCCGTCTATCAGTTCCAGCAGATGGACGGCCAGACCGAACAGGTGACCTCTTACGAGGTCGACGTGGGCAATTCGGTCCACGCGATCGCGCTGGACTATGGCCCGGGTCGTTACGGGTTCCGATGGGACTGGGACTGAGTTCCTGCTGCTCAGATCGTCTTGGGCAGCTGGGAACAACGGAGCGCCGGTGTGACCAGCGCCCCGCCTCTGTTCCCGGACATTACCGGCGTCACCATCTGAACGGCTGGGATGTCGCCGCGACGGTAAGGGTGGAACGCATGTGCCGCCTCCACAAGGAAGTCGTTTTCCTTGCCAACGACGTTATGGCTTGCGCCCGATCAACCGGAAGATCTGTCACCCGCTTAACAGTTAACGCTCGACCCTGCCGCGCCGTTAACAGTTAAGTATGGGAAATAGCCCGTTCACAGATCGATCAAGCCCTCCACCACGGCCGGCGCCGCGCCCCCGGTTATGTCGACTCGCTCCGCTCCCCGACATAACCGAAATTCCGGGTATGTCCGCTGCGCGGACATACCCGGGGAGCAGACATACCCGGGGAGCAGACATGCCCGGGGAGCAGACATGCCCGGGGAGCAGACATGCCCGGGGTGCGACATGGCCGGGAGCGTCACACCACCCGCGACCGCGCCGGACCCCAGCCACAGGCCACAAGGCGGCCACGCCGAAGTCGCATCCAGCGGCCGACGCCGGCCGGCCACATGGTCATGCCGGCTCCCGTCGCAACCCCGGCGGCGCTGCCCTGCCGGACGGCCCCGACGGTGATCGAAGTCGCGTGGCGGTCGCTCGGACGGCCGTCCCGCGACTTGGATCTCCCGGCACCACCGCCAACGGACAAGCGAGCAGAAATTCGCGGCAACCGCCCGCCGACTCGGCAGGCCGGTACAGCCTCCCATGATCTGTGAACGGTTGCGGCAGCCCTGGCCACCAGAACCATTCGGGATCACGGCAACGCCGGGGTCACCGGAACCGCACATGATCATGCCGACTCCCGTCGCAACCCTGACGGCACTGCCCTGCCGGCGATCCAGACGGTGATCGAAGTCGCGTGGCGGTCGCTCGGACGGCCGTCCCGCGACTTGGATCTCCCGGCACCACCGCCAACGGACAAGCGAGCAGAAATTCGCGGCAACCGCCCGCCGACCCGGCCGGCCGGTGCAGCCTCCCGTGATCCCGAACGGTTGCGGTAGCCCTGGCTACCAGAACCATTCGGGATCACGGCAAGGCCAGCCACCGGAACCGCACATGCTCATGGCAGCTCCCGTCGCAACCCTGACGGCGCTGCCCTGCCAGGCGATCCAGACGGCGATCGAAGTCGCGTGACGGTCGTCCGGACGGCCGTCCCGCGACTTGGATCTCCCGGCACCACCGCCAAGAGACGAGCGGGCAGAGATTCGCGGCAATCGCCCGCCGACCCGGCAGGCCGGTACAGCCTCCCATGATCTGTGAACGGTTGCGGCAGCCCTGGCCACCAGAACCATTCGGGATCACGGCAAGGCCAGCCACCGGAACCGCACATGCTCATGGCGACTCCCGTCGCAACCCTGACGGCGCTGCCCTACCAGGCGATCCAGACGGCGATCGAAGTCGCGTGGCGGTCGTCCGGACGGCCATTCCACGACTTGGATCTCCCGACACCACCGCCAACGGACAAGCGAGCAGAAATTCGCGGCAACCGCCCGCCGACTCGGCCGGCCGGTGCAGCCTCCCGTGATCCCGAACGGTTGCGGTAGCCCTGGCTACCAGAACCGTTCGGGATCACGGGAAGGCCGGCCACCGGGTGCGGCGCGCATGCGCCGCTTGCCCTGCCTCGCGCCTCGGCGCGGGCAGTGCGCCGCGGAGCGGCGCATTGGGGTGCGGGTGAGAATCCCCGCCGGGACCCGCCGCGACAGCGGTGGGGCGGAAACACAGCGGTCGGGTGAGAATCCCCGCCGGGACCCGCCGCGACAGCGGTGGGGCGGAAACACAGCGGTCGGGTGAGAATCGCCGTCGGGAGCCGCCGCGGCAGCGGTGGGGGCAGCATAGCCGGGCGGTCGCACCCGCCAACTTGTGCGACCGCCCGGGGATTGTGGGCCGTCGGGTCCGGCTGGCGCTGGGCTCGGTGGCGGCCGGGCCCAGCGCCAGGTTCCAGACGGCGTCTGCGGGGTGCTGCGCGGGTCAGGACAGCCGCAGCCAGGCTGAGGCGTCCGCGGGGAGCGTGCCATCGGCGTTGAGCGGCACGCTGCTGACGAGCACCTCGCGGTGCGGCGGCAGCTGGGCCGGCGCCGTGCCGAGGTTGGTGACGTTGGCGAAGGTGTCATCGCGGGCGAAGGCGAGGACGTCGGGCTCGGAGTCGAGCCACCGCATGGGGCCGTCGCCGAGGGAGGGCTCGGCGCGGCGGATGCGCAGGGCCTCGCGGTACAGCTCGAGGAACGACCCCTCGACGCCCTCCTGTGCGGCGACAGTCTTCGACGCCCAGGCGGTGGGCTGCGGCAGCCATGGCTGGCCGGTCGCGTCGGCGGGGCTGAAGCCGAAGGGGGCCGAGTCACCGGACCAGGGCAGCGGCACGCGGCAGCCGTCGCGGCCGGGGTTGGTGCCGCCGGAGCGGTGATACATGGGGTCCTCGCGGAGGGCGTCGTCGAGGTCCTCGACCTCCTCCAGGCCCAGCTCCTCGCCCTGGTACAGGTAGACCGCGCCGGGCAGCGACATGATGAGCAGCGCGGCAGCGCGGGCGCGGCGGGTGCCCAGCTCCAGGTCGGAGGGGACGTTGTAGCGCTTCTCGGCGAAGGAGAAGTTGGTCGACTCGCGGCCGAAGCGGGTCACCTCGCGGGTGACGTCGTGGTTCGAGAGGACCCAGGTGGCGGGTGCCGCGACGGGTGCGTGCACCTCGAGGGTCATGTCGATCTCGTACCGCAGCCGCTCCGCCTCCCAGGGCGCGTTGAGGAACGCGAAGTTGAAGGCGGTGTGCAGCTCGTTGGGCGCGAGGTAGCGGGCGAAGGCCTCGTGGTCGGGCAGCCACACCTCGCCGATGAGGGCGCGCGGCGGCGTGTACGTGTCGGAGATGCGCCGCCAGCTCTGGTAGACCTCGTGGATGCCCTCGTTGTCCTCGTACTTGTCGCTGACGAGGGGGTCCTTGATGAGGACGGCGGCGGAGTCGATGCGGATGCCGTCGATGCCCCGGTCGAGCCAGAAGCGGACGATGTCCTCGAACTCGTCGCGGACCGCCGGGTGGTCCCAGTTGAAGTCGGGCTGCTCGGAGGCGAAGAGGTGCAGGTACCACTCGCCGTCGGGGACGCGGGTCCAGGCGGGGCCGCCGAAGATGGACTGCAGGTCGGTCGGCGGCTGGTCGCCTTCCGGGCCGCGCCCCTTGCGGAACCAGAAGAGGTCACGCTCGGGCGAGCCGGGCGACGACGCGAGGGCCTTCTGGAACCAGGCGTGCTGGTCGGAGCAGTGGTTGGGCACGATGTCGCAGATGACCCGGATCCCCGCGGCGTGCGCCTCCTCGATCAGCTTCTCGGCCTCCGCGAGGGTGCCGAAGATCGGGTCGATGGCGCGGAAGTCGGCGACGTCGTAGCCGCCGTCGGCGAGCGGGGACGGGTACCACGGCACGATCCAGATCGCGTCGACCCCGAGACCCGCCAGGTACGGCAGTCTGGATCGCAGGCCCGCCAGGTCGCCGACGCCGTCGCCGTTGCCGTCGGCGAAGCTGCGCAAGTAGACCTGGTAGATAGCGGCGCTGCGCCACCAAGCCTGGTGGTGTTGGTCGGCCACGTGGAACCTGCTTTCTCACACTCGGTGTTGCCTATGCCCGAAGGTGTTGCCTGTACACGACAAGGTTGATCTGACGAAGGGCTAGCCCTTCACGGCCCCTCCCAGTCCGGCGCCCGAGAGGAACAGTCGCTGGAAGGCGATGAAGAACACGACCGGGATGAGCGTCGAGATCGCGAGCGCCGCGAGGAACACGCCGAGGTCGGTCTGCGACGCGATGGCGGGCAGGCGCACCGACAGCGGCTGCCTGGACGGGTCCTTGAGCACGAGCATCGGCCAGAGGAAGTCCTTCCAGCTGGCGATCGTCGCGAACACCGACACCACGCCGAGGATGGGCTTGGACATCGGCAGGACGACCGACCAGAACAGCCGGAACGAGCTGGCGCCGTCGACCCTCGCCGCCTCGAACACCTCGCGGGGCAGGCCGTCGAAGAACCGTGTCATGAGCACCACGTTGAAGGCACTCGCGCCCGACGGCAGCCACACGGCGAGAAAGTTGTTGATCAGCGAGGTGCCGATGACCGGCGGGTTGAGGATCGTGAGGTACAGCGGTACGAGGAGCACGACGCTCGGCACGAACAGCGTCGCGATCACCAGGCCGTTGACGATCTTTCCCCAGGCGGGCCGCAGGACGGACAGCACGTAGCCGCCGGTGGTCGCGACGAGCATCTGGACGAACCACGAGCCGGCGGCGAGCCAGATCGTGTTGAGGAAGTAGTGGCTGATCTGGACGTCGTTCCACGCCTCGGAGATGTTCTCCAGCCGGACGCCGTGCGGGAAGATGGCCAGCGGCGTGCGAATGATGTCCTGCGTGGGGGTGATCGCGAACTTCGCCAGCAGCAGCATCGGCCCGACGCCGACCAGGAGGAGCAGGGCCATCAGGAGCCCGTGCAGGACCGTCATGGTGCCGCGGATGCGCGGATTCTGCCAGTCCTTCGCCGAGACATAGCCGCGGGCGCCTTCCGGCTGCACCTTCTTGGGCCTGCGCGCCGGCCGCCCGCCCTGGACGGCACCGCGAGGAGTCGTGACGCCGGCCGTCCGGATCGACCCGTCCGCGTCCGCCCGGTGCCTGGAGGGATCGGTGACGGTCATGGTGGTCCTCTTCCCCTCGGAGCTGTGCTGCCCGGTCATGCGTCCTCACTTCGTTCCGGGCGCATGCCCCAACACTGCGCCACTGATGACCGGCCCGAGCCGCTTCGCTGGCCGGTCATGACTTGCTCCAGCCGGACGTGAGCTTGAAGTACACCAGCGACAGGATCGCCAGGAACGTGGCGAGCATGACGGACAGGGCCGTCGCCGCGCCGTAGTTCCCGCCCAGGGACCTGCCGAACGCGTAGTCGTAGATCATGAGCAGGATCGTGATGGTGGCGTTGGCCGGACCGCCGCCGGTGAACAGGTACGGCTCCAGGAACACCTGCACCGTACCGATGATCTGCAGGATGAACGTGATGAGCAGGACGCCGCGCAGCTGCGGCATGCTCACGTGCCACACCTTGCGCCAGATGCCGGCCCCGTCGACCTCGGCGGCGTCGTACAGCTCGTCCGGGACGCTCAGCAGCGCGGCCAGGTAGATGATCACGGTTCCGCCGGCGGCGGCCCAGGTCGCTTCGAGCACGAGCGACGGCATGACGAGCGTCGTGTCGGACAGCCAGGAGTACGGGCCGAGCCCGACGTAACCGAGCAGCGTGTTGAACACGCCGTCCTGGGATCCGTCGTAGAAGAACTTCCACAGCAGCACCGCGACGACCGGCGGCACCACGACCGGAAGGTAGGCGAGCACCGAGAACACGCCCTTGCGCTTGCGGACCGAGCTCATCAGCACCGCGGCCACGAGCGGGATCGGGTAGCCGAAGATCAGGGCGAGGAGCGCGAAGTACAGCGTGTTGAGGATCGCCGTGGGCAGGTCGGGGTCGGTGAGCACGAACTCGAAGTTCTTCCAGCCGACCCACGTCGGATCGCCGACGAGGTTCGTCTTCTGGAAGCTCATGACGATCGACCGGAGGATCGGCCACCACGAGAAGATTCCGAAGACGATCAGCAGCGGCAACGCGAACAGGACCGAACTCAGCCCACCCCGCTGGACCCAGGTGACCGGGCTGCGCCGGCGGACCTGCCGGGTCACCTCGCCGGTCTGCCGCAGAGCGCCGGGAGCACTCACGACCACATCACTCCTCGTCCTGGTTTTGGGGCGGAGCCCCCGGTGTGGGCCGCCGGCGTACCTGCGGCCCACACCTTGCGGGTTTGTTGTCGGTGTGGCGAGGATCAGCCGGCGGCGTCGATGGCGCGCTGCGCCTTCGTGTTGGCGTCGGTGAGGAGCTGGTCGATGTTGGCGTCCTTGTTGGTGAGGACGGCCTGGACGACCGAGTCGAGCGCCTTGTAGACGTCCTGCGTGGCGATGGCCGGCTCGTTGACGACCTTGGCGTCGTAGACCTTGCTGGTGAAGCTGGTCATCTGGTCCAGCGGCACGTTGACGAGCGGCTTGATCCACTCCTGGTACTGCTGGTACTGCTGCTGGGTGAAGATCGGCAGCTCAGGGGTGCCCACCGGCTGCTTGCTCGCGATCTGGATCTCGGCGAGCTTCTTCGCGGCGTCCTGGTTGGTGTACTTGCGCAGGTAGTGGTAGTCGATCCACTTGATCGCCGCGGCCTTCTCGTTGGCGCTGGCCTTGGTGGAGACGGCCGCCATGGTGCCGCCACCGAGGACGCCGGCGTCACCGCCCGAGAGCGGGATCATCGTGAGGCCGTACTGCTTCGGGTTGATGTTGTTCGTCTGCACGAGGCTCGTGTAGACGTCCTGGCCCGAGGTGTACATGCCGACCTTGCCGGCGGCGAACGCCTGGTTGATGCCGGTCCAGTCGTAGTCGAAGTTCGCGCCCATGGAGTTGTCGGTCCAGCGCAGGTCCTTCAGGAACTGCAGCGAGGCCTTGGTGGCGTCGTTGGTGAGCGTCGCCTTCTTGCCATCCTCCAGGCGGCCGCCGCGGGCGTAGGTGTCGACCGTCAGCTGCCAGCCGCCGGTCGCGTCCTTCGACATCTGGGCGAAGCCGGCGACGCCGGTCTTGGTCGCGATCTCCTTGGCGGCCGTGCGGACCTCGTCCCAGGTCGTCGGCGGCTTGTTGGGGTCGAGACCGGCCTGGGTGAACAGGTCACGGTTGTAGTGCAGGCCGATCGCGTAGACGCTCTTCGCGGGGATGCCGTAGACGTGACCGTCCGGGCCCTGGCCGTACTGCAGCAGGTTCTTGTTGAAGTTCCCGGCGTAGGAGAGGCTGTTGAGCGACGACTGCATGTCGGCGATCTGCCCGTTGGCGATCAGCGTCTTCGCGTCGGTGAAGGGGATCTCGAACACCGTCGGCAGGGTGCCACCCGCGAGGTCGGCCGCGAACGTGGTGGCCTTCCACTCGTAGTCCTTGGTCTTGACCGTGATGTTCGGGTTTTCCTTCTGGAAGTCCGCCACCTCGGCCGCGAGCGCCTGCTGCGCCTCGGGCTTCGCGCCGGGGAGCAGACCCACGACGTTGAGCGTGACGGCGGCATTGGTGTCGGCGCTTTCCTTCTTGTCGTCGCCGCACGCGGTAAGCGTGCTGGTGAGCGCAAGCGCACCCGCGACGGCCAACGCCATCGTGGTACGTGAGTACTTCATCGTCGCTCCTTGGTTGGGGTGTGGAGAAGTTCGGCCTGCACGGACTGGACCGATAGATCGGGGCTGTGCGGGGCGGGCTGGGGCGTCCTACCTGGACCGCTCCGCACGGATGCGCAGCATGGGGTCGGCTGCCGGTATGCACTCGTGCGTCAGGTGCGTTGCTGTTCGGTTTCCGTCGCATCGCGTCAGCGTTTCCGCCTGGCGTAGGCAAGAGATTAGGCTCACTCGCCACAAGAAGTCCATGGGCCGTTGCAAAATTTTAATGATCCACTGGCAGTCGCTTGCATGGACTCGCTCCCATGGTCCGAGGACTTGCACGAAAGCGGCCGAAAGCGCGCAGCGGGGGGCCAGCCGTCGCTGACCGCACGCGGTCGCAGGATCGCGGTCCGCAGCGGACAACTGCTTGCGGACACAACGAAAGAGCGCCACGACTCCGTGCAGGAGTCGTGGCGCTGCGATGAAACCTGGAACTACGCGGCCGAGACCGCCTTCGTCGCCTTCGGCGCGGGCACCTTGAGCGCGCCGGTGGAGCCCCGCACGACCAGCTCCGGCTCGAAGAGCATCTCCTCGGTCGGCACCAGCGTGCCGGCCACCTGGCTCACCAGGAGGGTCACGGCGGCCTGCCCCATCGCCTGGATGGGCTGGCGGACGGTGGTCAGCGGCGGGTCGGTGCAGTTCATGAACAGGGAGTCGTCGAAACCGACCACGGAGATGTCGTCGGGGACCTCGCGGCCCAGCCGGCGGGCCGCCCGGATCGCGCCCAGCGCCTGCACGTCGCTGGCGCAGATAATGCCGGTGACGCCGTGCTTGATGAGCCGCGTGGCGCCGGCCCTGCCGCCCTCCATCGAGAAGATGACCCGCTCGACGTCCTCGGCGTTGACCGTGTCGCTGTACTCCGCGGCCGCCTCGAAGGCGGTCAGCTTGCGGTTGGACGGGGCGTGGTCGGCGGGGCCGAGGATCAGCCCGATCCGCTTGTGCCCGAGCGACACCAGATGGTTGAACGCCTGGTCCACCGCGTGCCCGTCGTCGACCGACACGCGCGGGAAGCCCAGATCGTCGATCGCGGCGTTGACCAGCACGGCGGGCAGGCCGCGCTCGTGCAGCCGGTGATAGTGCTCGTGCTCCGCGGCGGCCTGATGATAGAGACCGCCGCAGAAGATGATGCCGGACACGTGCTGGTCCAGCAGCATCTCGACATAGTCGGCCTCTGAGACGCCGTCCGCGGTCCGGGTGCACAGCACCGGCGTGAAGCCGCGCTTGGACAGCGCGCCGGCAACCACCTCGGCGAACGCCGGGAAGATCGGGTTCTGCAGTTCGGGCAGCACCAGCCCCACGAGGCGGGCGCGCTCGCCACGCAGTTTCGTCGGGCGTTCGTAGCCCAGGACGTCGAGCGCGGTGAGCACAGCGGTGCGGGTAGCGTCGGAGATGCCGGGCTTGCCGTTGAGCACCCGACTCACGGTCGCCTCGCTCACGCCGGCGTACTTCGCCACCTCAGCGAGTCGTCGAGTCATGCCCGCAAGCGTAGTGCATGACTACGCAATTTTTTGCACGATGTTGCCCACCCAACCACGCGAACACCGATCATGCGGCTGCGACCACCGGAAAACCGGTACAAAGGCCGCAGCCGCAGCAGCGATCAGCCGGCGAGCGCGATGGAGATCTTTCCGGCGCCGTATCCGGAGACCTCGACGATCAGGTCGAGCCGCCGGCCCAGCGCCAGCAGCCAGTTCACCGCGTCGGTCGGGGGCTTCTCGCCCGGCAGGAACGTCTGGTGCAGCTTCAGGCGCGGCACACCCTCGCGGTTGAGCAGGCCGGCGAGAATGTTGCACACCTCGATGGCGTTCTCGCCGATCATCTTGGAGATCTCGTTGTCCTCGATGCAGGCCTGGGCCCCACCAGGGGGGATCAGCCCGATCGCGGCGCCCGTGTAGGCGGTGAGTCCGAAGTCCATCCCGATCACGGCGAGCAGCTGCGAGCGTTCGTCGGTGTACAGGGCGAGCAGGGTCTTGGGGATGTCAGCGGCTCGGAGGGGCTCGGCCGGGTTGATCTGGACCGGCCTGCCGAGAAGGTCGTCAAAGAGGTCCTTGACGGCCTTGGGAACGGGCAGAACATGCGACATAGCTCAAATCATCCCAAAATTGGGTCGAGGGCGTCCTTGAATGTGTCCGCTGTGAACGGCTTGGTGACCAGAAACAGCGCGCCCGCGTCCTCGGCGGCCTGTCGCATCTCGGGCGTGCCCTCGGAGGTGACGAAGCCGAACGGCACCTGGTCACCGTTGGCCCGCAGCATCCGCAGCACCTCGACACCCGTCAGGTGCGGCATGTTCCAGTCCGACAGCACCAGGTCCGGTTTCTCCGACACCGCCTTGTCGAAGGCCTCCTGCCCGTCGCATGCCTCGACGAGGTCGTGCCCCTCATAGCCGGCCTGCCGGAGGGTCCGCGTCACGATCTGCCGCATGACCCGGCTGTCGTCGGCGATCAGAATCTTCATGCCATTGCTCCAGCGAGATCGGTGGTGCTTTCCAGAACGGTCACGGTGACCGACTCGTCCATCCAGGTACCTTCGAGGTGGCACACCTCGGTGACCGCGGGGTAGCGCCCCTGGGCCCCCTCGACGTGCACGTGCGGCAGCGACAGCGCGCTGGGCTCCGGCAGGAGGCTCTTCACGTTGCCGCCGATGATGTTGGCCAGCTCGCCGAGGGCATCGGCGACGTCCTCCTCCGCCACGTCGTCGAAGTCGATGCCCAGCAGCGCCGCCGCGACGTTCCTCGACGCCGTGTCGGAGCAGCTGACCAGGACGTGGCCACGCCAGGCACCCGTGACGGAGACCGAGGCCGTGACGTCGGCCTGGTGCTTGTCGGCGGGGAGCGGCACGAGCGGGCTGGAGCCGTCCAGGTCGAGATAGGAGGACCAGACCTGTTCGGCGATGACCTTGAGGTCATCCTCGGTTGGGTTCGTCATGCTGCGACTCCGTTCGGGACGAGGCCGAGCAGCGCCAGCTTGTCGATGATGGCGTCGGGGGTGAAAGGCTTGATCACGTACTCGTGTGCCCCCGAGGCCAGCGCTCGCACGATCTGGCTCTGCTCGCTCTCCGTCGTGACCATCATCAACGTCATCCCGCGCAGGCGGGGTTCGGCACGGACCGCGGTCACGAACTCCAGCCCGTTCATCTCGGGCATGTTCCAGTCGACCAGCGCCAGGCCGGGGATCTCGCCGTCACCGTCGAGAACGTTGGCCGTGAGGTAGTCCATCGCCTCTTGGCCGTTGCCCGCCTCGACCACATCGAAGCCGAGCTGTGCCACGATCCGCTTCAAAATGAGGCGCATCGCGCGCGAATCGTCGATCACCATGGTGAGCATCTGGCGTCACCCCTTTCCTACTGCGCTCACGGAAGCGGCGGTCTTCGGTGCGGTCCGCAGCTTGTAGGCGGACGTCCGGCCGGCGACCACCCGTTCGAATCTGTCGTCGATGCCGATCGTGGTCTCGGCCGAGCCGAGGAAGAGCCAGCCGTCGGGTCGCAGCGTGCCGGCGACCCGCTGCAGGACGGTCCGCTTCGTCTGGACGTCGAAGTAGATCAGCACGTTGCGGATGAACACGATGTCGAACGGGCCCATGGAGGGAAACGGCGCGGCCAGGTTGAGCCGGCGGAACGACACGCTCTTGCGTAACGACTGCGCCACCTGCCAGTGCGCGCCGTTGCGCTCGAAGTGCTTCACCAGCAAGGGGGCCGGCAGTCCCCGGTTGACCTCGAGCTGGGTGTACTGGCCGGCCTCGGCGCGGGTCAGCATCTCGGTGGAGATGTCGGTGCCGAGGATGTCGAAGGACCAGCCGGGCGGCAGGTTGTCCTGCAGCACCATCGCGATCGTGTAGGGCTCCTGGCCGCTGGAGCTCGCGGCCGACCAGACCTTGATCGAGCGGGTGGAGGCCCGGCGGGCCAGCAGATCCGGCAGCACGGTGTCGACGAGCTGCTTGAAGGGCTCGCCGTCGCGGAAGAACGACGTCTCGTTGGTGGTGAGCGCATCGACGATCTTGCGGTGGACCTCGGGCTCGGGTCGCTGCTGGGCGCGGGCGACGAACTCTGACACGCTCGGCAGGCCGGACTGCCTGGCCAGCGGCAGCAGGCGGGCCTCCACCAGGTACTCCTTGCCCGCCTCGAGCACGATCGCCGCGTCGCGCCGAACGAGGCCGCTGATGAAGGCGAACTCCTGGGCGGTCAATGTCATCGGGTCACCTCCATGGATTTCGCCCCCCGGCCTCCGGCCGTACGGCTGATGAGATGGTGGGCGATCTCGCCCAGCGGCAGGACGGCGTGCGCGAGCCCCGCCGACGCCACCGCCCCGGGCATGCCCCAGACGACCGAGGTCGCCTCGTCCTGCGCGACGATCTCCGCGCCGGCCGTCCGCAGCTGCTCGGCGCCCCGTTTCCCGTCCTGTCCCATCCCGGTGAGGATGATCGCGAGGGTGGCGCCGCCGTAGGTCTTCGCCACCGACCGGAACAGCACATCCACGGCGGGCCTGCAGAAGTTCTCCGGCGGGCCGGTGTTGAGCTTGGTGATCACCTCGGTCCCGCGGCGGTGCACCTCCAGGTGGAAGTCCCCAGGTGCGATGTAGACCGTGCCGGGCCGCACGGTCATGTCGCCGGTCGCCTCCACCACGGTCAGCGCGGCGGTACGGTCGAGCCGGTCGGCGAACATCTTGGTGAACACGGGCGGCATGTGCTGCACCACGACCACCGGCACCGGCAGGTTCGCCGGCAGCGCCCGCACGACGGTCGTCAGCGCGTCGGGCCCGCCGGTGGAGCAGCCGATCGTGACGACCTCGACCCGGTCCGACCGCGGCGCGGCGCGCACCGGCACCGAGGTGGGCGGCGCGACCACCGGCGGGCGGGTCGCGGTGGGCAGCGCGTTGCCGCCGGGGCGGGCGAGCGCCGGCGCGACCGCGGTGCCGGCGCCGAAGACGCGCGTGTTGGGCCCGATGTTGGGCCCGATGCCGATCGGCGGCCGCGGCGGGGCGAGCGCGTTGCGCCGGCCGCCGCACAGGGCGTGGATCCGCGGGATGATCTGCTCGCGGACCGACCGGATGCTCTCCGCGACGCTGCCGACGTTGGCCGGCTTGGTCACGTAGTCGCTGGCGCCCGCGGACAGCGCGTCCAGGGTCGCCGTCGCGCCGGCCGCCGTCAGTGTGCTGAACATGATGACCGGGAGCCGGGCGTACAGGGCGCGGATCGCGCGCAGCGTCTCGAGGCCGTCCATGATCGGCATCTCGATGTCGAGCGTCACCAGGTCGGGGCGGAGCTGCTCGATCTTGGTCAGCGCCACCTTCCCGTTGGGGGCGGTGCCGACCACGCGGATCTCCGGGTCGTCGCTGAGCGCGTCGGTGATCAGACGCCGGACGACGACCGAGTCGTCCACGACCAGAACCGAGATCACGCGCCCCTGCCTCCAGCACCGGGGGCCTCAGGAAAAGCGAGGCCCGTCACGTTCCAGCGGGCTAATCGGCGGTGCTCTGGGGACGATGAGGGAAATTCCAAAAGAACCGCCCCTGCCCGGAGCAAACCGGGCAGGGGCGATGTTTGAGCCGGAGACCACAGGTCAACAGCAACCGCGCCGTCGTGCCCCCGGAGCAAACCGGGCAGGGGCAATGTTTGAGCCGGAGACCACAGGTCAACAAGGACCGACCAGCAACCGCGCCGTCGTGCCCCCGGAGCAAACCGGGAAGACGGGTCAGCAGAAATCGACCGGCGGGCTTCAGACGGACAGCGGGCCCATCGCGGTGAAGTACGGGTCGAGCAGGCGGCGCGCCGTGGTGGAGTCCAGCAGGTCGCGGACCATGAGCGCCTGGACGGCGCCGCTGAGCAGGTTCCACACCCCGCCGGCCCGGTCGCTGACCGGCACGCCGGAGCGGTCCAGGGCCTGCACGAGCAGCAGCTGCGCGGCGGCGCCGGCGCGGACCCGGCCGGAGAGGAAGACGGCCCACGACGCGGAGTGCACGGCCGGCGCCCAGTCGGTCAGGCCCGGGCGCGCGGTGTCGGTGACCTTGTTGAGCTGACGGATCTCCGTGGCCGACAGCGAGCCGACCCGGGTCAGCAGCTGGCGCACCTCGTCGCCCTGCGGGCCGAGGTCGTGCTCCGGCTCGGGCAACGCGCGCAGCGCGGCGGCGTACGGGGCGCTCAGCCGGCGCCGCGACTCGTCCGTCAGCAGCTCCCGCAGGTAGGCGGCCGCGGCGGCGTCGGACAGGACGCCGGTGGCCTTGCTCGCCACCTCGCTCTGCCGCTGCCGCGGGGCGCGCACCTGCGGGGTCGGCATCGTCGCCTGCGGGGGCCGGTTGCCCCAGGTCCAGTCGAGGATGTCGTACCGCAGGCAGTGCAGCAGCCCGTCGAGGGTGCCGAGCGGCGCGCGCTCGACGACCGTGAGCGCACCGGCGTCGGCGTTCACCGCGCGGCGCTCCTGGGCGGCGGCGTCGACGTCCCGCCACAGGTCGACACGGTCCCAGTCGTCGTCGGCACGCGCCGACGCGACCGCGTCAAGGTCACTCTGCGTAAGTGAAAGTCCGCGAAGCAGCACATCGGCCGCGGCCGATCCGCCCTGCAGACGGGAAAGGTCGAAGCCGAGAACGGGGGCGCTAACCAGGCTGTACATGGCAACTAGTCTGCAACGCACCTGCACCCCGGTCTGTCAGCCAAAAGGGTCGGGGACGACGGCCGGCGGACCGCCGGACGTCGCCCCCTGAGCGTACCCCGGACGGACGGGTCAGATCTTGAACCGTGCGACGAGCGCGCGCATCTCACTCGACATCCGGGACAGATCCGAAGCCGCCCGTTGCGCCTCCGCTACGTTGAGTGACGTGTTCTGCGCCGCGGCAGCGACCGTGGAGACGTTCGTGGCGATCTCGACGGAGCCGGTGGCGGCCTCACTGACGCTGCGGTTCATCTCGTTGGTCGTGGCCGTCTGCTCCTCGACCGCCGAGGCGATCGTGAGCTGGTAGTCGTTGATCCGCGAGATGATCTGGCTGATCTCGCCGATCGCGGCGACCGCGCCGGTGGTGTCGGCCTGGATCGCCTCGACCCGCCGGGAGATGTCCTCGGTCGCCCGGGCCGTCTCCTGCGCCAGGTCCTTGACCTCGTTGGCGACGACGGCGAAGCCCTTGCCGGCCTCCCCCGCCCGGGCCGCCTCGATGGTCGCGTTGAGTGCGAGCAGGTTCGTCTGCTCGGCGATCGAGGTGATGACCTTGACGACGTTGCCGATCTCCGTGGAGGACTCGCCGAGCCGGGCGACCGCCTGGTTCGTCGACTCGGCCGCCATCACGGCCTGCGACGCGACCTTCGCCGCCTCGCTGGCGTTCTGCGCGATCTCACGGATCGACAGCCCCATCTCGTCGGCACCGGCGGCGACGGTCTGCACGTTGCGGGACACCTGCTCCGCCGCGGCGGCGACAAGGTTCGCCTGGTCGCTGGCCTCGCCGGTGCCGCTGGCGATCCGCGCGCTGACCCCGGTGAGCTCACCGGCGGACGACGCGAGCGACGAGGCGGTGTGGTCCATCGTCTGCACGGTCGCGCGCATGCTCTCGGTGGCCTTGTTGAGCGCCTCGGCCATGATGCCGACCTCGTCGGCGGACGTGACCTCGACCCGGGTGCTGAGATCGCCGGCGGCGACGGCGCCGAGCACGTCGGCGACCCGCCGCAGCGGCCGCACGACCAGCGCGGTCACCCACAGGCCGATGCCGAACGCGGCGAGCAGCCCGATCACGACCGCACCGATCAGCATCATGCGGCTGGTCTCGTAGTCGTCCTGCGCGGCGGCCCGCCACTGCTCGGCCTCAGCGAACTCGGCCGCCTGCACCTTGTCGACGAGTTCCTGCGCCTTGACGAGCTGCGGGGTGGCCTTGGCGGCGGCGATCTGCACGTAGAGGTCGATCCGGCCGGCGTTGGCGGCGGGCACCATCTCCGTGTCACGGACCGTCCGGTAGGTATTCATCGCCTCGCCGGCGGCCTCGATGTCGGCGGCATTGCCGGACGACGCGCCGGTGCGGTACTTGGCGATCGCGGCGGTGACGCTCGCGTCGGCGGCCTTCTGCTGGTCGGGTGACAGCGCGGCGAGGGTGCCGATGATGCCGTCGCGGATGTCGGACAGCGCCGCGAACTGCGCGTTCTTCGCGGTGACCCTGCGCATGGTCTCGTTGGCGTCGCTGAGCCCTCGCAGCGCTCCGACCGTGACGGCGACCATGACGATCCCGGCGACGACGAGCGCGCTGAGCACCTTCGTCCGCACCCCACGGTTGGTGAACCAGCTCATGGACTATTCCTCGCGGTTGCCGGAGCCCGGCTGACTGGTGTTGACGGCCTTGGTGGTGTCCAGCGCGAGCAGCAGCCGGCCGTCGAGCTTGAACGCGCCGGTGATGAGGTGCCGGCTCGGGCCGTGCAGCGTGTCCGGCGGCGGCTCGAACGTGTCGTCCTGCAGCGTGACGACCTCGCCGATCCGGTCGACCAGGAGCGAGACGGACTCCTCCTCGGTCTTCACGATCACGTTCATCGCCGGCTCGGCGCTCTTGGTGCGGGGCGGCAGCCCGAGCTGCACCCGCAGGTCGACCGCGGCGATCACCTGACCGCGGAGGTTGAACAGCCCGCCGACCGACTCGGGGGCGAGCGGCACGGGGGTGTACTGGTCGAAGGAGAGGACCTCCTGCACCTTGGCGACGTCGAGCCCGAAGAGCTGGTCGGCGACCTCGAAGGTGGCGTACTGGCGGCTGGCCATGGTCAGGCTCCGGCGTGCTGGTAGGTGTAGTCGGCATTGCTGTCCGACTGGTACGGGTCGTACGGGTCCTTGGTCGTGTCGATCTTCGTGTGGAAGAGCGGGTCGGCGGCGAGGATGGCGCGGCGGACGTCGAGGAGTTCGGTGACGCGCTG
>NZ_JBIAYW010000014.1:0-252743 GCF_042898305.1 Dactylosporangium sp. NPDC000521
ACCAACATCGCTCGCGCTACCCGACGCGCCAACCGCCTACCGCACGATCTGATCACCGCCGCGACCAGCAGTTACCCGACAACGCAATGACCCTGACCCGTGACCGAACACGGCAGCGTGCGTTTCGGCCAGACGTCGTCTACGTCAACGTGGTGGAGTTCGCGGCTCGGGCCGGCGAGGCGTTCGATGGTGTCGAGGACATCGTTGCCCGACTCGTGGAGATCCAAGACGGGCAGCAGTGGATTGGCCCCGAACGCCTTCTCCCGCCAAGGGTTCGCCACACGTAATTCGTCTGCCCGGCTTACGGGGATTTCTGCGGCTCGAACGCCGGCCTGCTCGTGGGCACTCTTCGTCCCGGAATCGGCCAGGGCAGGTCAGTGATCGAAAAGCTGCGTGTGGCATCGTGAGGTCCTGCCGCCTGTGCCAACGAAGCCAGCGCGCTTTCATCGATGCCATGAAAGTAGCCCTGCTCCCGGACGAAGTCGTCGCCGGTTGTCGTGTCAGGGCTATCGACGCGTGGCTCCGGTAGACGCAGGCCTTTAGGTAGGTCATCATCGGGATGGCGATAGAGGTAGCGTCTGGCACCGAGAACCGTCTCCTGGTTTACGGTGCTTGCGAGCTGGGTGGTGCCGGGGACCGTCGCGTCGGGCATGCCTTGCATTGGAGCTGGCATGGTCGCACGCGGCCGCACAAGCATGGCCATGCGCCGGTTGAGCGGCAGGAGGAAGGCGTCAGCCGTGGCGATACCGACGCCTCGCCATGCCGGGTAATCCGACCGTACAAGCAGGGATACCGGCTCGTCCGAGGTGAGTAGTGCCCGTCGCTTGAACCGAATGACACTCCATTGGGCGTCGTGCAGATAAGCCGTCATCGGATCGACGAGCGAAACCAGCAGCTGCAGGTGCTCGCGGGCAGAGGGGATGAGCTCTGGACCTCCCGGCTTCGTCAGGTCATCCCATTCCCAGTCAAGCTCTTCGTTGGTAACGGCTCGACGTTCTGCCGTCTGGATCACCTGGCGCAGCGCTTCCTTGCCCGACACGCCCACGATCAGCCTGATCATCGTCGCGCTGTGCGCATTCTGGTTGTATCGGATACCCTCAGTTCGGAGGTGTTGGAGCGCCATCCAGTTTGCCATTGCACGTCGCGGTTCTCCCACAAGGGGCCACATTCCGGTGCCGACCGCATGGAACGCTGCCGCCGCGGAGGTTTCGAGTTCGGCAAACGCGCGCTCGAATGCATCGGACTTCGTGCCATTTGGCAGGGTGATGGTGTAAAAGTCCTTGTTGACTGTGGCATCGGAAGTGGCGAGTGTTGCTTCGTGCGTGCCGGGCAGGGTGGTTCGCCGGATCTGGCGGACGTCGTTCGCGAAGCACTTAAGGTAGAACTGCGACACGACGTGTTGTCGGCGGACGCGGTCGGCCACGCTACCCCCTCCTGTTCGTGCGGCTGCCTTCCATTGTGCGGACGTTCAGCCACCGGACGGCTTGCGACACGGGCTTGAACGCGAGGATTTCTGACGGCTGCTTGATCGTCGGACATCCTCGCGACGATTGCCGCTCGTTGCGCGGTGGGTCCAGGGATACGTGGCTTCCACTACCGGTGTCCCTGGCTGTCATTCCTCTGTCTGCTGCCCGGTCTGCCAGGGCAACGCCAGCTACCTTCTCTGAACCGTGAAGATGGCCCGCGTGGATCGCAGTTGAAATCGACCCTTGCGCACCTACGCACCCTCTGCTTGGGCATAAGATGCCCAAGCAGAGGGTTGGTTCGGCATGGCACGCGCAACCTGCGAGTCGCGTCATGGAGCGCAACAGCTGGGCATCACCGGCATCATGAACGGCTTACATGTGGTAAGCCGGCGGCGATCCTCAGGGCCCGTGCCGCACTGCAGTATTGCCGCGATCCGCATGCGGCGTCCGCGACTGCCCGGAGCGCGGGCTGCTCAATCTGGCCACCAGCCAAGTAGCCCCATCCTGCGAGTGCTCGCGGATGGACTGCCGACGTCTCCACCCTGGCATTTCATGGTTCTACCTCGTTGTGCGGCGGTGCCAGCGGGTGGCCGCTTCGGTGATCAACTTGCCCGCTGGCTGCGCACAGGACTGTGACGCGCATCTAATCCTTGCTTTTAACCCCGAACCAAGGCGAGCGGCCTCATGGCCCATCGGTGCCGTCTTGCAGCCGCCTGAGTTGCAGCGGTTGGAATTAATTGCCCAGGATCAGCCGGTTGCTGCGTTGTGCGCCGTCGGGCAGGTCAAGTATGTCTGGTCTATCTAGGATCATTACTTTGAGCACCTTGATCGCAATGTCTAGCGCCTCGAAGCACTGGGGATATTCGCTATATTCGAGGTTGCGATTTCCATGAACGACATCGCTCCTCAAATTGTATATGTCAGTCAGCCGTTTCCTGAGCTTCGCTCTCGCTTCGAAATTCTGTTCGAGCAGGATGGCGATCGAGCTCGTTACTCGAAGGGTTGGTTCGCCTTCTTTGGTTCCGAACAAGTTCTCCCAAGCGATGACGGCGTCGACCAGCATGTCTACCGGCTCTCGTCGCTCGGACATGGCACGCAAAATGCGGCCGAAGGCAAGTTCCAACCGCTTTGCCGATTTGGTGCCGAGCTTCGTGTACAGCGTCATCCACTCGTCAAATTCTGTCTGAGTGAGCTGCGTCGGTAGAATGCTGGGGTTGCTTTTGAGGTCGGCAAATCCAATACCCGAACCGGAACTCAGGGGAAGGTCAATAGTTTGCCACGCTGGCAGGAGAAGGACCCTGCCGTCCCGTGGAGCGGCGAGAACAAGACTGAAGCGCAGTCGCGTCAGCGTGCTACCTACTTCGGAGGGGTACGGGAGATCAGGCGGAAATTCGCCTCGAAGGTTGTCCGGATCCCACTCTTGAATGCGCATCCTGAGCGGAAAGTTATAGTCAAGGACAATATCGCCTTCGTAATGAATTGAGATCGTTTCCCCAGCAGCAGTGCTTGTTTCCACCATGCCTTTAACGTGCTCGGGAACCACTTCCCAATCTTGCTGCGTAGCCTCCCGGAGCACTCCACAATCCAGGGTCGCATGAGTACCTGGCGGCAGGAGCACGCCAGCGAGGGCATGACGAAGCGTCACTACCGACGTTCTGCCCTGAACCAGACGTCGGGCGATCTTCAATTCCTCCGCGGCGCGTTCGGAGAACGCCACGGGCGTCCGCTCGGAGGCCGCCAGCTGCCTCCACGCGCGCTCCAGAAGCACGTTGGGAAATCTCAAAAGCTGCAAGCTCCAGGCCGAGCCAGCGTTTGTGTATGCGTATCCCGTCTTGCCGCTATACTCCGTGTCGGTCGGGAATGCCCGCTGCAACAGGGGGTCCGCCATGACGGCATGGAGAAAAGCGGCGCTCGCGGGATGCCGATGAGCAAGGCTCGAAACATGAATGTTCACGGTTTGTGGCATCGAGCCGAATTCCCTGTCGGGAGGCAGCAAGAAGGCCGGATAGACGTCGAGTGCGAGATTACGAAGGTTGAACTCAACCATGTCGTCGTTATCGGCGAGAAAAGTGACTTCCTGCCCACTGGTGTAATGATGCATGCGAACGATGCGCGGGCGGTTCTCCTGATCGAGATCCATCAGAACTCCACGAAACACGCGCTCAATGTCCTCTACGCCAACGTCCTCAGGGATCTGGCTGTGAATGGCTGAGAGAATGTTTGCAACCTCCGCCTGCGCTTGGCTTGGTGCGAGAGTGCTAGACCCGAGTGCGTCGAGCTCGTCGGGCCGACAGCTAAGAGCATAAGCGAGGAGGTCGTTGCCCAGTAGCTCGCTGCACAAGGAGATGAATTCCGGAGTAATGCCGGATTCAGTGACATCCGTCATGAGTCGCGACCTCGTCAGTTCTTAGCAGGATAGTGTCCGATCAGCAATGCTGGGGCACCAAGCACTGTAGTCACTGTCCGACGGGAAGGCATCGAATTTACGGTGCGCGACGGTGCCCAAGTGGGTAGTGCCTACTCCTTTGCTCAAGACCCATACGAAAGCCACCCTTGCCTTCGGAACGTCGCCCGTCGAAGTTGACGGATGGCGCGATGGAGCGGTTCGAGATGGCGGAACCGTTCGAGTCGCTGCTGGACCAGGACCCGTCCGGCGGACATGGCCGCTGGACGGGTGGAGCCGAGCGCCTTGGCGATGCCGGAAGTGGGCCGTTCGTGGACGTCAGGCGGTGAATGGGCCTCGATCGAAGATTGAGATCGGCCGTCCACGTAGCTAGCCAGGACGTATACATGCACGTCGGGGCGCGAGCGACCGGATGGTTGGGCCGTCCGGCTTGGCTTGGACTCGATCGATCTGGTGCCTGGTGGGAGTCGAACCTGCTCTTACTTATCATAATCGACACATCACTTTGCGTTGAGAATGCGTCGGACATGGCGGTCGGACACGCCTAGGGTGTTCGCGATGTCCGCTGTAGTGGCGTCTGGGCGCTGCGTGCGGACGGCTGCAATCGCCTCAGCGGTCTTCGCCGCAGAACGTCGTTTCCTAACAGTTGGTGCGGATGGTGCATCGTCCGAGTTGGCGGCTTGTGCCGGTCGGCCTGGCTGCGGTCGATGCGCGGACCGCGGGAGTAGAGGAGATGCGGCAGATTCATTGCGTTCGGCGCGCTCGATGGGCAAAGACTCCGTGCGGGCGAGCATCTCGACGACCAGTAGTAGGGCAATTGCCGGCCACGCGGCAACGATCCGTGCGCCGGTGGTTGCTTCGGCGGCGGCTATGTTGGCTGCGACGCTTGCGGCCACGCCCGCCGCGAAGGCGATTCGCGCCGACCAGCGGACGCGTCCGCCGGTGCGCTTGTCGTCGACCATTACGGTTGAGGCGACGATGAGCATGCCGTCCACGGAGAGCGGCAGTACGTAGGCGACCTCCGGTCGTTCGCCGAAGTGCAGGGCGACGTGGACCATGTGGCTCCATGAGGACCAGGCCGCGATGGAGGCGACGGCCGCTGTGCTGGCGGTCCGGGCCAGGCGCATCGGGTTCATCGGGCGTCCCGAGGGGATGGCAGGAGGCGTGTCCGGATATCCGCGGCAATGTCCGGGCCGATGGCCGGACGTCCGCCAAGGATCAGCCTGGACTGGACGTCTGTCCAGCGTGACCAGCGGATATAGGCTTCGTCCTCGGTAAGTCCGGTCGCGGACGCGACGTCGGCGAGGGTTGCGCCGGACTCGAAGGCGCGGTGCATGGTGAGCGGCTGCCAGCGGGTCCACCACGACACCACGGCGGCGGCCAGGGCCAGCTCTTCGAGGGCCGCGTCGGCCGGCTCGTCCGCGGGTCGCCGTTGCTGGGTGTGGTTGTACAGATCCAGTAGGAGCTGGAACGGGTTGCGGTCGGCTGCCTCGGTGAACGTCAACGGAGGGGTGCTCACCGGCGCCGCCCCTCGTGGGCGAGGACCGACAGGATCGCGACGGTGCGGCGGAAGGCCGCGTACGCCTCCGCGTCGCTCGCGATGGTCTTGTCCTCAAGGATCGCCACGAGTTCCTTGAGGACTTCGATGACGAAGCGGTCGCGGACGGCGCGCATGATCGGCGCGTACAACAAACCCAGGTGAATACGGTGGGATGGTCATTGCTCAGGAGCTCCTCCGACACAGGGGACAGGGTCGGGGGTCCTGAGCCGACTACGGCTACCAGCCTCTGGCGCGCCACTCCGGGATCGACGGGCGCTCCGTGCCGAGTGTCGAGTCCTTGCCGTGTCCCGGGTGGAACTCCGTCTCGTCCGGGTAGGCGCCGAAGATCTTGGCTTCGAGGTCGTCCATCAGAGACTTGAAGTTCGCTGGGTTTGTGGTCTTTCCAGGACCCCCGGGGAAGAGGGAGTCGCCGGTCCAGAGGTGGCCGTCGTGGTAGAGGGCGATCGAGCCGGGGGTGTGGCCGACGAGATGGATGACGGTCAGGTCGCAGTCGCCCAGGGGGAGGGTGTCGCCGTCGTTGAGGGTGCCGGTGGCGGTCGGGATCTCGGGGGCGTCGGCGGGGTGGGCCAGGGAGGCGGCGCCGGTGGCCTTGACGACGTCCTCGAGGGCGAACCAGTGGTCCTGGTGGCGGTGGGTGGTCACGACGGTGGAGATGCCGGACGGGGCGGTGGCGATCAGCTGGAGCAGGCGTTCGGCGTCGTTGGCGGCGTCGATGAGCAGGCTGTCGCCGGTGGTGGTGCAGGTGAGCAGGTAGGCGTTGTTGTCCATCGGGCCGACGGAGAGCTTGGTGAAGGTCAGACCGCTCATGCCGTCGCCTCCGCTGCGCTCCGGTGCCGGCCTGAGCCACACCTGCGATGCTGACTCGCAGCTTCTGCGCTGCGCTCCGGGCTGCTCATTTCCAGGCCTCCAGGGAGGGAAGGTCGCCGGCGAGGCCGGTGCCGTCGCCGCGGCCGGTGAGCCAGGCGGCGAGGAGGTGGGCCGGGCCGGTGACGACTGGGGCGCCCTCGACGGACAGCAGCTTGGTGCCGTCGTCGGAGACGAGGGTCGCCACGTGCGGGGTGGCGGGGTCGTGCAGGATGCGCCGGACGAAGGACGCGGGCCAGTCGGCCGGGCCGTATCCGGCGTCGAGGTCGACGTGGTGCAGCTCGACCTCGCAGATGCGGGCCCAGACGACGCGGGCGGCGGGGGTGGGGCCGGTGCTGCCCCACTCGACGAGCGCGGTCCAGGCCTCGGCGGGCATCGTGTCGATCGATTCGCGCAGCAGGTCGCAGGCGGTGGTGAGGTCGGCGAGCTGCTCCTCGTGCGGGCGGGGGGCGCCGGCGGCGATGCCTGCCTCGCGGGCCTCGGGGCTGGCATACGTGGGGGTCTTCTCCCCGGTGCGGGCCCAGTGCAGCAGATTGCGGTAGGCGTCGGCGTTGCGGGCGAGGTGGGTCACGACGTGGCCGCGGGTCCAGCCGTCGCAGCGGGACGGGGCGACCAGACCGTTGCCGTCGAGGGTGCGGACCGTGTCGAGGAGGCGGGCGGTGGCGCGGTCGAGCTCCGCGCTCAGCACGAGTGGATCAGCCGTCACCGCCCAACCCTACCGCCCCCCACCGACAAGATTTACCGGCAAAAGCCGACGACAAGATCCGCCGATGAAGGAAGTCGCAGGGCGGAGAAGGCGCGACTGGTGAAGGGGGTAGGACCAGCCACCGGAGCCGACCGCGGACGGTGACGGGCGCCGCTCGTACAACACCTGCGAACGCGGCAAGATCAGCGTTGGCGGACGCCGACGGCGGGTGGCAGGTCGCCGGCGGCCCAGTGCAGCTCGTCCTCCCAGTCGGCGACGCTGAGGTCGACGTGCTCGAAGCTGAGCCGGGCGCCGATGGGTTTGCCCAGGTAGCCGGCGTACAGATCGTGCACGGCCACGAGGCGCTGGCCGACCGCGGCCGCGGCGGGGTCGCGGGGTGCGGCGGCCCTGACCTCGAGCCGGCCGTAGACGCCCATGTCGGCGTCCGTGCCGCGCTCCTCGACGATGACGTCGAGGATCTCGTCCTCGGCGCCGACGTGGAAGCCGTACGAGACGCCGGCGAACGTCAGCCAGAAGCGCATGAGCGAGTCGTCCTGCCCAGGTGAGACGTGCCACTGGACGTCGGCCCGGTCCAGGCGCAGCCCGACGGCGCCGGCCAGCACATGCGAGGGGAGCACGCACCTGACGATAGCCCCGATATTCGGTTTCGCGGTGTGGACGCGCTACCTACCGTGGATTTCCGAACACGGGTTCGTAAAGGATGTTCATGATTATTGACCTGTCATCCCTGGGCTGGGACGACGCGTATGCCGCGCTGTACTCCGGCCGGTTCGACCTGCCCGGATTCCGACCGGCGCGGGTCAGCCGCGTCGACCGGGGCGTGTGTACGGCGATCGCGTCCGACGGCCCGCTGCGCGCGAGCCTGTCGGGGGGCCTCCTGGCGCGTGCCGCCGCCGATCCCGGGTCGCTGCCGTGCGCGGGGGACTGGCTCGTCGTGCGGACGTGGCCGGACGAGCGCCTGACGGCCGAGGCGGTGCTGCCCAGACGCACCGCGATCATCCGGGCCGTCGCCGGTGAGGAGTCGTTCGGGCAGGTCCTGGCCGCCAACGTGGACGCGGTTGCGGTCGTGGAGCCGGTCGACCCGTCGCCGGACCTCGGGCGCATCGAGCGGCTGCTCGCCCTCGCCTGGGAGTCGGGGGCGCGGCCGGTGCTGGTCCTGACGAAGTGCGACCTGGCCGCGGATCCCGAGGCGCTCGCCGAGCAGATGCCGGACGGGGTCGAGGTCCACGCGGTCAGCTCCCGCACGGGGATGGGCCTGTCCGCGCTGCGGCCGCTCGTGGCGCACGGGCGGACGCTCGGCCTCCTGGGGCAGTCCGGTGCCGGGAAGTCGAGCCTCGTCAACGCCCTCGCCGGGGCGCAGGTGATGCAGACGCAGGCGTTGCGTGGCGACGGCCGTGGACGGCATACCACCACATATCGGGCATTGATTCCCATGCCGGGCGGCGGTGCGGTCCTCGACACGCCCGGGGTGCGGCTCGTCGGCATGTTCGACACCGCGGCGGGCCTGGACCGGGCGTTCGCCGATGTGACGCAGCTCGCGACGCTGTGCCGGTTCGACGACTGCCGGCACGGTGAGGAGCCCGGTTGCGCGGTCCGGGCCGCGGTCGAGGACGGCGAGCTCAGCCCCCGCCGCTTCGCCAGTTGGCAGAAACTGCAGAAAGAGCAGAAGCTGGCATCGGTACGGCGGCTCAAGCGCGAGAGCCGCGACCGGCGACGGCTGGCACGTCCGTAAGGGGGGTCCCCCGTTCGGGCGCGGAAAATTGTCATACCCCCTGGCTAGAGTTGTCGGCTGGCACCGTGACGGTGTCCGAACCGGACAAAATCACCGCTGCCGGACTCTTTGCCGCTGCTGGCGGACATATTCACTGCCAAGGGGAAGCATGTCGGACCGTCTGATCATCCGTGGCGCTCGGGAGCACAACCTCCGTGACGTCAGTCTCGACCTGCCGCGCGACGCGATGATCGTGTTCACCGGGCTCTCGGGCTCCGGCAAGTCGAGCCTCGCGTTCGACACGATCTTCGCCGAGGGGCAGCGGCGGTATGTGGAGTCGCTGTCGTCGTACGCACGCCAGTTCCTCGGCCAGATGGACAAGCCCGACGTCGACTTCATCGAGGGTCTGTCGCCGGCGGTCTCCATCGACCAGAAGTCGACCTCGCGCAACCCGCGCTCGACGGTCGGCACGATCACCGAGGTGTATGACTACCTGCGGCTGCTGTATGCGCGCATCGGCGAGCCGCACTGCCCCGTCTGCGGCGAGCTGATCACCCGGCAGACGCCGCAGCAGATCGTCGACCGGGTCCTCGCGATGGAGGAGGGCACCCGCTTCCAGGTGCTCGCCCCGGTCGTGCGCGGCCGCAAGGGCGAATACCTCGACCTCTTCCAGGAGCTGCAGTCGAAGGGGTATGCGCGGGCCCGCATCGACGGCGTCGTGCACCCGCTCACCGAGCCGCCGAAGCTCAAGAAGCAGGAGAAGCACACCATCGAGGTCGTCGTCGACCGGCTCTCGGTGAAGGCGTCGTCCAAGCAGCGGCTCACCGACTCGGTCGAGACCGCGCTGAAGCTCGCCGCAGGCATCGTCATCCTCGAGTTCGTCGACGTGCCCGAGGACGACGAGCACCGCGAGCGGCTCTTCTCCGAGCACCTCGCCTGCCCCAACGAGCACCCGCTGTCGATCGAGGACCTCGAGCCCCGGTCGTTCTCGTTCAACGCGCCATACGGCGCCTGCCCCGACTGCACCGGCATCGGCACCAAGAAGGAGGTCGACCCGGAGCTGATCGTGCCCGACCCGGAGCAGACGCTCCGCGGCGGCGCGATCGCGCCCTGGGCCACCGGCCACACCCTCGAATACTTCCTCCGCCTGCTGGAGGCCCTGGGCGCCGAGGCCGGCTTCGACCTGGACACGCCCTGGCGTGCGCTGTCGTCGCGGGCGCAGAAGGCGATCATGTACGGGTCGGAGGACCAGGTCCACGTCCGGTACCGCAACAAGTACGGGCGCGAGCGCTCCTACTACACCGGCTTCGAGGGCGTGGTGCAGTGGATCGAGCGCCGGCACGCCGACACCGAGAGCGACTGGTCCCGCGACAAGTACGAGGGGTACATGCGCGACGTGCCCTGCGGCACCTGCGGCGGGTCCCGGCTCAAGCCGGAGATCCTCGCGGTCACCATCGCCGGGCACAGCATCGCCGACATCTGCAACCTGTCCGTCGGTGACTGCGCGGAGCTCCTCGGTGCGATGACCCTCACCGACCGGCAGAAGCTCATCGCCGAGCGGGTCCTGAAGGAGATCAACGCCCGGCTGCGGTTCCTCGTCGACGTCGGCCTCGACTACCTTTCCCTGGACCGGGCCTCCGGCACCCTGTCCGGCGGCGAGGCGCAGCGCATCCGGCTCGCGACCCAGATCGGCTCCGGCCTCGTCGGCGTCCTGTACGTGCTGGACGAGCCCAGCATCGGCCTGCACCAGCGCGACAACCACCGGCTCATCGAGACCCTGACGCGGCTCAAGCGGCTCGGCAACACGCTGATCGTGGTCGAGCACGACGAGGACACGATCCGCACCGCCGACTGGATCGTCGACATCGGGCCCGGCGCCGGTGAGCACGGTGGCCGGGTCGTGCACAGCGGGCCGTACGAGGAGCTGATCACCGCCGAGGAGTCGGTGACCGGCGCGTACCTGGCGGGCCGGCGCAGCATCCCGACGCCGGAGATCCGCCGCCCCCGCACGCCCGGCCGCGAGCTGGTCGTCGTCGGCGCCCGCGAGCACAACCTGCAGAACCTGACCGTCCCGTTCCCGCTCGGGCAGTTCGTGGCGGTGACCGGCGTCTCCGGCTCCGGCAAGTCGACCCTGGTCAACGACATCCTCCACGCGGTGCTGGCCAACGTCGTCAACGGCGCCCGCCTGGTGCCCGGCCGGCACACCCGCATCTCCGGGCTGGAGCAGGTCGACAAGGTCGTCGGCGTCGACCAGTCACCGATCGGCCGCACCCCGAGGTCCAACCCGGCGACGTACACCGGCGTGTTCGACAACGTCCGGAAGCTCTTCGCCGAGACCACCGAGGCCAAGGTGCGCGGCTACGGCCCGGGACGCTTCTCGTTCAACGTGAAGGGCGGGCGCTGCGAGGCGTGCGCCGGCGACGGCACGATCAAGATCGAGATGAACTTCCTGCCCGACGTGTACGTGCCGTGCGAGGTCTGCAAGGGTGCGCGGTACAACCGCGAGACCCTCGAGGTGCACTACAAGGGCCGCACGATCGCGGAGATCCTGGACATGCCGATCGAGGAGGCCGCGAGCTTCTTCGAGGCCATCCCGGCCATCCACCGGCACCTGAAGACGCTCAACGACGTGGGCCTGGGCTACGTGCGCCTCGGCCAGCCCGCGCCGACGCTCTCCGGCGGCGAGGCGCAGCGGGTCAAGCTCGCGTCGGAGCTGCAGAAGCGGTCCACCGGCCGCACCGTGTACGTGCTGGACGAGCCGACGACCGGCCTGCACTTCGAGGACATCCGCAAGCTGCTCATCGTGCTGCAGAGCCTCGTCGACAAGGGCAACACCGTCATCGTCATCGAGCACAACCTCGACGTCATCAAGTCTGCGGACTGGCTCATCGACATGGGTCCCGAGGGCGGTCACAAGGGCGGCACGGTGGTCGCGGCGGGCACGCCGGAGGAGGTCGCGGAGATCGCCGAGAGCCACACGGGGCAGTTCCTGCGGCCGGTGCTGGGCCTGAAGGGCGACATCAGCGGCGACACCACGGCCCGTGACCGGGCGGTCAAGGCCAACGGCGCGATGTCCGCACCGGCCCGGTCCGGCCGGAAGGCCGCGTCGCCGCGGACCAGGGCGGCGGTCTCGACGGTGGAGCCCGACGACCTCCCGGTGGCGGAGCCCGCGCGGGCCGCGGCGACCGCACGGCCCGCCAAGGCGGCGGGCACCCGCGCGAAGGCGACCAAGGCGGCACCCGCGAAGCGCGCTCCGGCGAAGAAGGCGGCCGCGAAGGGCTGATCTCGTGTGTGCCTCCGGTCCGGCATTTCCGCTGGTCGTACCCCAGCGGAAATGCCGGAGCGGGGAACGGGGGTCGCCTGCTGGCGGATGCGGTGACCGGGGGACGGTGACGATCGGGCGCTGCTACGGTGGCCGCTGGCAAGGCCCTCACCCCCAGGAGGACAGACGTGCCGGTTCAGGACGTGTTCAACCCCTGCTCGGCCCGCCGGGCACTGCTGCTGGGCGCGGGCGCGCTCGGCGTGGCGGTGCTGGCCGGATGCGGTGACGACGAGGAGACCCCGGCGGCCGCGGGCAGCCAGGCGCCCCCCTCCGCCGCGCCGACCACCGCGGCCAACCCGTTCGACAACACCGCGCCCGCGACGGGCTCCAGCGACGCGGCGCCGCCGGCGGGTGCGCTGGTCGCCGTGAAGGACGTGCCGGTGGGTGGCGGCGTGATCGCCAAGGACACGATTCTCGTGGTGCAGGCGAAGCAGGGGACATTCAAGGCGTACCAGGCGAGCTGCCCCCACCAGGGCGTCACCGTGGAGCCTCCGTCGGCCGGGGCGACGACGATCATGTGCCCGGGGCACAACTCGCAGTTCAAGATCGCGGACGGCAGCCTCGCGCGCGGGCCGGCGACGCGTGGGTTGAGCGCTGTGCCCGTGAAGGTGCAGGCAGGGTACGTCGTCGAGGCGTAGTCGCGTTGTGCTCCGTGAATGTCACGGGCAGGTAACGGATTCCCAGAGTTTGTTGAGCATTGAACCGTACGCTCCATGATCTACGTATTTCCTGGCGTAGCCAGCAGGCCAACGACCTTGGAGGAGCCTATGAGTGACACGACTCGCCGCGCGGTGCTCGCCGGAGCGGCCGGAATCACGGCCGTGACGGCGCTGGCCGCCTGTGGAGACGACAGTGACGACAGCGGCAAGACCGGGGACAGCAGCACCGGCGGTGCCGCCGCGGGCGTCCTGGCGACCAAGGCCGACATCCCTGTCGGCGGCGGCAAGATCTTCAAGGACGGCGGCGGCGTTGTCGTCACCCAGCCGGAGGCCGGGCAGTTCAAGGCGTTCAGCTCGATCTGCACCCACCAGTCGTGCGTCGTCTCCGACGTCTCGGCCGGCGCGATCAACTGCAGGTGCCACGGCAGCGTCTTCTCCGCGGCCGACGGCTCCGTGAAGAACGGTCCGGCCACCAAGGGGCTGGCCGAGAAGACCCTGAAGATCGACGGGGACAACATCTCGCTGGCGTGAGGTCGCTTCCGGGGGGTCGGCTTTTGTCGTACCCCCCGGATAGTCTCGAAGCGTGCCAGATCCGTCCACGTACCGCCCCGCCCCGGGCACCATTCCCGACACGCCAGGGGTCTACCGGTTCCGCGACCCGTCGGGCCGCGTCATCTACGTGGGCAAGGCCAAGAGCCTGCGGCAGCGCCTCAACTCGTACTTCGCCGACGTGTGGACCCTGCACGCGCGCACCCAGCAGATGGTCACCACCGCGGCGAAGGTCGACTGGGTCACGGTCGGCACCGAGGTCGAGGCGCTCCAGCTCGAATACAACTGGATCAAGGAGTACGACCCCAGGTTCAACGTCCGCTACCGCGACGACAAGAGCTACCCGTACCTGGCGGTCACGCTCGACGAGGCCTACCCGCGCCTGCAGGTGATGCGCGGCGCCAAGCGCAAGGGCGTGCGCTACTTCGGCCCCTATGCCCACGCCTGGGCGATCCGCGAGACCCTCGACCTGCTGCTGCGCGTGTTCCCGGCGCGGACCTGCTCGTCCGGTGTGTTCAAGCGGGCCGGCCAGATCGGCCGCCCCTGCCTGCTGGGCTACATCGGCAAGTGCTCCGCGCCGTGCGTCGACCGGGTCAGCGAGGAGGAGCACCGCCGCATCGTCGACGACTTCTGCGACTTCATGGCCGGCAAGACCGACACGATGGTGAAGCGGCTCGAGCGGGAGATGTTCGCCGCCTCCGACGAGCTGGACTTCGAGCGCGCCGCCCGCATCCGCGACGACCTGGGCGCGCTGCGCCGGGCGGTGGAGAAGCAGGCGGTCGTGCTCGGCGACGGCACCGACGCCGACGTGGTCGCGTTCGCCGACGACCCGCTCGAAGCGGCCGTCCAGGTGTTCCACGTGCGCGGCGGCCGGGTCCGCGGCCAGCGCGGCTGGGTCGTGGAGAAGACCGAGGACCTCAGCGCCGGCGACCTCGTCCACCACTTCTGCAGCCAGATCTACGGCGCCGAGGCCGGCACCGACCCCGCCGACCTGCCGAAGGAGCTGCTCGTCCCCGAGCTGCCCGCCGACGTCGACGCGCTCGCCGACTGGCTGAGCAAGCTGCGCGGCAGCCGGGTCGCGATCCGCGTGCCGCAGCGCGGCGACAAGAAGACCCTCGCCGAGACCGTCGCGCGCAACGCCGAGCAGGCCCTCCAGCAGCACAAGCTGCGCCGCGCCGGCGACCTGAGCACCCGCAGCAAGGCCCTGGAGGAGATCGCCGAGGCACTCGGCATGCAGACCGCCCCGCTGCGCATCGAGTGCTACGACATCTCCCAGATCCAGGGCACCGACGTCGTCGCCAGCATGGTCGTCTTCGAGGACGGCCTGTCCCGCAAGAGCGAATACCGCCGCTTCGCCATCAACGGCGCCACCGACGACGTCTCCGCCATCTCCGAGGTCCTGCGCCGTCGCTTCGCCCGCTACCTGGACTCCAAGGTCGAGCTCGACTCCCTGGCCGCCGAGGACGCCGACCCGTCCCGGCCCGGCATCGACCCGACCACCGGCCGGCCCCGCAAGTTCGCCTACCCGCCCCAGCTCGTCGTCGTGGACGGCGGCCAGCCCCAGGTCAACGCCGCCGCCCAGGTCCTGCTCGACCTCGGCATCGACGACATCACCATCTGTGGCCTGGCCAAGCGCCTGGAGGAGGTCTGGCTCCCCGACGACGAGTTCCCCGTCATCCTGCCCCGCGCCTCCGAAGGCCTCTACCTCCTGCAGCGCGCCCGCGACGAGGCCCACCGCTTCGCCATCACCTACCACCGCCAGAAGCGCTCCAAGCGCATGACCGAATCGACCCTCGACAACGTCCCCGGCCTGGGCGAAATCCGCCGCAAAGCCCTGCTGCGCCATTTCGGCTCATTGAAGCGTCTCAAAGCGGCCACCATCGAGGAGATCGCCGAGGTGCCGGGCATCGGCCGCCGGACGGCGGAGGGGATTCTGGCCGCTCTGAACGGCCCTCCGCCGTCCGCTGCCTCCTCTGTGCCGGCTACGTCGCCGGCGCCGGTCGGCTCGTCATCCGCGACACCTGCTCCTGTTTCCTTACCGCCGGCGGTCGACGCTTCGACGTCCGACGCTTAGCCGGCGCGCTTCGGCCGTCCGCCACGTCGTCGGTCCACGCTTCGCTGCCCTGGTGGTTGCTGTCCGCGTGCGGGTCCGCCGATCCGTGTGGGATTTCGCCGTAGCAGGCCAGCACGGTGGGTGGGTTCTTTCCGCCCGGCCTGGGGGTCGGGCGCCTGGTGGCGTGGTTGCCGTCCGTGCCGTGGTTGCGGTGCTGTTCCCCGGCCTTCGTTCTCGCATGGTCCAGCGCCGTCGGGGGTGTCATTCGGTGTTTCCACACCGTCGCTGGTTTCCAGGACCAGTGCCCATCGTGCTGACCGCCGGCGCCGCACCCGCCGTTGTTGGCTTCATGAACCAGCGCGACGCACTCTCGTCGCAGCACCATCCCTGCCGTCGTGGTTCCCCTTGGAGCGATTGCGGTCGTGGCCTTCTTCGATGATCGAAGTCGTCTGGTGGTCGTGCGGTGGCCAGGGTTGTCCTTCGATCACGGTGGTGGTGAGGATTGCCGGCTGAGAGATCCGTGTTCGCTGTCCCCGGTGGTGATGTCCGTGTGCGGAGGGAGGGTGCGTCTTCCGCACGGATCTGGGGCCGGGCGTCTGGTGGCGTGGTTGCGGTGGTGTTTCCCGGCCTTCGTTCTCGCATGGTCCGGCGCCGTCGGGGGTGTCATTCGGTGTTTCCACGCCGTCGTTGGCATCACAAACCAGCTTTCGTTGCAGCGCCATCCGCGCGTTTGTAGCCCGTCGGAGCGATCGTGGTCGTGGCCTTCGATGATCGAAGTCGTCTGGTGGTTGTCAGGGTGGCCAGGGCTGTCCTTCGATCATGGTGATGGCGAGGTTGCGGTGATGTTCCCTGGCCTTCGTTCTCGCATGGTCCGGCGCCGTCGGGGGTGTCATTCGCTGTTTCCACGCTGTCGTTGGGTTTCACGAGCCAGCTCTCGTTGCGGCACCGTCCGCGTGTTTGTAGCCCCTTGGAGCGATCGTGGTCGTGACCTTCTTCGATGATCGAAGTCGTCTGGTGGTCGTCTGGGCGGCCCGGGCTGTCCTTCGATCACGGTGATGGCGAGGGTTCTCGGCTGAGAGATCCGCGTTCGCTGTCTCGGTGGTGATGTCCGTGTGCGGAGGGAGCGTGTGTCTTCCGCACGGATTTGGGGGGTCGGGCGTCTGGTGGCGTGGTCGTGGTGGTGTTTTCCGGCCTTCGTTCTCGGATGGTCCGGCGCCGTCGGGGGTGTCATTCGGTGTTTCCACGCTGTCGTTGGGTTTCACGAGCCAGCTTTCGTTGCAGCACTGTCCGCGCGTTTGTAGCCCCGTCGGAGCGATCGTGGTTGTGGCCTTCGATGATCGAAGTCGTCTGGTGGTCGTGCGGGCGGCCAGGGGTGTCCTTCGATCATGGTGATGGCGAGGGTTCTCACGCGTTTGCTGTCTTGGTGGTGATGTCCGTGTGCGGAGGGGAGTGCGTCTTCCGCACGGTTCTGGGGCGGGCGTCAGGTGGCGTGGTTGCGGTGAGGTTTTCCGGCCGCCGTTCTCGCGTGGTCCAGTGCCGGCGGGGGTGGCATTCGGTGCTGTCACGCTGTTGCTGGCCTTCGATCAGTGCACATCCCGCTGGCCCGGGGGCGGCGCGCGCCGACCGCAGGTATCACGCGTGCGGATTCGCCGATCCAGCTGAGAATTGCTGGGGCAGGCCAGGGTGCATCATCCCGACCGTTGACGACGTTGGTGTAGTGGGTATCGGGCCGAACGGGGTCAATTGGTGCGGGACGGCTGATCTGAGCACCCTGAAAAGGTGCAAACCGACCGAGCCGCCGGACGGGCGGATGGCACGGCATAAACTCGTCGGCGTGGTGAGCGAAGAATCGCCAGGGGTGGCTGACCGCACGGCGACCGACCTGGTCATCGTGACGGGGGTGTCCGGCGGAGGGCGGAGCACGGTCGCCCGGGCGCTGGAGAACGTCGGGTATTACGTCGTGGACAACCTGCCGCAGGCGTTGCTGCTCGACATGGCGGAGCTGGCGTTCGCGGCGCGGGGGGCGGCGCGGCGGACGGCGATGGTGCTCGACGTGCGCAGCCACGCGTTCTCCACCGATCTGCCGGGCGCGGTGAAGTCGTTGCGGGAGCGGGGGTTCAACCCGCGGATGGTGTTCGTCGACGCCGACGACGAGGTGCTGATCCGGCGGTTCGAGAGCGTGCGCCGGTCGCACCCGTTGCAGGGCGGCGGGCGGCTGTCGGACGGCATCGCCGCTGAGCGGAAGCTGCTCCAGGAGGCCCGCGAGCAGGCCGACGTGTTGATCGACACCAGCCACCTCAACGTCAACCAGCTTCGCGGGCGCATCGAGGAGATGTTCGGCGAAGAGGACACGACCCAGATCAGGGTCACGGTGCTGTCGTTCGGCTTCAAGTACGGACTCCCGCCAGACGCCGACTTCGTCCTCGACGCGAGGTTCCTGCCGAACCCGTACTGGGTGCCGGAGCTGCGCGAGCACACGGGACGCGAGACCGACGTGAGCCGCTACGTGCTCGGGCAGCGCGGCGCGGTCACGTTCGTGGAGACGTACGCCAGGCTGATCAACGCGACCGCCCCCGGCTTCGAGCGGGAGGGCAAGCGGTACCTGACGATCGCCGTCGGGTGCACGGGTGGCAAGCACCGCAGCGTCGCGATCGCCGAGGAGCTCGCCCGGCGGCTTCGTGAGATGCGTCTCGCCGCTGCGCCGCAGCACCGCGACCTGGGGCGCGAATGAGCGGAGCCGCGAATCGGTACTGCAGGTGTGGCTCAGGCCGGTGCCGGGGCGCAGCGGAGGTGACGGCGTGAGTGGTGTGCGGGTCGTCGCGTTCGGCGGCGGGCACGGGCTGTCCGCGTCCCTGCGGGCGCTGCGCCGGATTCACCTGGACACGCCGCTGGACATCACCGCCGTGGTCACGGTCGCCGACGACGGGGGGTCCAGCGGGCGGCTGCGCGCGACCCGCGACATCCTGCCGCCCGGGGACCTGCGCCAGGCGCTCGCCGCGCTCGCCGACGAGGAGGCGATGGCGGAGGTGTTCCAGCACAGGTTCGCCGGCAGCGACGACCTCGCCGGGCACCCGGTCGGCAACCTCGTCCTGTGCGCCCTGATGGAGCTCGCCGGCGACCCCGTCGTCGCGCTGGACCAGGCGGCGCAGATGCTGCGGTGCGACGGGCGGGTGCTGCCCATGTCGCGGCAGCCGCTGCACATCGAGGCGGACCTGTCCGAGCGTGGTGAGGTGGTGACGGTGCGCGGTCAGCATGCCGTCGCGGTCACCCCGAAGAGGATCGACAGGGTCCGGCTCGTGCCGGCCGCACCGGAGGCCTGTTCGGAGGCGGTACAGGCGACGAAGAACGCGGACTGGCTGCTGTTCGGGCCGGGATCGTGGTTCACCAGCGTGATTCCACATCTGCTGGTGCCGCAACTGGCGGAAGCGATCTCCATGAGCGCCGCAAAGCGCCTGGTCACGCTCAATCTGGCGGCCGACAGTGAGACGGCCGGCCTGACCCTGCCGGAACACCTTGCTGCCCTGCGTCGTTACCTACCTGGGCTACAGGTCGATGTAGTTCTTGCCGACGGGAAAGCCGTAGGCGACCCCGAACCGGTCCATCGTGCGGCAGAATCGCTGGGTGCCCGTCTCGTGCTCGCGCCGATGGCTGTCGCTGACGGAGCACCGCTGCACGACCCGCACGCGCTGGCTTCAGCCTTGAAACCACTACTGAGCAGCACCACCGACAGTTCGATTGAGCCCCGCGAGGTGACGACAGAATGGCGATGACCGCTGCGGTCAAGGACGAGCTGAGCAGGGTGGACGTAGCGAAACCCTGCTGCCGGCGCGCCGAGATGGCCGCGCTGCTCCGCTTCGCGGGCGGGTTGCACATCGTCTCCGGCCGGGTGGTCGTCGAGGCCGAGCTCGACACCAACGCCGCCGCCCGCCGGCTCCGCCGGGAGGTTTCGGAGGTCTACGGGTACCAGAGCGAGATCCACGTCCTCGCGTCCGGCGGCCTGCGGAAGGCCAGCCACTTCATCGTCCGCGTGGTCAAGGACGGCGAGGCGCTCGCGCGGCAGACGGGCCTGCTGGACGTCCGTGGCCGGCCGGTCCGGGGGCTGCCCCCGCACGTCGTGTCGGCCAACATGTGCTGCGCCGTCGCGGCGTGGCGGGGCGCGTTCCTGGCGCACGGTTCGCTGACCGAGCCGGGCCGCAGCTGCGCCCTGGAGATCACCTGCCCCGGGCCGGAGGCCGCGCTCGCGCTCGTCGGCGCCGCCCGGCGCATCGGGATCACCGCGAAGGCCCGCGAGGTCCGCGGCGTCGACCGCGTCGTGGTCAAGGACGGCGACGCGATCGCCGCGCTGCTCACCCGCATCGGCGCGCACCAGAGCGTCCTCACCTGGGAGGAGCGCCGGGTCCGCCGCGAGGTCAGGGCCACCGCCAACCGCCTCGCCAACTTCGACGACGCCAACCTGCGCCGCTCCGCCCGCGCCGCGGTGGCCGCCGCCGCCCGGGTCGCCCGCGCGATGGAGATCCTCGCCGACAACGCCCCCGAGCACCTCTTCAGCGCCGGCACCCTGCGCCTCGAGCACCGGCAGGCCTCCCTGGAGGAGCTCGGCGCGCTCGCGGACCCGCCGCTCACGAAGGACGCGATCGCCGGGCGCATAAGGCGTCTGCTCGCCCTCGCCGACAAGCGCGCCCGCGACCTCGGAATCCCCGACACCGAGTCCGCCGTCACGCCGGAGATGCTGGTCAGTTAGCCCATCCATGCGGGCTCTGGTCCGTCGTGGGCACGACCGTCGCTCTCCGTCAGCGACCGGTCGGGCCCAGGCGGCCCTCCCTGCCACGTCCGCGTGCGGTTGCGCCAGGACGCGGCGCCGGCTGGGGCGCCTCCGCGCCCCGCCCGGCCGAGGCCGCGACGTGGCCGCCGGCCGCGACGTGGCCGCCGGCTGCGACAAGCACGTGGCCGCCGGCCGGCCCGCCTCCGCGGCCCGTCCGCCGACGCCACGCCGCGACCGTCCCGCGGGGCAGGACGTGTCGCGGCCTGAGCGGTGCTCGTCGTCTGGGAATCCTTGTGCCCCAGAGCAGCGCGAACTCGTCCAGGTGAGCGGTTCCCGTGATCCAGAAGCCTGTGTGCGCCCAGGAATTCCGGATCATGCGAGTGGCCTGCGGGGCTGGTGGGAGCTGAGTGGTTCGCGTGACGCCGGAGACCTGGGTTTCCAGATCATGGGCGACAGAAAAACCGCCGCGGGACGTCGCCGATCTCGCCGAGTTTTTGTCGTACCCCAGCGAGACAATGTCTCCAACGTCGGCGGCGCGGGGGCACGGGACGGATCTGGAGCCCCCTTCGAGGGAGGGTGAAACCGGATGATCGGGCTGTGTGCTCAGACACCCCCGCGGGAGTTCGATACCGTGCAAGCGATAGGGTTTTCCTGTTCGGCGACGAAGCCGTCCGTATGCCGCTCCACGCGGCCGCTCCCCGCTCATGGGCCTCACCGATTAGGGCCACGACCGGGCGAGCCATGATCACTCACGGGCGACCGGCATCGGCAACGGCCGGCCGCGACGAGGCGAGGAGATGTGTCGAAGTGACCATCCGGGTTGGCATCAACGGCTTCGGCCGCATCGGCCGCAACTTCTTCCGTGCGGCGCTGGCCAAGGGCGCTGACATCGAGGTTGTGGGCGTCAATGACCTCACCGACAACGCGACGCTGGCGCACCTGCTCAAGTACGACAGCATCCTGGGCCGCCTGCCCTACGAGGTGAAGGCGACCTCCGACGAGATCACGGTCAACGGCAAGACGTTCAAGGCGCTCGCCGAGCGCGACCCGTCGAAGCTGCCGTGGGGCGACCTGGGCGCCGACGTCGTGATCGAGTCGACCGGCATCTTCACCGACGCCGAGAAGGCCAAGGTTCACGTCGGCGCGGGCGCCAAGAAGGTCATCATCTCGGCGCCGGCCAAGGGCGAGGACTTCACGGTCGTCCTGGGCGTCAACGAGGACAAGTACGACGCCGCGAACCACACGATCATCTCCAACGCATCGTGCACCACCAACTGCCTCGCGCCGATGGCCAAGGTCATCAACGACACGTTCGGCATCGAGCGTGGCCTCATGACCACGATCCACGCGTACACGCAGGACCAGAACCTGCAGGACGGCCCGCACAAGGACCTGCGTCGTGCCCGCGCCGCCGCGCTGAACATCGTGCCGACCTCGACCGGCGCCGCGAAGGCGATCGGCCTGGTGCTGCCGGAGCTCAAGGGCAAGCTCGACGGCTACGCGCTGCGTGTGCCGATCCCGACCGGCTCGGCCACCGACCTGACCGTCACCGTCGGTCGCGAGACCACGGTCGACGAGGTCAACGCCGCCGTCAAGGCCGCCGCCGACGGTCCGCTCAAGGGCATCCTGGTCTACACCGAGGACCCGATCGTCTCCAGCGACATCGTCACCGACCCGGCGTCGTGCATCTTCGACGCGGGCCTCACCAAGGTGATCGGCAACCAGGTCAAGGTCGTCGGCTGGTACGACAACGAGTGGGGCTACAGCAACCGCCTCGTCGACCTCGTCACGCTGGTGGGCACCGGCCTGTGAAGACGCTCGACGACCTCCTGAGCGAGGGCGTCAAAGGTCGGCGCGTGCTTCTGCGCGCCGACCTGAACGTTCCGCTCGACGGAGACAAGATCACCGACGACGGGCGCATCCGGGCGGTCCTGCCGACGCTCAACGCGCTGCGTGAGGCCGGCGCACGGGTCACCGTGGTGTCGCACCTGGGCCGTCCGAAGGGCGAGCCCGACCCGAAGTACACGCTGCGGCCGGTGGCGAACCGGCTCGGCGAGCTGCTGGGCAAGCCCGTCGCGTTCGCCACCGACACGGTGGGGGAGTCGGCGCAGGCCGCGGTCGCCGGGCTCGGCGACGGTGACGTGGCGCTGCTGGAGAACCTGCGGTTCAACAAGGGCGAGACCAGCAAGGACGAGGCGGAGCGGGGCGGGTTCGCCGCGCAGCTCGCCGAGTTCGCCGACGTGTACGTCGACGACGCCTTCGGCGCGGTCCACCGTAAGCACGCGAGCGTGTTCGACGTGGCGGCGCTGCTTCCGCGGTACACCGGCGGCCTCGTGCAGCGGGAGCTGGACGTGCTGTCGAAGCTCACCGGCGACCCCGAGCGGCCGTATGTGGTCATCCTGGGCGGCTCGAAGGTCTCCGACAAGCTCGCCGTGATCGAGGCGCTGCTGCCGAAGGTCGACAAGCTGCTCATCGGCGGCGGCATGTGCTTCACCTTCCTCAAGGCCCAGGGCCACGAGGTCGGCAAGAGCCTGCTGCAGGACGAGATGGTCGCCACCTGCGCCGACCTGCTCGCCCGCGGCGCCGGCAAGATCGTGCTGCCGGTCGACGTGGTGACCGCCGACAAGTTCGCGGCCGACGCGAAGACCCAGGTCGTCGCCGCCGACGCGATCCCGGCCGAGGAGCTCGGCCTGGACATCGGACCGGAGTCGGTGACGCTGTTCGCGCAGGCCGTCGAGTCCGCGAAGACCGTGTTCTGGAACGGGCCGATGGGCGTCTTCGAGCTGGCGCCGTTCGCGGCCGGCACGCGGGGCGTCGCCGAGGCGATCACGAAGATCGACGGCTTCAGCGTCGTCGGCGGCGGCGACTCGGCCGCGGCCGTGCGCGCGCTCGGCATCCCGGAGGACGGGTTCAGCCACATCTCGACCGGTGGTGGCGCGTCCCTGGAGTACCTCGAGGGCAAGGCTCTGCCCGGCATCACGGCACTGGAGGGCTGAGCGATGGCAGAAGCAACCGGCCGCCGGCCGCTCATGGCCGGCAACTGGAAGATGAACCTCAACCACCTCGAGGCCATCGCCCTGGTGCAGAAGCTGGCGTTCAGCCTCAACGAGCAGCAGCTCAACGACGTCGAGGTGGTCGTGCTGCCGCCGTTCGTCGACATCCGCAGCGTGCAGACGCTGGTCGACGGCGACAAGCTGCTCATCGGCTACGGCGCTCAGGACCTGTCGCAGCACTCGTCGGGTGCGTACACGGGCGAGATCTCCGGCGCGATGCTGGCGAAGCTCGGCTGCCAGTACGTCGTCGTCGGGCACTCGGAGCGCCGCCAGTACCACGGCGAGGACGACGCGCTCGTCAACGCCAAGGTGAAGGCCGCTCTCGCGAACGGCATCGCCCCGATCCTGTGCGTCGGCGAGGGCCTGGCGGTCCGTGAGGCCGGCGAGCACGTCGGCTACACGCTCGCCCAGCTCGACGCGGGCCTCGAGAAGATCAAGACCGACGAGGTCGAGAAGATCGTCGTGGCGTACGAGCCGGTGTGGGCGATCGGGACCGGCAAGGTCGCGACCCCGCAGGACGCGCAGGAGGTCATCGGCGCGATCCGGACGCGCCTCGCGGAGAAGTACACCGGCGGCACCGCCGACCGGGTGCGCATCCTGTACGGCGGCTCGGTCAAGCACGACAACGTGGCGTCGATCATCGAGCAGCCCGACATCGACGGCGCGCTCGTCGGTGGCGCCAGCATCGATGCGGAGGGGTTTGTCCGCATCTGCCGCCTCGGCAAGTAACCAGCTCAGAACGCAGCGTCGCGCGGTCCGGACCCGGGCCGCGCGACGCTGTTTTGTGTCCCACCCCAGGTTCCGCCCGGCATGAACGCCGCCTAAAGTGGCCTCGTCCACAGCCCCGACACCGGGCTGCCGGACATGCTCGCGCACAGCGCGGACAGCCCCGCGCCGGGCGCGGGAGCAACAGCCAGGGCCGCCCGCCACGAACGGGCCGACCATGACGAGTGGGGACCGAGCATGCTCGCACAGCGTTTCGTCGCGTCGTTGGCCGGCCTGTCGCTGCTCGCGACGGCGGCCTGCAGCGACGCCGGCGCCGAGAACCGCCCGCAGCCGCCGAAGACCGGCGGGACGCTCCGCGTCGTCGTCAGCGCCATGCCGGCCCACCTGGACCCGCAGCGCATCGCGACCGCGACCGAGGCCAACATCAGCCGCCTCACCACTCGGACCCTCACCACGTTCCGCTCCGAGCCCGGCGAGGCCGCCAGCGAGATCGTCGGTGACCTCGCCACCGACGCGGGCCGCCCCAGCGAGGGCAACCGGGTCTGGGACTTCCAGCTCAAGGACGACCTCCGCTGGGAGGACGGCACCCCGATCACCTGCGCCGACGTGAAGTACGGCGTGGAGCGCAGCTTCTCGAGCCTGTTCTCGGTCGCCCAGCCGTACCCGAAGACGTACCTCGCCGGCACCGACAACTACGCGGGCCCGTTCGTCGGCGGCAACAACAACGGCAAGGGCCTGCAGTCCGTGCAGTGCGTCGACAACCGCAACATCAAGTTCATGCTGTCCCAGCCGGTCGGCGACTTCGGCTACACCGCCGCCATGTCCGTGTTCGCGCCGGTGCAGGCCAAGCAGGACACCAAGGCCGAGTACGACAAGAAGCCGCTCTCCAACGGACCGTACAAGCTGCAGGAGAACACCGACCAGCAGCTCGTCTACGTCCGCAACCAGTACTGGGACCGCAAGACCGACAGCGTCCGCAAGGCGTACCCGGACAAGATCATCATCGAGGCGAACGGTGACCTGCCGACCGTCACCTCGAACCTGATCCAGAGCGAGGGCGACTGGGCCGAGGCGATCGACCTGGACAAGAACGTCGCGCCGAACTTCGTGCAGCAGGTCGTCAACGACCCCGGCCTGTCCGCACGGGCCGTGCAGGGCAGCTACGGCGGCATCCGGTACCTGTCGCTCAACACCAGGCGCATCCCCGAGCTGGACTGCAGGCGCGCCCTGGTCTTCGCCTTCAACAAGCGGAAGTTTCGCGCGGCGATGGGCGGCTCGGTCTTCGGCGACTACGCCAACACGATGATCGCCCCGCAGCTGAAGGCCCACAAGGACTTCGACCTGTACGACAGCACCGCCAACGTCGAGGGCAAGCCGGACGTGGCGATGAAGCTGATGGACGACCAGCGCAACAAGGGCAAGCCGTGCGCCACGACGCTCACCCTGGCGATCCCGGAGCAGAAGGACATCCGCCGCCTGGCCACCACGATGGTCGAGACGTACCAGCAGATCGGCATCCAGATCAAGGTCAACGGCATCGACCCGGAGACGTACTTCGACGTCATCGGCAACCCGGCGAACACCAACGACCTGCTCTGGGCCGGCTGGATCCCCGACTGGGCCAACGGCTCCGCGGTCATCCCGCCCCTGTTCGACGGCCGCCTCATCCCCGCCAAGGCCAACGCGACCAACAACCAGAACTACGCCCTGCTCAACGACCCCGAGATCAACAACGACATCACGGCGGCGTTGGAGGAGTCGGTGCCGGAGCGCCAGTACCTCCTCTGGGGCGAGCTCGACGAGAAGATCGCGAGCAAGGCAGCCGCGATCCCGATCATCTACATGAAGGCGCTGCGGATGTCCGGCACGAAGGTCCGGGGCGGCTTCATCCATCCGCAGTTCGGCCAGCCGGACCTGTGTGCCCTCGGACTCGCGTAGTCCAGTAAGCTTGCGTCTGCTCTCTACTGCTGTCCGCCCACCGAGAGGACGACCGCGCCATGACGGCGTTCGCCTACACCCTGATCGTGCTGCTCATCATCACGAGCGTGCTGCTCACGATGCTCGTGCTGCTGCACCGCGGCAAGGGCGGTGGCCTGTCGAGCATGTTCGGCGGCGGCGTCTCGTCCAGCCTCGCCGGCTCGTCGGTCGCCGAGAAGAACCTCGACCGCTACACGCTGCTGGTCGGCATCATCTGGTTCGCCTGCATCGTTGGTCTTGGCCTCTGGCTGAAAGTTGTCCAGAACGCTGGTGTCTGAGCACTCCTGGTGTTCTAGACTCATGCGCGCGGTCCGTTCGACGGACCGCGCGCAGGTGTTTTTCGCCCACACTCCTGCCTCCGCACGACGTCGCACCCCCCCCGACGAACAGGAGCGAGCAGCCGTGGCAGCTGGTAACGCCATCCGCGGGACCCGAGTAGGTTCCGGCCCCATGCGCTGGGCCGAGCGCGGCGAGCAGGCGGCCCGTCGCAGCGTCACCTACTGGTGCGCCAACGGGCACATGACCGAGCCCGCCTTCGCCGCCGAGATCACGCCCCCGACCACCTGGGAGTGCCCGCGGTGCGGGCTCCCTGCCGGCCAGGACGAGCAGGCGCCGCCGGAGCGGCCCCGCACCGAGCCGTACAAGACCCACCTGGCCTATGTGAAGGAGCGCCGCTCCGACGAGGACGGCGAGGCCATCCTGGCCGAGGCCTTGGCCCGCCTCCGCCAGCGCCGCGCCTGAGCAGCCCTGTCGCACCCCCATGATCCGGAAGACTTGTTGCGCCTACAGCGACAAGAACTCTTCCGGATCATGAGGGGCGAGGGTCAGGCGGGCAGGGAGGACGCGGCGGCGCGGTCCAGGAGCCACAGGGTTCGGTGCTCGCCGCGCACGCGGGCGGCGGGGAGCGCGGCGGGCGTGGCTGTGCATGCCTCGCGGACCGCGTCGGCCTTGCCGTCGCCGGCGGCGATCAGCCAGACCTCGCTGGCCGTGTTGATGGCGGGCAGGGTCAGCGTCACGCGGACCGGTGGCGGCTTCGGGCTGTCGTGGACCGAGGCGGTCGCCCCGGTCTCGTCGCCGACCGGGTGGCCGGGGAACACCGACGCCACGTGGCCGTCCTCGCCGACGCCGAGCAGCACCACGTCGAACCGCGGCAGCCCGGCAACACCGCCCGGCAGCCCGGCAGCACCGCCCGGCTGCAGCCCGGCATCAGCGGCGCCCGGCCCGGCGGACCCAGCGAACCCGGGGGACCCAGCGGACCCGACCGCGGCAGCGTCAATGGCAGCCACACCGGCCGCCGCGAGCCCGGGCGCCCCGGCGGCGGACGCGGCAGCGCCGGCCGCCCCGACGCCGGCAGCCCCGCCACCGACAGAAGGACCGCCGCCGGCAGAAGGACCGCCGCCGGCAGCGCCGGCCAGCTCGCGGGCGTAGGACACCGCCGCGGCCGGGGCGTCGTCGCCGAGCGGGTCGTCGGAGGCGGGCATCGGGTGGACGCGGGCCGGGTCGACCGGCAGGCTGTCCAGCATCGCCGCCCTGGCCTGGGTCTCGTTGCGGTCGGGGTCGCCGGACGGCAGGAACCGCTCGTCGCCCCACCAGAAGTCGACCCGGGACCAGTCGACGGCGTCGCGGGCCGGGTTGGCGAGGACCGCCGCGTAGATCTGCGCGGCGATCCGCCCGCCGGTGAGGACGAGGGACGCGACGCCCCGCTCCGCCTGCGCGTCCGTGAGCCGGACGATCAGGCGGGCAGCGGTCGCCTCGGCGAGCTGTTTCGGGTCATCGTGAATGACGACGGTCATGAAGGGACGGACTCCAGGGACGAGGACGAAGCGGCCTCCGGGCGCTCGGCGAGCGCCGGGTCCTTCCAGATGTGCACCCGGGGCGCCCCGCGCTCGTCGAGGTGCTGCTTGCCCGTGGCGGCGGCGAGCGCGGCCGCGTACGGCTGGTCGGGGTCGAGACGGCGCAGCTCCTCGGCCAGTTCCTCGCCGAGCGGACGCCGGCTCAGCGGCAGGATCCGGTCGGGCTGGCCGGTGCGCTTGAGGGTGGCGATGCCCGCGTTCAGGTCGCGGATGAGGTTCATGCTGCTGCCGTCGGCGAGTTCCAGGTTCACCGCCTCCATGATCTTGCCGGAGCCGGGCTTGCGGGTCGGGTGGACGCCGAGACGGGCCTCGAGCCAGCCGCCGAGCAGCGGCGCCGTGGGGTCGGTGTCGGGGGCGATGATCTCGACGGACCTGACGCCGACCCGGGTCGCGTCGAAGGCGCCGGCGAGCAGCGTGCGCCACGGGGTGATCCGAGACCAGGCCAGGTCGGTGTCGCCGGGCACGTAGTCCTCGGCGCGGATGCGCAGCGCGTCCACGGGGTCGGGGGCCTGGGCGCTGTCGGTGATGCGGCGGTCCGCGACGACGCCGAGCGGGTCATACGCGATCCGCTCCGGCGGCGTGCACTGCCACCAGGTCACCACCGGCACGTCCGGGGCGAGCAGCGGCATGACGACCGACTCGGCGTGCAGCGCCAGGCGGCCCTGCATGCGCATGACGACGGCCTCGCACGGCCCGAGCCGCCCGCCGACGACGATCTCCGCGTCGAGGCGGGACCGCTGCTGGGTGACGTCGGCGCGCACGATGATGAGCAGCCGGCACGGGTGCGCGGAGGCGGCGATGGTCGCGGCGGCCTCCGCCTCCCGGACCTGCCGCTCGTCGACGACGGCGACGAGGGTGAGGGCGAGGCCGCTGGTGAGCCCGCCCGCGCTGCGCCGCTCATTGGCGAGCGCCTTCACGACCTCGATACCGGTGGTGTCCCAAAGCCCGATCATGACGAACTCCCCCTCTAGGCCCGGCGCCAGGCGCGGCCCTCGCGGGCCAGCATCTCGTCGGCTGCTCGAGGACCCCACTCGCCGGCGCGGTACGGCTCGGGCGTCGAGCCCTTCCACGCCTCCTCCAGGGGGTCGATGACGTTCCAGCTCGCCTCGACCTCGGCCGAGTCGGGGAACAGGGTCTTGTCGCCGACGAGGACGTCGAGGATGAGCCGCTCGTACGCCTCGGGGCTCGCGTCGGTGAACGCCTCGCCGTACTGGAAGTCCATCGCGATGTCGCGGACCTCCATGGTCGTGCCGGGCACCTTCGAGCCGAACTTCAGCATCACGCCCTCGTCGGGCTGCACCCGGATGACCAGCTGGTTGTGGCCGAGCATCTCCACGTCGGTCTGGTGGAACGGCAGGTGGGGCGCCTTCTTGAAGGAGATCGCGAGCTCCGTGACGCGGCGCGGCATGCGCTTGCCGGCGCGGATGTAGAACGGCACCCCGGCCCAGCGGCGGTTCTGGATGCCGAGGCGCATCGCCACGTACGTCTCCGTCTTGGAGTCCGCCGGGACGTCCTTCTCCTCCAGGTAGCCGGGGACGCGCTCGCCCGCGACCCAGCCGGTCAGGTACTGCCCGCGGACCGTGTTGGTGAACACGTCGGACGGCACGGTGATCGCGTTGAGCACCTTGAGCTTCTCGGTGCGGATCGCGGTCGCGTCGAACGCCGTCGGCTCCTCCATCGCGACCAGCGCGAGCAGCTGCATCAGGTGGTTCTGCACGACGTCGCGGGCCGTGCCGACGGTGTCGTAGAACCCGGCGCGGGTGCCGATGCCGACGTCCTCGGCCATCGTGATCTGCACCGAGTCGACGTAGTTGGAGTTCCACACCGGCTCGAACAGGTTGTTGGCGAAGCGCAGCGCCAGGATGTTCTGGACGGTCTCCTTGCCCAGGTAGTGGTCGATGCGGAACACGTCCTGCGCGGTGAACGCGTCGTCGACGAGGTCGTTGAGCTGCCGCGCCGACGCCAGGTCGTAGCCGAACGGCTTCTCCACCACGACGCGGCGCCAGCCGCCGGACTTCGCGTTGTCGGACATGCCGGTGCGCTCGAGCTGCTTGAGCACGACCGGGAACGCCGACGGCGGGATCGACAGGTAGAACGCCGCGTTGCCGGGGATGCCGGACTCGTCGTGCAGGTCGTTGAGGGTCTGCGCGAGGTGGTCGAACGCGGCGTCGTCCTCGAACGACCCGGGCACGAACTTGATGTTGCCGGAGAGGCGCGACCACACCTCCTCCCGCCACGTGGTCCGGGCGCCGTTCTGCGCCGCCTTGCGGGCGAGGTCCTCGAAGTCGCCGTCGCCCCAGTCGCGCCGCGCGAAGCCGAGGACCGCGAAGCTCGGCGGCAGCAGTCCCCGGTTGGCCAGGTCGTACACAGCCGGGATGAGCTTCTTGCGGGCAAGGTCACCGGTGACGCCGAAGATGACCAGCGCGCACGGCTCGGGGATCCGAGGCAGTCGCCGGTCCTGCGGGTCCCGCAAGGGATTGGTCATCACACTCACCCTCCGAGGGCGGCCAACAGTTGGTCGATACCGGATTTCCGGTCGGTCAGGTGCAGTCGCAGCAACGGACGGCCCCGCTCCAGCAGGACCTGCCGGTCGGCGGCGGCCTCCGCGGCCTGCAACTCGCCGAACGTGTAAGGGCGCCCGGGGACGCCGAGGTCCCTCGGGACGGCGCCGGTGATCTGGATGACGTTGGCCCCTGATGTACCGCCTGATCCACCGACGCCCGTCGCGGCCTGGACGGACTCGCCACCAGCGGCGAGTGGGACGTCGCCGCCCCACGCGAGCCGGACGGCCCGGTCGACCCGGCCGGCGAGTCCGGTCCGCACGTCCAGCGCGGCGGTGTCGGCGGTCCGGTCGAGGTATGCCAGCACCGTGAGCGCCGCACCGGGCGGCACCGACCGCGCGAACTCGTCGATCGCCCCGATCAACGTCGTCGCGGTCACGGCCCCGTGGACCTCCACGGCCCCCTCGACGAAGGCCGGCACCTGCGGCGGCACCCCAGTGTCGAGCACCCGCAGCACCCCTTCGCGCGACGACAGATCACCACCATCGCCGTGCCCGCCACCGCCGGACGCCAAACCGCCGGCGGGTGTGGAACCGGCAGCGCCGAAGCCGATGGAGCCGAAGCCGGCGGGGGAGGAGCCGGTCCGCTCGCCGTCCGCCTGCCCGGTGCCGATCAGCCCGGCGATCGTGAGGGCCTGCTCCCAGACGAGCAGCTGCACGCCGAGCGGCCCGTTGACGGCCAGGTCGGGGTTGATCCCGCCGCCGGGCATGACGCCGGGCACGAGGGGTCCGCCCGTGGTCACGCTGAGGACGTCGGGTCCTTCGTGCCCCCAGCTGCTCGGCGTCTCGAGGGCGACGGGCACGGCCCGGGCACCGGCACCGTCGATCAGCGCGGCGATCCACTCGCCGAGCCCCACGAGCCCGCTGCCGTCGGCGGCGAGGGCGATCTTGTCCCGGCCCGCGGCGACGGCGGCCGCCACCGCGGCCCCCAGCGCGACGGCCGGATGCTCGAACCCGGCCGGCGAGGCGGTCGTCGCGGATCCGGACGCCGGCGCTTCCGGCGCCCCGGCGGGCGGCGGCGCACCGGGAGGTGCGAACCCCGCGGTCGCGCGCCTCGCGGGCGGCAGGGAGAAGCCGGCGGCGGGCGTGCGGCGGGGCGGCTCGGCCAGCGCGAACGCCTGCTCGACGAGCTCGTCGATGTCGGCGCCGGCCAGACCCGCCGGCACCAGGGAGTACGCGGACAGCGGGCCGGGCTGCGCGAGGAACAGCTGCGCGCCCATCTCCAGCGCCGTCGTCGCGAGCGGCGACCCGGGCCGGGTGACGAACACGAACCGCCGCCCGAGGTCGTGGATCCCCTGGTCCTCGAACGCCTGCAGGAACGCCCGGCGGTGGCTGTCGACGGACAGGGAGACGGCGATCGGCGACGCCGCGGTGAGCACGACCACGGTGCGGCGCAGCGGGCCGGCCACGGCGGCGGCGATGCCGTGCGGGTCGGTGCCGGTCAGGACGGTCAGCGGCACGCCGAGCGTGCGGGCGATCGCGTCGGCGGCGCGGGCCGGCGCCCCGTCGCCGGCGAGGACGATCCGGTCCAGGTCCAGGGCCCGCAGCTCCGCGCGGAGCATCGTGACCCTGGGGACCGCGTCGTAGTCGGGGGACCAGTCGAGCGGGGAACGCGGAAGGGCGCGGGTGTCGATCGCACCGGCGACGGCCGCGGCGCCGAACACCGTGAGTCCGGCAGCAGCGGTGACGTCGTCGAGGAGATCAGGCACCCGCACCCCCTAAAGATGACCGGCCCCGATGACCAGCCTACTGAACCGCGTGCCTTACTTGGCGGCTTCGAGGGCCGCCCGGACGGTCTCGATCATCTCGTTGCCGGAGACGGAGAACTTCTCGACGCCCTCGCGCTCCAGGACCTGCACGACGTCGTCGTAGTCGATGCCGACCGCGGCGAGGTCGTCCATGACCTGCTTGGCCTCCGCGTAGGAGCCGGTGATCGCGTCGAGGCGGACCTCGCCGTGGTCGGCGAACGCGTGGATGACCGCCTCGGGCATGGTGTTCACCGTGCCGGGCGCGACGAGCTCCTCGACGTAGATGACGTCGCGGTACTCGGGGTTCTTCGTCGAGGTGGACGCCCACAGCGGCCGCTGCGGGTGGGCGCCGGCGTCGGCGAGGGCCTGCCAGCGGTCGGAGGAGAACAGCTCCTCGTACTTCTTGTAGGCGAGCTTCGCGTTGGCGATCGCGGCCTTGCCCTTGAGGGCCTTCGCCTCGTCGGTGCCGATCTTGTCGAGCCGCTTGTCGTACTCCGTGTCGACGCGCGACACGAAGAACGACGCGACCGAGCCGATCTTCGAAAGGTCGTGACCGTTGGCCTTCGCCTGCTCGAGGCCGGCGAAGAACGCGTTCATGACCGCCTCGTAGCGCTCCAGGGAGAAGATCAGCGTCACGTTGACGCTGATGCCCTCGGCGAGCACGGCGGTGATCGCCGGCAGGCCCTCCTTGGTCGCGGGGATCTTGATGAACAGGTTGTCACGGTCGACGAGCCACCACAGCGCCTTCGCCTCGGCGACGGTGCGGGCGGTGTCGGCGGCGAGGCCGGGGTCGACCTCGATGGAGACCCGGCCGTCGATGCCCTTGCTGGCGTCGGCGGCCGGCTTCATGACGTCGCAGGCCCAGCGCACGTCATACGTCATGAGCATGCGCATCGCCTCGTTGACCTGCGCGTCGCGCAGGGCGAGGTCCTTGACCTGGTCGGCGTAGTCCTCCGCGGAGGTCAGCGCCTTCGCGAAGATGGTCGGGTTGGTGGTGACGCCCACGACATGCTGCTCACGGCGCAGCTTGTCGAGGCCGCCTCCGCTCAGTCTGGCGCGGGAGAGGTCGTCGAGCCAGACCGCCACACCCGCGGCGGAGAGCTCGGCCAGCCGATCGGAACTCATCGCAGTGCTCCTCTAACTCAGATGCCGATGTCCTCAGTTGCCCGTGGTGGTGCCGGTGATCTCGCCGACCTTGGCGAGCGAGGCGTGCGCGGCCGCGACGACCTTGTCGGGGGTGAAACCGAACTGCTCGAAGAGGACCGTGTGCGGGGCGCTCGCGCCGTAGTGCTCGATGCTCACGGCCACGCCGTGGTCGCCGATGATGTGCTGCCACGACATGGCGATGCCGGCCTCGACGCTGACCCGCGCCTTGACCCCGCTCGGCAGGACCTGCTGGCGGTACGCCAGGTCCTGCTCCATGAACCATTCCTGGCAGGGCATCGACACGACCCGGGTCGGGGTGCCCTCGGCCTCGAGCCGCCGCTGCGCGGCGACGGCGAGCTGCACCTCGGAGCCGGTGGCCACGATGATCACCTGCGGCTGGCCGTTGGAGGCGTCCTTGAGGATGTAACCGCCCTTGGCGGTGCCCTCGGCCGGCGCGTACTCGTCGCGGTCCAGGGTCGGCAGGTTCTGCCGGCTGAGCGCCAGCGCGACCGGGTGGTCGGTGACCTCCAGGGCCCGGCGCCACGCCCACGCGGTCTCGTTGGCGTCGGCGGGGCGGACCACGGCCAGGCCGGGGATCGCGCGCAGCGCCGTCAGGTGCTCGATCGGCTGGTGCGTCGGGCCGTCCTCGCCGAGGCCGATCGAGTCGTGCGTCCACACGTACACGACCGGGAGCTTCATGATGGCCGCGAGGCGCACCGCGGGCCGCATGTAGTCGGAGAAGACGAGGAACGTGCCGCCGTAGGGCCGGGTCGGGCCGTGCAGCTTGATGCCGTTGAGGATCGAGCCCATGCCGTGCTCGCGGATGCCGAAGTGCAGCGTGCGGCCGTACTCGTTGCCGGGGAACGCCTTCGTGGCGAACTCGGCGGGCAGGAAGGACGGCTCGCCCTCCATCGTGGTGTTGTTGCTCTCGGCGAGGTCGGCGGAGCCGCCCCACAGCTCGGGCAGCACCGGGGCGAGCGCGCTGAGCACGTCGCCGGACGCCTTGCGGGTCGCGAGGCCCTTCTCGCTGGCCGGGAACTCCGGCAGGTTCTTCTCCCAGCCCTCGGGGAGCCGTCCGGCGAAGAGACGGTCGAACAGCGCGGCGCGGTCACCGGCGGAGCCCCGCCACGCCTCGAACTCCTTGTCCCACTTGGCGTGCAGCTCGCGGCCGCGCTCGATGGCGCCGCGGGTGTGCGCGAGGACCTCGTCGGCCACCTCGAACGTCAGCTTCGGGTCGAAGCCCAGGACCTGCTTGGTCGCCGTGACCTCGTCGGCGCCGAGCGCCGAGCCGTGGATCTTGCCCGTGTTCTGCTTCTTCGGGGCGGGCCAGCCGATGATGGTGCGCAGCGCGATGAACGACGGCCGGCTCGTCTCGGCCTTCGCGGCCTGGATCGCGTCCCACAGCGCCTGCACGTCCTCGACGTAGACACCGTCGCCGGCGTCGTGACCGGCGCGCCAGTCGACGGTCTGCACGTGGAAGCCATACGCCTCATACCGCGCGGCGACGTCCTCGCTCTTGGCGACCTTGGTGTCGTCCTCGATCGAGATCTCGTTGTCGTCGTAGATGACGACGAGGTTGCCGAGCTTCTGGTGGCCGGCGAGCGCGCTGACCTCGTGCGTGACGCCCTCTTCGATGTCACCGTCGGAGCACAGCACGTAGACGTGGTGGTCGAACAGGCTGGCGCCGGTCGCCGGCTCAGGGTCGAAGAGGCCGCGCTCGCGGCGGGCCGCCATCGCCATGCCGACGGCGTTGCCGAGGCCCTGGCCGAGCGGGCCGGTGGTGGTCTCCACACCAGCGGTGTGCCCGTGCTCGGGGTGTCCCGGGGTGAGCGAGCCCCACTGCCGCAGCGACCTGAGGTCGTCGAGGCTCAGACCGTAGCCAGAGAGGTACAGCTGGATGTACAGCGTCAGGCTCGAGTGTCCGCACGAGAGCACGAAACGGTCACGGCCGAGCCAGTTGGGGTCGGTCGGGTCGTGCTTCATGACCTTCTGGAACAGCAGGTAGGCCGCGGGTGCCAGGCTCATCGCGGTGCCGGGGTGGCCATTGCCGGACTTCTCGACGGCGTCCATGGCGAGGACCCGCACCGTGTCGACCGCCCGCCGGTCGACGTCGGACCAGGAAAGCTCGGGACCCTTGACCTCTTCAGCGCTCACGGCTGTGCTGCTCCTGTCGAACGAGGGTTTTGTCAGCGGTGTTGCGGGGCTCTTCAGGACGACCCTACCCACGAATGGGTAGGCCCACGCGCAGTCGACCATGTTTCGGACATCGGCGACACTGCCTGCGGCAACGGTAGTCGATGGCCGCGTGGCCGGTCACCGCCGCGCGACTGCGCGGATGCGCGCGCCCGGCGGTAAACCTGGATCGGTTCAGCCCTGCGCGAAACAGTACCCGCCACGGTACGGGCGGCGACCGTGACGAAGGTGACCGCCGATGTGGTGGGGTCCCGCTCTGGCCTGCGTTGATTCTGCTCTAGGATGCGAGAGCCCGCCGGTCTCGGCGGGACCCTCGGTCTCGCCCTGCCGCCACGCGCCGTCACCCGGCCGCGGCCCCAAGGCAGGCGGTCCAGGTGCGGCCGATGCCGGAAGGTGGCAATCCAGACGTGACGCAGCTCGTCGACCGCGGGGTTCCCCAGAGCGCGTCCGAGCCGGTCCGCCCCACGACGGCAGCGGCACTGGCCCGGGCACAGCAGCGGCAGGAGGCCGGCCGCCGCGCCGGCTTCGGCGCCGTGGTCAAGGCATACGTGTCGCTGACGAAGCCGCGCATCGTCGAGCTGCTGCTCATCACGACGGTCCCGGCCATGCTCCTCGCGGAGCGCGGCGTGCCGTCGCTGTGGCTGATCGCCGTGGTGCTGATCGGCGGGTCGCTGGCGGCCGGCGCGGCCAATGCGCTGAACTGCTACATCGACCGCGACATCGACCCGCTGATGAAGCGCACGTCGCGTCGCCCCCTCGCGACGCACAGCATCACCCCGCGGTCCGTGCTGATCTTCGGGCTGATCCTGGCCGCGCTGTCCACGGTGCTGATGGCGACGTTCACCAACCTGCTCGCCACCCTGCTCACGGTCGGCGCGATCGCCTACTACGACCTCGTCTACACGATGTGGCTGAAGCGCACCACGCCGCAGAACACGGTGTGGGGCGGCGCGTGCGGCGCGGCGCCGGTGCTGATCGGCTGGGCCGCGGTCACCGGCGGCCTGTCGTGGCCGGCCTGGGTCATGTTCGCCGTCGTCTTCCTGTGGCAGCCGCCGCACTTCTACGCCCTGGCGATCAAGTTCAAGGACGACTACGCCCGCGCCGGCATCCCGATGCTGCCCGTCGTGGCGAGCATGCGCCGCGTCGGCCTGGAGACGGTCATCTACAGCTGGCTGACCGTGGCCGCGTCGGTGGCGCTGTGGCCGTTCGGGATGACGCCCGTCTACGGCGTCGTCGCGGTCGTCGTCGGCGCGCTGCTGCTGCTGGAGGCGCACCGCCTCGACGGCCGGGCCCGCCGCGGCGAGCCGCTGAAGCCGATGCGGCTGTTCCACTGGTCGGTCACGTATCTCACGCTGTTGTGCGTGGCGGTCGGGGTGGACGTCTTCATCCAGTGATCTGGTTGCCACCGGCCCCGAACCGATACCCGTTCGGGGCCGCTGGAAGCGCCGTCAAATGTCGAGCTGAGCGGGGCTTGACCCGGAAACGCCCGAATTTTTGGCACACAGCGCGCCGACACGCACGACGTGATGCATGTCTCTCATTTGCCGCCCGATCCCGGCACCTGAATATCCGCTTTTAGCTGGTTCTGTCGGGGCAAAACGAACGCGCCGTGAACTAAACCTGTCAGTAACTACGATCACATCCGACCCGCAGTTCACCCACGAGCCGTGGCTTACCCCTTTAGTGTGGCCGTCATGGCAGATGGTTCCGATACGACGATGACCCTGAGCCGCCCGGTGCCGGGCAGCCTGATCTCCGGCATCAAGTCCTTCGCGGACGACCACGGCGGCGCCAAGGCAGTCATCGAGTACGTCGGCCGGCGCGGTGCCCGCATCGTGTTGGTCGGGGAGGACGGCGTCTGGGGCGACCAGATGGCGGAAGGCACCGACATCGCGCGCTCCGCCTGCGCGCAGGCCGGAGTCAAGATCGAGAATGCCTGGGAGCGCGAGCTGCTCGAGCAGATGCGGCCCAGTAACGACCTCTGGCGCTCCATGGGGCGGCGTGTCCTCTCCCGCTAGGGTCGGTATCTTCGCTTCGTGATCATCGAACAGTCAAATTCCGCGACCCGGGCCGGTGCCCGGGTCGCTCTCGTTACCTGCGCCGAACTCCCCGGCCTCGACGAGGACGACCAGAGCCTCGTCCCGGCCCTCGCCGCCGCCGGCGTCACCGCCGTCCCGGCCGTCTGGGACGACCCGGCCGTCGACTGGCCGTCCTACGACCTCGCCGTCGTGCGCAACACCTGGGACTACCCGGCCCGCCGGGCGGAGTTCACCGCCTGGGCCGCGTCCGTGCCACGACTCGCCAACACCGCCGACGTCATCGCGTGGAACACCGACAAGCGGTACCTCCGCGAACTCCACGACAAGGGCATCCCCATCGTCCCGACGCGGTGGCTCGACCCCGGCGACCCGATCGAGCTCGACAGCGTCACAGGATCGGACACCACCGAGATCGTGGTGAAGCCGGCCGTCAGCGTCGGCAGCGTCGACACCGGCCGCTACCGGCTGCCCGAGCAGGCCGACCTCGCCGCCGCGCACGTGCGGCGCCTGCACGACGCCGGACGTCTCGTCATGGTCCAGCCGTACCTCGCCGACGTCGACACCGCGGGGGAGACCGCCCTGCTGTTCATCGCGGGCGCCTACAGCCACGCGATCCGCAAGGGCGCCATCCTCACCGGCCCCGACGTGGGCGTCGAGACGCTGTACCAGGAGGAGACCATCACACCGAGGACGCCGTCGCCGGCCGAGCGCGACCTCGCCGAGCGGGTCCTCGCGGCGCTGCCCTTCGACCGTGCCGGCCTGCTCTACGCCCGTGTCGACCTCCTGCCGACCCCGTCCGGCGACCCGGTCGTCATCGAGGTCGAGCTCACCGAGCCGTCGCTGTTCCTGACCACCGCCGAGGGCGCCCCGGACCGCCTCGCCCGGGCCATCGCCGACCGTCTGACCATCCGCTCGTGAACATCTTCGAAGCGGTCCTCCTCGGCTTCGTCGAAGGACTGACCGAGTTCCTGCCGATCTCCAGCACCGGCCACCTCACGATCCTGGAGAAGCTCCTCGGCTACTCGATCGACGACCCCGACATCACCGCCTTCACCGCGATCATCCAGACCGGCGCCGTCCTCGCGACCGCCTTCTACCTGCGGCGCGACATCGTGCGGATCGTCCCCGCGTTCTTCCGTGGCCTGTTCGACAGGTCCCGGCGCGACAACCTCGACTACCGCTTCGGCTGGTCGGTGATCCTCGGCTCCATCCCGGTCGGGATCGTCGGCCTGCTCTTCAAGGACCAGGTCGAGACGACGCTGCGCAGCCTCTGGTTCGTCGGCGGCGCGCTCATCGTGTTCTCCGGCGTCATGTGGTTCGCCGACCGGGCCGCCACCCAGCAGCGCCACGAGGCCGACGTGACGTGGAAGGACACACTCATCATCGGCACCGCGCAGGCCCTCGCCCTCATCCCGGGCGTCTCCCGCTCCGGCGCGACGATGTCCGCGGGCCTGCTGCGCGACTTCGACCGGGTCACCGTCACCAGGCTGTCGTTCTTCCTGTCCATCCCCGCGCTGCTCGCCGCCGGCGTCCTGCAGATCGCCGACGAGCACGAGAACATCGCCACCGGCGTCGGCTGGCCCGCGACGATCACCGCGACCGTCGTCAGCGGCGCCGTCGGCTACCTGGCCGTCTCGTGGCTGCTGAAGTTCGTGGCGCGGCACACGTACACCGTCTTCATCGTGTACCGGGTGGCACTCGGCGCCCTCCTGCTCCTCCTCGTCGGCACCGGCACGATCGAGGCGACCTAAGCTTCCCGCCCGGGCCGCCGATGAACACCATGTGAAACGGCGGCCCGGCGCGGCCCTTGTTCTGGCCTCGGCACTGCTCAGCGGCGTCGCCGGCTGCTCCGTGCTGCCCGGGCTCGGCGGTACCGGCGGCGGCGACGCGAACAAGAAGCAGGACGGCAAGGTGCTGGACCTGCCGCAGAAGACCGTCTACTCGAAGGGCGACGCGGTCGACCCGTCGGCCGGCACGACCACCGGCGCCCCGGTCCGCGGCCCCCTCGCGTCGATCTCGCCATTGCCCAAGGTCAGCCGCAGCCACCCGACCCCGAGCATGAGCCCGACCGACTGCACCGGCGTCGTGCGCCCCGGCGTCATCAACGGCGTCGAGGTCGTCCCCGGCACCACGTCCGCCACCGTCAGCTGGTGGAACATCGGAGACCCGTCCATCGCCTCCTACCAGCTGACCGCCATGTCGCAGGAGCTGCTCATCGGCCCGCAGCCCGGCTGGACGTGGCAGACCGTCCCGCCGGGCAGGGGCTGCACGCGGGTGACGACCACGGTCACGGGCCTGATCTCGCAGACGCCGTATGTCTTCGTCGTCCACGCCGTCCTGAAGAAGTACGAGTCCCTCCCGCCGACCGCCCCCGAGGTCGCCCGCTCCGAGGCCGTCACGATGCTGTAGTTCCCCCGCCGCTGTCACGGCGGGTCCCGGCGGGGACTCTCACCCGCTGTATTTCCGCTCCACCGCTGCCGCGGCGGGTCCCGGTGGGGATGCTCACCCGCACCCCAGTGCGCCGCGCTGCGGCGCACTGCCCGCGCTGAGGCGTGAGGCAGGGCAAGCGGTGTCCACGATGCGGCTTCTGCGCCAGCGGCATCGTGCGGTCAGCCTGGCTGCCGGGTGGATCGCGCAAGGCGCATCCACGTCCGCCCGCCGTCCCCGAGGTGGCCCGCTGCGAGGCGTCACCATGCTCTGATACGGCTATGGTGGCTGGATGATTCCCGAGCTGCTCCCGCCGGCGGGTGTCGCCGGCGCCGACGTGCCGCTGCTCGTCCACTACGAGCCCGACGGCCGGCGCACCGCCCTGACCGCGGCGCAGCTCGGCGGCTGGGCCGCCCGCACCGCGGGTCTGCTGCACGACTGCGGCCTGGGCTCCGGCAGCCGCGCCGCCGCCCTGCTCCCGCCGCACTGGCGCACCGCCGCCGCGCTGCTCGGCGCCTGGTCCCTCGGCGTCACCGTCTCCTTCCGACTGGCCGCGACCGCCGGCCTGCCCGACGTGGGCCCTAATGCGGGCGTGCCGTTCGACGTGGTGTTCGCCGCCCGCGACCGGCTCGGCTCCTGGCTGGAGTCCATCCCGGACGCCCCGCACCGCTTCGTCTTCGGCACCTCGGCGTCGGGGGATCCCCGCGACGTGCTCGGCTACCGCGACTTCGACACCGCCGTCGCCCCCTACCCGGCCGACGTCCCACCACCGGCCCTGGTCCGGCCGGGCGCCGCGGCGAGCGGCGACGGCACCACGTACGGCCAGTGGGGCAGCATCGCCCGCGAGCTCGCCGACCGGCAGGACCTCCGCCCCGGCGACCGCGTCGTCATCGACACCACCGAGCACGAGCACCCGGTGAAGTGGCTGCTCGCCCCGCTGTCGGTCGGCGCATCGATCATCCTCTGCCCGGACCCGGCCCAGCTCTCCACCATCACCACCGCCGAGTCCGCCACCCGAGTCTTCGGCACCTCATGATCCCGAATGGTTCCGGTAGCCCTGGCTACCAGAACCGCACAGGATCATGAGACGTCACCGCAGGGGCGGAGCGGTGAGTCGCTAGGGGGATTTGGCGTGCGCCTGGAGGGCGCGGTCCACCAGTACACCGGCGGCATCGGCAGACTCGTCGGCCGCTCCGGAGGCAGCGGTGGCGCGGGCCAGGTTGGCGCGCATGACGTCGGGGTGCACGAGAAGCCGCTCCAGGGCCACACGCAGCCACGACGCGGCCGAGCCGGTGCAGACGAGCAGCTCGCGCAGCGGACGCCACTCGGCGTGCCAGGCGCCGGCGGCGCGTTCGTGCTCGTGGGCCATCGCGGCGAGGAGGCTGGCGACGAGGCCAGGCGCGGACGCGGCGCTGCCGAGGGCGCAGACGGCGGCGACGGGGGTGCGCTCGTGCGGCGTCGCCGACGAGCCGCCGGGGGCGGCGCCGGAGGCCTCGTCGACCTCGTCCTGCGCCATGAGCGTCAGGTCGCGGGCGATCTTCGCGACGGTCCCGGCGGCGCCGCCGAGGGCGCCGGCGAGCTCGGCGACGCGGGTGCGCTCGGTGTGCCAGGGCAGGACGGGCTCGGCGAGACCGAGGAGCGTGGCGAGGGACTCGACGACGTCGGGCCCGTCGTCGCCGAACGGGGCGAGCGTCCCGGCCGCGCCGCCGAACTGCACCGCGAGGCGCTCCCGTCGCACCTGTTCGAGCCGGCGGCGGGCGGCGTCGAGGCCGGTGAGCCAGCCGGCGGCCTTCAGGCCGAACGTGGTCGGCCCGGCCTGGCGCAGCAGCGCACGGCCGATCATCCGGGTGTCGCGGTGCTCGCGGGCGAGGCGGGCGGCCTGGTCGGCGCAGGCGGCGAGGTCGCCGAGCAGCGGCCGCAGCGCCTGCGCGGCGACGAGCATGCCGGCGGTGTCGAGGATGTCCTGACTGGTGGCGCCGAGGTGCACGGACGGCCCGGCGGGGCCGGCGAGCGCGCGCAACCGCTCGACGAGCGGCACGACGGGGTTGCCGCTGGCGGCGGCGCGGACACCGAGGTCGGCGGCGTCGAAGTGCTCGGGCCGGGCGCAGCCGGCGATCGCGTCGGCGTCGGCCTGGGGGATGAGCCCGCTGAACGCCTGCACCTGTGCGAGCGTCGCCTCCACCTGCAGCATCGCGGTCAGCCACGCGTCGTCGCCGACGGCGGTCGCGACCTCGCCGCGGGCCAGGACGCCGTCGAACAGGGTCGCGGAGGACGGTTTCATGCTCACTTTGGTGGACTCTATCGAGCAGGCCGGGGGCGCAGACCCTCATCGTGAGCTTTCGCAACGCGGTCAGTTCGGCCGCCGCCGTCCCCGCCACGACCGAATCGGCGAGGCGGTGCCGGCCGCCCCCGGATCGAGGACCGGGGGCGGACGCTCTAGAGGAAGTCGGTGAACCCCGGACGGAAGCGGTCGTCGGGCTTGCCGAGCGTCGTGAACACCAGCCCGCCGCGCGGCTCGACCCCGGGCAGATGCTCTGTCATGCGCTGTTGTTCAACGACGCATGCCAATGCCTCTTGCAAGTCCGACTCGAGTTGGTGGACCGCCTCTTCGAGGTCCTCTTCCTTGCGTGACCAGTCGATTTCGGCCTCGCGAAGCTGCTGACCGGCCAGTTTGGCGATCACGTCGGGGTCGTTGACCGCGACTTCCAGGCGGCAGTAGATCTGCATGATGAGCGGTTCTCGTTGCCCCATCGGAGCAGCGTTACACATGAAGATACCGATACAAAGAACGTGCAGATGAATTTACAACCTGGCAATAGATGCGGCTAAGGTCTTGCGGATGGTGTCATTTCTCCGCAACGTCGCTTTCGACTGTGCCGACCCGTATGCGCTCGCGTCCTTCTGGGCCGAGGTCGTCGGCCACCCCGTCCACCCCGGCTGCTCGCCCGGCGACGCCGAGGTCGTGATCGAGCCGGAGGACGGACCGAGGTGGTACTTCCAGGCGGTACCGGAGCCGAAAACGCTGAAGAACCGCGTGCACGTGTGCCTCCAGCCCGGCGACCGCGACCGCGACGCCGAGATCGACCGGCTGCTCGCACTCGGCGCGACCCTCGCCGCCGACCACCGCGAGCCCGGCGGCTCCGGCTGGGTGGTCCTGCACGACCCGGCGGGCAACGAGTTCTGCATGACCCGCCCGCATTCGTGAAGATCGTGTGCAACTGCGGTGCAGGCCCACCGGATCCGGGCGCCGGTGCGGCAGGGTCGGCGGTGTGCCATCGACCCTCCCGACCCACCCGCTGGCGGTCCTGCCCCTGAAGCTGTGGCGGCCGCGCTGGTTCGACGGCGTCGCGCTCGCCGTCGGCGCCACCGCCCCCGACATCGCGTACGCGCTCGGCGACGCCGTCACCATCCGCAGCCACACGGTCGCGGCGGCGTTCTGGTGGGGGCTACCCGTCACCGTGCTCACCGCGTGGCTGATCCGCCTCGGCGCCCCCGTCGTCGCGGCGCACCTCCCGGGGGCGCTGCGGGAGTTCGGTGTGCTGGGGCGGGTCAGGCACCGGTGGTGGATCACCGCGACCTCGGCGCTGCTCGGCGACGCCAGCCACCTGCTGTGGGACCTGGTCACCCACCCGCAGCCCGAGGTGATCTCGTCGTGGCGCCTGGTCCGCGACGTCAGCGACTACGCCGCACTGCTCCTGCTGCCGTTGTTCATCTGGTACGTGCAACGCCGCCATCTGCTCAGGGAATGGCACGGGGACGCACCGGTCGTGACGCGGCGGCCGTGGCTGTTCTGGTCGTGCGCCGTCGAAGCGTTCGCGGCCTGCGCGTTCGTCGTGGGCAACCTGCACTACGGCGGCCCGCACGTCTTCGTCGTCCGGCTGATCGTATCGGCGGTGATCGCTCTGCTCGCGGCCTGTCTGGCACTACACTTCGTGCGTGCTCCTGGAGACAGACCGGTTGCTGCTGCGGCGCTTCCACGCCGGTGACGCCGCCGCCCTCGCCGCCTACCGTTCGGACCCGGACGTGGCCCGGTACCAGTCCTGGGACGCGCCCTATCCGCTCGGCGACGCACTCGCCTTCGTCGCGGAGACCGCGCGCCTGGACCCCGAGCGGGAAGGCTGGTTCCAGTACGCCGTCGAGGGCCGCGACAACGGCCTGCTCCTCGGCGACGTGGGCGTCAACCGCGGCGACGGCGGCCGGCAGGCGGAGATCGGCTTCACGTTCGCGCCCGCGTTCCAGGGCCAGGGCTACGCCACCGAGGCCGTCGGGCGGGTCGTCCGGCACCTCCTCGTCGAGGAGGGCCTGCACCGCGTGCACGCGTCGCTGGACGCCCGCAACGAGCGCTCGGCCCGGCTCCTGGAGCGGCTCGGCTTCCGCCGGGAGGGGCTGCTCGTGCGGGCCAGCTACTGGAAGGGCGAGTGGACCGACGACCTGCTCTACGCCGTCCTCGCCGCCGAGTGGCCGGCGTAGCCGTTCACGCGGTGCTCGCGTCGGGCACCAGCTGATCCGCGACCGGCGTCCCGTCGGCCGGTTCGCGGCCGGGTGACACCGCCAGCAGCAACCCCAGCGTCGCCGCCCAGACCAGGCAGGCGCCCAGCATGTGGAGCAACACCACCGGCCAGGGCAGGCCCGTGAAGTATTGGACAAACCCGACAATTCCCTGCGCCAGCTCGACGGCGAGCAGCAGGGCGGCGGCCCGGGTGACCCGCAGCGGCGCTCCCAGCGCGCGCAGGCCGAACCACAGCGCCACGGTCAGCCCGACCAGGACAAAAACCGCATCCCCGTGCAATTGCGACACGGTCTCGGGGTCGAACCCGGTCCGCGCCGCCTTCGTGTCGCCGGAGTGCGGCCCGCTGCCCGTCACAATCGTCCCGAGCACCAGCACCACCGCCGAGACCGCCGTGATCACGACCCCGGCAGTCCTGATCGCCCGCGGCGCGGTCCACCGCGGCGGCACCTCACGCGTGCGGTGCCAGAACACGTACGCCAGCGCGATCAGCAGCATCGACGCCAGGAAGTGCGCCATCACCGTCCACGGGTTGAGCGCCATCCGCACGGTGATCCCGCCCAGCACTCCCTGGAACGCGATCCCCGCCATCATCCAGACCCCCGCGGCGAGCAGCCCCGGCACGCGCTGCCGCTGCCGCCACGCCGCCGCGAGCGCGACGACGGCGATGAGCCCGAGCACGAACGTCAGCGTCCGGTTGCCGAACTCGATGATCCCGTGATGCCCCATGGCCTGGGTCGTCACGTACGACTCCTCGGTGCACCGCGGCCACGTCGGGCAGCCGAGCCCCGACCCGGTCAGCCGGACCAACCCGCCCGTGCACACGATCCCGATATTCGCCGCCAGCGACGCGAACGCCGCCCGCCGCAGCACCACCGGCCGATCGAGCAGCGACGACACCATCCCTAACACCCGGCCGATACTACGCGCGGCTACATATCACTCCCGCCGCGGTCCTGTCTCGCCGTCGCCGTTCCGCCGCTGTGGTCCTGTCTCGCCGTCGCCATTCCGCGTCACGGGTCTGCGTCGGTGCCCGCTCCGCTTTCAAAGCAACCGTACCCCTGCTCTCCTAATCGGACAGCGAAAAGTCATGTCGCCTCGCCACTCACCGTTATACACCCTGCTCGATAGCGGGGTGGCGTTGCTAAGGAGAGCCTTACCTTCCGTGCGTTGGATCACCCGTAGGGCGGTTTGCCTGCGTCAGGCGATTTACGTAACGTTGGTGTTGTGAAAAACGCGGAGGTGGTGCAGCGGGGGTCTGCTGTCGCTGACGCGTGCCCACCGCTCGACGTGCGCACCCGTGACCGGGTCACGGAGTTGCTGCTGCAGCAGGGGTCGGCGACGGCGACCGAGCTGGGGCTCGCCCTCGGGCTGAGCGCGGCCGGGATCCGCCGGCACCTCGACGCGATGCTGGCAGAAGGCCTGGTGGAGAGCCGGGAGCGGCCGGACCGCGGGCGCCGCGGGCGGGGGCGGCCGGCGCGGGTGTTCACGCTGACCGCCGCGGCGCGTGAGACGCTGCCGCACACCTATGACGACCTCGCAACGTCCGCGCTGCGGTGGATCGCCGAGCACCACGGCGAGGCGGCGGTCGCCGCGTTCGCCATGGCGCAGGTCGCCGGGCTGGAGGAGCGCTGCAAGGCCGCCATGGCCGAGGCCGGCGACGACCCGCTCGCGCGTGCCGAGGCGCTCGCCCAGGCGCTGACCGCTGAGGGCTACGCTGCCGGCGCGACCACGATCGCCACCGGTGGCCAGCTGTGCCAGCATCACTGCCCGGTGGCGCACGTCGCCGCGGAGTTCTCGCAGTTGTGCGAGGCCGAGACCCAGGTCATCTCGCGCCTGGTGGGCACCCATGTCCAGCGCCTCGCGACCATCGCCAACGGTGATGGTGTCTGCACGACGCACATCCCGGCGCCGGTCCCCGGTGCCCGATCCGATAATGCCCGTGAAATTCGGCCAAATAGGCAAAGGAACGTGAGATGACCACCGCCGATCAGCTTGCCGGTCTCGGCCGGTACGAGTACGGCTGGGCCGACTCGGACAGCGCCGGTGCCGCGGCACGCCGCGGCCTCAACGAGGACGTCGTGCGCGACATCTCGGCGAAGAAGAGCGAGCCGCAGTGGATGCTCGACCTGCGCCTGAAGGGCCTGCGCCTGTTCGACCGCAAGCCGATGCCGGCCTGGGGCGCGGACCTGTCGACCATCGACTTCGACAACATCAAGTACTTCGTCCGCTCGACCGAGAAGCAGGCGGCGAGCTGGGAAGACCTTCCCGACGACATCAAGGCGACCTACGACAAACTCGGCATCCCCGAGGCGGAGAAGCAGCGCCTCGTCGCCGGTGTCGCCGCGCAGTACGAGTCGGAGGTCGTGTACCACAAGATCCGCGAGGATCTCGAGGAGCAGGGCGTCATCTTCCTCGACACGGACACCGCGCTGCGTGAGCACGAGGACGTGTTCAAGGAGTACTTCGGCACCGTGATCCCGGTCGGCGACAACAAGTTCGCCGCGCTCAACACGTCGGTGTGGTCCGGCGGCAGCTTCATCTACGTGCCCAAGGGCGTGAAGGTGGAGATCCCGCTGCAGGCGTACTTCCGGATCAACACCGAGAACATGGGCCAGTTCGAGCGGACGCTGATCATCGTCGACGAGGACGCGTACGTCCACTACGTCGAGGGCTGCACCGCGCCGATCTACTCCTCCGACTCGCTGCACTCCGCGGTCGTGGAGATCGTCGTGAAGAAGGGCGCCCGCTGCCGGTACACCACGATCCAGAACTGGTCGACCAACGTCTACAACCTGGTCACCAAGCGGGCGGTGTGCCACGAGGGCGCCACGATGGAATGGATCGACGGCAACCTCGGCTCGAAGGTCACGATGAAGTACCCGGCGGTGTACATGCTGGGCGAGCACGCCAAGGGTGAGGTCCTGTCGGTCGCGATGGCCGGCGAGAACCAGCACCAGGACGCGGGCGCCAAGATGGTGCACGCCGCGCCGCACACGTCGAGCACGATCGTGTCGAAGTCGATCGCCCGTGGCGGCGGCCGGACGAGCTACCGCGGCCTCGTGCAGGTCCTGGAGGGCTCGCACCACTCCCGGTCGACGGTGAAGTGTGACGCGCTGCTCGTCGACACGATCTCCCGCTCGGACACGTACCCGTACGTCGACATCCGCGAGGACGACGTGTCGATGGGGCACGAGGCGACGGTCTCGAAGATCAGTGACGACCAGCTCTTCTACCTGATGTCGCGCGGCCTCACCGAGGACGAGGCGATGGCGATGATCGTGCGCGGCTTCATCGAGCCGATCGCCAAGGAACTGCCCATGGAGTATGCGTTGGAGCTCAACCGGCTCATCGAGCTGCAGATGGAGGGCGCGGTCGGATGAGCGGCCAGCGAAGCGGCTCGGGCCGCTCATCGTGTGTCAGTTTTGGCTCAGGCCGACGCCGGAGCGTAGCGGAGGCGGCGGAATGAGCGCACCCGTCCTGGTACCACCGAAGACCCGCGCGCAGCAGGTCCGCTCGTTCGACGTCGCCGACTTCCCCGCCCTCACCGGGCGGGAGGAGGAGTGGCGGTTCACCCCGCTCAAGCGCCTGCGAGGGCTGGCGACGGGCGGCGCCGACACGCAAGGCGTGACAGCGCCGAAGGCGGAGACGCTGCAGCTGCCGGAGGGCGTCACCGTCGAGAGCGCGGACCGGAAGGTCGGCGAGGCGCTGACCCCGTTCGACCGGATCAGCGCCCTCGCCGCCGGCGGGGCCGCCGAGACGCTGGTCGTGTCGGTCGCGGCGAACGCCGTGCCGGAGACCGCCGCCGTGGTGCGGCTCGTCGGATCGAGCACCGAGGTCGCGTTCGGGCACACCGTCGTCGAGGTCGGCCGGCTCGCCGAGGCGACCGTCGTGCTGGAGCAGGTCGGCTCGGTCACGCTCGCCGACAACGTCGAGGTGCTCGTCGGCGACGCGGCCAGGCTCACGCTGGTCACGGTCACCGACTGGGACGCCGACGCCGTCCAGGCGCAGCACATCCGCTTCCGGCTCGGCCGCGACGCCAAGGTCACGCACGTCCAGGTCACGCTCGGCGGCGACCTGGTCCGGCAGTACACCAGCGTCGACTACACCGGCCGCGGCGGCGAGATCGACGCGTTCGGGCTCTACTTCGCCGACGCCGGGCAGCACCTGGAGCACCGGCTGCTCGTCGACCACTCGGTGCCCGACTGCCGCAGCTACGTCGCGTACCGCGGCGCGCTGCAGGGTCAGGACGCGCACACGGTGTGGGTCGGCGACGTGCTGATCCAGGCCGAGGCGACCGGCACCGACACGTACGAGATCAACCGCAACCTGGTGCTGACCGACGGGGCGCGCGCCGACTCGGTGCCCAACCTGGAGATCGAGACCGGCGAGGTCGCGGGTGCCGGCCACGCCAGCGCCACCGGCCGGTTCGACGACGAGCAGCTGTTCTACCTGATGTCCCGGGGCATCCCGGACGAGCAGGCCCGCAAGCTCGTGGTCCGCGGCTTCTTCGCGGAGCTGCTGCACAAGATCCCGGTCGAGTCGCTGCGCGACCGGCTGGGCGAGGCCATCGACGCGCGGCTCGAGGCGGCCGGCACGTGATCCGTGTGTGTGCGGCGGCCGATCTGGCCAAGGGGGCGGTGCGGCAGGTCGAGGTCGAAGGGACCGAGATCGCGCTCGTCCACGCCGACGACGACAACTTCTACGCCGTCTACGACGAGTGCTCGCACGCCGCGGTCCCGCTGTCGGAGGGCGAGGTCGAGGGCTGCACCCTGGAGTGCTGGCTGCACGGCTCGCGCTTCGATCTGCGCACCGGCGAGCCGACCGGCCTCCCGGCGACCGAGCCGGTCCCGGTCTACCCCGTCGAGATCCGCGACGGCGACGTCTACATCGACTTGAATCCCAGTAACGGAGTGACGAAGTGAGCACGCTGGAGATCAGCAACCTGCAGGTATCGGTGAAGCTGCCTGACGGCGAGCTGAAGCCGATCCTCGCCGGGGTCGATCTGACCGTAGGGGCGGGGGAGACCCACGCCATCATGGGCCCCAACGGCTCGGGCAAGTCCACTCTGGCGTACTCGATCGCCGGTCACCCGCGGTACGAGGTCACCGGCGGCTCGGTGACCCTCGACGGCCAGGACGTGCTGGCGATGACCGTCGACGAGCGGGCCCGTGCCGGCCTGTTCCTGGCGATGCAGTACCCGGTCGAGGTCCCCGGCGTGTCGGTCGCGAACTTCCTGCGCACCGCGAAGACCGCGATCGACGGTGAGGCGCCGAAGCTGCGCACCTGGGCCGGCGAGCTGCGCGGCGCCATGGAGAAGCTGCAGATGGACCCGGCGTTCGCGCAGCGCAACGTCAACGAGGGCTTCTCCGGCGGCGAGAAGAAGCGGCACGAGATCATGCAGCTGGAGCTGCTCAAGCCGAAGGTCGCGGTGCTCGACGAGACCGACTCCGGCCTCGACATCGACGCGCTGCGCATCGTGAGCGAAGGGGTCAACCGGGTCCGCGAGGCCGGCGACACCGGACTGCTGCTCATCACGCACTACACCCGCATCCTGCGGTACATCAAGCCTGACTTCGTCCACGTCTTCGTCGGCGGGCGCATCGTGGAGGAAGGCGGCCCGGAGCTGGCCGAGCAGCTCGAAGCCGAGGGCTACGAGCGGTACCTCGCCGGCGCGGGACCCGCGACGCACCACGCATAGGGGAATCATGAACGCGCTGGATGTTGACGCGGTACGCAAGGACTTCCCGATCCTGGACCGGGAGGTCAACGGCAACCCGCTCGTCTACCTCGACTCCGGGAACACGTCGCAGAAGCCACGCCAGGTGATCGACGCGGTCCGGGAACACTACGAGCAGCACAACGCCAACGTCGCCCGGTCCGTGCACACGCTCGGCACCGAGGCGACCGAGGCGTTCGAGGGCGCGCGCGAGAAGGTCGCCGCGTTCGTCGGGGCGGGCACCGCGGCCGAGATCGTGTTCACGAAGAACTCGACCGAGGCGATCAACCTCGTAGCGCACGCCTTCACGGCGGTTGCCGACGACCCGCGCCTGCGGATCGGTCCCGGCGACGAGATCGTCATCACCGAGATGGAGCACCACTCCAACATCGTGCCGTGGCAGCTGCTCGCGCAGCGCACCGGCGCGACGCTGCGCTGGTTCGGGCTCACCGACGACGGCAGGCTCGACCTGTCGGCGATCGACGAGCTGATCAACGAGCGCACGAAGCTCGTCTCGGTGGTGCACTACTCCAACATCCTCGGCACGATCAACCCGGTCGACGTCCTCGTCGCCCGGGCCCGGCAGGTCGGCGCGCTGGTGCTGCTCGACGGCTCCCAGTCGGTGCCGCACATCCCCGTCGACGTGACCGCGCTCGGCGCCGACTTCGTCGCGTTCACCGGGCACAAGATGCTCGGCCCGACCGGCATCGGAGGGCTGTGGGGCCGGTTCGAGCTGCTCGACGCCATGCCGCCGTTCCTGGGCGGCGGCTCGATGATCGAGACGGTCGCGATGACCGGCTCGACGTTCATGCCGCCACCCGCCCGCTTCGAGGCCGGCACGCCGCCGATCGCGGAAGCCGTGGGACTCGGCGCGGCCGTCGACTACCTCAGCGCCGTCGGCATGGAAGCGATCCAGGCGTACGAGAAGCAGCTCACCGCGTATGCCCTCGACGCCCTGGCCGCGACGCCGGACGTGCGGATCATCGGCCCGGCCAGTGCGGAAGGCCGCGGGGCGACGATCTCCTTCACCGTCGACGGCGTCCACCCGCACGACGTGGGGCAGATCCTCGACGACGAGGGCGTGCAGGTCCGCGTGGGGCATCACTGCGCCCGCCCGACCTGCGTGCGCTTCGGGGTGCCGGCGACCACGAGGGCGTCGTTCTACCTGTACACCACGACCAACGAGATCGATGCGCTGGTCCGCGGCCTGGAGCGGGTGCGGAAGGTCTTCGCATGAAGCTGGACCAGCTCTACCAGGAGATCATCCTGGATCACTACAAGCGGCCGCACGGCCGTGGCCTGCGCGAGCCGTTCGACGCCGAGGCCCACCACGTCAACCCGACCTGCGGCGACGAGGTGACCCTGCGCGTGTCGATCAAGGGCGACACCGTCGCGGACGTGTCGTACGAGGGCATGGGCTGCTCGATCAGCCAGGCGTCCGCGAGCATCCTGCACGACCTGCTCAAGGGCGGCACCGTGCAGGAGTCGCTGCGGCGGCACGAGGCGTTCACGGAGCTCATGGGCGGCCGCGGCCAGGTCGAGCCCGACGAGGATGTGCTGGAGGACGCGGTGGCGTTCGCCGGTGTCGCGAAGTACCCGGCCCGGGTGAAGTGTGCCCTGCTGGCGTGGATGGCATACAAGGACGCGCTCAGCCGAGCCGTCCCGAGTGAGGAGAAGGCATGACCGCGGTGCTCGCCGACATCGAAGAGGCGATGAAGGACGTCGTCGACCCGGAGCTCGGGATCAACGTCGTGGACCTCGGCCTGGTGTACGGCATCCACGTCGACGAGGAGAACGTCGCGACCCTCGACATGACGCTGACGTCCGCGGCGTGCCCGCTGACCGACGTCATTGAGGACCAGACCCGGCAGGCGCTGTGCTCCGGCCCGGGCGGCGGCCTGGTCAGCGACATCCGGATCAACTGGGTGTGGCTGCCGCCGTGGGGCCCGGACAAGATCAGCGACGAGGGCCGCGATCAGCTGCGCGCCCTGGGGTTCAACGTCTAGTCGGTGTGACGCTGAGGCAGGAGCAGAGGTAGTCCGAGACGCCGTCGAGGCCGCCGACCCGCTGCCCGACGGCGTGGGCCTCCGGCGCCTGGGAGACCCTGAAGCGGAACGACTCGGGCAGCGAGTCCACCGTGGTCGCGGCGACGAGGTCCGGCGCGTCCGCGAACTGGACCTTGAACCTCTCCCAGGCCTGCTCGCGGGTCTCGAACACCAGGCAGAAGACTTCGGGGGAGTCGCGCAGCGTCCGGTCGATCCGCTCGGCCTGCTCGGCGGTGCTGCCGTACTTGAGGAATACGGCCACGTCGAAGCCCGGCCGGTCGCAGCCGGGCCGGGCCTGCGCCGGTGTGGCGGGCCCGGTGGAATCCGCTGGCCCTGTGGGCCCGCTGCCCGGCATCAGCCGCCACGAGGCCGTCACGGCCAGGGCTACGACCACGGCGCCGGCCGTCAGGAGAGCGCGGCGCCGTTTGCGGGCGGCGCCGGCGTGGACGGCGGCGACCCCGTCGGGCCGGATGGTGTCATGGGCGTGTTCGTACTCGGCGTGCAGCGCGTCGCGCAGCTGCTGGTTCATCGGCGTGCCTCTCGGAAGTCGTCCAACGTGGCCGCGAGGGACTGCCGGGCCCGGTACAGCCAGTTGCGCACCGTGCCCTCACGGACCCGGCACAGCTCGGCGATCTCCGCCACCGGCAGCCCCACCAGGTAGTGCAGGACCACGGCGCGGCGCTGCCCGTCGGGCAGCCCGGCGAGCGCGTCGCGGATCGCCACGCCGTGCCCGCCGTGCTCGTCCGGGCCCGGCACCAGCTCGAGCCTGGCGCCGCGCTGGTGACGCAGCGCCACCCGCAGCCGGCGCAGCCGGGACGTGGCGAGGTTCCACGCCACGCGGCGGATCCAGGCGGCGGGCTCCTCGTACCGGCTGATGCGGTCCCAGCGCTGCCAGGCGCGCACGAACGCCTCCTGGGTCAGGTCCCGCGCCTCGTCGAGGTCGCCGAGGTACACGCTCAGCTGGGCGGCGATCTGCCGGAACTGCAGCGCGTAGCATTCGGCGAACCCTTCGGCATCCCTCATGCCGACATCACGCGCGAGCGCGGCAAAAGGTCACACGACCAGGACGACGGCGAGGACGGCGATCACGGCGCTCGACGTCAGCGCGGTCCACAGCCTGCCGCGCGGGCCGGTGAGGACCTTGCCGAGCAGCGTGCCGCCGCCGGCGATGAGCAGCTGCCAGCTCGCCGACGCCACGAACGCCGACAGCACCCAGACGGTCTCGCCGGCCGCGGACAGCCCGTCGTCGGCGCGGCGGCCGAGGACCAGCGCGCCGAAGTAGACGATCGTCGCCGGGTTGAGCAGGGTCAGGCCGAGCAGCGCGAAGTACGCGCCGGCCGGGCGGGTCATCCTGCCGTCGGCAGCCCTGGGACGCGCCGCCTCGTGACGGTGGCGCAGCGCGTCGGTGGCGGTCTTGACGGCGAGCGCCACCAGTACCACGGCGGCGACCCAGCGCAGGGGAGTGGAGATCGGCGCGATGAGCCCCGCGAGGGCGGCGCCGCCGAGGACGGCGATCACCGCGTAGATCCCGTCGGCGGTGGCGACCCCCATCGCGGCGCCGGCGCCGGTCCGCCAGCCGGTGCGGGCGGCGAGGCCGGCGATCAGGGCGCCGATCGCGCCGACCGGCACCGCGACCCCGTAACCGGCGAGCATCCCGGAGAGGACGACCTCGCCGAGGCCGGCGGTCACGAACGCTGCTTGCGGCTCGCCTCCGTCAGGACGCCGGCCTGTCGCTTCGCCCCTTCGCCGGAAGTGGCGGGGGCCGCGGTCAGGAGGCATCGGTTCATGGCGTGCATCATGGCGCCGGTGCCGGGGTGCCGCCACCGATATTCTTCAGCGCTTCCCGCTTGGACAGTCCGGACAGGTCCGGGTTCGCCGCCACGAAGGCGCGCACCGCGTCCGGTTCGGTCTTCGCATACTCGCGCAGCGCCCATCCGATGGCCTTGCGGATGAAGAAGTCCTGCTCGTGCTGCCATCGGCCACTGTACGAGAAGAGCCTCCGCGGGTCGGTCGCCTCGCGGTACCGCAGCTGGTGCAGGATCGCGGTCCGCACCACCCACAGGTCGTCGTCCTCGATCCAGGCGTCCATCGGGGTCTGGTCCTGGCGGACGACCGGCCCGACGACGTTGGCGGCGAGCAGGTCGACCGTGTCCCACCAGGGCTTGGTCGTGATGAGGGCGCGCAGGGCGGGCAGGTCTTCCGTCGTGAGGCGCTTCGCGTGCCTGGTCAGCAGGTCGCAGGCGAAGTACTGGAACTCCCGCTCGGGCTGCTCCCAGCACTCCTGGGCCAGCCGGAGCGGGTCGTCCGCCTTCAGGAACGGTCTGTCCAGCTTCCGTCTGACCGGCGACGGGATGCCGAGGAAGTCGAACTGGTCCCGCATGTACGCGCGCATGGAAACGGCGGTACCGGGGGCGGCGTGCCCCCGGTACACCTGCCGCAGATCGATCAGTGTCACAGGTTGCTGGTGGAGAAGGTGTCGCACTGCTTCGGGTCGCCGGTGTTGAAGCCCTGCGTGAACCACTTCTTGCGCTGCGCGGACGTGCCGTGGGTGAAGGCGTCCGGGTGCACGCCGCCGCCGGACTTCTTCTGGATCGTGTCGTCGCCGATCGCCTCGGCGGCCTCGAGCGCCTCGTTGATGTCCGCCTGCGTGATGGAGGTGAAGAGCACGGCGTCGCCCTCGCGGTCCTTCGTCTCGGTCGCGTGGAAGGCCCAGGTGCCGGCGTAGCAGTCGGCCTGCAGCTCCAGGCGCACCGAGCCCGAGGTGGGGCCGGTGTCGCCCTGCTGGACCTTGGCGTTGGTGCCGAGCAGGTTCTGGATGTGGTGGCCGTACTCGTGGGCGATGACGTACGGGGCGGCGAACTCGCCCTTGGCGCCGAACCGGCTGGAGAGCTCCTTGTAGAAGCTCAGGTCGATGTAGACCTGGCTGTCGGCTGGGCAGTAGAACGGCCCGACGCCGGAGTCGGCCTGGCCGCAGCCGGTGTTCACGGAGCCGTTGAAGTAGTTCGTCTTCGCCTGCCGGTACTGCTGGCCGAACGCCTGCGGCATCTCGGCCTTCCAGTACGCCTGGACGGAGTTGACGTACAGCAGGTTGCGGCAGTCGGCGTCGTTGAACCGGTCCTTGTTGGACTTGTCGCAGCGCTTCTCGATGTCGGAGTTGTCGGCCTGCTGGTTGCCGCCGCCACCGCCGCCGAGCATGCCGCTGCCGAAGAGGCCACCGCCGCCGCACACCACCAGGGCGAGGACGACCAGGGTGATGATGAGGCCCATCTTCCCGCCGCCGCCACCCGGGATGGGGATCGGGATGCCACCGAGGCCGCCACCGCCACCGCCGCCACCACTGGTCGAGCCGCGCAGGTCGTTGACCTGGCTGCTGTCGAGATCGGCATCGTCGTTGAACTGCATGGCACACCTCTTCAGACGGGGGAATCGATCGGCGTCTGCTGCGTCGGTACCCGATGATCTTGTGACGTAATCGTGTGGCGGTTCGGGGTGGTGCGCACGGTACGATATGCCCCGTGACTCGCACCCAGAGGGAGTGACCCCGGTTCACGCCAGGAGTCTGCCCACCCTTCCCTGTGAATATTGCGAGAGCGAGTCCTTCCTGTGATCACGACCACGGGTCTTGAGCTGCGCGCGGGCGCGCGCATCCTCCTCAGCGACATCAACCTGCGCATCCAGCCCGGCGACCGCATCGGTCTCGTCGGCCGCAACGGTGCCGGCAAGACCACCACCCTCAAGGTCCTCGCCGGTGAGGGCACCCCGCACGCGGGGTCGGTGGAAAGCCGCGGCCCCGTCGGCTATCTGCCGCAGGACCCCCGCACCGGTGACCTCGACGTGACCGCCCGTGACCGGGTGCTGTCCGCCCGCGGCCTGGACACCATCTACGCCGAGATGAAGGCCCTGGAGGCCACGCTCGGCGACGACGAGCGGCTCATCCGGCGGTATGGCCAGCTGGAGGACCAGTTCGCCGGTCTCGGCGGCTACGCGGCCGAGGCCGAGGCCGCCCGCATCTGCGCCAACCTCGGCCTGCCCGACCGGGTGCTCGCCCAGACCATCGGCACGCTCTCCGGCGGTCAGCGCCGCCGGATCGAGCTGGCCCGCATCCTGTTCCGTGACGCGGCGGCGACCGGCGGCGGCATCCTGCTGCTCGACGAGCCGACCAACCACCTCGACTCCGACTCGATCGCCTGGCTGCGCAACTTCCTGTCCAGCCACAAGGGCGGCCTCGTGGTGATCTCCCACGACGTGGAGCTGCTCGACGCGATCGTCAACAAGGTCTGGTACCTGGACGCCAACCGGGCGACGATCGACTTCTACAACCTCAGCTGGAAGCTGTACCAGCAGCAGCGCGAGACCGACGAGAAGCGCCGCAAGCGCGAGCGGGCCAACGCCGAGAAGAAGGCCGGCGCCCTCATGGCGCAGGCCGACAAGATGCGGGCCAAGGCGACCAAGACCGTCGCCGCGCAGAACATGGCCCGCCGGGCCGAGCGGATGCTGGGCGACCTGGAAGAGGTCCGCGTCTCCGACAAGGTCGCGAAGGTCCGCTTCCCCAACCCGAAGCCGTGCGGCAAGACCCCGCTGACGGCGTCCGGCCTGTCGAAGACGTACGGGTCCCTGGAGATCTTCGTGGATGTCGACGTGGCCGTCGACCGCGGCTCCCGGGTCGCGATCCTCGGGCTCAACGGTGCCGGCAAGACGACCCTGCTGCGGATGCTCGCCGGCGAACTGGAGCCCGACACCGGCGAGGTCCACGCCGGGCACGGCCTGCAGCGCGGCTACTACGCCCAGGAGCACGAGCAGCTCGACGTCGACCGCACGATCCTGGAGCTGATGCGCTCCGCCGCCCCGGACCAGAACGACACCGAGCTGCGCAAGATCCTCGGCGCGTTCCTGTTCACCGGCGACGACGTCGACAAGCCCGCCGGGGTCCTGTCCGGCGGCGAGAAGACCCGGCTCGCGCTCGCCACGCTGGTCTGCTCCGGCGCCAACGTGCTGCTGCTCGACGAGCCGACCAACAACCTCGACCCGATCAGCCGGGAGCAGGTCCTCGATGCGATCGCCCGCTACCCGGGGGCGATCGTGCTGGTCACGCACGACCCGGGCGCGGTGACGGCGCTGAAGCCGGACCGCGCGATCCTCCTGCCCGACGGGGTGGAGGACGCGTGGAGCGACGACCTGTTGGAGCTCGTGGAACTCGCCTGAGGTTGTTCTTCACCAGGGCGTGATCAGCAGGGCTTCGACGACGATCGCGAGGGCTGCCCCGACCGCTGTGAGCAGCAGCGGACTCGGGGGCAGCTCGCCGGCGGGCTTCTCCGGCGCGACCGCGGCGACCGTGAGCCACGGGAAGAACGGCAGCCAGGCGTGCTCGACGCCGCCCCTGGCGAGCCCCGCCGCGATCGAGAACACCACGGCCGCCCCCGCGCCCACCAGGAACGGCCAGGCGGCCGTGTTGCGCAGCTTCCGCGCGCTGGCGACGATCGCCGGGCCGGTGGCGAGCAACAGCACGACGACGCTGATCGCGCTCCACCACAGCACCGACCTGTACGGCGCGACCCGGCTCGCGTAGTCGGTCTCCGCGGCGACCAGGCCGTCGGCCCAGCCGAAGCCGAGCAGCTGCGCCGCCAGGACGGGCACCAGGGCGCCGATGCCCGTCACCACGTTGAGGAACGCCCGCCGGCGCGCGAAGTAGACGCAGACGATCGACAGGCCGAGCCAGGGTGCGGAGTACGAGAACAGCGCGGCGACGCCCACGAACAGGCCGGCCGCCAGCGCCCAGTTGGTCGCCTTCAGGCCGCGGTTCCTGGTGCGGCTCGCCCGGAGGCCGGCCACGATCGCGGCCGCGCCCAGGGTCGCCACCAGGCCGTCGAGGCTGACGGCGACCCAGATGGCGTACGGGGCGAGGACGAGCACCGGCAGGTACCGCCGCGCGGCCGCCTCACCGACGGAGTCGCGCACCGCTGACAACACCAGCGGAATCGTCAGCGCCGACAATGCGGTGATCAGGAATCCGAGGACGACGTGGTTGTCCACGCCGATTCGGTCGGCCAGCCACAAAAACAGAACGGGGCCCGGCGGATGCCCCCGGGAGGCGACGGAGTGGGCCGGCGCGTCGGCCGTGAAATGTCTGAGGTATGCGAGGGGATCGTCGCCGACCCGCCTAACGTCACCCAGATATTCCTCCGGTGAGCCCAGGGTTTTCGTAAGGCCCGACCAGCCATCGACAAGCGCCAAAGCGATTGCCCACGTCAGGCCGGCCGCGTACCCGAAAAGCTGAATTTCTCGCCATGATCGTCGTTCGAGGAAGCCCTGTGATGCAGACCACAGCACCGCCGCGGCCACCAGCGGTGCCAGCACGCTCCCCGGCCCGACCCTGATCTTGTACCTGCCGAGGAAGGGCGCGCTTGCGGTGCCCAGACGGGCGTCGAGCTGCACCGCGAGCGCGGCGAGCGCGAGCCCGAGCAGGCCGAGGACAACCCAACGGAGCGCATCGCGACGCTCACGATGCGCAGTCCACGGTCGGTCGGTGAGGGGTTCGCTCATCACGGCGCATCACGGTATCGGGTAGGCGACAATGCTGTGCGTGTCGGTTGGCGTGCCGTCGATATCTAGCGCATGATCGTTCGAGGCGGTCTAATAGGTGAGACCGCACCAACCGCTCTGTCTGGGACGTGAGGGATCAGCATGGCAGCCACCGCCACCACCAGCACCGAGAAGGGTCGCCGGATCGTCGGCGCCGAAAGGCAGACGCTGGCGAAGGACCTCGTGAAGCGGTACACCAACGGTGAGAGTATCCGCGCGCTCGCCGCTTCCACCGGTCGTTCCTATGGATTCGTGCACCGGGTGCTGACTGAATCTGGCGTTCAGCTTCGTCAGCGTGGCGGTGCCCGGCGCCGCAAGAAGGCGTGAACGCCGCTCCCTCGTCGGGGGAGGCACGTTTCGACGCTTCGGGATTCGGCACCTCGACAGAGGTGCGCTTCGAAGTCGACGGGCCGGTCGCAACGGTGACGTTGGACCGGCCCGAGGTGCTCAACGCGCAGACTCCCGCGTTGTGGGCCGACCTCCGGGCCTTCGGCCGGTCACTGCCGGGCGATGTGCGGGTGGTCGTCGTGCGTGGCTCCGGGCGGGCCTTCTCAGCCGGGCTCGACACCTCGGTCGCCGCGTCCATCCTCGGCGGCGTCTCCGACGCGCAGATCGCGCAGTACCAGGAGGCGTTCGCCTGGCTCCGGCGGCCGTCGCTGATCTCGATCGCGGCGGTCCACGGCCACGCCATCGGCGCCGGATTCCAGCTCGCCCTCGCCTGCGACTTCCGGGTCGTGGCCGAGGACGTGAAGTTCTGCATGGCCGAGGTGTCCCTCGGGCTCGTCCCGGACCTCGGTGGCACCAAGCGGCTCGTCGAGCTGGTCGGCTACGCGCGGGCACTCGAGCTGTGCGTGACCGGCCGGCGCGTCATGGCCGACGAGGCGTCGCAGATCGGCCTCGCCAACGTGGTGGTGCCTGCCGCTGAGCTCACCGGCGCCGCCGGTGATCTCACCGCGGCGGTCCTGGCGGGTCCGCGCGACGCGGTCGTGGAGATCAAGGCGCTGATCGCGGCCGCGGGCGGGCACACGTTCGCCCAGCAGGAGGCCGTGGAGCGGGCCGCGCAGGTGCGCCGGATCCAAGATCTGGCGGGCCTCGGCGAGTAATTTGTCGTACCCCCCGGGCATGCTTGGCTTTCAAGTTCTCCGACCGGGGGGTTCGTATGACGCCGAGCGGCATGGCCGGGTGGGAGACCCTGCGCTCCCTGCGCAAGGCCGACGAGCTGGCCGGCAAGCGCCTGGCCCGCGGCACGGCGAAGCGCATCCTCGCCTTCGCCCGGCCCTATCGCGGCGACATCAGCGTCTTCCTCGTCACCGTCGTGCTCGGCGCGGGCATCGGCGTCGCCACGCCGTATCTCGCCGGCGACGTGATCAACAAGATCAATGCCGGCGGCCCCCACGCCGGCACGGCGGTCGTGCGGGTCGCGCTGCTCATCGGTGCGCTCGCCGTCGCCGACGCGCTGCTCTCCCTCGTCCAGCGGTGGTATTCCGCCCGCATCGGCGAGGGCATCATCCTGTCGCTGCGCACCCAGGTCTACGGGCACGTGCAGCTCATGCCGCTGCAGTTCTTCACCCGCACGCAGACCGGCGCGCTGGTCAGCCGGCTCAACAACGACGTGCAGGGCGCGCAGCGCGCGTTCACCTCGACCCTGTCCGGCGTCGTCAGCAACGTCATCCAGCTCGTCCTCACCGCCGCGGTCATGATCACCCTGTCGTGGCAGGTGACGCTGCTGTCGCTGGTCATGCTGCCGGTCTTCATCCTCCCGGCCCGCCGGGTCGGCAAGCGGCTCGCCGCGATCACCCGCGAGGCGTACCAGCTCGACGCCACCATGAACGCGACCATGACCGAGCGCTTCGGCGTCGCCGGTGCCCTGCTGGTCAAGCTCTTCGGCCGGCCGGAGGCAGAGGCGGCCCGCTTCGCCGACCGGGCCGGCCGGGTCCGCGACATCGGCATCCAGACCGCGATGTACAGCCGTGTGTTCTTCGTCAGCATGCTGCTCGTCGCGTCCCTCGCCCAGGCGCTCACGTATGGCCTCGGCGGCTGGTTCGCCGTGCACGGACAGATCACCGCCGGCACCGTCGTCACCCTCGCGCTGCTGCTCACCAGGCTCTACGGCCCGCTGACCGCGCTGTCCAACGTCCGGGTCGACGTGATGAGCGCGCTCGTGTCGTTCGAGCGGGTCTTCGAGGTCCTCGACCTCGCGCCAGGCATCGCCGAGCGCCCCGACGCCCGCCCGCTGCCGGTCGGGGCGGCGAAGGTCGAGCTCCGCGACGTCCGCTTCCGCTACCCGAGCGCCGCCGAGGTCTCTCTCGCGTCCCTGGAGGACGTCGCGTCGCTGGACCGCACCGTCACCGACGAGGTCCTCAAGGGCGTCTCCTTCACCGTCGAGCCGGGCCAGATGGTCGCGCTCGTCGGCCCCTCGGGCGCCGGCAAGTCCACCACGGCCATGCTCGTCCCGCGCGTCTACGACGTCACCGGCGGCGCCGTCCTCGTCGGCGACGTCGACGTCCGCGACGCCACCCTGCAGTCGCTGCGCGACACCATCGGCGTCGTCACCCAGGACTCGCACCTCTTCCACGAGACCATCGCCGAGAACCTGCGCTACGCGAAGCCCGGGGCCACCGACGAGGAGCTCTGGACCGCCCTGCGCCGCGCCCAGGTCGGCGACCTCGTCGAGTCCCTCCCAGACGGCCTCGCCACCGTCGTCGGCGAGCGCGGCTACCGCTTCTCCGGCGGTGAGAAGCAACGCATCGCCATCGCCCGCCTCCTGCTCCGCGCCCCCTCGATCGTCATCCTCGACGAGGCCACCGCCCACCTCGACTCCGAGTCCGAGGCCGCCGTCCAGCGCGCCCTCGCCGAAGCCCTCACGGGGCGCACCGCCCTCGTCATCGCCCACCGCCTCTCCACCATCCGCACCGCCGACCAGATCCTCGTCGTGGACGACGGCCGCATCGTCGAGCACGGCACCCACGACGCCCTCGTCATGGCGGGCGGGCTGTATGCGGAGCTGTACAAGACCCAGTTCGCCCTCGTCGACTCCCCGCCCCCACCGCCCTCCGAGGCCCCCTCCAGCCCTGCCTTCCCAGGCACCGTCTCCGCAAGCACCGCCCCCGCAGACGCTGTCCCCGCGAGCACCGCTTCCGCGGGCGTCCCCTCTGTGGGCTCTGTCGCCGAGGACGTTGTCTCCTCGAGCGCTGCTGCCGCGGGCGTCTCATCTGTGGGTCATGTCGCCGAGGACGTTGTCTCCGCGAACGCTGCTTCCGCGGGCGTCCCTTCTGCGAGCGTCGCGATTGGAAGCGCTGCTTCCATTGGCGCTGCTCTTGGAGACGCTGCCTCTGGGGACGGTGCTCCTGCGGGCGATGCTTCAGGGGACGCTGCTCTTGGGCGCGCTGCCTCCGCGAGCGGTGCCTCGGCGGGTGCCGCTTCTGGGGACGCGGCTCTTGGGGGCGCGGCATCCACGGCCGGCGCACCTGTGGGCGATGCCCCTGCAGGCACTCATTCCTCAGGCCTCCGCTCCGATGCCGGCCACTCCTAGACGAAACCGTCGTTTCCCAGCAAATCTCTCCTTCCCGCTCCGTCTAGCACCAACTTCGTGAACCCAACCCAAACCCGGTTGCGTCGAGCTCACCGAACGCACAACCAACGACGCCTCCGAGCCCGACCAGCCGTGCGTGCCCGACGGTGCCTGGCCTGCATGCGTCGCGGCAGTGCGTCCGGCGGGATTGCAGTGCCGCATAAGCCGAGCCGCGTGTCGGGTCGTATCTGCCCGACCGTGTCCGCCTGGGCTGCGTGCGCGTCGCGGCTGTACGTCCGGGGTCTGCATCGCCGGACAGGCCGGGCTGCGTGCGTCCGGGGGCGTGCCAGGCTGTGTTTGCCCGGCCCTGGCTGCCCGAGTTGCATGAGCCGGGCCGAGTGAGCTGGCCGCATGTCTGACCATTTCTGCCCAGACCGGGTCGGTCTGGCGGCGTTGCCGGCGCATGTGCCTGAGCGTGTCCCGTCCTGTCCGGTTGCGTGTGCCCAGCCGAGTGGGTTCGGCGCTTGAGGTCGACCCTTGTGTTTGGGTCCGTGTCCGGCCGCGTCTCTCCGGGCTTGTCTGCGCGGCGGTGTCCGTTCCGCTGTCCAGCGCCTGTGGGTGCCCGGCCCCGGCAGCGCCATCGCTGCTCTCTACGGCGTCGGCGCGGGAGCCTGGCGTGAGTTCGATGCTTGTGTCTGGCTCGCGTTCGGCGCGATTCTGGGCCGCGCCGGTCCCGGATGTCTGACGTCGCTGGGCTGGTCCGGCAGGCGGCCCGGCACCACTGATGCGTCATTGGCTGAGCCTGTTGGTGGGGCAGATCGAGGTTCGGTAGTTGAGCTGGCGCCGATCGGCGGGCGGCGGTCCGGGGTGAGCGCGACGGTCACCGTTCGGTGGCGTGCGTGCACCAGGTCCGCCGCGTGCCGGTCGAGAGTCGTCAGGTTTCGGGTCGGCCGTTGATGGGTGCGGCGCTGTTGGTTGCGGGCGGGGTTCTCCGTGCCATCGCCGGGCTCTGAGCGTGAGCGTGGATGCGCCGGTCCACGTTGACGGCGAGGCACTTCCGCCGGGCCTCGGTCGGCGGGGGTGGTGACATCGTCGGCTGAGCTGCGGTGTGGGTCGATGCCGGTGCGTCGGGCGCGTGTGGTCAGGAGAGAGGCGGCCGGCTTGAGGGGCGGTCCGTGGTGGTCGCGTCGCTGGAGGGTGGAGGGGTGGATCGTTGCCGCTCGGAAAGTAGCGGCGGTGGAGAAGCGGACGCGGCGGGGTCATCGATCGCAGTGGATCACGCGGGGTGCGGGGTGTGGCGGATCGTGCGCGGGCGGAGTGTTGCGGAGTGTCCGGGCGATTCGCGCGTTGTCCGGCAAAGCGCGCCGCCGTGCGGGGAGTGGTTGATGGTCGTCAATGCGAGAGGGGGGGGGAATGGTGGGAGGGAATGTCGAAGAATGTGGTGTAGGTCACCCGGCGGCGAGAAAGGGCGGTCAGGCGAGGACGGGCCAGGCGTGCTGGGCGGGAGTGGCCTGCAGGGCGGGGGTCTGCGGGTAGTTCTGGCTCGGCAGCTGGGCCCTGATCGCCCTGAGCCAGTCGCGGTACGTCGCGTCCGGCGGCAGGGCGGCGAGCGTGGTCAGGGCCACGTACGTGAACGCGCCGTTCGGGCGGCCCGCGAAGGTGGCGTCGTACGAGTACTCGGTGTCGCGGCACGCCGACAGCAGCAGCGCGGCGGAGCGGGGACGGGCACCGCGTACGGCCACAGCCCCGCGGGCAGGGGCGCCGAGGGGCAGGAACGTCGACGGGGCCAGGAAGCGGCTCGAGCAGCGGCCGTCGCCGAGCGGGCGGCTGAGTCGCGTCAGCGTGCCCGAGTGGCAGGAGTCGGAGATCAGCACGACGCGGACGCCAGGGGCGGCGGTGGCGAACAGCGTGGAGAGCTCGTCGTCGAGCAGCGGGCCGTTGGCGGCGACGTCGTGCGGGCAGATCGCCTCGTCGCGCTGGTCGGGTTCGTCGCCGTCGAGGTCGGGGACCCAGGTGCCGTGGCCGGAGTAGGTGATGACGACCGCGTCGCCGTCGGAGGTGCGGGAGAGCAGGTCGGCGATGCCGGTGCGGATGGCAAGGCCCGAGGCGGCGCTGTCGAGCAGGGTGCGGACGTCGAAGCCGCGCGCGGACAGTGCCGCCGTCCAGTCGGCGGCGTCGTTGCGGCAGCCGTAGAGGTCGTTGGAGACGCCCGGGTAGTCGTTGATGCCGATGCAGAGCGCGAGTTTCATGGTGTACCCCCGTAAACCAGTGGAACCTTCTGTGATGAAGGCGCTACACAGCGACCGAAAGGTTCAGCCCGCGCCGAAGCAGACGAACGGCGTCGCCTCCGGCAGGTCGGCCAGGGCGCGGGCGGGTGACACGCCGAGGGCGACGGCGCGGTGGTAGTGGGCCATGACGGCGGGGCCCAGCTCGTCGGGGATGCGCGCGACGCTGGCGACGACGTTGGCGGTGCCGGCGTGCAGGAGGGCGGCGGTGAAGCCGACCAGCTCGTCGCCGGCCCGCACGACCGCCCGGCCGACGTCGCAGGCGGAGAGGACGACCTGGCCGGGAGCGGTGCCGAGGCGCTGCAGCTCGTACGCCAGCAGCGGGCCGTCGCCGAGCTCCAGGCGCGAGAAGAGCACGTTCTGCGTGTCGTGGTGGCCGTGCGCGGCGACGTGCACGACCGGGGCGGCGTCCATGCCGGCCAGGACGCTGGTCGCGGTCGCCTCGGCGCCCCGCAGCACCCGGCCCCCCGGGTACAGCCGCGCGATCGCCTCGATCTCGGCGTCGGCGTGGACGAGGTCGGGGCCCGCGACGAGCAGGGGCGCGCCCGTGGTGACGGAGTTGGCGGCGGTGCGCGCGGCGAGCCACACCGAGGCGGACGGCGCCACCGCCACGGGGCGCCCCCGCAGGCTGGGCAGGAGCCCCCAGGGCAGGACCGCGAGCTGCCTCGTCGGCACGACCACCACGTCGTGGGGGCCGAGCGCCGCTCGTACAGGAGCGATCAACGCCTGATCGAGGGTGGCGGCCTGCCGGTCGGCGCTGGCCCGCACGACCGCGGAGAGCTTCGCCGGGAGGCGCCGGTCGGCTGCGGTGTCGAGGTCGCTGAGGAGCCGGCGGACGGACTCGGCCACGGGAGCGTACGGGCCGAGCTCCACCGACGTGATCGCTCCACCGGCGAGGACGAGCGCGTGCAGGCGGTCACGGCGGACGAGGTAGCTGACCATGCAGCGGCCGGCGCGGGCGAGCTCGGCGGTCACCTCGGCGTGGGTGGCGGCGCCGTGGCTCTCCTCGGTGTCGCCGGCCCACCAGCCGTGCCTGCGGATGCTCTGTTCGAGGTCGGCGCAGCGGGCGCGCAGCTGCGGCTCGGGCCGGCCTTCGAGCTCGCCGAGCCGCACGGCCCGGCGCAGCTGCCGCAGCTCCGCAAGGGCCTCCGCGATCTGCGGATCGTGCGGCGGCAGGACGGACCGGATGCGGAACGACTGGGCGCGGGACCGCTCCGACCAGTTGAAGACGAGGCTCGGCGGGCCGAGCGACCAGGAGATGTCCAGCCCGCACGCGCCGAGGTCCGCCCCCAGCGCGGCGACGCTGCTCTGCAGCTCCAGGCTGCCGAACCGCCGCCGGTGCTCCTGCAGCGTCACGAGCCCCTTGCGCAGCTCGTCGAGCGCCGCCCGCGGCCTGCCGTCGGCGCGGTGCAGCTCGGCCCGGGTGAGCCGGTGCAGCAGCCGCACGTCGAGCGGCACGTCGGCGGCGAGGGCCCGCCGCACCGGCGCCCGCTGCTCGGCCGGCGGGGTGTCACCGGCCGCCACCCTGGCCCGCAGCGCCAGCAGCTCCGCACTGCCCGCGTCGTGCCGCAGCCCGAGTTCCCGCAGTGTCGCCGCCAGCCGCGTCGCCCGCCTCGCCACGGTCAGCAACTTCCGACGATTCGGGTTTTCCGGCTGATGTACGCCCGAGGCCACCCCGACACGACTGCCGTCGGTAGCGGGCCGGACGTCACCGCTGCTCGCGGCGGGCTGGACGGCAGCAGCCGTTGCCCCCGACGACCGGCCCGCAACGGCCGGCGCCGACTCGACCTGACCTGCCGGTGGCGGCTGGGCGGGGGCGGCGGCCTGGGTGCGGGCGGCGCTGGCGAGGTCGACGCGGACCTGCAGCGACGCGGCGAGGGCGGCCCAGGCGCGGTTGCGGCGGCGGGTGAAACGGGCCCGGGCCCTGGCGCTCCACAGCGCCGCGGCGGCCAGATCGCCGCTGCCGAGGGCGGCCTGGGCGCGGGCGAGCTCGGCCTCGCCGAGGTCCTGGCTGAGGCGGTGGCGCTTGAGCAGCTCGATCGACCGGTCAAGGTCCTCCGCGGCGGCGGTGTCGAGGCCCGCGCCGAGCAGGGCCCGGGCCCGGTCGAGCATCGAGATGGCGAGGAACCCGTCCGCCCGCAGCCGCCGCAGCGAGTCCGCCGCCGTGTCGAACGTCTGCAACGCCGCGGGCACGTCCCCGCCCGCGAGCGCGCAGTAGCCGAGGTTGTGTTCGACCTTCGCCGCGAGCAGGTCGAGCCCGTGCGCACCGGCGAGCTCGCGGCACAGGCGCAGGTCGGCCCGGGCCAGCCGGACCCGGCCCGCGGTGAGGTGCACGACACCCCGGTTCAGCAGCGTCCGCGCGAGGACCGCCGGCTCCCCGTGCTCCTGCAGCACCGGCACGGCCGCGTCCAGCAGCTTCAACGCCGCGTCGATCTCCCCGACGCGCAGCAGGAGCAGCCCCCGCTGCTGCAGCACGGTGCCGACGTCGGCCAGGTCGGCAAGCGTCTCGGCCCGGTCGAGCAGCTCCAGCCCGAGCTCGGTGCGCCCCTGCTCGGCCTCCGCGTGCGCGAGCGTGAGCAGCAGCCGCGCCGCCAGCGCCGGCCTGGACGGCTCCGCCCCCGGCCACCCCAGCAGCCGCAGCGCCTCGGTCGCCCGCTTCGCCGCGGCCGCCGGCTTCCCGGCCGCCCCGGCCCGCACCGCCGACTGGTGCAACCGCACCACCCGCGCCACCTCCCGCCGCTCACTGGTGCTGCCGTCCCGGCTCGCGGAGCGCATGGGCGCGGCCCGAACGGTCCGCGTGGAGGCGCGCCCGTCCGGTGGAGGCGGTGGCGTCGCGGGGGGCATGGGTGCGGCCCGCGTGGCGGCACGCGGGTCCGGCGGGGGTGGTCGTGTTGCGGCTACACCACGAACGATGGCGTCACCACCGTGCGGGCGCCATCGGCTTCTTGGTCGTTCGTCGGGTGGACGCGGATCTGGACCTCGCCGCGGGTGACGCGCTGGGCGGCGAAGCGGCCGCCCTCGTCGGTGTCCATGGTCTGCGGGCCGTCGACCGTGCGCAGCTCGATACGGCAGGGGGAGGGCGGGGCGAGCCAGCCGTCGAGGCGGACGGTGCCGGCGCTGCCGGCGGTCCACTCGACCATGATGGTGAGGCTGGCGGACTCGAAGGTGGCGCGGGTCGTCTCCTCGTCGCCGCGGACCCCGGCCATGACGCCGTCCAGCGCCGGGACGAGGCGGCAGACCTCGATGTCGAGGCCGGTGACGCTGAGGGAGAAGAGCAGGTCGGCGGGGACGGGGTCGACCAGGCCGGCGATGCGGCGCAGGTCGGCGAGCAGCGCGTCGTCGAGGGCGTCGGAGTGCTGGAAGTCGTCCATGGTCTACCCCGGGAACCCGTCGAGGGCTCGCAGCGCCCGTTGCGTGGTGGATTTCGCGTCCAGCTGGTCGAGGCGCAGCTGCGGGTCGGCGGCGGCGTTCTGCAGCAGGAGCGCGGCCACCTCGGCGGCGCCGAGACCGGCGGCGAACGAGCTGCCGCTCCACGAGGCGAAGCCGCGCGTGTAGTCGTCGGCGTCGAGGGTCTCGCGGCGGGTGGGGCGGCCTCCGGCGTTGCCGGCCGGGGTGGTGAAGGCGGCGCCCCGGCTGCCCTGGATCTTCGGGTACGTGCTGACCAGCGCCGACCCGGGCGCCCAGTAGCGGACCCAGGGGCCGTCGTTGCTGAACATGGCCTTGGCGTCGTTGGGCTGGAAGGCGCCGACGCTCATCACCGGCAGCTCTCCGTCGCACGCGAGGGCCGCGGGGTAGAACTCGCGGGACGTGGCGTGGTTCCCGGCGGCGGCGACCACGACCACCCCGGCCGCGAGCAGGCGGTCGACGTGTTCCTGGAGGCGGATGGTGTACGAGCCGTCGGCCGCGTTCTCCAGGTAGTACCCGAGCGACAGGCAGACGACGTCGATCATCCGTCCGCCGGTGCCCGCCTGGGCCGCTTCGACCTCGTCGGCGAGGCGGTCGAGGGCGATGAGCAGGTCGCTCTCGTAGACGACGCCGTCGCTGTGCATGACCCGGATCTGCAGGACCGTGGCGTCGGGGGCGACCTGCCGGACGAGGCCGCCGATGAACGTGCCGTGCCCCGTGTGACTGTCGAGTTCGCCGGCGACGGAGCCGGTGCGGATCTGCCGCTCCCAGGCGTCGCGGATGCGTTGCAGGGAGTGACCGGCGGCGATGAGCTGCTCCTGCGCGGCGAGGATCATGGCCTGTAGTTCGGTGTCGACGGTGGTGAACCCGTCCGCGGGCAGCGCCGAGCCGGCGGGGGCGGGGACGTCGAGCCACTCGTGCGGGGCGATGCCCGTGTCGAGGATCGCGACGACGGGCCGCCGGTCGCCGAGCTCCGCGACGGTGCGCCGGCGCGGCGGCGGGAGGACCAGGTCGACCGGCTGGCGGCCGGCGCCGCCGGCGAACCGCCAGGCGCTGCCCTCCGTCATCGGGGACCCCTCCGTCATGGGGGAGCCTTCGGTCATCGGCGAGCCCTCCGTCATCGGAGAGCCTTCCGTCATGGGGGACCCCTCGGTCATCGGCACCCCGCCGATGGAGGCGCCGAAGAGCAGGTGGTCGAGCGACAGGTGCGCCCCGTGGCCGCTCGCGCGCAGTGCCTTCAGCGCGGCCCACGCGTCGACGGACTCGGGGTCGGCGCCGTGCGCCGCGACGAGCTGGACGGCCCGCACCCGCCGCCGCTCGGCCCGCTCCCGCGCCGGCCCGTCAGGACCGCGCCCGTCGCCGTGACGACGCCCGACCGACATTTCCGACTCGTCGGAAAAGGCGGAAAGAGCGGAGGCGGCGGAAGAAGCGGACGAACTGGAAGGAGTGGAGGGGCCGGACAGGGCGAGGCGCATGCCGGTCCCGGCGAGGGTCTGGTTGCAGCGCTCGAGCATGTCCGGCGGCTCGCTCGCCGGTGCCGTCGACAGCAGGACGCCCGCCCGGTACACGGTCGGCGCGGACGCGCCGTCGCCGGGCTCCAGCACGCGGGCACCGTGGCGGCGCAGGACGGCGGCCGACGGCAGCCAGGGCGTCGACGGCGGCGCGCCGTTGTCGTCACCGAGGTCGGCCAGTGCGTCCCCCGTCATCCGCCGGCAGCGTAACTGCATGTGGCTCTCCATCCCCGTAGGGCGCCGCGAATTCGATGGCAGCGCCGGTCTCACCTGACTAGAGGGCAGACGCGCGACAGCTGATACAAGAAATTTCAGAAGGCGCTGATGACCCCGCCGTCGACCGGCACCGCCACGCCGGTCACGTAGCTCGCGGCGGGTGCCAGCAGGAAGGCCGCGACCCGCCCGAACTCGGCCGGGTCGCCGAGCCGGCGCAGCGGGATCGCCGCCGCGGCCGTCGCCTGCGCCTCCGGGGTGTCCAGCAGCTCGCGGTTGCGGTCGGTGAGGAGCCGGCCGGGCAGCAGCGACACGACCCGGATCCCGCGCGGGCCGAGCTCGGTGGCGAGGTCCTTGGCGAACCCCGCCAGGCCGGGCCGCAGCCCGTTGGAGATCGCGAGGCCGCCGAGCGGGACGCGCACCGACGTCGACAGGACCAGGCCGATCGCGGCGTCCTCGCCGGCGGGGACGGTGCCGATGGCCGAGGCGACGAGCCGGGCGAGGCGGACGGTGCCGAGGAAGACGGTGTGGAACGCGGCGGTCCAGTCCTCCTCGCTGGTGCCGGTCGCGGTGCCGCGGACGGGCCCGCCGACGGAGATGAGCGCGCCGTCGAGCCGGCCGAACCGCTCCCGCGCGGCGGCGACGAGCCGCGGCCCGGTCCCGGGGTCGCCGAGGTCCCCGGTGACCCCGGCGGCGTGGGAGGGGCCGAGCGCGGCGACGGCGGCGTCGACGGTGGCGGCGGTCCGCCCGGAGACGACGACCTTGGCGCCGTCGCGGACGAGGGCCTCGGCGGTGGCGTAGCCGAGCCCCCGGGACGCGCCGGTCAGGACGTAGACACGGTCACGCAGCCCGAGATCCATGCCGTGATCGTAGAAGCCGCAGCCGGGTCGCGAGCCGCCCGCGGGGGACCGGTGCGGTGGCGCCGTCGTAGCGGAAGGCGGCCTCGCGCCCGGCGAGCTCCTCGCGGGCGAGCGGCGTCAGCGCCGAGGGCGAGGCCGAGCGGGCGAAGTCCCACCCGTCGCGCAGCGAACCCTGCGGCGGGCGCCCGGAGGCCCACTCGGCGAACACGGCGTGCCAGCGGTCGCCGTACGACGCCGCCAGAAAGGGCCACGTGCGGGCCACCTCGCCGGCGCGTTTCCTGCGGAGGGCGACGGCCGCGGCTCGTACACCGGCCGCGTCGAAACCAGGAGGGACCGCACCGCCGGCGACGAGCGCGTCGACGAGGGCCCGCTGCGCGTCGGCCAGAGTCATGCCGCCACCTCCGCTGCGCTCCGGCGTCGGCCTGACCGACACCTGCGACGCTGATTCGCGGCTCCTCCGCTGCGCTCCGGGCCGCTCATGGCGTGATCCGGGGCAGGCCCGCCGCGGCGCAGAGGGCGTCGAGCTCGCGGGTCAGCTCGGCGGCGGGCGGGTAGTGGCCGTCGCGTTCGAGCATCAGCGCCGGCGGGCTGGTCCGCGCGCACAGCTCCTTGACCAGGGCGAGGACCTCCGGCGGGGTCGCGTCGGTGTGGGTGTCGTGGTAGAAGCCGTCGTGCTCGGCCCCGCCGGCGACGTGGACGTACGCGATCCGCTCCAGCGGCAGCCCGTCGAGCAGGTCGCCGGTGGCGCCGCGGTTGCGGGCGTTGGCGTACACGTTGGCGACGTCGAGCAGGAGCGCGCAGCCGGTCCGGTCGAGGATCTCGGTGAGGAACTGCGCCTCGGTCAGCTCCGGATCGGGCCAGTCGAACAGCGCGGCGATCGGCTCCAGGGCGAGGGTGACGCCGCCGAGCGCCGCCTGGGTGCGCCGGACGTTGGCGACGACCGCGTCGACCGCCTCCCGGGTGCGGGGCACCGGCAGCAGGTGCCCCGCCTCGACACCGCCGGCCCGCACGAACGCGATGTGCTCGCTGACCAGCGGCGACCGCAGCAGCTCCGCGCAGCGCGCCAGGTGCGCCGCGCGGGCGTCGTCGACGGGTTCGGCTCCGCCGAGCGACAGCCGCACGCCGTGCGGCACGACCCGCACACCCCGGTCGACCAGGTCCAGGAGCATCGCCGGCGGGTGCGTCAGGTGTACGGACTCCGCGACGACCTCGGTGAACCGCAGCCCCGGGAGGCCGGCGACGTAACCGGCGATCTCGGGCCGCCAGCCGATGCCGACCGTGGTCATCCGCCGCACCCTCCGCCACCGCCGCCGCAGCTCGACCCGCCGCCGCAGCTCGAGCTCGACCCGCCGCAGGAGCTGGACGAGCCGGAGTCGGAACTGCCGGTCGAGCCGCTGTCGAAGGAGCCGCCGCTGCTCGCTGCGACGTGCCGCTGCAGCTCCGCGGCCTCGGCGAACGCGGGGTCGGCGAGGAAGAACGCGCCGGCGCCGAAGAGCCCGATGCTGAGCGCCGCGGCCTCCGGGCCGTAGGTCGACCACGACGGTGACTGGCGCGGCGACAGGTGCTGGACCCGCATCCGCATCCGGGTCAGCAGGTGCCTGCCGTTGGTGGTGACCCGCGGGACGGCCCGGAACAGGCACGCCACGACGAAGACCGGGAACACCAGCATCACCAGGAAGCCGATGGGGCGGTCGTTGATGATGCCCGCGACGACGCGGGCGACGCCGAGCGCGACGACGGCGAAGACGAGCAGCGACGCCCTCCGCACGACGCGGCGGCGGTCGTCGTTCACCAGCCAGCCGGCCAGGGTCAGCTGCTCCTCGGTGCGCTTGAGCACGGCGACGACGGCCGGGTCGGTCTGCACGTTGCGGGCGGAGAGGCGGCGCCGCGCGGTCTCGTGCACGGCCTGGTCCAGCTCGCTGGCGCCGGCCGGCAGGGGGCCGGACTGCCGTAGGGTGCCCCGGTTGTGGGTGTCGATGGCGCCGGCGGCGCGCAGCGCGGCGAGGGAGCTGTAGACGGCCAGCCGCCGGTCGCCGTTGAGGAGCGCGGCCTGGGTCGGGGTCAGGTCCCGGGCGCGGCGCAGCGAAGGGCCGCGCAGGGCGGCGCGGCGCCAGATGAACGCGGTGATGATCGCGAGTGCGGCGAGCCCGGCGTACCACCACAGGAAGTCCGGGCCGGCGATGCCCCAGGTGTCACCCGGGCCCGCAACGATCGATGTCCTCATGGGGTCAGTGTGGGTGCGGAGGTCGAGCAGCGCCTGTCATCGGAAGGACACTTGAGGAAACCTTGTGACCGAGGTCATCCCGATCTCCGGACGACGGCCTCACGGCCGCCGGACGGCGGCGTCACGACTTTCGGACGGCGGCCTCGACCAGGTTGAGGACGGCCTCGAGATCCTGCACGGGCCGGCCGGTCGCGAGGTGGAGGACCAGGCCGTCGTAGGCCAGCTCGAGGAACTGGGCGAGGATCGCGATCGGGATGTCGGCCCGCAGCACGCCGGCCTCCCGCTGGCGCTGCAGCCGCTCGCGGGTCGCCTCGGCGACGGCCTCCGAGCGGGCCGCCCATCGCTTCGCGAACTCCGGGTCGGTGCGCAGCCGCCGCGACACCTCCAGCTGGCTGCCGAGCCACCCGGCGACGTCCTCGGTGGCCGCCCGCGCCAGGAGGTCCCGCATGACCTGGACGAGACCGTGCTCGGCGACCGTGGCTACCATGGTCGCGGCGTCGTCCTCGGCGACGGCGAGGAAGAGCGAGTCCTTGTCCCGGAAATGGTGGAAGATCGCGCCGCGGGACAGGCCGATCTCCTCTTCCAGCCGCCGGACCGTCGCCCCTTCGTAGCCGTGCCGGGCGAAACAGGTCCGCGCGCCGGTGAGGATCTCCTTCCGGCGTGCGTCGAGCTGGTTCTGGCTCACCCTGGGCACGGGACCGATTATGCAAGCCGTACATACGGTTTGGCACACTGCCCAGGGAAAACGGTGCGTTTCACCCCGTTCTGTGGTGATCCTCGGGCATCGAAAATGTGAACACTGTTTTATGTCATTCTGGTCACGTACCCTGCCCGCGTGCCCCTGTTGTTGCTCTCCCTGGACGACACCCTGCTGGACAGGGCTGGGGCGTTCCGCGCATGGGCCGTCGACTTCCTGCGCGGCATCGGCGCGCCCGAATATGACCTGGACTGGCTGCTGTCCGTGGACGCCGACGGGATGAGTTCCACGTGGGACGTCGCCGAGGGAATCCGGGAGCGGTACGGGCTGCGCGAGGCCGCGATCGACCTCGTCGAGGAGATCCGCGGCGAGCTGATGGCCAGGGTCCGGCTCAACCCGCTGACCGCGTGCGCCCTCGCGATCGCCGAGGACGCCGGCTGGGTGCCGGTCGTCGTCACCAACGGCGAGACCCGCCAGCAGGAGGAGAAGCTGCGCAAGACCGGGCTCGACCGGTACCTGGCGGACTGGGTGATCTCCGAGGACGTCGGCGTGCGCAAGCCCAACCCGCGCATCTTCGCGATCGCGGCGGAGCGGGCGCGGATGCGGCTCGGTGGCGCCTGGATCATCGGCGACAGCCCCGAGGCCGACATCGGCGGTGCCGCGGACGTCGGGATGCGCAGCGTCTGGCTGCACCGGGGCCGCCGCTGGGTGGAGCCCCGCTACGCGCCGACCCGCACGGCCGACGGGGTGATCGCCGCGATCGCCGAGGTCATGGCGTCGCGATAATTCGGTTGCGCGTTCTGCGGGTGTACGAGATGGTGCACCTGACCTCAGGGTCCCCGTGTCGTTCGTGTCTTCGAGTTGAAAGGGGGCTGGTTCGCATGGCTGCCGTCACGGCGCGATTCCGCATGCCGACTTCCGCTTCCATCTCAACTCTGGAGACCTCGCGTTGCGCGACAACGACTTCTTTGGCGCATCTGTAAGTGGATCGACCCGCCGCCGCCGCAAGTTCGACGACGACGAACCGACCTTCGTAAAGCGCTCCTCCCCGTCCAGCGAGACCGCCTGGGACGTCGTGGAGGAGGAGACCGGCTGGTCCACGTGGAGCGCGCCCGGCGTGCAGCACGGCCCGGCCCCGTTCCCCGACTGGGTGATCACCGAGCACGCCGCCAAGGACACCGACCGGGGCGTGCTCAAGACCGGTAAGGAAGCCGACGTTCACCTGGTGGAGCGCGCCGTCCCCGGCACCGACCGGCGGGTCCTGCTCGCCGCGAAGCGGTACCGGGCCTCCGAGCACCGCCTCTTCCACCGCGACTCCGGCTACCTGGAGGGCCGCCGCGTCCGCGAGTCCCGGGTCACCCGGGCCATGGCGGGCCGGACGGCGTTCGGGCGGGAGGCGATCGCCGGCCAGTGGGCGATCGCCGAGTTCGGCGCGCTCGCGCAGCTGTGGGAGCTGGGCGTCTGCGTCCCGTACCCGGTGCAGCTGCTCGGCACCGAGCTCATGCTGCAGTTCATCGGGGACGACGACGGCACGGCCGCGCCGCGGCTCGCGCAGACCCGCCCGGACCTGGACCTGCTGGCGGACCTGTGGTGGCAGCTGGTCGACGCGCTGCGGGTCCTCGCCCGCGCCGGCGTCGCCCACGGTGACCTGTCGCCGTACAACACCCTCGTCCACGACGGGCGGCTGGTCATCATCGACCTGCCGCAGATCGTCGACGTGGTGATCAACCCGAAGGGGGCGGACTTCCTGGCCCGGGACGTCGCCAACATGGCGAAGTGGTTCACGGGCAAAGGCTTCCCCGTCGACCCGGAGCCGCTGATCGTGGAGCTGCTGCACGACGCCGGCATGCGGGTCTGAGAAGCGCGTGGCCCGCCCGGTGTTGTGGCCGGGCGGGCCGCGGTTGAAAGCGGCGGGGAGGGTTGGTCCGCCGCTTCCGTCTGTGCGAGGTGTCGAACCTCGCTCAGCCCATGTGGACGGCGCCCTCCGCGGGCACGTCGCCCGTGCGCGGCTCGTGCCGCTCGCACCGCGTCGCTGCCACGTGCGTCATCGCGCGTCACCCTCCTTCGACCACTGAATGGTCTAGTCGGGGGACGTTTCCCCGCTTCGCGCAGCCCCGCCGCCTGAGATCACGATCACGGAATGACGAGCAGCTTCCCGGTCGACTGGCGCCCTTCGAGCGCGGCATACGCGTCCTGTACGGCGTCCAGCGGGTACCTCCCGGTGACGGCCACCTCGACCACGCCGCCCGCGATCCAGCCGAACAGCGTCTCGGCGCGTTCGAGCAGCTCGTGCCGTTTCGCGATGAAGTGCCCCAGGGTGGGGCGGGTCAGCATGAACGACCCCGCCATGAGGCGCAGCGGGTCGACCGGCGGCACCTTCCCGCTCGCCGCGCCGAACAGCACGAGGGTGCCGCGCGGGCGCAGCGCTTCGAGACTGGCGTCGAACGTGTCCTTGCCCACGCCGTCGTACACGGCCGCCGCGCCGTCGCTGACCTCGCGGACGGCTTGCAGGGCCTCGTCGTACGGGACGGCCCGGACCGCGCCGTCGGCGAGGGCGATCTCCCGCTTCGCGGGCGTGCCGGCGGTCGCCACCACCCGGCCGCCGAGGTGCGTGACGATCCTCGTCAGCAGGCGCCCCACCCCACCGGCGGCGGCGTGCACCAGGACGGTGTCCCCGGCACGCACCGGGTAGGAGTCGTGCGTCAGGTAGTGCGCGGTGAGCCCCTGCAGCATCGCCGCGGCCGCCTGCTCGGTGCTGATCCCGTCCGGCACGGGCACCAGCCGGTCCGCCGGGACGACGGCCTGCTCCGCGTGGCTGCCGGGGACACCCGTCCACGCCACCCGGTCGCCCGGGGCGAGGCCCGCCACCCCGTCGCCGAAGCTGAGCACCGTGCCGGCGCCCTCGCTGCCCAGCACGAACGGCAGCGGCACCTGGTAGGTGCCGCTGCGCTGGTACACGTCGATGAAGTTCACCCCGCTGGCCTCCACGAGCACCAGGACCTCACCCGGCGCCGGCTGCGGGTCGGGGGACTCTTTCACCCGCAGGACCCCCCGGTCGCCGTACTGCTCGAACACGACTGCGCGCATCGACCCTCCCGTTGCTGTGTCGGCTTCCTGTCTACCCCAAACCGCCGATCGGAATTGTCGTACCGCTGCCGTACGATCCCGGGGTCTTTGGAGGTGAGGACGTGGGGCCGACCCATCGTCTCGCGATCGATCTGGGCACCTGCCACACCGTGGCGGTCGTCCGCCGTGGTGACGACGCCCCACGTGCGCTGCTGTTCGACGGGTCGCCGGTCATGGCGTCCGGCATCTACGCCGACGAGAGCGGCAAGCTCTCCGTCGGCCGCGACGCGGAGCGGCTCTCCCAGCTGGCCCCGTCCCGCTTCGAGCCCTACCCGAAGCGCAGCGTCGACGAGGGCGCGGTCCTGCTCGGCGACACCGAGATCACCGTCGTCGAGATGCTCGCCGCGCTGCTCAAGCGGGTCGCCGACGAGTCGCTGCAGGCCGGGGTCAACCCTGTCGGCTCCACCGTCCTCACCTGCCCCGCCGACTGGGGCGGCCAGCGCCGCGGCGTCCTCATCGAGGCGGCCCGCGCCGCCAACCTCGGCCCGGTCGTCCTCGTCGACGAGCCGATCGCCGCCGCCACCTACTGCCTGCGCGTCCTCGGCCAGCAGGTCGCGCCGCTGCAGTCGCTCGCCGTGTTCGACTTCGGCGGCGGCACGCTCGACGTGTCCGTGGTGCGCCGCGAGCCCGCCGCCGCGGGCAACGCCGGCGGCCTGCGCGTCCTCGGCGTCGGCGGCCTCGACGACCTCGGCGGCGTCGACATCGACGCGGCCCTCGTCGGCCACCTCGGCCAGCTCATCAACCTGCGCCACCCCGAGGTCTGGCAGCGCCTCGCCAACCCCGACAGCACCGCCGCCCACCGCGACCGCCGCGCCCTGTGGACCGAGGTCCGCGCCGCGAAGGAGATGCTGTCCCGCGCCGCCTCCGCCCCGATCCACGTGCCCGGCACCGAGGAGGCCCTGCACCTCACCCGCGAGGAGCTGGAGCGCGTCGCCGGCCCTCTCATCGACCGCGCCGTCGACGAGACCCGCCGCGTCCTGGAGCGCGCCGGCGTCGACGTCCGCCAGCTCGCCGGCATCTTCCTGGTCGGCGGCTCCTCCCGCATCCCGCTGGTCGCGAGCCGCCTGCACGCCCGCTTCGGCGTCGCCCCCGTCGTGCCCGAGCAGCCCGAGCTGCCCGTCGCCTACGGCGGCATGCTCTCCGTGGCCACCTCACCGCAGCAGCTCTTCGACGGCGGCCACTCCTCGGCCCCCCACCCGGTCTCCGGCACCCCTGTCTCCTCCGGCGGCACCGCCGCCTACCCGGTGTCGGTCCCGTTCGCCGCGACAAACGCTTCGTCGCCGACCTCACCGGGCGCCTACGGCTCGCCGGCGAGCCTGTCGCAGACCTTCGACGCCGCGTCTCCGGCCGCGCCGTCCTCACCGGGCGCCTTCATCCCCAACCAGGGGGGCCCGGGTGGCGGCCCGAACCGGCCGGGCGGCTCAGGCGGACCTGGCGCCGGCTCGGGTGGCGGGTCCGGCTTCGGCCCGTCCGCCTTCGGCGCGACGGCTCCGCCCGGCGTCCGGCCCGCCCCGGCGGGTTCCCCCGGTCTGGCCCGGCCCGACGTCCCCGCCGGCATCGGCGCGCCCGGCACGTTCGGCGCTCCCGGCGGTTACGCCACTGCGGGCGGCCCGCCTGGTCCGGGTGGCCCCGGCTTCGCCACTCCGGGCGGCCCGCCTGGCTCGGGTGGTCCCGGCTTCGGCACCCCGGGCGGCCCACCCGGCCAGCCCGGTCCGTCCGGTCCGGGCGCCTTCGGCAGCCCGGGGTTCCCGCCGGGCGGCCAGCCCGCGTTCACCCCGCCCCCACCGGTCATCGTCCGCCCCCGCCGCAGCGCCGCCCCCTGGATCGCCCTCGTCATCGTCCTGTCCCTCATCGGCGGCTGCCTCTGGGGCGGCTCCAAGGTCTTCACCTGGTTCGGCGACCAGTTCGAGTCCGTGAAGGGCGGCTTTCCCGACAACACCACCGCCAACGACGACGGCACCGTCAAGGACCCGAAGATCCAGGGCCTGCGGGCCGGGACCCCGATCACCCTGCCCAGCGAGGGCGCCGTCGCCGCGGTGGCCGGCAACGGCATGGTGTTCACGGCGGCGGTCAGCGTCGGCTCGACCGACGTCGTCGGCTATGAGGCCACCGGCGGCCAGAAGTTCCGGGTCCAGCTCCCCATGGAACCGAAGGAGGTGCACCTCACCGTCGTGGGAAACCTGCTGATCGTCGACGGCGAGGAGGACCTGAAGCAGGCCGAGAAGGAGAACAGCCGGAGCGTGGTCGACATCGCGACCGGCACCGCGAAGTGGACCGGACCGTTCATCGACCGCATCGATGCCCTCTACATCGGCACCGACGCGATCACCGAGTATCGCGGCTTCAACAGCACCGCGATCGAGCGCATCAACCTGCTCGACGGCAAGGCCCGCTGGTCGCACCCCGGTGCCAAGGCCGTCTACTCGCTGGGCCATCGGGCCGTGCGCGCGTCGGCCCGATGGGCCACCGCCGAATCGCCCGCCGACGTGATCGTCCCCACCTACACGCTGACCTTCGCCGAGCCGGTGCCCTACAAGCAGTCCCTCACGGCCGACACCGCCGTGGCCGTGCAGCTCCAGGCAGACGGCAAAGCGAGCACGATCGACCTCAACTCGGGCAAGGTGAAAGCGACCGGCGCCATCTCCAAGGGCGACGAGGCCTGGACCGTCTACAACGACCTGGCGATCGTCAAGCCCGACGATGATTCGATCATCGCCTATGGCCTGTCCGACATGAAGCAGAAGTGGCAGTACCGGGGCACCGCCGGCACCAAGATCGGCGACGTCCGCCCGTGCGGTGAGAAGCTCGTCTGCGTGCAGGCCGAGCTGTCGTCGTCGAAGGACGCCATCGTGGCCATCGACACCGCTACAGGCCTTGCCAAGTGGACCAAGACCCCGCCCGCCGACGGCAAGAGCCTCATCACCAGCGATGGTGAGTGGGCCGTGGTCGGCGGCAAGCTGATCGGCGGCTTCGGCTCGTCAGGCGAGATCGGCGAGGGCGCGGTCATCGACCCGGCCAACGGCAACAACCAGTTCTACCTCGGCCAGAGCCTCGACGCCCATGACGTCGCCGCCTGCGCCGCCGGCCGCGTCGCCATCGTCACCTTCCGCAACGCGGCGTCCGCGGTCCAGATCGCCATCGTCAACGTCGCCGACAACAAGATCGTGGGCAACGCCGACCTTGCGAAGGACGACCTCCTCCAGAAGGTCTCGATGTCGGACAACACGGTCGTCGCCTTCAACCCCGAGTCCCGCGTCGTCCAGCGCTACACCATCCCCACCTGACCCGGAGGCGTCCGCGCCGCCTGGCCAGGGCGTGCCCTGCCGACCCTGGAAGCCGGGCCACCTCAGCTGAGCGTCATGCACAGCACGACGGGCCGGTCACCGTGTGGTGGCCGGCCCGTCGCGTCGGAAGAGGGTTACGCCTCGATCATCTTGCGGAGGACGTACTGGAGGATGCCGCCGTGGCGGTAGTAGTCCGCCTCGCCAGGGGTGTCGATGCGGACGACGGCGTCGAACTCGATGCCGGTGTCGGTGGTGACCTTGACGGTGCGGGGGGTGGTGCCGTCGTTGAGCTGCTCGATGCCGGTGACCGTGAAGGTCTCGGTGCCGGTGAGGCCCAGCGACTCGGCGTTCTGGCCCTGCGGGTACTGCAGCGGCAGGACGCCCATGCCGATGAGGTTGGAGCGGTGGATGCGCTCGTAGCTCTCGGCGATGACGGTGCGGACGCCCAGCAGGGCGGTGCCCTTCGCGGCCCAGTCGCGGGACGAGCCCGAGCCGTACTCCTTGCCGGCCAGGATGACGAGCGGGGTGCCGGCCTCGGCGTACGCGACGGAGGCGTCGTAGATGGTCGTCTGCTCGCCGGTGAGGTGGTTGACGGTGACGCCGCCCTCGGTGCCGGGGGCGAGCTGGTTGCGCAGGCGGATGTTCGCGAACGTGCCGCGGATCATCACCTCGTGGTTGCCGCGCCGGGAGCCGTACGAGTTGAAGTCCTTGCGGTCCACGCCGTGCGAGGCGAGGTACTTGCCGGCGGGCGAGTCGGCCTTGATCGAGCCGGCGGGGGAGATGTGGTCGGTGGTGACCGAGTCGCCGAGCTTCGCCAGGACCCGGGCGCCGCTGATGTCGGAGACCGGGGACGGCGAGGTGGCCATGCCCTCGAAGTACGGGGGCTTCCGCACGTAGGTGGACTCGGCGTCCCACTCGAACGTGTCGCCGGTCGGCGTGGGCAGGGACTGCCACTGCTGGTCGCCGGCGAACACGTCGGCGTAGCGGGACTTGTACAGGTCGCTGCCGATCGCCGCGGCGATGGTGTCCTCGACCTCCTTCGGCGTGGGCCAGATGTCGCGGAGGTACACCGGCTGGCCGTCGGAGCCGGTGCCGAGCGGCTCGCTGGTGAGGTCCAGGTCCATGGTGCCGGCGAGGGCGTACGCGACGACGAGCGGCGGCGACGCGAGGTAGTTCATCTTCACGTCGGGGTTGATGCGGCCCTCGAAGTTGCGGTTGCCGGACAGCACCGACACGACGCTGAGGTCGTGCTCGTTGATGGCGGCGCTGACCGCCTCGGGCAGCGGGCCGGAGTTGCCGATGCAGGTCGTGCAGCCGTACCCGACGAGGTTGAAGCCGAGCTTGTTGAGGTACGGGGTGAGCCCCGCCCGCTCGTAGTAGTCGGTGACGACCTTCGAGCCGGGCGCCAGGGTGGTCTTCACCCAGGGCTTGACGGAGAGGCCCCGCTCGACGGCGTTGCGGGCCAGGAGGCCGGCGCCGATCATGACCTGCGGGTTGGACGTGTTGGTGCACGAGGTGATCGCGGCGATGACGACGGCGCCGTGGTCGAGCTCGAAGTCGTCGACCTTCACCGGCTTCGACTGGCGCCCGTTGGAGCCGCGGGCGGCCGAGACGAGGTCGTGCGGCTTGTCGCCGTTGGTCTGCAGGTGGTTGGCGGGCGGGTCGCTGGCCGGGAAGGACTCGGCGCTCGCCTCGTCGGCCGGGCCTTCGATGCCGCCGTCGGTGACGTAGTCACCCAGTACACCCCGGAACAACGGCTTGGCGCTCTTCAGCGGCACCCGGTCCTGGGGGCGCTTCGGCCCCGCGAGGGAGGGCTCGATGGTGGACAGGTCCAGCTCGAGACGCTCGGAGTAGTCCGGCTCGGCGGCCGGGTCGTGCCAGAGGCCCTGCTCCTTGGCGTACGCCTCGACGAGCGCCACCTGCGCCTCGTCACGGCCGGTGAGGCGCAGGTACTTGATCGTCTCGTCGTCGATCGGGAAGATCGCGACGGTCGAGCCGTACTCCGGGCTCATGTTGCCGATCGTGGCGCGGTTGGCGAGCGGAACGGCGCTGACGCCGGGGCCGTAGAACTCGACGAACTTGCCGACGACGCCGTGCTTGCGCAGCTTCTCGGTGATGACGAGCACCAGGTCGGTGGCGGTGCAGCCCTCGGGGAGCTCGCCGCTGAGCTTGAAGCCCACGACCCGCGGGATCAGCATCGACACGGGCTGGCCGAGCATCGCGGCCTCCGCCTCGATGCCGCCGACGCCCCAGCCGACGACGCCCAGGCCGTTGACCATCGTGGTGTGCGAGTCGGTGCCGACGACCGTGTCCGGGTAGGCCTGGCCCTTGCGGGGCATGACGACCGGCGCCAGGTACTCGATGTTGACCTGGTGCACGATGCCGGTGCCCGGGGGCACGACCTTGAACTCGTTGAACGCGGTCTGGCCCCAGCGCAGGAACTGGTAGCGCTCCTTGTTGCGCCCGTACTCCAGCTCGACGTTGCGCTCGAAGGCGTCCGGCCGGCCGAACAGGTCGGCGATGACCGAGTGGTCGATGACCAGCTCGGCGGGGGCGAGCGGGTTGACGCGGGTCGGGTCGCCGCCGAGCTCGACGACGGCCTCGCGCATGGTGGCCAGGTCGACGACGCACGGGACGCCGGTGAAGTCCTGCATCAGCACCCGGGCAGGGGTGAACTGGATCTCCACGCTGGGCTCCGCGGTGGCGTCCCACCCGCCGAGCGCACGGATGTGCTCGGCGGTGATGTTGGCGCCGTCCTCGGTGCGCAGCAGGTTCTCAAGGAGGATCTTCAGGCTGTAGGGCAGGCGCTCGGCGCCCTCGACCTTGTCGACCTTGAAGATCTCGTAGCTGGCGTCACCGACGCTCAGCTGGCTCTTGGCTCCGAACGTGTCGAGGCTCGCCACGGCGTTGCTCCCTTAAGTCATCAGGCGGGTGTCTCACGGCAAGTCTTCCGCAACCGGGACGCCCGGTCGTCATCAACCAAGAAAACCGTACGTCCGTCTTGTTATACCCGCAAGCGTGTACCAAGCTGTGAAACATGATTCACCACGCCCAGATCGCCTGCCCGGCGGGCTCCGAGGCGATGTCGATCGCCTTCTACGGTGACCTGCTCGGCCTCGCCGTGGTGCCGAAACCGCCGGCGCTCGCCACGCGGGGTGGTTGCTGGTTCCGCGGGCACGGCATCGAGCTGCACCTCGGGGTGGAGACGCCGTTCGTGCCGGCGCGCAAGGCCCACCCCGGGCTGCTGTGGCCCGACCTGCCGGCGCTCGCCGCCCGCCTCGAAGCCGCCGGCCATCCGGTGACCTGGAGCGATGAGCTGCCGGGGTACCGGCGGTTCCACACCTTCGACCCGCACGGGAACCGGCTGGAGTTCTTGCAGCCGGCTGCCGCCTCGTAGGCGCTCGCGGCCGGTGGTGGCCTCATAGGTGCTCGCGGCCGGTGGTGGCCTCATAGGTGCTCGCGGCCGGTGGTCGCCTCATAGGTGCTTGCGGCCGGTGGTCGCCTCGTAGGTGCTCGCGGCCGGCGGTCGTCTTCGGGGTTCTTGCAGCCGGCTGTCGCCTATCAGGTCCTTGCAGCCGGCTGTCGTCTTACAGATCGACCGTCCACGCGCCGGCGTCCTGCTGGAAGCCGGCCTGGCGCAGCAGGTCGTGCACGTTCGTGGAGAACTCCGCGGCGAGCCGCTCCGCCTCGCCCGCACGTAGCGCGTCGACGAGCCCCTGCAGGACCTGCACCGCGAGGTCGTGCCGCCCGGGTGGCGCGGCGAGACGGACCAGCCGGACCGTGGCCCCGTCGGGGCGGACGGCGGCGAGGGCGGCGGCGGGCTGTTCGTCGTCGCAGACCGGATCGACCAGCTCCCACCACTGCACCCCGGACGTGGCCGGCGTGCCCCAGTGGGCGGTGATGCGCCGGGTGACGGCGAGGCGGTGTGCCGGCACGCGCCGGACGAGGAGTAGGGGATCCACCCGACCACTGTGTGGGATCGGTCTTGCAGGACCCTTGCCGTCGATTTGCCGCCCTGTGCCGCGGCGCTCCGTGGCGTGGGTATCCCGTTCGTGCCGCGCGCGTGCTTGTGCCGCTCGCTTTGTGCCGCTCGCTTTGTGCCGCTCGCTTTGTGCCGCTCGCTTTGTACTGCTCGCTTTGTGCCGCCGCTTTGTACCGCCCGCGGGCTTTGTGGGCTCGCGGGCGGTACAACCTGCGTCAGAACCCGAACTCGGACACCAGGACGGCCCGCGCGATCGTGTGCGCGACCACGTTGAACCCGACGACGTTCGCCGACGCGTCGGCGCCGATGTCCAGGGCGTCCACGTCCAGGGCGTGCACCGCGAAGATGTACCGGTGCGGCGCGTCCTTCGGCGGCGGCGCCGCACCGCCGAAGTCCCGGGTGCCGTAGTCGTTGCGGGCGTGGATCGCCTCGTCCGGCAGGCCGTCCTTGTCACCCGTTCCGGCACCCGTCGGCAGCTCGGTCACGTCCGCCGGCAGGTTGTACACGATCCAGTGCCAGAACCCGCCACCCGTCGGTGCGTCCGGGTCGTAGCAGGTCAGCGCGAAGCTCTTCGTCGCGGCCGGGAAGCCCGACCACCTCAGGTGGGGTGACGTGTTGCCGCGCTCGTAGACCTGCGCGTCGGGCAGCGTGCCGCCGTCGGTGAGGTCCTCGCTGGTCAACACGAACGCCGGCACCGCGGGCAGGGAATCGTACGGCGAGGGGGGGCGGGGTCGGTCGGTCATGCGCACTCTCCTAGTGCTGGGTTGGCTCCTAACCAGATCCTCTTACCCAACGACCAGGGGGCTCAAGTGGCGCCGGTCAGCCTCGCGTACTCCGCTTCGGTCCCGATCGCCGGCCGCCGGTCCGGATGCTCCACGTAGTGCTCGACCACCGATCCGAGAAACACCGGCTCGACCGCCAGCAGCTCCAGCGGCACCAGCAACCAGCCCGGCTCATGCCGCCCCGGCCGCCGGATGCTGAGCGCCAGCTTCGGACTGCGCACCGTGAGCGGCAGTGGTCGCTGCGGCACCTGTACGAGGTCGTCCCAGCGAACCCGCCGCCTGCCACCCGCACGGATGGTGAGGCCGTCGGGGCTGACGACGATCCGCGGACCCCGCAGCAACGGCACCGCGGCCAACCCGATGAGCAGCACGGCGACCGCGTTCAACGTGACCCGCAGCTCGACCGGCGCGCTCGGGTCGCTCTCCAGGAACAAGGTGCCGAGCAGCGCCCACGCCATCGTCGCCCGCCCCGACCAGATCGGCGACCCCGGCACGACGAACGCGTCCCCACGCACCCGCAGCGCCGCCGGCGGCGGCTGCATCACCGGCCGCAGCACGATCCCGAACCCCACGAACGCCCCACTGAGCAACACGACCGGCGCCAGCAGCAACGTCACCGCCAGCCACGTCGGCGTCCGCGCCTCGGTCACCCCGAACTCGTACCCGACCCGCAGCCCCACCAGCGCCAACGCGACGACCCCAGCCGCGATCCGGCTACCACGCACATAGCGACCGAGCTGCTCCGACGTCACACCGGCCAGTGTACGAACAACCGCATCGGCCGACATGAGTAACATTGGGCAACGCGCCCGTAGCCCTGCGAAACCACGATTTGGTGGCATCCAGTAGCGTGCTGTACAGCGGAACGGCCGGCGCCACTCACCCGTTCCCATCGATCCACCGCATTGCCCGAGCCGCCCACCGCCACCACGACCAAGCGCAAACGCCCACACCCGCCCGCGCGCGTACAAGGACCGTGCGGAACATGCCCTGCCCACGGGCTACGGGGCGTCCGCGGGCTACAGGGGCGCCCGCGGGGTACGGTGCGCTCGCGGGGTACGGGGCGTCCGCGGGCTACAGGGACGCCCGCGGGGTACGGTGCGCCCACGGGCTACAGGGGCAGGGCGGGGAAGCGGGCCTGCAGGGCGGCCAAGGTGGGCATCGAGACCGCGCCGCCGCGGGATTCGCAGACCAGGCCCGCGACGTGGACCGCGATCCGGGTGAGGTCCTCCCATCCGGCGAGGGTGGTGGGGAGGCCCTTGGTGAGGATGCCCCAGGACAGGCCGGCCATGGTGGCGTCGCCCGCGCCGGTGGCGTCGACGGCGGTGACGGCAGGGGCGGGGACGCGGACGGTGGCGGCGGCGTGGGCGATCAGGGCGCCCTCCGCGCCGGTGGTCACCACGACCGCGCCGGCGCCCAGGTCGAGCAGGCGGGCGGCGGCGTGCTCGGGGGACTCGCCCCACAGGGCGGCCGCGTCGGCGGAGCTGAGTTTGACCAGGTCGGCGGTTGCGGCGAACTCGGCCACCACGTCCGGGTCGACGCCGACGACCGGGCGGACGTTGGGGTCGAAGACGCGGATCGGGCCGGGGGTTGCCCAGGCCTCGCGGGCGGCGGCCAGGACGGGTGGGCTGAGCAGGCACATCGAGCCGCAGTACAGGAGCCCGGCGGTGCCGACCAGGGCGGTTGGCAGGTCGGCAGGGGACAGGAGGCCGTAGGACGGGGGGTCGCCGTAGAAGCGGAAGGTGGGTTCGATGCCGCGGAAGGTGGTCACGGCCAGGGTGGTGGCGACGCCGGGGACGGTGGCCACGCCGCGGGTGCCGACGCCGGTGGCGGTGAGGAAGTCGGCGATGCGGGTGGCCCAGGGGTCGTCGCCGACGGAGCCGGCGAACTCGCTGGGGGCGCCCAGGCGGGCGATGCCGACGGCGACGTTGAGCGGGGCGCCGCCGATGGCGGGGTGGTAGACGATCTGGCCGTCGTCGGTGGTGGTCTCCAGGAGGTCGACCAGGGCTTCACCGATGACCACCGCATGTCCCGTCATCGCGCCAGTACATCACTTCGGCTGACGTGCCAGCCAGAGTTCGCGGGCGAGGTCGCCGGGGCCGAGCTGGGTGGTGGCGGGGGCGCGGCTGAGGATGGTGGCGCCGTCGGTGTCCTTGGCCGTGTACCAGATCTGCTCCGGGTCCAGAACCGGCAGGCCGTCACTGCCGGGGCCGAACGGGGTGCGTGCGGTGAAGACCATCTGGGCCCTGGCGGGGTTGAGGTCGCGGTCGCGGAGCAGGCGGAGCGCCTCGGCGGCGAGGTCGGGATGCACGGCGGCGTCCAGGTCGTCGACGAGCAGCACGCCGCCGCGGTCCAGCATCGGTAGCAGGGCGGCGAGCAGGTCGAGCCAGGCGATGGTGCCGTCGGACTCGGCCCAGCCGCCGAGGGGGACCGCGCCGGAGCGGCCGGCGTGGACGAGGCGGAGCAGGTCGCGCTCGACGCCGACGACGCCGAGGTCCGCGTGGCTGACCAGGAGCGTCAGCTGCTCGCTCCACCGGTCGGCGAGGTGGGCCAGGCCGCCGGCGAGCCGGGTGCCGGGTGCGAGGCGGACGGTCCGGATGCCGTACAGCCACGCGGCGACCGGGGCGAGCCACGGGTGCTCCACGTCGGCGCCGAGCGACAGCAGCGTGACGGCTGGCGGGCAGGCGGCGGCGAGGTGGTCGAGGCGGCCCTCGGGCAGGCAGCGGATGCCGGTGCGGTCCCGCTCGAACCAGACCCGCCGCCGGTCGCGGGCCGTGGCGTGCAGCCACTCGCCGGAGATCTCGTCGCGCTTGTAGGCGCAGCCGTAGACGTACCGGACGCCGTCGAGCAGGAACTCGATCTCGAACCGGGTCGGCAGCAGCCGGGCGGCCGGGTCGAGCTGGAACGGCTCGAAGCGTTGCGTGGCGTCGTGGACGTCGCTTCCGGAAACGGCGAGGGACCGCATCGTCGCCAGGGCGCGCAGGATGGTCGACTTGCCGGCGGCGGTCGGGCCGAACACTCCGCACAGCGGCGACACCCGCAGCATCCCGGCGCTGTTGTCCGAGGCCCCGGCAGTACGCGGGAAGCCGGCAGGACCAGCGGAGGCGGGACCAGCGGAGGCGGGACCAGCGGAGGCGGGACCAGCGGAGGCGGGACCAGCGGAGGCGGGACCAGCGGAGGCGGGACCAGCGGAGGCAGGACCAGCGGAGGTGGAGGAGCCGGCGGAACCCTGAGCGGCGGCGGAAGCGGCAGTGCGGGAAGGGCCAGGAGCACCAGAGAAGCCGGAGCGCAACGGCACGCCGAAGCCGCCGTCCGGACCCGAGAGCAGTGTCAGCTCCTGGATGTCACGGACCGAGCGGGAGTTCTGGAGCCTGAACTTGAGCAGCATCGTCTACTGACGCTAGGCGCCTGGCAGCACGGCGAACGGCGTTCGGCACGAAGATCACCAGGGATCTAACCCCAGGCCGTCGGTGACGGAGTGCGACACCGCCTCAGGGATCACGGGCTTGACGGTTTCCGTGACGAACACGGCGTGCCACACGCAGAAGACCAGCACCGTCCAGATCTTGCGGGAGTGGTCGGCCTCCTTCTTGCGGTGCGCCTTCAGCAGGCCGCGCACCACGTCGAGGTCGATGAGGTCGCCGGCGCCCGACGAGTCGAGCAGGCCGTGCGCCCAGTCGTGCATCTCGGTGCGCAGCCACGGCCGGATCGGCACCGGGAAGCCGAGCTTCGCACGGTTGACGATCGGCTCCGGCACGACCCCGGCCAGAGCCCGGCGCAGCGCCGCCTTCGTCACCGGCGACTGGGTGCGCGAGCGCGGCGGCACCTTCAGCTCGCTCGGCAGCGTCGAGGCGACCTCGAACACGGCCCGGTCCAGGAAGGGCGTGCGCAGCTGCAGCCCGTGCGCCATCGTCATGCGGTCGGCCTTGACCAGGATGTCGCCGCGCAGCCACGTGTACAGGTCGATGTACTGCATCGTGGTGACGTCGTCGAGGGCGCTGGCCTCCTTGAAGACCGGCGCGGTGACGTCGGTGTGCCTGATGTCCGCCGCGTAGTGCCGCAGCAGCGCCGCCTTCTCCTCCTCGGTGAAGACCCGCGCGTTGCCGTAGTAGCGCTCCTCGATCGGCGTGGTGCCGCGCTCCAGGAAGCTCTTGCCCTTCACGCCCTGCGGGATCACCCGCGACACGGCCCGCAGGCCGCGCTGCATGGTGTCGGGCAGGTGGCTGACGCCGGCGAGGGACAGCGGCTCCCGGTAGATCGGGTAGCCGCCGAAGAGCTCGTCGGCGCCGTCGCCGCCGAGGACCACGGTGACGTCCCGGGCGGCGCGCTCCGCGAGCAGGAACAGCGGGACGAGCGCCGGGTCGGCGACCGGGTCGTCGAGGTGCCAGACGATCCGCGGCAGCGCCCGCATCAGGTCCGCCGGGCCGACCTCCAGCTGCACGTTGGGCACCCCGAGCGCGCGGGCGGACTGCGCCGCCACCTCAAGCTCAGAAAATTGCGCTATGTCGTACCCAACCGTAAATGTTCGAATTGCTGGATCGACCTCGGCCGCGAGCGCCACCAGGGCCGTCGAGTCGATGCCACTGGACAAGAAGGCGCCCACCGGCACGTCGGACCGCAGGTGCGCGTGCACGCTGTCACGCAGCGACGAGGTGATCCGCCGGACCAGGCCGTCCTCATCGCCGGTCGGGGTGGGGCGAAGGTCCAGCTGGCCGTAGCGCCGGTTCGCGAGGGGGCCGCCGGGTGTGTAGACGAACGACTCGCCCGCGCCCAGCCGCCGGATGTCGGGGTGCAGGGTGGACGGCTCCGGCACGTACTGCATCGTCAGGTAGTGCTGCAGGTTGGCCGGGTCGACCAGGCGGCGGCGCTCCTCGGCGACGAAGGGCAGGAGGGCCTTGCGCTCGGACGCCAGGTAGACGCCGTCGTCGGTGGTCAGCTGGTACAGCGGGCGGATGCCATACGGGTCGCGCGCGCCGAAGGCGCGCCTCGCCGAACCGTCCCAGATGACGAACGCGAACATGCCGCGCAGCCGGCTGACCGCACTCGGCCCCCAGTGGTGATACGCGGCGAGGATGACCTCGGCCTCCGACTCGGTGGCGAAGTCGGCGCCCCGGTCCTCGACCAGCTCCGCGCGCAGCTCGTCGGCGTTGTAGACCGCGCCGTCGAAGACGATGAGGTACCGCCCGCGGGTCACGCCCATCGGCGGGAACGACATCGGCTGCCGCCCGCCGGTGAGGTCGCGCACGGCGAGCCGGTCGGCACCGAACACCACGTCGTCGGTGACGACCACGTTGGTGTCGTCGGGTCCGCGGTGGCGCAGCAGCTCCAGCGCGTCGACGACCGCGTCCCGGTGCGCCGCCGCGCGCCCGCGGGCGCTGACGAAGGTGAGCAGCCCAGCCATTCGTCCCTCCGCTCGTTCAGGAGAAAGTCTCGCACGCGGTACCGTCGCAGGAGGAGCACGAATTCGCAGCGATAGGACAGGCGGAGATGGACGAGAACGCGGGTGGCCAGTCGCACGATCCGGACTTCCCGGACCGGTTCATCGAGTTCATGCGCACCGGCTGGCGCGACTCGACCCTCGACGTGTCGCCCCGCCCGGAGGCGCCGGACCACGCCAAGCGCCGCGCGGAGCTGTCCGCGGCCTTCCCCGGTGAGACGGTCGTCATCCCGACCGGCGTCGACAAGGTGCGCTCCAACGACACGTACCACCCGTTCCGCCCCGGCACCGACCACGCGTGGCTGACCGGCGAGCACGACCCCGACGCGGTCCTCGTGCTGCACCCCACCGAGGGCGGGCACGACGCGATCCTGTACGTGCGCCCCCGCTCACCTCGCGACACCGACGAGTTCTTCCGCGACCGCAACCACGGCGAGCTGTGGATCGGCCGGCGGCACACCCTCGAGGAGAAGGCGACCGAGCTGCAGCTGCAGACCGCGCACCTCGACCGGCTCGCCGCCGTGCTCGACGACGCCGCGCCAGGGCGCACCAGGGTGCTGCGGGGATTCGACCCCACGGTCGACGGGGCCGTCCGGTCGGCGAATCCGGCCCGTGACGCCGAGTTGGCCACGGTACTGGCGGAGCTCCGCCTCGTGAAGGACGCCTGGGAGATCGAGCAGCTGCAGGACGCGATCGACGCGACGACCCGCGGCTTCGAGGACGTCGCCCGCATCCTGCCCGCCGACCGCCCGGTCAGCGAGCGCCTCATCGACGGCGTGTTCAACCTGCGCGCCCGCCACGACGGCAACGCCGTCGGCTACGGCTCCATCGTCGGCAACGGCGCCCACGCCGCGATCCTGCACTGGACCCGCAACGACGGCCACACCCGCCCCGGCGACCTGCTGCTCATGGACATGGGCGTGGAGAACCGCAACCTGTACACCGCCGACGTCACCCGCACCGTCCCGGTCAACGGCACGTTCACGCCGCTGCAGCGCCAGATCTACGACCTGGTGTTCCGCTCGCAGCAGGCCGGCATCGACGTGATCCGGGCCGGCACCAGGTTCGACGACGTGCACCAGGCATGCATGCGGGTCCTCGCCGAGGGCCTCGCCGACCTGGGCATCCTGCCGGTCAGCGTCGACGAGGCGATGGACCCGGCCTGCATCTTCTACCGGCGCTGGACGCTGCACGGCTTCGGGCACATGCTCGGCCTGGACGTCCACGACTGCGGCGAGGCCCGCAAGGAGCGCTACCGCGAGGGTGTCCTGGACGCGGGCTACGTGCTGACCGTCGAGCCGGGCCTGTACTTCCAGCCCGACGACGAGCTCGTCCCCGCCGAGCTGCACGGCATCGGCGTCCGCATCGAGGACGACGTCCTCGTCACCCCGACCGGCGCCGTCGTCATGTCGGAGGCCCTGCCCCGCTCTGCGGACGCCGTCGAGTCGTGGCTCGCCGCCCAGCGCGAGGCAGGCCCCCGCCTGCCCGGTTAGTCCAGCCAGAACGTGTCGTGGGCGAGCATGAACTCGTCGCGCTCCAGCGCGGTCAGGCTGGACAGGTGCGGGAGGCCCTCGAAGTAGGCCTCCCGCGGCGCGCCGGGGGAGAAGTGCAGCAGCATGGAGGCGGGTTCGCCGGACTCGTTGCGGAACGCGTGGATGCCGCCCTCGGGGACGTGCACCCAGTCGCCGGGCTGCGTGGTGATCCACTCGGTGCCGTCGTAGATGCGGACCGAGCCCGACAGGATGTAGAAGGACTCGGAGATCGAGCGGTGGTAGTGCGGGTCCGGGCCGCTCGGCTGCGGGCCCATCTCCCACCGGTACAGGCCGAACTGCCCGTGCGTCGTCGCGCCGGTGGCCAGGTAGTGCACCGTGTTGCCGTTCGCGTAGGTGAGCTCGGGCGGCGTCGCCGCGGGGCGGTAGGTGGCCGACAGCTCACCGGAAGGTCCGAGGTAGTACGGCGGTGGATAGGACATACGCTCACAATACGGCGCACCCGGCGCGACCTCGATGAAGCGAGGTAGGCTGTTGACCCCGTGAAGACCATCGAGCGCGTCCGCAAGCCCATCCGGACATATCACCCGCGCCGGGGGCGGCTCAGTGGTCGGCACTTCGACGCCCTCGAGCGCCTCACCACCGCGTACGGGTTCACCCCGGGCGACCGGGTGGACGTCCTGGAGATCGGGTCCGGGATGGGTGAGGCGACCCTGGAGATGGCCGCCGCGGACCCCGGCCGGCGCTACCTGGCGGTCGAGATCCACACGCCGGGCGTGGCGAACCTCCTGGCCAACATCGAGCAGCGCGGCCTGACGAACCTGAGCGTGGTGAGCGTGGACGCCCTCGACCTGTGCCGGGAGCACATCCCCGACGAGTCCCTGGACGCGGTGCACGTGTTCTTCCCCGACCCGTGGCCGAAGGCCAGGCACCACAAGCGCCGCCTGATCCAGCCCTCGAACGTCGAGCTCCTGGCCGCGAAGCTGCGCACCGGTGGGCTGCTGCACTGCGCCACGGACGACGCCGGCTACGCGGAGTGGATGCTGGAGACCTTGACGAATGCCGCGAACCTGACAAATCGCCACGATGGCTACGCGCCGCGTCCGGACGGCCGGCCCGTCACGAAGTTCGAGCAGCGCGCCCTGGACGCCGGCCGCGCGCCCGCCGACCTGATCTTCGTGAAGTCATGAGCGCCGGACTGGCCGCCCGGGTCCCCAGGAACGGCGATCCGGACACGGTCTTCGACGCGTTCGCCGAGTGGGCCATGGAGCAGGGCCTGGAGCTGTACCCGCACCAGGAAGAGTCCCTGATGGAGATCGTCTCCGGGGCGAACCTGATCCTGTCCACGCCCACCGGCTCCGGCAAGAGCCTCGTCGCCGCCGGGGCGCACTTCGCCGCCCTCGCCACCGACCGGACCACGTTCTACACCGCGCCGATCAAGGCCCTGGTGTCGGAGAAGTTCTTCGCCCTCGTCGCGATGTTCGGCGCGGAGAACGTCGGCATGCTCACCGGCGACGCGTCCGTCAACGCCGACGCGCCCATCATCTGCTGCACGGCGGAGATCCTCGCCAACATCGCGCTGCGCGACGGCGCGACCGCCGACGTCGGCGTCGTCGTCATGGACGAGTTCCACTTCTACGCCGAGCCCGACCGTGGCTGGGCGTGGCAGGTGCCGCTGATCGAGCTGCCGCAGGCGCAGTTCGTGCTGATGTCGGCGACGCTCGGCGACGTCACCAGGTTCGTCGACGACCTGACGGCCCGCACGGGCCGGCCGACCGCCGTGGTGAAGAACGCCGAACGGCCCGTGCCGCTCATGTTCAGCTACTCGATGGACCCGCTGCACGAGACGATCGAGGAGCTGCTGAGCACGAAGCAGGCGCCGGTCTACATCGTGCACTTCACGCAGGCCGCCGCCCTGGAGCGGGCGCAGGCGCTGATGAGCATCAATGTGTCGACCCGCGCCGAGAAGGACATGATCGCCGAGGCGATCGGCCGGTTCCGGTTCACGGCCGGCTTCGGCAAGACCCTGTCGCGGCTCGTCCGGCACGGGATCGGCGTCCACCACGCCGGCATGCTCCCCAAGTACCGCCGCCTCGTCGAGACCCTTGCCCAGGCCGGGCTGCTGAAGGTCATCTGCGGCACCGACACCCTGGGCGTGGGCATCAACGTGCCGATCCGCACGGTGCTGTTCACCGCGCTGTCCAAGTACGACGGGCAGAAGACGCGGCTGCTGTACGCGCGGGAGTTCCACCAGATCGCCGGCCGGGCCGGCCGCGCCGGGTTCGACACGATCGGCACCGTCGTCGTGCAGGCGCCCGACCACGTCATCGACAACGAGCGCGCCCTGGCGAAGGCCGGCGACGACCCGAAGAAGCGCCGCAAGGTGGTGCGCAAGAAGCCGCCGGAGGGTTCGATCGGCTGGGGCAAGCCGACCTTCGACCGGCTCGTCGACGCCGAACCGGAGCCGCTGCGCTCCAGCTTCCACGTGTCGCACGCGATGCTGCTCAACGTGATCAGCCGCCCCGGCGACGCGTTCGCCGCGATGCGGCACCTGCTGACGCAGAACCACGAGGACGTCCACTCGCAGCGCCGCCTGATCCGCCGGGCGATCGCGATCTACCGGGCGCTGCTCGCCGGTGGCGTGGTCGAGCAGCTTGCCGAGCCCGACGAGGAGGGGCGGCGGGTCCGGCTCACCGTCGACCTGCAGATGGACTTCGCGCTCAACCAGCCGCTGTCGCCGTTCGCCCTCGCCGCGATCGAGCTCCTGGACCGGGAGGCGCCCGCGTACGCGCTGGACGTGCTGTCGGTGATCGAGTCGACCCTCGACGACCCGCGGCAGATCCTGGCCGCGCAGCAGTTCAAGGCCCGCGGCGAGGCCGTCGCCGCGATGAAGGCCGAGGGCATCGAGTACGAGCAGCGCCTGGAACTGCTCGACACCGTCACCCACCCGAAGCCCCTCGACGAGCTGCTTGACGGCGCGTACAACCTGTACAAGCAGGGCCACCCGTGGGTCGCCGACTACCAGGTCAGCCCGAAGTCGGTGGTCCGCGACATGTACGAGCGCGCCATGACGTTCGTCGAGTACGTCAACTTCTACAGCCTGTCCCGCTCCGAGGGCCTGGTCCTGCGCTACCTGGCGGACGCGTTCAAGGCGCTGCGCCAGACGGTCCCCGAGGACGCCCGCACCGAGGAGCTCACCGACATCATCGAATGGCTCGGCGAGCTCGTCCGGCAGGTCGACTCGAGCCTCATCGACGAGTGGGAGCGGCTGCGCAACCCGGGGGCCGAGGACGAGAAGGCGGTGCTCGACGACCGTCCACCGGCCGTCACCCGCAACCTGCGCGCGTTCCGCGTCCTGGTCCGCAACGCGCTCTTCCGCCGGGTCGAGCTGGCCGCGCTGCGCCGCTTCGACGAGCTGGGGGAGCTGGACGGCGAGCACGGGTTCACCGCCGACGACTGGCAGGACGCGATCGAGGACTACTTCGACGAGTACGACTCGCTCGGCGTCGGCCCGGACGCCAGAGGTCCGGCCCTGCTCGTCATCGAGCAGAAGCCGGACCGGTGGTTCGTCCGCCAGATCTTCGACGACCCGGCCGGCGACCGCGACTGGGGCATCACCGCCGAGGTGGATCTCGCCGAGTCCGACGCCACGGGCTTCGCGGCCATCCGCGTCACCGCCGTGGGACCCATGTCCGACACCTAGGCGTCGGCGGCGACCGTACGGAGGGCCGCCAGGAACTCCGCGGGGTGCGTGAAGGCGGCGAAGTGCGACGCGCCGTCGATCAGCACCAGGGACTTCGCCGGGGCGTCGACCTCGGCGAAGTACTCGACCGCGGGACCGGTCAGCGTGACCACGTCCTGCGCGCCCTGGAACAGGTGGAACGGGATCTCCAGCCGCGTGCCCTCCGCCCGGGCGTCGAACCGCATGAACTGGGTGAACATCGCGTCCCGGACCGCCGCGAAACCCTTCAGCCAGGCGAACACGTCCAGCAGTGAGTAGTCGGGCTTCGTCAGCAGCAGCGAGAAGAGCTTCTTCAGGCCACCGTTGGGGTTGGCCGGGTCGGTGCCCATCGACCACTGCATGCGCCGGCCCCAGGCCTTGACGTCCCAGGTGCGCGGGTCGGCGTCGAGCGCCTCGAGAGCGGCCACGCCCTTCGGGTTGCCGGCCTCGCGGAGCCGCCGCAGGGTGTCGAGCCGGCCCTGGCGCTCGTTGTCGACCATGTTCACGTAGAAGTCGGTGCCGACGTAGGCGCTGAACAGGTCGGGCCGCTGCCGTGCCATCGGCAGGCCGACGATCGTGCCCATCGAGCCGGCCATCAGGATCACCTTGTCCTTGCCGAGGTGGGCGCGGACGTGCTCGGCCACCTCGATGCCGTCGGCGACCATCCGCTCGAAGGTGAGCTCCTCCGGGGCGGGTGCGCCGTTGCGCCGCAGCGTCCGGCCGCAGCCGCGGCGGTCCCAGTGCACGACCGTGAAGTGCTTCTCCCACTCGCGGAGCGCGGCGGTGAACACCGAGTACGGCGAGCCGGGGCCGCCGTGCACGACGAGCAGCACCGGGTTGGCCCGGTCCTCGCCGCGGATCTGCAGCCACTGCTCGACGCCGCCGATCGTGACGTAGCGGCCTTCCACGATGCCGTCGGGGTTGGTGATGCGCGCCTCGGCGGCGCGGCGGTGCTTGAGGACCGCCCGGACGGCGAGGGGAGCGGCGGCGAGGGTGGCGATGGCGGCGGGGGCGATCAGCATCAGCGTCATGCCGAGAACCGTACAGACGTCTCACACAAATGTGCAAGAGAGATGTGCAAGACGTTTGTGTCAGACGAAGCTATGCTTCGGCCTATGGGCAACAAGGAGAAGCTCCTCGAGGGCGCGCTGGCGTGCCTGCTCGAGAAGGGCTACGCGCGCACCACCGCTCGCGACGTCGCGTCGGCGGCCGGGGTCAGCCTCGCCGCGATCGGGTACCACTTCGGCACCACCGACGCGCTGCTCAACGCCGCGCTCGACCAGGCCCTGGAGGCCTGGGGTGCCACCCTGGAGGTCGCCCTGCGCGGCGACGCCGACGGGCCGGGCGACGACCCCGCGGCCAGGTTCGAGGCCGTCTGGGCGCGGATCATCGCGTCCGTCGAGGCGCAGCCGGCGCTGTGGAAGCTCCAGTTCGAGGTGGTCGCGCAGCTCGCCGTCCTGCCGGAGCTGCACGAGCGCTGGCAGCACTCGCTCGCCGCCGCGCAGGAGGGGCTCGCGGCGCTCTTCGGCGGCGGCCCCGGCACCGGCGCGTTCTATCAGGCGCTGCTCACCGGCGTGGTCGTGCAGCACCTCGTCGCACCGGGCCGCGGGGTGGACGGCCCGCAGCTGGCGTCGGCGCTACTGGAGGTGGCGGCGCAGCTGCGTACCGGTGAAGATGCCGCAAAACACGTGTAAACGGCGCGAACCGCGGTAGCCCCCAGGTATGACCGCTGCGCTGACCACAGACCAGGGCATCCCGGTCGCCGACACCGACAACTCGCTGCGCGCCGGTGCCCGCGGGCCGAGCCTGCTGGAGGATTTCCACCTGCGGGAGAAGCTGATGCGCTTCGACCACGAGCGGATCCCGGAACGGGTCGTCTACGCCCGCGGCGCCGGAGCGCACGGCGTGTTCAAGCTCCACACGCCGCTGGACGAGTACACGACGGCGGACTTCCTCACCGACCCCGACGCCGAGACCCCCGTCTTCGTCCGGTTCTCCACGCTGCAGGGCTCCCGCGGCTCCACCGACACGCCCCGCGACGCGCGCGGCTTCGCCACGAAGTTCTACACCCGGCAGGGCAACTTCGACCTCGTCGGCAGCAACATGCCGGTCTTCTTCATCCAGGACGGCATCAAGTTCCCCGACCTGGTGCACGCGCTCAAGCCGGAGCCGCACAACGAGATGCCGCAGGCGTCGTCGGCGCACGACACGTTCTGGGACTTCGTGTCGCTGCAGCCCGAGACGATGCACCACCTGATGTGGCGCATGTCCGATCGGGCCCTGCCGCGCTCGTACCGCATGATGCAGGGCTTCGGGGTGCACACCTTCCGCCTCGTGAACAGCCGGGGACGCGGCACCTTCGTCAAGTTCCACTGGCGGCCCTCACTCGGCACGCACTCGCTGGTCTTCGACGAGGCACAGCGCATCTCCGGCCAGGACCCCGACTTCAACCGCCGCGACCTGTGGGAGGCGATCGCGTCCGGGAACTACCCCTCCTGGGAGCTCGGCGTGCAGCTGTTCTCCGAGTTCGCCCTGGACGACGTCGACCTGCTCGACGCCACCAAGCTCGTCCCCGAGGAGATCGTGCCCGTCACGCCGGTCGGGCGGCTCACGCTCAACCGCAACCCCGACAACTTCTTCGCCGAGACCGAGCAGGTCGCGTTCAACGTCGGCAACATCGTGCCCGGCATCGACTTCACCGACGACCCGCTGCTGCAGGCGCGGCTGTTCTCCTACCTGGACTCGCAGCTCAACCGGCTCGGCGGCCCCAACTTCGCGCAGCTGCCCGTGAACCGGCCGCACGTGCCCGTGCACAACCACCAGCAGGACGGCTCCCACCAGCAGCGGGTGCCGACCGGCCGGGTCACGTACTCGCCGAACTCCCTCGCCGCCGAGGCGCCCGCCGGCTTCGTCTCATTTCCGGAGGTCGTCGACGGGCCGAAGGAGCGCAAGCGGAGCGTGACCTTCGCCGACCACTACAGCCAGGCGACCCTGTTCTGGAACAGCATGGCGCCCTGGGAGCGCGCGCACATCATCGAGGCGTACCGCTTCGAGCTCGGCCGGGTCACCTCGATGGCGATCCGGGTGCGCATGATCGAGCACCTCAACCGCATCGACCACGACCTGGCTACGGCGGTCGCGGCCGGGATCGGCGTCGAGCAGCCGGTCAGGTCCGTCGCCAACCACGGCCGCTCGTCCGCGTCCCTGAGTCAGGCCACCGCCGCGCCGGCACCGGTGGCCACGCGGAAGGTCGCGGTCCTCATGGGCGACGGCGTCTCCGCCCGCTGGGTCGCCCGCCTGCGCGACGACCTCACCGCCGAGGGCGTCGTCGTCGACCTGCTCGGCCCGGTCCACGGCACCGTGATGACCGACGACGGCCTGCCCATGGAGGTCACCCGCGCCCTGAGCACGGTCGCTTCCGTGGTGTACGACGCGGTCGCCGTCCCCGACGGGGTGCTCGCCCTCCCCGCGGACGGCCAGGCGGTCCACTTCGTCGCCGAGGCGTACAAGCACGGCAAGCCGATCGCCGCCTCGGGCACCGCCGTCGACGTGCTGCTCCGCGCCCACATCCCGCTCCCCACCGTCGAGCCCTCGGGCTCCGCGACTGCCCCCGCCGCTGGTTCCGCGGGCGCTGCCTTCGCCGCTCGCTCCGCGGGTCCGTCCGCCGGTGCTTTCCGCGGCCCTCAATCCGCGGGTTCCGCCGCTCCTGGTGAGCCCGCGGGTGCTGCGTTCGCCGCTCGTTCCACGGGCCCTTCCGCCGGCACTTCCCGCGGCCCTCGATCCGCGGCTTCCTCCACCGCCGCCGAGCCCGCGGGCGCTGCCTCCGCCGCCCGCTCCACGGGTGCTTCCGGCGCGGCGGAGCCCGCCGGCGGTTCCCGCTCCGCCGCCGCCTCTTCCGCGAATATTTCGACAATTTCCGATATGTCGCTCATCATCGACGGCCAGCCGGCGTCTCGGCTGCTGACGGCGCTGGCCATGCACCGCAACCACGACCGGGACGTGACGTCGATCCCCGCCTAGCGCCCGGCGGTCCCGGCCGCCGTCGTGGACACGGCACCGGACGGGTCCTTCTTCCCGTCCATCGCGGTCCTGGCAAGGGCGGTGTACTTCAGGGACCGCACCGTGGCGCCCGTCAGCCGGCCGCGGCCCGGTGACCTCGGTGACATGGACCGGTCTCTGCCTAGCCCAGGGCCTTCTCCACGAACCTCTGGCGGTCGACGAGCGTGCGCTCGACGCGGCCCTCCGCCACGACCTGGCTGCCGTCGCGGGCGATGATCTCGAACACCAGCTTCCGGCCGTCGGTCTTGGCGAGGCGGGCCTCCACGGTGACCTTGCCGCCGATCGGGGTGGCCGCACGGTGCTCCAGCTCGACCCGCGTGCCGACCGTCGTCCAGCCCGGCGGCAGCCGCCTGGCCAGGGCGCCGACGCTCGCCGCCTCCGCGAGCGCCAGCACCTTCGGGGTGCCGAGCACCGGCACATCGCCCGACCCCAGCGCCTGCGCGGTATCGGCATCGGTGACGGTGAGCTCGACCCGGGCGACCGCGCCGACCCAGGGGGCCGCGTCCACTGAGAAACCCATGTGCCCAGCCTAGTGAGTCGCGGCTACAGTCGGCCGGTGCGCAACCTGGAGGCATGGGTCGACGCCGGCTCGGTCGTCGCTCTCACCGGTGCCGGCATCTCCACCGACTCCGGCATCCCCGACTTCCGCGGCCCCGACGGCGTCTGGACCCGCGACCCCGAGGCGATGAAGCTCTCCTCGATCGACCACTACGTCGCCGACCCGCAGGTGCGGCGCCGGGCGTGGCAGGAGCGGCTGCACAACCCCGCGTGGACCGCCGAGCCCAACGCCGCCCACCACGCCCTCGCCGACCTGGAGCGCGCGGGGAAGCTCACCGCCGTCGTCACGCAGAACATCGACGGACTGCACCAGCGCGCCGGCAGCTCGAACGTCATCGAACTGCACGGCACGCTCTCGCAGACGGAGTGCCTCACCTGCGCCGAACGCCGCCCGATGCCCGAGACCCTGGCCCGCGTCACCGCCGGCGACCCCGACCCGGCCTGCCTCACCTGCGGCGGCCTGCTGAAGTCGGCGACCATCTCGTTCGGCCAGTCGATGCACCTGCCGACCCTCGAGGCCGCCGCCGAGGCCGCCATGGGCTGCGACGTGCTCCTGGCCATCGGCACGTCGCTGACCGTCTACCCGGCCGCCGGCCTGGTCGACGTCGCCCACAAGGCCGGCGCCATGGTCGTCGTCATCAACGCGGCCGAGACGCCGTACGACGCCATCGCCCACATGGTCGTCCGCGACCCGATCGGCGAGGTCCTGCCCCGCCTCGCCGCCCACTGACCGACGCGACGCCCACTGCCGCACCCGCGGCGAACCGCCACTACACCTGCGGCGGAGCAGCGGCGCTCGCCCCCGGCGGGACGGCGCTCGGACCTGAGGAAGCGGCACTCGGCCCCGGCGGGACGGCGCTCGGGTCTGAGGGAGCGGCATCCGGCCCTGGCGGGACGGCGCTCGGGTCTGGGTCTGGGAGAGCGGCGCTCGGACCTGAGGGAGCGGCGCTCGGCCCCGGCGGGACGGCGCTCGGACCTGAGGGAGCGGCACTCGGGCCCGGCGGGACGGCGCTCGGGTTTGGGGAGGCGGCGCTCGGGCCCGTGGGGGTGGCGATCGGACCCGCGGGGGCGGCGCTCGGACTCTCAGCCTCCTCGGGCAGCGCGGGCGCCCGCACCGCCGCGGCGTCGACCCCCTGCGCGTGCGCGGGAGCGGCGATCAGGTCGGGGGAGGCGGCGCTCGGGTCTGGGGGAGCGGCGATCGGGCCTGGAGGAGCGGGCGGTTTGCGGAGCGAGACGGTGGCGGCGGCGCGGCGGGCGGTGCGGGAGCGGGCCGCGAGGAGGTCGGCGAAGGCGTAGGCGTCGGCGGCGGCCCAGTGGCGCCCGACGGCGTGCAGGCCGCCCGCGGTGTCGACGTGGACCGTCGCGAGGTCCAGGGCGCGCTGCAGCGGCCCCTGGATCACCCTGACGCTCTGCACCCGGGCGAGCGGGACCACCACCAGTTCGCGGGTCAGGACACCCTCCCGCACGACGACGACCGTGTCGGTGACCCCGATCCCGATCCGGGACCACGCCAGGGGCGCGAGCCACCGCGCCCGGCGGGGCGGCCCGGAGACGGCCACCGCCGCCGCGTCGACGACGGCCACAGCCGCCGCGTCGGCGGGCGTTCCGGAGACGGTCACTGCCGCTGCGTCGGCGGGTGGCTCGGAGGCGGTCGCTGCCGCCGTGTCCGAGGGCGTTCCGGAGGCGGCCACAGCCGCTGCGTCGGCGGGCGTTCCGGAGACGGTCATTGCCGCTGCGTCGGCGGGTGGCTCGGAGACGGCCACCGCCGCCGTGTCGGCGGGAGGTCCGTGCCCCACGCCGTCCGGCGACCGCATGGGCCGGGCCTTGGAAGGGCGGGAGTGGACGGCGGCGGTGAGCACGGTGGTGGCGACGGCGAGCGTGTCGGCGGCGGGCGCGACCGGGACGAGGGTGCCGGCGCGCAGCTGCGCCTCGCCGTTGCCCGCGTAACCGGCGACGTCGAGGCGGGCGCGGGCCCAGCCGGCGCGGCGCCACAGGAGCGGCCAGGTGACCTTCAGGCCCTGGACGCGGTGCGGCGGGACGGTCTGGCTGCGCTTGTTGAGCAGGCCCTGGCGCACGCGGAGCGCCGCCGCGTCGGTGCCGATGACGAAGTCCCACTCGTCGAGGACGCGGCGGACGGGCACCTGGAAGACGCCGAGGAACGCGGTGATCGTGCTCGCCGCGCCGATCAGGGTCCAGGCCGGGTCGAGGGACGCCTGCCAGGCGACGAACGCCAGGCCGGCGGGGACGGCGATGGCCTGCGGGGTGAGCAGCTGCGCGAGCAGGAGCCGGCGGTTGACGACGGTGAAGACGCGGGCCTCGCCGGCGCCGGTGTCGGAGGCGGGGGCGTGGGGGATGCCGGTGGACAGGCCGATGAGGCGCGTGCGCAGGCTGGCGGCGCCGGCGACGGTCAGGTAGGCCAGAGGCGCCTCGGTCTTGCCGGCGCCGATCACCTCCAGGCGCAGCTCCGCCAGGCCGAAGACGCGGGCGAGGAGGGGCCGGACGACGTCGATCGCCTGCACCCGCTCGAGGGGGATCGTTCTGGTACGGCGTGAGATCAGCCCCTCGTGCACCCGCAGCTCCCGGCCCACGATCTCGTAGCCGGTGACGAGCCAGACGACGGCGGAGACGAGGACGGCCGCGACCAGGATTACGCCCATCGCGGCCAGCCAGTGCACCGGACCCAGGTCCGACAGGCCGCGCCAGGAGACGGCGACGGCGGCGAACGCCACCAGCTTCGCCCCCTTCAGCAGCGGCGTCAGCGGGTGGAGGCGCTGTCTCACAGGCCCTCTTCGCGGATCTCGCCGAGCGCGGCGAGCCGGTCGCGCAGCCGGGTCGCCTCCGCGGCCTCGAGGCCCGGGACGCTCGCGTCGCTGGCCGCGGCGGCGGTGTGCAGGGTGACGGTGGCCAGGCCGGTGGCGCGCTCCAGAGGGCCGGCGGTGACGTCGACGAACTGCATCCTCGCGTACGGGACGATCGACAGCCGCCGCACGAGCAGCCCGTGCCTGACGAGCAGGTCCTCGGCCCGCTCCGCGTAGCCCCAGGCGCGGATCGAGCGGCGCATGAACACCGCCCGGAGCCCACCCAGTACCAATGCCGCGAACGCCACCAGGAAGAACCAGGCGCTGACGAGCAGCCCCGCGACGACCCCGGCGATCGCGAAGACCAGGGTCCACCCGCTCAGGACGGCGAGGCGCAGCCAGAAGTAGCGAGGGGAGATTGATCGCCAGGCAACTTCGATGGGCGGCGCGGTCACGTCGTCACCTCCGCTGCGCTCCGGTGCCGACGCGACCAGGTGCTGAGCCCATGGTGACGGGCCACTCCGCTGCGCTCCGGTCCCGTCACGTCGTCACCTCCGCTGCGCTCCGGTCCCGTCACGTTCCCAGCGTATCCGTGGTCACAGGGATGACGTCGCGGAGGAAACCGCGTGCGGTCAAGAAGTCACTCAGCGTCGTGCGGTGGGCGTCACACGCGAGCCAGACCTTGCGGCGGTCGGGGGTGTGCAGCTTCGGGTTGTTCCAGCGCAGCTGCCACGTCGCCTCGGCGCGGCAGCCTTTGGCGGAGCAGATGAGGGGATCCACACGGCCAGTCTGCCAGCGGTGGAGCGGAGAGTGAGCGCCGGGCGGCCACGGGGGAAGCCGCCCGGCGACGGGGTGAATCGTACCCACGCGGGTACGGGTGATGTCCAGTCACCCGGAGTGTCCGATCCGAAAATCCCGCTCAATCACTGGTCACTTTTGTGATTAATACGTAAAAATCGGTCGCGGGTAGGACTCTCAGAAGCTTCCCAGTGACGTCGGATCGCGTTCGGTTGGCCCGGCGTGCGAGGCTTGGAGTCGTCTGTACGCCAGCAAGCAGTGGAGGACCGGTGACCCAGCCGAGCAACCCCGTCTCGCCGCCAGGTGGGCAGGTCTCGACACCCGCGCAGGACGCGACCGTGCTGGAGCGCGCCCTGTTCGAGGTCAAACGGGTCATCGTCGGCCAGGACCGCATGATCGAGCGGATGTTCGTCTCGCTCCTCGCCCGCGGTCACGTGCTGCTCGAAGGCGTGCCCGGCGTCGCGAAGACCCTCGCCGTGGAGACCCTCGCGCGGGTCGTCGGCGGCACGTTCTCCCGCATCCAGTTCACGCCCGACCTCGTGCCGGCCGACATCGTCGGCACGCGCATCTACCGGCAGTCCAGCGAGAAGTTCGACGTCGAGCTCGGCCCGGTGTTCGTCAACTTCCTGCTCGCCGACGAGATCAACCGCGCCCCCGCGAAGGTGCAGTCCGCGCTGCTGGAGGTCATGGCCGAGCAGCAGGTGTCGGTCGGCGGCGACACGTACGACGTGCCGCGGCCGTTCCTCGTCATGGCCACACAGAACCCGATCGAGCAGGAGGGCGTCTACCCGCTGCCCGAGGCGCAGCGCGACCGCTTCCTGATGAAGATCCAGGTGGGGTACCCCACCGACAGCGAGGAGCGCGAGATCGTCTACCGGGTCAGCGTGAAGACCCCGGAGCCCGTCGCCGTGCTCACCCCGGTCGAGCTCATGGCGCTGCAGGACAAGGCCGACGACGTGTTCGTGCACAACGCACTCGTCGACTACGCCGTGCGGCTCGTCGTGGCCACCCGCGCCCCCGCCGAGCACGGGCTCGCCGACATCGCGCAGCTCATCCAGTACGGTGCGAGCCCCCGCGCCTCGCTCGGCATCGTCCGCGCGTCCCGGGCCCTCGCGCTGCTGCGCGGCCGTGACTACGCGCTGCCGCAGGATGTGCAGGACATCGCGCCCGACATCCTGCGCCACCGGCTCGTGCTGTCGTACGACGCGCTCGCCGACGACGTCCCCGCCGACGACATCGTCAAGCGGGTCCTCGCCGCCGTGCCGCCGCCGACCGTCGCGCCGCGCCAGCAGGCCGGACCGGCCGGACCTGGCGGGCCCGCGGGACCCGGCGGGCCGGCGCCCACGACGATCACCACCTGGCCCGGCCGTTGAAAGGCCGCTGATTCATGCCGACCGACGACGCCCGCGCCGAGGTTGTGCTCAACCGGATGCAGCTGCTCGTCACCCGCAAGCTCGACGGGCTCCTCCAGGGTGACTACCTGGGCCTGCTGCCCGGCCCCGGCACCGAGGCCGGCGAGTCGCGGGAGTACCGGCCGGGCGACGACGTGCGGCGCATGGACTGGCCCGTCACCGCCCGCACGACCCTGCCGCACGTCCGGCAGACCGTCGCCGACCGGGAGCTGGAGACCTGGCTCGCCGTCGACCTGTCCGCGAGCCTCGACTTCGGCACCGCGCGCTACCTCAAGCGCGACCTCGCCATCGCCGCGGCCGCCGCGGTCTCCCATCTGACGGTCCGCGGCGGCAACCGCATCGGCGCCGTCGTCGGCACCGCCGGCGACATGCACCGGATGCCGGCCCGCCCCGGCCGGAAGGACGCGCAGGGGCTGCTGCGGGCGATCGCCATGACGCGGGCGCAGTCGGGCCGCGCCGACCTCGGCGCGCTCATCGACATGCTCAACCGGCCGCCCCGGCGGCGCGGTATGGCGGTCGTCATCTCCGACTTCATGACGCCGGTCAGCCAGTGGTCCCGGCCGCTGCGCAAGCTCGGCGTCCGCCACGACGTCCTCGCCGTGGAGATCGTCGACCCGCGCGAGCTGGAGCTGCCCAACGTCGGCGTGATCGCGCTCGTCGACCCCGAGACCGGCCGCATGCACGAGGTGCAGACCGCCGACCCGAAACTGCGCCACCGCTACGCACACGCGGCGGCCGCCCAGCGCGCCGAGATAGCCTCGGCACTGCGCGGCGCCAACGCCGCGCATCTGAGACTGCGCACCGACTCCGACTGGCTGCTCGACATCGTCCGGTTCGTCGCGGCACAGCGGCACGCCCGGACGAGGGGGACGACCCGATGATCCGTTTGCTGTCACCGTGGTGGCTGCTGTCACTGCTGCCCGTCTTCGCCGTCATCGGCGTGTACATCTGGCGCCAGCTGCACCGGCGCGCCTTCGCCGTGAAGTTCACCAACGTCGACCTGCTCAGCAGCCTGGTGCCCAAGGGCATCGGCGTGCGCCGGCACGTCAGCGCCGCCGCGTTCCTGCTGAGCCTGCTCGTGCTCAGCTTCGGCATGGCCCGGCCGTCGGTCGACACCAAGGAACCCCTCGAGCGGGCCACCATCATGCTCGCCATCGACGTCTCCCTGTCGATGCAGGCGACCGACGTGCAGCCCACCCGCATCGAGGCGGCCAAGTCCGCCGCCACCGACTTCGTCAAGCAGCTCCCGGTGTCGTTCAACGTCGGCCTGGTCTCGTTCGCGAAGACCGCGAGCGTCCTGGTCTCCCCGACGAAGGAGCGCAGCTCGGTGCTCCAGGCGATCGACGGCCTCACCCTGCAGGAGTCGACCGCCACCGGCGAGGCCGTCTTCACCAGCCTCGACGCCATCCGCACCGTCCCCGCCGACGGCGCCTCAGGCCCGCCACCGGCCCGCATCGTCCTGCTCTCCGACGGCTTCCGCACCGCCGGACGCTCCCTCGAGGACGCCTCCGCCGCCGCTTCCGCCGCCAACGTGCCCGTCTCCACCATCGCCTTCGGCACCGACGAGGGCGTGGTCCGCATCGGCAACACCCCGCAGCGGGTCCCGGTGGACCGGGCGTCGCTGCAGAAGGTCGCCGAGACCACCAAGGGCTACTTCTACGAGGCCGCCAGCAAGGAAGAGCTCAAGCGCGTCTACACCGACATGGGCAGCTCGATCGGCTTCAAGACCAAGCCGCGCGAGATCACCCAGTGGTACCTCGGCGGCGGCTTCCTGCTCGCCCTGCTCGCCGGCGGCCTGAGCCTCCTGTGGGGCAGCCGCCTCCCGTAGCCGCTCCGGTGTTCTCCCGTGATCCGGAAGAGTTGTGGTCGTCCTGGCGACGAAAAGTCTTCCGGATCATGGCGGCGACCAAGCCCGCCCACCGGGATGCGCCGCGCCAGCGGTGGGGCGGTGAGCCCATTGCGAAGCAACAGGCGGGAAGCAGCGAAGCAGCAGGCGGGTTAATGCGCCCCGACGAGGTAGAAAAGGGCGGCGACCCAGACTGCGGCCAGGAAGAATCCAATGGGCGCGATGAAGCGGCTCATGACGTGCTCCCAACGGTGCGTCTCTCAACAAGAACGGAGAACAGACACGCGGAGCCGTGACAGGGGAAAAACTACACCCGGTCACGACTGGAAGGATCGCTACTTCGCACAGCGATCACCTCCAGGGAGCAGCAGCCGCACCGGGCGGTCAGCAGAAAACACGCGCAGACGCCGCCATGGTACCGCCACGCCTCATGGCTCACATCAGCCGACCGGCGAGTTGCCGGGTACCCGTCAGTAACACCTAATCTCCGTACAGCTGATCGCAGCGCATCACAGAAGCAGAAAGGCGGCAACGTGGCGAGGACCGTACTGGTCACCGGCGGTAACCGTGGCATCGGGCTGGCAATCGCGCAGGCGTTCGCGGCGCAGGGTGACAAGGTCGCGGTGACGCACCGGGGCTCCGGCGCCCCCGACGGGCTGTTCGGCGTGCAGTGTGACATCACCGACAGCGCCGCCGTCGACGCCGCGTTCACGACGGTGGAGGCCGAGCTCGGCCCAGTCGAGGTGCTCGTCGCCAACGCCGGCATCACCGACGACACGCTGCTGCTGCGGATGAGCGAGGATCAGTTCACCCGGGTGCTCGACACCAACCTCACCGGCTCGTTCCGCTGCGCCAAGCGCGCCACCAGCAAGATGCTGCGGGCGAAGTGGGGCCGGATCATCTTCATCTCCTCCGTCGTCGGCCTGTACGGCGGGCCCGGCCAGGTCAACTACGCCGCCAGCAAGGCCGGTCTGGTCGGCATGGCCCGGTCGATCACCCGCGAGCTCGGCAGCCGCAACATCACCGCCAACGTGGTGGCGCCCGGGTTCATCGAGACGGACATGACCGCCGTGCTGCCCGAGGCGACGCAGGCCGAGTACAAGAAGGCCATCCCGCTCGGCCGGATGGCGAAGCCCGAGGAGGTCGCCGGCGCGGTGACCTGGCTCGCGAGCGACGCCGCCGGATACATCACCGGCGCCGTCATCCCCGTCGACGGCGGCCTGGGCATGGGTCACTGACTTTTCCGGACACAGAGGAGAACCATGAGCGGACTGCTCGAAGGCAAGCGGCTGCTGATCACCGGGATCATCACCGACCAGTCGATCGCCTTCTCCGTCGCCAAGCTCGCCCAGGAGCAGGGCGCGACCGTCGTGCTGACCGGGTTCGGCCGGCTGTCGCTCGTCGAGCGGATCGCGAAGCGGCTGCCGAAGGAGGCGCCGGTCATCGAGCTCGACGTGACCAACCCCGAGCACCTCGCCGGGCTCGCCGACAAGGTCCGGGAGCACGTCGACGGGCTCGACGGCGTGCTGCACTCGATCGGCTTCGCCCCGGCCAGCTGCCTCGGCGGCGGGTTCCTGGACGCGCCGTGGGAGGACGTCGCGACCGCGCTGCACGTGTCGACGTTCTCCTACAAGTCCCTCGCGGTGGCCTGCCTGCCGCTGATGGAGTCCGGCGGCTCGGTCGTCGGCCTGGACTTCGACGCGACGAAGGCGTGGCCCGTGTACGACTGGATGGGCGTCGCCAAGGCCGGCCTCGAGTCGGCGAACCGTTACCTGGCCCGCGACCTCGGCCCGCGCGGCATCCGGGTCAACCTGGTCGCGGCGGGGCCGCTCCGTACCATGGCGGCGAAATCCATCCCGGGCTTCGCCGTGTTCGAGGACTCGTGGGCGAAGACCGCGCCGCTCGGGTGGGACCTCAACGACCAGGTCGCGGCGGCGAAGGCCTGCTGCGCGCTGCTGTCGGACTGGTTCCCCGCGACGACCGGCGAGATCGTGCACGTCGACGGCGGGTACCACGCGGTCGGCTCGTCCTGACCTTGTTGTATGAATGGGGCGTGGCTTATGACGCGTTCCTGCTCGTCTCGTTCGGCGGTCCGGAAGGGCAGGAGGACGTCCTGCCCTTCCTGGAGAACGTGACCCGGGGCCGTGGCATCCCCGCGTCGCGCCTGGAGGCCGTCGCGGAGCACTACCGGCACTTCGGCGGCGTGTCGCCCATCAATGCCCAGAACCGGGCGCTGCTGGAGGCGCTGCGGCCGGCCATCGACCTGCCGCTCTACTGGGGCAACCGCAACTGGCACCCGTTCCTGTCCGACACGGTCGCACAGATGCGCGACGACGGGATCCGGCACGCGCTGGCGTTCGTCACCAGCCCGTTCGGCTCCAACTCCTCGTGCCGCCAGTACCAGGACGACATCGCGAAGGCCCGATCGGTGGTGGGCGAGGGCGCCCCGGTGATCGACAAGATCCGGCACTTCCACGACCACCCGCTCTACATCGAGTCGCACGCCGCCGCCGTACGGGCCGCTCTGGAGTCCCTGCCGTCCCGCCTCGACGCGCGGCTGGTCTTCACGGCGCACTCCATCCCGACCGCGATGAACGCCGCGTCCGGGCCTGGCGGTGTCGGCCGGTACCAGGCGCAACTGCGGGAAACGGCCGCCCTGGTCGCCGCCGCGGCCGCCCCGGAGCTGTCCTGGGACCTGGTCTGGCAGAGCCGCTCCGGCCCGCCGCAGGTGCCGTGGCTCGAGCCCGACGTCAACGACCACCTCACCGATCTCGCCGCGGCAGGTGTACGAGAGGTCGTCGTCAGCCCGATCGGCTTCATCTCCGACCACCTGGAAGTGATCTGGGACCTCGACAACGAGGCGCGTGACACGGCCGCCCGGCTCGGTCTCGCCTTCGCCCGCGCCGCCACCCCCGGCGTCGACCCCCGCTTCGTGACGATGATCCGACAGCTCGTCAATGAACGCGTGCTTGCTCACAGTAACGTTCGTCACGCGCTCGGAACCGTTCCGACCTGGGATTTCTGTCCTGACGACTGCTGCGTGTCACCAAAACGCGTATAGGACCGAAACGTTTCTGAGGGAGCATGTACGCGTGAGAGAACGCAAGCCCATCGAGTCCTGGCTCACCGACATGGACGGGGTCCTCGTGCACGAGGGCGAGCCCGTGCCCGGCGCACCGGAGTTCGTCAACCGGCTGCGCTCGTCCGGTAAGCCGTTCCTGATCCTGACCAACAACTCCATCTACACCGCCCGCGACCTGCAGGCCCGCCTGCGGCGCATCGGCTTCGACGTGCCCGAGTCGGCCATCTGGACCTCGGCCCTGGCCACCGCCCAGTTCCTCGACACGCAGCGCCCCGGCGGCACCGCCTATGTCATCGGCGAGGCCGGCCTGACCACCGCGATGCACGAGGTCGGCTACATCCTCACCGACACCGAGCCCGACTACGTCGTGCTGGGGGAGACGCGCACGTACAGCTTCGAGGCCATAACGCAGGCGATCCGCCTCATCAACGACGGCGCCCGCTTCATCTGCACCAACCCCGACGCCACCGGCCCCTCCAATGAGGGCGCCCTCCCCGCCTGCGGCGCCGTGGCCGCCCTCATCTCGAAGGCGACGGGCATCGAGCCGTACTTCATCGGCAAGCCCAACCCGATGATGATGCGTTCGGCCCTCAACAGCATCGACGCCCACTCCGAGACCACCGCCATGATCGGCGACCGCATGGACACCGACGTCCTGTGCGGCCTCGAGGCGGGCCTGGAGACGATCCTGGTCCTGAGCGGCATCTCGACGGTCTCGGACGTGGAACGCTACCCGTACCGCCCGTCCCGCATCATCCCCTCGGTGGCCCACCTGATCGACGAGGTCTGACCCTCGAGCGCCAACTACGGATGGCGACGACCCGGTGACGACTTTGAAGATCAATTAGGTGGCCTGAGGTACGGTGCTAGTGAAGCGGCCGGCGCACCACCGGGGCCTGCCGTGACCGCTGATACGCCTCGGCGACCGCTTGACGAACCCGGCCAGTCGCCCGGCCCGACCTGACGCGTCCCGGCCCGACGTCACGCGCGACGCACCTGCGCCTGGGCATGCCGCACGAGGCATCGGGTCCGGACGCGGGCTGCGACTGGCCAGGCCTGTGCGTGACGCGCGACGTGTCTGGGGTTTGGGTCCGGGCGTGGGGTGCGATGCGTCGGGCTGTGTGACCTGCGACGTGGGGCCGCGCGCCGTGTCTGGGGTCCGGGTGCGCCGCGCGCCGCGTCGGCCCTGTGCGCGACGCGTGACGTGGAGCCGCGCGACACTCGACCTCAGGCTTGAGCGGCGCACGCTTCGTGATCATGCGATCGCCGACTCATGATCACGGAGGGTCCACCGGTGGCATCCTCGGTGATCCGGAAGACCTGGGCACTCTGCCCTCCTGAGTGTTCGCTCCTGAGTGCTCGAGGTTTACGGGATCACGGGGACAGAGGTTTACGGGATCACGGGGACAAAGGAGCCATCGGCAGGCCGTGCTGAGGCAGCGAGGCCCGCGGGTGGGAATCGGCGTCGTGCGCTGGAGGGCTCGGCGGCCGGGTCGGCGACGGGCGGCAGTGGATCGCGGTGTCGGTGCATCTCGGGCGCGTCGCTGGCTTGGCTGTGCACAGGGGGGTTTGGGGTGATCGGGAAGAGATTGTGCACCCCTGGGTGCCCAGGGTCTACCGGATCATGACGACGTAGAGGGTGACCACCGGATGCGGCGCGCATGCGCGATCCCAGCCAGCGCGGCACGCGCGGCTGTGCGCCGCGGAGCGGCGCATTGGGGTGCGGGTGAGAATCCCCGCCGGGCCCCGGCCGCTTGCGGCTGGGGGGAATTACAGCGCTCAGATCAGGGGGGCGTTGCAGGCGGCTACCAGGGCGCGGCGGCAGGCGGTGGTCAGAGGGCGGAGGGCGGCGTCACGTTGCTGGACCTCGTAGCCGTTGATGGCGCCGCCGGGAGCCGCGTGCTCGGCCAGGGCGAGCACGCGGTCCAGGATGGCCGCGCGGGCGTACAGGCGGCGGGCCCGCGGGTCGTAGCCGGGTGGCAGGTCGGTGGCGCCGTCGGGTTTGCGGAGGGCTTCGATCGCGCCGGCGAGCTCGGGGCGCCACTGGGCGATGTCGAGCTTCGCGAGGGTGCGGGTCGCGGTCGCCAGCTCGGCGGACAGCTCGGCCTCGGCCTCGGCGGTCGAGGGGCCGTCCAGCGGGGGCGGGACGGCCGCGGGTAAGACGAAGACCTGCCAGCGGACGGTCTCGAACTCGTCCCCCGAGCCCGAGGTGTGCAGGCGGACCTCTGGCACGAAGCCGAGGCCGCCCGCGATGACGCCCTCGCCGGCGAGGAGCGCGGCGCCGCTGAAGGGGCCGGGGCCCGGCAGGCCGCGGGGGTCGCCGGGTGCGGGGAGCACCAGGCGGACCTCGTCCGGGTGGAGCTTGGACAGCGCGGTGATCGCATCCACGAGGGATACGTCGGTCCACGTGCCGGGGACGTCGGAGACCATGTGCTCCTCGTCGCCGGAGATCTCGGCGGCGGCGTCGTCGCACGGCACGAGGCCGGCGCGCCACGCCCGGACCCATGCCACGAAACGCGCCGAGCGGCGCGCCTGCAGGGTCGCCGCGCGTGCTGCGGGGGACATGGGAGCAAGGGTACGTGCTGACGTGCCGGTATGTCTCGCAGGCGCTGGGGGCGTCAGCCGATACGCTTGCCGTCCATGGACGTCCTGGCGAACAACGACTGGCGGCGCCGGCGCACAGTCCCGACGGTGGACGCTGAGCTGGACCTCGTCGTGGAGGATGTGGACTCGGGGTTCTGCGGTGCCGTGGTCGGCTACCAGTTCGGCGCGGTGGTGCTGGAGGACCGGCACGGCAAGCGCCGTAACTTCCCGCTGGAGCCGGCCGCGTTCCTGCTGGACGGCGAGCCGGTGACCCTCGTCAAGCCGAGGGCGGCGGTACACCGGCAGCAGCGCACCATCACCAGCTCAGGGTCGATCGCGGTGACCGGGCACACGGCGCGCGTGGCGAGGCGGAGCCGGATCTGGGTCGAGGGCATCCACGACGCGGCGCTCGTCGAGCGCATCTGGGGGCACGACCTGCGCGTCGAGGGAGTCGTCGTCGAGCCCTTGGACGGCATCGACGAGCTTGCCGCGGCCATCGCCGAGTTCCACCCCGGGCCGGTGGCCAGGCTCGGCGTCCTGGTCGACCATCTCGTACCGAACTCCAAGGAAAGCCGAATTGTCGGAAATATCCGGTCGCCTTACGTCCTCGTCACGGGCCACCCGTACGTCGACGTGTGGCAGGCGGTCAGACCGCAGGCCGTCGGCATCCGCGAGTGGCCGGTCGTCCCGCCCGGACAGAACTGGAAGGAAGGCGTCTGCGCACAGCTCGGCGTGGGCGAGCCGGCCGACATGTGGCGCCGCATCCTCGCGTCGGTGTCCAGCTACAAGGACGTCGAGACCCCGCTGATCAACGCCGTGGAGCGCCTCATCGACTTCGTGACCGAGCCCGACGAGGGCATGGACGAGAACGCCTGATCAGAAGCCCAGAGGACGAAGGCGCCGGATCACAAGACCAGGAGACCAGGGCGTCTAACCCAGGGGCCATGGGTCCCGGCTGAAGAGGAACGTCGCGACGTCGAGGCAGACCACCGAGCCGTCCGCGTCGCGCACCACCCGCAGCAGCTCACCGTCGCAGTCCCCGGACAGCCCGCGCCACACGTCCGGCGCGGGCCCGTCCGGCACGAAGCGCCACGGCGTGCCGCCCGTCGTCAGCGGCGTCACGACCAGCTCGCCGCCGGCCCAGCCGACCTCGTGCTCGCGCCCCATCCACCACCACCGGCCGGTCAGCGGCAGGATCTCGGCCGGCGGCTCCTCGCGCGGCCGCCACGGCGCCACGCGCACGGGCTCACGGTCCAGCACCGCGCCGAGGAGGTCCAGCCCGAAGTCGCTGAGGCCGCCCGAGTCGCGGTAGCGCATGGTGTACGCGTTGGCGAACGCCACCACCCCGGTGCGTGACGGCCGGTGTACGGCCAGCACCGCCAGGTAGCCGGGCATCGAGCCGCTGTGGCCGACGAACACCCGCTCGCCGCGCCGCCACAGCTGCAGGCCGAGGCCGTGCCCCGCGGTCCAGCCGTCGAGGTCGCTGAGCACGACCGGCGCGCACATCTCGTCGACGGTCGCCGGCGCGAGCACCGCCGGGTCGGGCTCGGCAAGGAACGCCGCCCAGCGCGCGAGGTCCTCCACCGTCGACCACAGCTGGCCAGCGGGTGCCATCGCGGCCGCGTCGTGCCGCGGCTCCTCCCGCAGTTCATCCAGCCACGGGTGCACGACGTAGCCGCGGGCGAACGGTTCGGCCTCGGCGCAGGTCGTACGGTCGAGCTGGAGCGGGCCGAGGAGCCGCTTCGCGAGCATCGACTGCCAGTCCTCGCCGCCGAGGCGGGCCACCATCGCGCCGAGCAGCCCGTAGGCGAGGTTCGAGTAGTGATACCCGCGCAGCGGCGGGTAGGACACCTTGTCTGCGGTGAGCGTGGACAGGAACGTGTCGACGTCCACCCCGGCGGCGCGCTCCCACCAGTCGCCGTCCGGCTCGCGCTGCACGCCGCCCGCGTGGCCGAGCAGCTGCCGCACGGTGACCGTGCCGACGGGCGTGCCGGGAAGGTGGCGGTAGAGCAGGTCGTCGAGGGCCAGCTTGCCCTCGTCGCGCAGGGCCATGACGAGGGCTGCCGTCATCGTCTTCGTGATCGACCCGATCCGGAACTGCAGCCCGGCGACCGGCCGGTCGAGCCCGGCCGTCGCGACGTGCCGCAGGGCGCCGTCGCGGACCACCCCCGCGGCGAGGACGGGCACCCGGCCACCGGCGTGGGCGTGGGCAACGAGGTCGTCGACGCACGAGACGGTCTCGGGCAGCAACGGCACGGCAGGCCTCCAAGAGGGACGAGCAGGGCGACGAGCAGGGCGACGAAGAGCGGGATGAAGGGAGCGACTGATTCCCCAACTGTGCACCGGGCCGACGCGCACCGCGTATCGACAAGGATTCGGCAAGACGAGTGATCAGACGCGAGCGTTGCGTGCATCGGCGTGACACGATCGAAGCGTGGACCTGTGGCTGATCGTCTGGATCGTCGTCGGCGCCGCGCTCGTCGCGGCGGAGATCTTCACGACCACGTTCATTCTGCTCATGTTCGCGATCGGTGCGTTCGCCGCGGCGGGCGCCGCCGCCCTCGGCGCCGGGGTGCCGGTGCAGGCGGCGGTGTTCGCGGCCGGGTCGGCCCTGTCGTTCCTGGCGGTGCGGCCGACGCTGAAGCGCTACATGCGCCGCGACGTGCGCGACACGCAGATGGGCGTCGAGGCCCTGGAAGGCTCGACGGCACTCGTCATCGAGGCGGTCGACCACGACAGCGGCCAGATCAAGATCGACGGTGAGTTGTGGCGGGCCCGGCCCTACGACGCGACGCAGACGTTCGCGATCGGGGATCGGGTCCGGGTGATCGAGATCAAGGGTGCTACCGCGATGGTGTGGAAGGACTGAGTCACGTGGATCCGAGTGTGTTCCTGGCGGTCATCGTCATCGCCGCGGCCCTCCTGGCGATCGTCACGGTCGTCAAGATGGTCAAGGTCGTGCCGCAGCAGGTCGAGTACGTGGTGGAGCGGCTCGGCAAGTACAGCCGCACGCTGACGCCCGGCCTCAACATCCTGGTGCCGTTCATCGACTCGGTGCGCAACAAGGTCGACAAGCGCGAGGTGGTCGTCAGCTTCCCGCCGCAGCCCGTCATCACCTCCGACAATCTGGTCGTGTCGATCGACACCGTCCTGTACTTCAAGGTCGTCGACTCGGTCCGCGCCACCTACGAGATCTACAGCTACCTGCAGGGCATAGAGCAGCTCACCGTGACGACCCTGCGCAACGTGATCGGCTCCCTCGACCTGGAGAAGGCACTCACCAGCCGCGACGAGATCAACCGCCACCTGTCCGGCGTCCTCGACGAGACCACCGGCCGCTGGGGCATCAAGGTCACCCGGGTGGAGCTGAAGGCGATCGAGCCGCCGCCGAGCATCCGCGACTCGATGGAGAAGCAGATGCGCGCCGAGCGTGACCGCCGCGCCGCGATCCTGCACGCCGAGGGCCTCAAGCAGTCCCAGATCCTCACCGCCGAGGGCGAGAAGCAGGCCGCGGTCCTGCGCGCCGAGGGTGAGCGCCAGTCCCGCATCCTCACCGCCGAGGGGCAGGCGAAGGCGATCCGGACCGTGGTGGACTCGATCCACGCGGCCAACCCGGACTCGAAGGTCATGGCGTACCAGTACCTGCAGTCGCTGCCGCAGATCGCCGCCGGCGAGTCCAACAAGCTGTGGATCCTGCCGGTCGAGCTGACGAGGGCCCTGGAGGGCATCGGCGGCGCCCTGGGCGGCATGGCGCAGCTGTCCGACGCCGCCCGCACCGACCTGGTCGCGCGCAACGCCGGCGAGGAGAAGGAGTCGGAGGACGTCATCGAGGCCCGCCGCTCCGCCGAGGACGCGGCCGCTGCCGCCAACGCGGAGGCCGCCGCGGCCGCCGCCCAGGTGTCCGGCACGCAGGTGACCGCCGCCGAGCTCACCGCCGAGTTCCAGAAAGCGTCCCACGAGCTCGAGCGGTAGCGGCAGAGCGCCAGAAGGCGGCCGCCACGTCGCAGATGCCAGCGGCGGCCGGCCCCTCATGCCGGGCTCGCGGCTGCCGAAGTGCAGTGCATGGTGGCTGGAGGGCGTCGGCGGTCGGCGGGCTGTGCCGCGGCCACCGCCGTCCTGGCCGCCGCGCCGCTGGCGACGTGGAGCGTGGCGGACGCGGCGTTCAGCGGGGCGACCGCCAACCCCGGCAACCGCCTGGCGGTCGGCTCGCTCGCCGCGCCGACGGCACTGACGCTCAGCGCGGCCTGCGCCGGCAGCACGCCCAGCGTCAACGCCGCCTGGACGGCCGGCTCCGGCGGGTCGGCGCCGACCGGGTACCGGCTGCAGCGGCAGCTGTCCGGCGCGACCCAGAACACCGTGCAGACCGCCGCGACCAGCGCCACCGACACCGGCATGGCGAGCGGGCAGACGTACACCTACCGCGTGTTCTCGTACCTGTCGGGCTGGACGTCCGCCGCGGCGACCGGCACGGTCGCGGTGAGCTGCGCCACGAACCTGCTCACCAACCCCGGCTTCGAGTCCGGCTCCGACGCCGCGCCGTGGCGGCTGGACACCAACGGCGCCTTCGCCCAGACGGTCTCCTCGCCGGTGCACCAGGGCGCGGCCGCCGTCCGGGTGCCGGTCAGCATGCAGATCTACACCTCGGTCACGGTCGCGGCGAACACCTCCTACACGTTCTCGACCTGGGCGTACACCGCGCCGGGCACCGGCTCGACGAGCGCGCTGCTGCGGGTGATCAGCGGTGCCGGCCTGTACGGGTCGACCGTGTTGGGCAGCGTCCAGGGCAGCGGCACCGCGGGGTCATGGCACCAGGTGTCGGTGACCTTCAACTCGGGCGCCGCGACGACGGTCACGCTGGCCATCGGCACGGGCGGCGCCACGTACGACGTCTACGCCGACGACATCAGCCTCGCCTGAGCCGCGGCTCAGGTCGGCCGCCCGCGTGCCGACGATCGAGGGTATGACCGCTCTGCATGCCCGGCCCGCCTCCGCCCCCGCGCCGTGGCTCCGGTGGCCGGACTGGCGGGTGCTGGTCCAGCCGGTCGCCGCGGGCGTGCTGGGCTTCGTGTTCAGCATGCTCGCCGTGACCCTGGTGCCGATGGTGCTGGGCTGGTCCTCGTCGGTGGTGCTCAGCGGGTCCATGCAGCCCGCGATCGCGCCGGGCGACGTCGTCATCTGCGCACCGGCCGAGCCCGGCCGCCTCACACCCGGTCACGTCGTGCGCTTCCGGGACCCGGCCCGGGACGGCCGCCACCTGATGCACCGCATCGTCGAGGTCCGCCCCGACCGGACCCTTGTGACCAAGGGCGACGACAACCCGGCCGCGGACAGCACGGTCGTGCCTGCCGGCGACGTGACCGGCGTGGCCCGGCTCCGCGTGCCGTGGGTCGGCCTGCCCGCGCTGTGGTGGCGCGACGGGCAGTACGGCCGGGTCGCGACCCTGGCCACCGCGCTCGCGCTGCTGTGGTGGGCGCGACACACCGAGTCCGGCGAACAGCCTCATGCCCGGCGGTCGTCGGCCGATGCGGAGCCGTTGTACGACTAGGAGGCATCGTGGAGAAGGACTCGAGACTGCGGCGGCGCAGCGGAGGCAGGCGCATCGCATCGCACCGCGCCCGGCGCCGCCCGCGCCGGTCCCCGCTGGCCGGAGCGCTGGCCGTCGCCGCCGCGGTGACGGCGACCGGTGCCGTCGTCTACCAGGCATCGTCGGCCGCGTTCATCACCGCGACGGCGAACCCCGGCAACTCGTTCACCGTCGGCGCTCTGACGCTGACCGACAACGACAGCGACACCGCGATGTTCAACGTTCCCGGCCTGGTCCCCGGGGCCAGCGGCTCCGCGTGCATCACCGTGTCGTGGACCGGCACCGTGACCCCGTCGGCGCCGGTGCAGCTCTACGTCGCCGCCGGGGACGCCACCGACACGCCGGGCAGCGGTGGCGGCGGCACGACACCGTACATCAACTGGAGCGTCGAGAAGGCGGCCGGCTCCGGCATCTTCGGCTCCGGCGCGTCCTGCACCGGCCTGTCCGGCACGACGATCTTCGGCAACACGGCCGACACGGTGATCACCGCCGGGCGCATGCTGTCCGACTTCACCGCGAAGAGCACGTACAGCGCGGCCGGCACCACGAGCGTGTCCTCCGGGTGGACCCCGGCGGCGGGCGTCGCCAGCACGACGGTCTTCCGGTTCAACTACCGGATGGCCACCGACACGCCGAGCTCGGCCATGGGCGCCGTCGCGGTCGTGAAGATCACGTGGGAGGCGCGCAGCTGACCGGCGCTGCCGCCGCACCGACCGCGGTCGCCGGCGGCTACTCGTCGTCGCTTCTCGTCAGCTCCCAGAAGGCGACGGCCGCGGCGTTGGCGACGTTGAGCGAGTCGACGCCCCGGCGCATCGGGATGACGACGCGGGCGTCGCTGGCGTTGAGCGCCGCGGCCGTCAGGCCGGGACCTTCGGCCCCGAGCAGCAGCGCGGGACGGGCTCGTTGCGCCTGCGTGAGGTGGTGGATGGCCACCGCGTCCGCGGCCGGGGTCAGCGCGAGGACGGTGAAGCCGGCCTGCCGCACCTCGGTGAGCGCGCCCGGCCACGGCTCCAGCCGGGCGTAGGGGACCGCGAACACCTCGCCCATGCTGACCCGGACACTGCGCCGGTAGAGAGGGTCGGCACAGGACGGCGACAGCAGGACGGCGTCCATGCCGAGCGCTGCCGCGCTTCTGAACAGCGCACCGAGATTCGTGTGGTTGTTGACGTCCTCGAGGATCGCGACCCGCCGCGCGCTCGCGAGGATGTCCGCCGCGGCGAGGTCCGGTTTGCGGTGGAAGCTCGCCAGCACCCCCCGGTGCACGTGAAACCCGGTGATGGCCTCGAGCGTCGCCTGGTCGCCGGCGTAGACGGGGACGTCGTCGAGCGGGAGGTCGTCGAGCTGGCTGACGCGCTTGCTGTCGATCAGCACGGACCGCAGCCGGTAACCGGCCCGCAGCGCCCGGCGCAGCACCAGCTCACCCTCGGCGATGAACAGCCCGTTGGGCGGCTCCCACCGGGTGCGCAGCTCGACGTCGGTCAGCGCCCGGTAGTCACCGATCCGCTCGTCGTCCTGGTCAATGATCGTTGTCGCGCTCAGCACCCGGTCGATTCTGCCTTGCGCCACGACCCCGCGAGCAGCCGCCGCCACGGTGCGAGGTGGGTGGCCCGGCATGGACGGACGGCCCGACATGTGTCGTTCAGCTAAATGGCGATACGACCAGCGGCGTTCCGAAGTCCTGACGTGGGCCGCGAATGCTCAAGCGGCGGGGTTCCCGGCCGAGTAGACGTGCGTGGACCACTTGACACGACGCACGCTGCTCGGCGCGGCGGCGGCCCTGCCGGCCGCGGGGCTGCTCGCAGGATGCGGCGACAGCGACTCGCCCACGGCCGCCCTCGACCCGTTCGGGATCGCGCCGGAGCGCGCGCTCGAGGTGGTGATCTTCAACGGCGGCTTCGGTGACGACTATGCCAAGGCGCACGAGGCGTTGTACCGCAAACGCTTCCCCCGGGCGCAGATCAAGCACACGTCGACGAAGAAGATCGCCGGTGACCTGCAGGGCCGCTTCGACTCCGGCGACCCGCCCGACGTGGTGAACAACGACGGCGCGGACCAGTTCACGATCGGCGAGCTCGTCAACGACGGTGCCCTGCTGGACCTGACCGAGCTGCTGGACAGCCCGAGCCTTGACGACGCCGGCGTGAAGGTGCGCGACACGCTGCTGCCCGGGACCGTGGAGTCGGGGACGTTCAACGGCAAGGTGTACGGGCTCAACTACATGTACACCGTCTTCGGCCTGTTCTACGACGCCGCCCGCTGGCAGGCGGCCGGCTGGTCGCCGCCGCAGACGTGGGAGCAGTTCCTGGAGCTGGCCCCGAAGATCAAGGCGGCCGGGGTGGCACCGTTCGCGCATGCCGGGAAGTACCCGTACTACATGGGCTGGACCATCGCCGACTGGATCCACAAGGCCGGCGGGGCAGCGGCGGCGGTCGCGATCGACAACCTCGAGCCCGGCGCCTGGCAGCACCCGGCCGTGCTCGCCTCGGTGGAGCTGGCGATCGAACTCGTCGGCCGCGGCTTCGTGCTGGCCGGCAGCGACAAGCTGTCGCACACCGAGTCGCAGCAGGCGCTCATCGACGGCCGGGCGGCGATGCTGCCCTGCGGCACGTGGCTGGAGAACGAGATGAAGGCGACGCTGCCGGCGTCGGTGAAGCTGACGATCGTGCCGGTGTGGAGCGTCGGCGCGGGCGACAAGATGCCCTACGGATCGGCGCGGGCGGGCGCCTCGGGCGCGTTCGCGGTGCCGACGATGGCGAAGAACAAGGCCGGGGGGCTGGAGTACCTGCGCGTCATGCTGTCCAAGGCCGGCGCGGGCCGCTTCAGCGAGCTCACGAACTCCCTGGCCAGCCGGAAGGGCTCGGCCGACGGGGTCGCCGGCTCCAGCGGCCTCGCGTCCGCCAACGCGGTCGTCAAGGGCGCCGGGAACAACCTCATGACCTGGAAGTTCAACGACTGGTACGGCGCGCTGGACAAGGCCTGGCAGGCCACCATCGCCGACGTGATGTCCGGCGCGCTGAAGCGCCCCGCGGACTTCGCGGCCCGGATGCAGGCCGCCGCCGACGGGGTCGCCCGGGACAGCTCCATCACGAAGTTCCGGAGGGACGCCTGATGGGGGGCTTGACCGGGGCACTGCGCGACATCCGCTGGACGATCGGGCGGCGGCTGCTGGCCGGGTTCGCGGTGGCGCTGGTCCTGCTCATCGCCGTGGGCGCGGTGGCGTACCGCAACACGCTGCGGCTCACCGACGACCAGCGTCAGGTCGAGGCGGCGCACACGCTCATGTCGGAGTTCGACGAGCTGTGGAACGCCCTGCAGGCATCCTCCGGCGGCACGCAGGCGTTCCTCGTCTCCGGCGCCGACGCCGACCTGAAAGCGCACCAGCAGGCGCAGGACGCCGCCACCGCGAAGTTCGCCGACCTCGCCCGGCGCTTCGGCACCGACCCGGCCCAGCGCGACCGCATCCGCGAGCTGCGCCCGCTGCTCGACGCGCGGTTCGCGCTCATGGACCGGGTCGTGCAGGCCCGCCAGACCGGCGGCTTCGACGCCGCCCGGGAGGTCGCCGACGCGGACCGGGCCCAGCGGCTCACGACCGGCGTGCAGAGCGTCACCGGCAAGCTCCTCGACGCGCAGCGGCAGCGCATCGCCGCGCTGCAGGCCAGGTCGGACTCCGTCGTCGCCTCGACCGAGCGCACCGTGCTCGGCGGGACGCTCGTCGCCGCGGTGCTGCTGCTGATGGTCTCGCTGTGGCTGACCCGCGGCATCGTCCGCCCGATCAACCTGCTCTCCGAGCGCATCGCCGAGATCGCCGAGGGCGACGGCGACCTGGCCCGCCGCGTCGACGAGACCCGCCGCGACGAGGTCGGCGACCTCGCGAAGCGTTTCAACCGGTTCGCCGACAACATCGCCCGCCTGGTCCGTGAGATCGCCGAGACCGCCGACACGGCCTCGGCGGCGGCGCACGAGCTGTCGGTGATCAGCGCCGGCATGACCATGAACGCCGAGCGCACCCACGCCGAGGCCCAGGCCGCGGCCGGGGCGGCGGAGGAGGTCTCGCAGAGCGTCCACACCGTCTCGGCCAGCGCGAACGAGATGGGCAGCTCGATCAACGAGATCGCCCGCAGCACCGCCGCGGCGAGCACCGCCGGGGCCGACGCCGTCGCCCGCGCCGACGAGGCCACGGCCACCGTCACCCGCCTCGGCGAGTCCTCGGCGGCGATCAACGAGGTCCTGGGCATGATCAGCGCGATCGCCAAGCAGACCAACCTGCTCGCGCTGAACGCCACCATCGAGTCCGCGCGGGCCGGCGTGGCAGGCAAAGGCTTCGGCGTGGTCGCCGACGAGGTGCGCGCCCTGGCGCAGCAGACCGCCGAGGCCACCGAGAACATCACGTCCCGCATCGCCGCCATCCAGCGTGACGTGGCCCGCGCCGTCGAGGCGATCAGCGCGACGGGCGAGGTGATCGGCACCGTGAACGCCTACCAGAGCAGCATCGCCAGCGCCGTCGAGCAGCAGTCGGCGAGCACGTCGAGCATCGGCACGCACATCGGGGGCGCGGCGGACAGCGCCATCAGCATCGCGGGGAGCGTGCGGAGCATCGCCGACATCGCCCAGGTGACGGCGGACGGCATCAGCCAGGTGACGGGCGCCGCCGGCGAGCTGACCCAGGTCTCGACGCGCCTGACCCAACTGGTCGGCCGCTTCCGGACCTGAGTCCCGCCGGCCCGTCTGCCGTCTCACCAGGCAGCTCATGCGCGGCGGCAACGCGAGCGAACCGGCGCGACGGCTACCCGCATCGCGGCTGGGACGCCCGCGCAGGCACGGTTGAGCTCGGATCAGCGCTTACCATCTCCCGCGCCACCAGCGTGGACGCGACCAACCGCTCCGGATCGGCGATCAGCGCGTTCCAGGGCGGAGAACCGTGCGATCGACCCAACTGTGGCGGAGCCAGGTCCTATGTACCGGCTCCGCCATCCGCGCGACCGAGCTGCACCCGCTCGTCTCCGCGGACACTGAGCCCCGTCCGGGCGCGTCGGCCGGCACCCGGGCGAGGGGCGCGGTCCGGGACGGGTTCAGGTACCTCGCCACCCAGCCGGTCGTGCTCGTCACCTTCGCCGTCGCGTTGGTGCTCGGCAGCCTCGGCCGCAACTACCAGGTGACGATGCCGGCGATGAGCGACGGGCCGCTCGCCGCCGGCCCCGCCGGCTACGGCGCCCTGTCCACCGTCTTCGCCGCCGGCACCGTCGCCGGGGCGCTGCTCGCCGGGCGGCGCGCTCCTCCTCGCCGGCGCCGTCGGCGTCCTCACCTGCACGGGCGCGGCGCGGTTCAGCTCCGTGGCCGCGCCCGCCAGCCGTTCGGAGGTCGTCGCCGCGGTGCGTCCCGCGTCACCAGCCGGTCGGGGGCTGCTCCAGGTGGACGACCTTCACCGCGGTGAACTCGTCGAGCAGCTCCGGGCCGTAGCCGAACCCCTGGCCGCTGCCGCGCCGAGGATGGGCCGCGCCGCCCGGGGCACCGCCGAAGACCGCGTTGACCTTGACGGTGCCGACGTCCAGGGTGCGCCAGGCCGTCTGCGCGTGGTGCATCGAGCCGGTCAGAACGGTCGCCGCCAGCCCGTACGCCGAACGGGACGCGCGATCCAGGGCCGCCTCGAACCCGTCGACCACCACCACGGGCGCGACCGGGCCGAACGTCTCCTCGGCGACGACGGCCATCTCGTCCGTGCAGCCGGTCAGCACGGTCGGCGGGTAGTGGGCGCCCGCGCCCGGCGGGATCTCGCCGCCGCACCGGATCTCCGCCCCGGCCGCGACGGCCGCCGTGACCTGGGCGTGGACCTGCTCGCGGTGCCGGGCGTCGACGAGCGGCCCGAGTCGTCCCGCCCACGCGCCCGCCTCGGCGACGAGCGCGTCCACGAACGGCCCGGCGATGTCGCGGTGCACGTAGATCCGCTCGACCGCGACGCAGATCTGCCCGGAGTTCGCGAACGCGCCCAGCGCCGCCTGGCCCGCGGCCCATCCCGGGTCGACACCGGCATCGACGATGAGCGCGTCGCTGCCGCCGTTCTCCAGCAGCACTTTCGCGGCGGTACCGGCGGCGATCGCGCGACCCGCGGCGGTCGAGCCCACGTGCGCGACCACGGCCACGTCCGGGGACGCGGCCAGCGCGGCCCCGGCCCGCCCGTCGCCGGTGACGAGCGACAGCACTCCCTCGGGCAGCGCCGCGGCGAGGACCCGGGTCAGCTCCCAGCCGGTCGCCGGGGTCCGCTCGCTCGGCTTGTACACGACGGTGTTGCCGGTGACGAGCGCGGCGCCGAGCAGGCCGCAGGACACGGCGACCGGGTCGTTCCACGGCGTGATCGCGGCGACGACCCCGCGCGGCTCGCGCACCATCAGGTCGATCGCGCCGGGGTCACCGGCGAGCGTGCGGCCGCCGTGCAGCTGGCCGAGCTCCGCGTACTGCCGCAGGGTCCCCACGCCGGCCTCGACCGACTCGCGGGCGTCGGCGACGGGCTTGCCCATCTCGGCGCGCATGAGCGCGGCCAGCCGGTCGGCGGCGGCCGCCACGGCGTCGGCGGCGCGCCGCAGCGCGGCCGACCGGGCGGCCGGCGCGGTGCGGGCCCAGCGGGGCAGCGCGGCACGGGCGCCCTTCACGGCGGCATCGACGTCGCCGGCGGTCGCCTGCGGTGCCCGGCTCACCTCCGCGCCGTCCACGGGACTCAGCACCGTGAATGTCGTGCTGCCGCTGCCCGGCGTCCACCCGCCGGCGATGTACTGCTCGATCTGCTCCACCCGGGCCGCCCTTCCCCGGCCGGTGCGGGTCAAACGTTTCGTCATCGCCGATGCTGCTTGGTTCGAAGCGGTTCTCCTGGGTAGCGCCCCTGGTCGTGAAGGTGCTCGGAGTCAACGCGATCTTCCATGACCCCGCCGCGGCACTGATCGTGGACGGGCAGGTGCTCGCGGCCGCTGAGGAGGAGCGGTTCAGCCGCCGGAAGCACGGCAAGCGCCCCGTGCCGTTCTCGGCGTGGGAGCTGCCGGAGCTGTCGGCCGCGTGGTGTCTGGAGTACGCCGGGCTCGACCCCGGTGACCTGGACGCGGTCGCCTACTCGTTCGACCCCGCCCGCTGCGGCGACCTGGCCGGGACCGGGCTGCGCGACCCGTGGGACCCGCTGCGGGTCGACTACGCGGTCCGCGCGCCGCAGTTCCTGGCCGAGGCGCTGCCGGGCCTGGACCCGGCGCAGGTGGTCTTCGTCCCGCATCACGTCGCGCACGCCGCCTCGGCGGCGCTCGCCGTGCCACCGGACGGCGGGGACACCGCGGTCCTGGTGCTGGACGGCCGCGGCGAGGCGACCAGCCACCTCGCCGGCGTCTATCGCGACGGCGTCCTGTCGACGCTCGCGTCGCAGCGCCTGCCGCACTCCCTGGGCCTGCTGTACGAGGACCTGACCCGCCACCTGGGCTTCCTGCACTCCAGCGACGAGTACAAGGTGATGGCCCTGGCCTCCTACGGCAACCCCCGCTTCCTGCCGCAGCTGCGGGAGCTCGTACGGGCCACCGGCGACGGAGGGTTCCGGGTCGAGCGGATCGACTGGACGGCGCTGACGAAGCCGCGGGCGGCGGCCGCCGAGATGACCGACGACCACGCCGACCTCGCGTCGAGCGTGCAGGCCAGGCTCGAAGAGGTGCTGCTGGACCTGGTGCGGTGGACCTACGACGCCGCCGGCGGCCCCGCGACGCTCACGATGGCCGGCGGGGTCGCGCTCAACTGCGTCGCCAACGCCCGGATCGCCGCCGAGGGGCCGTTCTCCCGCGTCTGGGTGCAGCCCGCCGCCGGCGACGCCGGCACCGCCCTCGGCGCCGCCCTGCACGTCGCCAACGAAGCGGCGCACTGCCCGGGCGGCGACGCCGCCCACGACACGGCGCCTGGCGCGGCGTCTGGCGCGGCGTTCAGTGCGGCGTCCGGCGCGGCCGCGGGCGTGGCGCCGGTCGTGGCGCCGATGACGGGGGCCGACCTCGGGCGGGGCTGGTCCGACGACGAGCTCGAGGCCGAGCTGCGCCGGGCGGCCCTGCCCTACACCAGGCCCGCGTCGATCGCCGCCGAGGCCGCCGAGGTCCTTGCCCGCAACGGGATCGTCGCCTGGTTCCAGGGGCGCAGCGAGTACGGCCCCCGCGCGCTCGGCCACCGCTCCCTCCTCGCGCACCCCGGCGACCGCGACACCACGGCCCGGATGAACGACGTGAAGGGCCGCGAGCAGTTCCGCCCGATCGCGCCGATGGTCCGCGCCGAACGCTTCGCCGACGTGTTCGAGGGCGTCTACCCGAGCCCGTACATGCTGTTCGTGCACCGCGTCCGTCCCGAGTGGACGGACCGGATCCCCGCCGTCGTCCACGTCGACGGCACGGCGCGGGTCCAGACCGTGCACCGTGAGCGCGAGCCGGTCGTCGCGGCGATGCTCGCCGAGTTCGAGCGCCGCACCGGCCTGCCGGTCGTGGTCAACACCTCGCTCAACACGGCCGGCCGCCCCATGGTCGACACGCCGCGCGAGGCCATGGAGCTGTTCGGGTCGGCCCCGGTCGACCTCCTCGCCATCGGGCCGTTCGCGGTGCACCGGGGGAGCGCCTTCGGCGGCGTCCCCGGAAGTGCTTCGGGGAGCGGCCGATGAGCCGCCTGCCCAACGGCGTCAGCATCGTCGTGCCCACGATCGGCCGGCCGAGCCTCGGCACGCTCATCGCGTCGCTCGGCGACCTCACCGCCGCGCCGGTCCCGGTCGAGCTGCTCACCGTCGACGGCCGGGGTCGCGGCCCGGCCGCCGCCCGCAACGCCGGGTGGCGCGCCGCCCGCCACGAGTGGGTCGCGTTCCTCGACGACGACGTCGTCGCCGGGCCGGACTGGCTGCTGCGCCTGGTCGACGACCTCACCGTCGACGGCACGGTCGGCGGCGTGCAGGGCCGGGTCATGGTCCCGCTGCCGGCCGGCCGCCGCCCGACGGACTGGGAGCGGGTGACCGCCGGTCTGGCCGGCGGTGCCTGGATCACCGCCGACATGGCGTACCGGCGGGAAGCCCTCGTCGGCGCCGGCGGCTTCGACGAGCGGTTCCCGCGGGCGTTCCGCGAGGACGCCGAGCTGGCGTTGCGGGTCCACGCCGCCGGATGGCGGCTGCTGCGTGGCGGGCGGGCCGTCACGCACCCCGTCCGCCCCGAAGGCCCGTGGGTCAGCGTCCGCACCCAGCGGGGCAACGCCGACGACGCGCTGCTGCGGCACCTGTACGGCCGGCGCTGGCGCAGCCTCCTGGGCGTCCCACCCGGCCGGCGGCGCCGGCACGCGGCGGTGACGGCCGCCGGGCTCGCCGCGATCGGCCTGTCGGGCGTGGCCGCGGCGACCGGTGGCCGCGGCGCACGCGCCGGCGCGCTCGCCGCCGGGCTCGTCTGGGCCGCGGGGACGGCCCGGTTCGCGGCCGCCCGCATCCTGCCCGGCCCCCGGACCCTGCGGGAGGTGGCGACGATGACCGTGACGAGCGTCGCGATCCCGCCGGTCGCGGTTGCCGCGTGGTGCCGCGGATGGCTCCGCGGCCGCGGCGCACTCCCGCTGCCCGTGACGCCACGACCCTCGATCGCGGACCCCGCCACGATCACCCGGCGGTCCCAGGGATCCACCGCGGAGCCCGGGCGGCACGAGGCGGACACCATCGCGGAGCCCGGACGGCCCGGAGCAGACACCGCCTCCGAACCCGGGCGGTCCGAATTGGACACCGTCGCGGAATCCGGACGGCCTGGAGCAGGCACCGCCTCGAGACCCGGGTGGTCCGGAGTGGACACCGTCACAGGATCCGGACGGTCCGGAGCGGGGATCACCGCGGAGCATGGACCGTCCGAAGTGGACACACGCGCGGACGCCGGCAGGTCCGAAGTGGACGCCGGGTCGGCCGGGCGGGCGTCCCGGGTGGACGCCGGACCAGGCGCCGGAGCCCGCCCCGGCGGTCCGGCCGCACCGGCGGGCCATGGCGCGGACGGGCGGCCGTCCGACGCGAGCGCCGCGGCGTTCGCCGCCGGCCCGGCGCGGGGCGGGGTGGCCCGGTGACGGCCGTGGCGCCGCGCCCCGCCGAGGCCGCTCCGGCGTCGCGGGGTGCCCGCCTCTTCGACGCGGTGCTCTTCGACCGCGACGGCACCCTCATCCACGACGTGCCGTACAACGGCGACCCGGCGCTCGTGCGCCCCGTCGACGGCGCGAGGGAGGCCCTCGACCGCCTCCGCGCCGCGGGCCTGCGCCTCGGCGTCGTCACCAACCAGTCCGGCGTCGCCCGCGGCAGGTTCGGCCCCGCCGGGCTCGCCGCCGTCAACGCCCGCGTCGAGGAGCTGCTCGGCCCGTTCGAGACCTGGCAGGTCTGCCCGCACGCCGAGGACGCCGGCTGCCGCTGCCGCAAGCCCGCCCCCGGCATGGTCATCGCCGCCGCCGCCGCGCTCGGCACCACCCCGGACCGGTGCGTGGTCGTCGGCGACATCGGCCGGGACGTCGCCGCCGCGGAGGCCGCCGGGGCGACAGCCGTTCTTGTGCCGACCCGCGAGACGCTACTATCCGAAGTTGCGTCGGCACCCGCCGTGGTGAACACGCTCGGCGAGGCCGCCGACCTGGTCCTGCACCGGCAGCGGTTCCTCCTCCCGCCGGGACAGCGGCAGCCGCGCCGCAGGCGGCGGTGCGTCCTCGTCGCCCGCGCCGACTCCGCCGGCGACGTCCTCGTGACGGGACCCGCCGTCCGGGCCGTCGCCGCCGGCGCCGACCGCGTCGTCATGCTGTGCGGCCCGCGGGGGCGCGCGGCCGCCGAGCTGCTGCCGGGCGTCGACGAGCTCGTCGAGTGGCGGCTGCCCTGGATCGACCCGGAGCCGGGGCCCGTCGACCGGGCCGCGACCGAGGCGATGGTCGACCGGATCGCCGCGGCCGGCGTCGAGGAGGCGGTCGTGTTCACGTCGTTCCACCAGTCGGCGCTGCCGCTCGCGCTGCTGCTGCGGATGGCCGGCGTCGGCCGGATCAGCGCGGTCAGCGACGACTACCCGGGTGCGCTGCTGGACGTCCGGCACCGCGTGCCGGCCGGCGTCCCCGAGGCCGAGCGGGCGCTGTCGCTCGCCGCGGCGGCCGGGTTCGCCCCGCCGGCCGGCGACGACCTGCGCCTGCGGATCTCGGTGCCGGCCCGGATCCGCCGCGGACGGCACGTCGTCGTCCACCCCGGTGCCTCCGTGCCCGCCCGTGCCTGCCCGCCGCACGTGTACGCGCGGCTCACCGCCGCCCTCACCGCCGCAGGCCACCGGGTGCTCGTCACCGGTGGCCCCGGCGAGACCGACCTGACCGCGGCCGTCGCGAGCGCCGGCGGTGTCGACCTCGGCGGCGGCACGTCCCTGGCCGAGCTGGCGGAGATCGTCGCCGGCGCCGGCTGCCTCGTCGCCGGCAACACCGGCCCGGCCCACATCGCCGCCGCCGTCGGCACGCCGGTCGTCAGCCTGTACGCCCCGACCGTCCCCTTCGGACAGTGGGCGCCGTTCCGGGTGCCGGTCGTGCGGCTCGGTGACGCGAGCGCGCCGTGCCGCGACACCCGGGCCGCGGTGTGCCCGGTGCCCGGCCACCCTTGCCTGTCCACCGTCGAGCCGGCGGCCGTGCTCGACGCCGTCCGGACCCTCATCCGGGAGGCCGCGTGAACATCCTGCTCTGGCACGTGCACGGCGCGTGGACGACGGCGTTCGTCCACGGCAAGCACCGCTACCTGGTGCCCGTGACGGACGACCGCGGCCCGTTCGGGCGGGGACGCGCCCGCACGTATCCGTGGCCGGACACCGTCGAGGAGGTCACCCCGGACGGGCTGCCCGCCGCGGACGTCGACGTCGTGGTCCTGCAACGGCCGGAGGAGCTGGAGCTCGCCGAGCGCTGGCTGCACCGCCGCCCGGGGCGGGACCTGCCGGCCGTGTACGTCGAGCACAACACGCCCATGGGCGACGTGCCGGACACCAGGCACCCGATGGCCGACCGCGACGATCTGCGGGTCGCCCACGTGACGCACTTCAACGACCTGTTCTGGGACTGCGGCTCCACCCGGACCGCCGTCGTCGAGCACGGCATCGTCGAGCCGCGCGCCCGGTACGGCGGCGAACTCCCGCGACTCGCGATCGCCACCAACGAGCCGGTGCGCCGCCGCCGGGTCACCGGGACCGACCTCATGCCGCGCTTCGCCGCCGTGGCGCCGCTGGACGTGTTCGGCATGGGCACCGCGGGCCTGCCGGACGCCCTCGGGCTCGGCGCGGGGTGGCTGCGGGTGCACGACGACCCGCCGCAGGCGGCGATGCACGAGGAGCTCGCGCGGCGCCGGGCGTACCTCCACCTCTGCCGCTGGACGTCGCTCGGGCTGAGCCTGATCGAGGCGATGACGATCGGCATGCCGGTCCTCGCGCTCGCGACGACGGAGGCGGTGCGGGCCGTGCCCCCGGACGCCGGCGTGCTGTCCACCCGCGTCGACGACCTGGTCGACGCGGCGCACTGGCTCATCGAGGACCCGGACGAGGCGCGGCGGATGGGGCGGCGCGCCCGGTCGGCGGCCCTGGCCCGGCACGGGCTGGACCGGTTCCTGGCCGACTGGGACCACCTGCTGGAGGAGGCGCTGTGCGCATCGCGATGATCTCGGAACACGCCAGCCCGCTCGCCGCGCTCGGTGGCGAGGACGCGGGCGGCCAGAACACGCACGTGGCCGAGCTCTCCGCCGCCCTGGCGGCGCTCGGGCACGACGTGCGGGTCCACACCCGCCGCGACAGCGCCGCCCTGCCCGCCGAGGTGAGGGCCGCCAGCGGCGTCACGGTCGTGCACGTGCCGGCCGGGCCGGCCGAGGCGCTCGCCAAGGACGAGCTGCTGCCGCACATGGGCGCGTTCGCGCGCTGGTCCGCGCGGCAGTGGCTGGACGGCGGCTGGTCGCCCGACGTCGTCCACGCGCACTTCTGGATGAGCGGCATCGCCGCCCTGGAGGCCGCGCGGCACGTCGACGCGCCGGTCGTGCAGACCTTCCACGCGCTCGGCAGCGTCAAGCGCCGCCACCAGGGCGCCCAGGACACCAGCCCGGCCTGCCGCGTCGGCGCCGAACGCGCCCTGTGCCGCACCGTCGACCGGATCGTGGCGCAGTGCTCCGACGAGGTCGCCGAGCTGATCCGGCTGGGCGCGCCGCGCTCCCGGATCACCGTCGTGCCGTCCGGCGTCAACCAGTGCACGTTCGGGCCCGGCGGGCCGGCCGTCCCGCGGACCCGCGGGCTGCGCCGCGTCCTCACCGTCGGCCGCCTGGTGCCCCGCAAGGGCTTCGAGGAGGTCGTCCGGGCGATGCGGCTCGTGCCGGGCGCGGAGTGCGTCATCGTCGGCGGGCCACCCGCCGACGACCTTGCGAGCGAGCCCTACGCGCGGCACCTGCTGGACCTCGCCGCCGCCCTCGGCGTCGCCGACCGGGTCCGGCTCGTCGGTGCCGTGCAGGCGGCGGACATGCCGGCCTGGTACCGCTCCGCGGACGTGGTCGTCGCCGCGCCCTGGTACGAGCCGTTCGGCCTCACCCCGCTCGAGGCGATGGCGTGCGGCGTGCCCGTCGTCGCGTCGGCGGTCGGCGGCCTCACCGACACCGTCGTCGACGGCTGCACCGGCGACCTGGTCCCGGCCCGCGACCCGCGCCGCCTCGGCGCCGCGATCCGGGGGCTGCTCGACGACGGGATGCGCCGCCTCGCGTACAGCGCCGCCGCCCTGGACCGGGCCCGCCGCTGCTACACCTGGCCCCGCGGCGCGGAGCGGCTCGAGGCGCTCTACCGCGAGGTCCAGCCCGCCGCCAGCGAGGTGCTCGCCGGATGAACGGGACGCAGCAGTCGCTGCTCGACAGCCATCTGGACCGGCTGGCCGCCTCGCTGGACCCGTTCCGTGCCGCGGCCGCCCAGCTGGGGCGCTGGGGCGGCCGGCTCGCGCACACCCTCGGGCACGGCGGGCGGCTCCTCGCCGCGGGCAACGGCGGCAGCGCCGCCGAGGCGCAGCACCTGGCCGCCGAGCTCGTCGGGAAGCTGCGCGACGACCGCAGGCCGCTGTCGGCCATCGCGCTGTGCGCGGACTCGTCGGCGGTCACCGCGATCGGCAACGACTACGGCTTCGAGGAGCTCTTCGCCCGTCAGGTCCGTGGCCACGGCCGCGACGGCGACATCCTCGTCGTGCTGTCGACCAGCGGCCGCAGCCCCAACCTGCTCGCGGCGGCCCGCGCCGCCCGCGACTGCGGCATGCACACCTGGGCGCTGACCGGGCCCGCGCCCAACCCCCTCGCGGAGCTCTGCGACGAGGTCGTCGCCTGCCCGTCGCCGGACAGCCAGGTCGTGCAGGAGCTGCACCTGGCCGCCGTGCACGTGCTGTGCGAGCACGTCGACCGGGTGCTGCCGTCGGTCCTCGACGGCCGGCCGGCCCAGCTGAGTGCCCGCCGACCCCTGACACCGCGGCCGGACCTGATCCTCGCCGCCGCCCACGCCAACGGAGAACGTCATGCCTGAGCTCCTGGTCGTCGTCGGCGACACGCTGCTGGACCGTGACGTCGACGGCGCCGTCCGCCGGGTCTGCCCCGACGCGCCCGCCCCCGTGCTCGACGAGGAGGCCACGACCGACCGCCCCGGCGGCGCCGGCCTGGCCGCACTGCTCGCCGCCCAGGGCGGGATCCGGGAAGCGCTGCGCGCCGCGCGTCAGGGCCATCGGGTCGCGCTGGTCACGGCGCTCGCCGGGGACGCCAATGGGGCCCGGCTCTGCGAGCTGCTGAACGCCGCCGGCGTCGCCGTGTACGCGGCCGACCTGCCGGGCGCGACGCCCGAGAAGATCCGGCTGCGGGCCGGCGGGCAGGTGCTGCTGCGGCTGGACCGCGGCGGGGCGCGGCAGCCGCCCCGCGACCCGTCCGAGGCGACCCTCGCGGTCCTGCGGGACGCTTCGGCGATCCTCGTCAGCGACTACGGCCGCGGCCTGACCGGCCACCCGGCCGTCCGGGCCGCACTGAGCGCGGCGACCGCGCCGATCGTCTGGGACCCGCACCCGCACGGCGCGGTGCCGGTGCCCGGCGTCCGGCTCGCCACGCCCAACCTCGCCGAGGTGCGCGCGCTCAGCGGCGACGCCGGCAAGGGCAGCCGGCTCTCCACGGCCGTGCGGGGCGCCGGCGTCCTGCGTGACCGCTGGCAGGCCGCCGCGGTCGCCGTCACGATGGGCGCCGGCGGCGCGGTGCTGTGCCAGGCCGGCCCCACCCCGCTCGTCGTCCCGGCACCCGCCGGCGCGGACGGCGACACGTGCGGCGCGGGGGACCGGTTCGCCGCCACCGCCGCGCTCGCCCTGGCCCACGGTGCGCTGGTGTCGGAGGCGGTGCAGGAGGCCGTCGCCGGGGCCACCGCGTTCGTCGCCGCCGGTGGGGCGTCATCGGCCTGGTCCCCGGCCGCTCCACCGGCTGTGTCACCGGCTGTGTCGCCGGCCGTCGCGGAGCCGCCCGCCGCAGCGCCGGCACCGGTCGGCCTGGACGAGGCCGGCCGGATCGTCGCGGACGTGCGGGCCCGCGGCGGCACGGTGGTCGCCACCGGCGGCTGCTTCGACCTGCTGCACGCCGGGCACGTCGCGACCCTGGAGGCGGCCCGGAATCTCGGCGACTGCCTCGTCGTCTGCCTCAACTCCGACGCGGGCGTGCGGGCGCTCAAGGGCCCCGACCGCCCGCTGAACCCGCAGGCCGACCGGGCCCGCCTGCTGGCCGCCCTCGGCTGCGTCGACGCCGTGGCCGTCTTCGACGAGCCCACCCCCGCGGCGCTGCTGTCGTGGCTGCGCCCGGACATCTGGGTCAAGGGCGGCGACTACGCCGCCGGCGGCCCTGACCTGCCCGAGGCGGAGGTCGTGGCGCAGCACGGCGGGCAGACCATCACCGTCCCCTACCTCGCCGGCCGCTCCACCACCCGCCTCATCACCGCCGCACAGCATCCAGAAACCCAGCGATCGAAGGAGAAGGCATGAGCCAAGCAGGACCCGCGGTTCTTGTCACCGGAGGCTCCAGCGGCCTCGGTGCGGCGGTCGTGACGGCGGTGACAAAGTCCGGCGGGCGGCCGTTCGTCATCGACCGGCAGGCGCCCGCGGACGGCGTCCCCTGGGTCGGGTGCGACCTCGCCGACACCCGCGCGGCGGAGGCCGCGACCCGCGAGACCGTCGAGCGGGCAGGCGGCCTGCACGGCGTCGTCACCGCGGCCGGGATGGACGTCCCCGGCCGCCTCGAGGACGTCCCCGGGGAGGTCTGGGAGCGGATCGTGGCCGTGGACCTGTTGGCGACGGCGGCAGTCGTACGGGCGGCGCTCCCCGCGCTCCGCGAGACGCACGGCACCGTCGTCACCATCGCCTCGACCCTGGGCGTGAAGGCGGTCAGCGACGCCACGGCCTACTGCGCCGCGAAGTTCGGCGTCGTCGGCTTCACCCGTGCCCTCGCCGCCGAGCTCGCCGGCGACGTCGGCGTGACCCTCGTCGTCCCGGGCGGCATGCGCACGAAGTTCTTCGACGACCGCGACGACCGGTACAAGCCCGGCCCCGACGCGATCCTCAACGACCCCGCGAACGTCGCCGCGGCCGTCATGTTCGCGCTCGCCCAGCCCGCCGGCTGTGCGGTCCGGGAGATGGTGGTCTGCGCGGAGACGGAGACGTCCTACCCGTGACCCGCCCCCCGGCCCTGCTCGTCCTGCGCGCCCTCGGCATCGGCGACCTGGTCACGTCGGTGCCGGCGCTGCGCGGGCTGCGGGCGGCGTACCCGCGGCACCGGCTCACGCTGGCCGCACCGGCCTGGCTGGCCCCGCTGGTGCGCCTGGTCGGCGCCGTCGACGCCCACCTGCCGGTCGAGGATCTCACCCCGAAGCCCTGGGTAGCCCCACCACCCGAGGTGGCCGTCAACCTGCACGGCCGCGGCCCGCAGTCCCATCTCCTGCTGCGGGCCGCGGCCCCGGGCCGCCTGCTCGCCTTCGCCTGCCCGGAGGCCGGCCACGGCGACGGCCCGCGCTGGGAGGACGACGAGCACGAGGTGACCCGCTGGTGCCGCCTCCTGGCCTGGCACGGTGTCCCGTCGGACCCGTCGGACCTGGACCTGCCGGCGCCGCCCACGCTGTTCGCGGGTGGGGCGACGGTGCTCCACGTGGGCGCGAAGTCGGGCCTGCGCCGCTGGCCCACCGACCGGTTCGCCACGGTGGCCCGGCGGCTCGCCGCGGACGGCCACCGGGTCGTGGTGACCGGTGGCCCGGGCGAGGAACGGGTCGCGTCCACCGTCGCCGGCGCGGCCGGCCTCCCGCCCGCCGCGGTCCTCGCGGGCCGGACCGGGCCGGCCGGCCTCGCCGCCCTGATCGCCCACGCCCGCCTCCTGATCAGCGGCGACACGGGCGCGGCCCACCTGGCCACCGCCTTCGGCACCCCGTCGGTGATCCTGTTCGGCCCGATGTCCCCGGCCCGCTGGGGCCCGCCCGCCGGCCGCCCCCGGCATCACGCGATCTGGCACGGCACCCGGTCCGAGCCCGGCGACGCCCCGTCCGGCGACCCCCACCCGGCGCTGCTGCGCATCACCCCCGGCGAGGTCCTGACCAGCGCCGCTCAGGTCCTCACCGCGGATCGCGCGACGTCGATCGGGACGGTGGATGCGCGCCGGTGATGTGCTTCGGCGGGGGGCGGCGCGGGCAGGGGCCGGGGTCGCATCGAACCGAGCGCGGAAGGAGTACCCATGACCACCGTTAGAGAGATCATGACCCCGGACGTCACGTGCGTCCAGGAGACCGAGACGCTGCGCGACGCCGCCCGCGGCCGGCTCGTGCCCCGCCGGCCTGGCCGCCGGTCACTGCGCACGGTGGCCAGCCCGGACGGCGGAACCCGGCGGCGGACGGTCAGGGCAGGGTCTCAGGCCCGTCGGGGGTGACGGGCGGGTCCGGCTGGGCGGGGTCTTCGGTGACGGGCACCGGGTCCATGACCAGGATGGCGCCTGCTGCGGTGTCGTTGCCGTCGACCAGCAGGTTCGCGGCGATGCGCAGTGAGGTCGGGCGGCCGCGGCGGTTGATGGCGCTCAGCGTCAGGTGGTCCTGGGCCGGGCCGGGGCCGAGGACCGAGCGGATCAGCGGCCGGAGCTGGTCGGTGGGCAGGCCGATGTCGAGGTTGAGGAAGTGCTGGCCGACGGCCTCCTCGGCGCGGATGCCCCACAGGTCGTCCATGCGCCGGTTCCAGACCATGACCCGCAGCTCCGGGTCCAGCACGACGACCCCGGAGCGCAGGCTGCTGAGGATCGCCTGGAGGAAGACGTTCGACTCGTGCACCTCGCCGGTGCGGTCCTGCAGCTCCTCGTTGATGGCCTGCAGCTCGTCGTTCGTGGACTGGAGCTCCTCGTTCATCGTCTCCAGCTCCTCGTTCGTGGACTGCAGCTCCTCGTTGGTGGTCTCCAGCTCCTCGACCGTGGACTGCAGCTCCTCGTTGGTGGTCTCCAGCTCCTCGTTGGTGGACTGCAGCTCCTCGTACGCCGCCTCCAACTGCTGATTCGTGTGCTCCAGCTCCTGCTGCAGGCGCCGCGCCGTGGTGATGTCCTGGAAGACGATCGCCGTGCCGAGCAGCTCGCCGGAGCCGTCGGTGAGCGGGTGGATCTGCACGTCGAGGTGGAACTTCTCGCCTTGGCCGGTGGTGTGCTGCACGTCGGCGACCCGGACGACCCGGCGCTCGGTCTTGGCCTTCTCGATGTGCCCGCGCAGCTCCACCGGCCGGTAGGAGAGGTCCAGGTCACGGAACGGCCGGCCGCAGTCCGAGGACGACAGCCCGAACAGCGTCTCCGCCTGATGGTTGACGAGCGCGACCAGCCCCGTGTCGGTGATCACGAGCTGCGCGACCGGGCCGGCCGTGAACGCCTCGTGCCGCAGCCGCTCCAGGCCGGTGAGCCGCGAGGCGTCGAGCGGCGGTGCCGGGACGGCCAGGACCGGGTCGCCGAGGAACGGCGGCCGGGCGGCCCGGCGGAACACCCGCCGCTTCAGGTCGACCGGCGCGAACAGGGTGGCGTGGCTCAGCAGCATCTCCGCCTTGCCGAGGAACAGCAGCCCGGCCGGTGCCAGCGCGAAGTGGAACCTGGTGAGGATCCGCGCCTGCGTCTCGGCGTTGAAGTACATCAGGGTGTTGCGGCAGACGAGCAGGTCGATGCGCGAGATCGGCGCGTCCTGGACGAGGTCGTTGCGGCCGAAGATGACCGACCGGCGGAGGTCCTTGCGGAAGCTGTACCGGTTGCCGACGACGTCGAAGTAGCGCTCCAGCATCCCGTCGGGCAGGGCCTGCACGTCGCGCTCGTTGTAGACGGCCTGCCGGGCCTGGGTCAGGCCCTCCTCGTCGACGTCCGTCGCGTAGATCTTGACCCGGCGCCGGAACTCGTCCGGGCCGAGCACCTCACAGAGCAGCATCGCCAGGCTGTACGCCTCCTCCCCGGACGCGCACCCGGCGCTCCAGATCCGCAGCGGTGCGTCCGGCTTCGACTCGGCCAGCATCCGGGGGATCAGCTCGGTGCGCAGGTAGTCCCACGGCTCCGAGTCGCGGAAGAAGCTCGTGACGTTGATGAGGATCGTGTTGAACAGCGTCGTGAACTCGTCCGGGTGCACCTGGAGCTGGTCGAGGTACTCGCTGTAGCCGTGCATGCCGAGCTGCGCGATCCGCCGGTTGACCCGGCGCATCAGGCTGGAGCGCTTGTATCCCGTGAAGTCGAAGCCGCGTGCCTCCTTGAGGTACGTCAGCAGCGCCTCGAAGGCGTAGTCCGGCCCGGTCATCGTCACCCTTCCACAGCACCCGTCACCGACGAACGGTACCGCCAGGGACCGCCTCCGGCCCGGTCGCCACGGGAGTGCGTCGCGCTACGGCCCGGTGCCGCCGATCCGGATGATCAACTCGCGGATCAGCGCACTGGCGCGGGCCGCCTCGGCGCCTTTCTGCCGGTAGAGCTCGGCGGTCGCGGCGCTGCCCCGCCGCAGCGCCGTCGCCGACATGCGCTCGCTCAGCCCGGCCTTCTCCTCGAGACTGCGCACCGCCACCCGGAGCGCGTCCGCCACCTCTGCCGGCAGGTGCGGGAACCCGGGCACCGGCTGCGGCGGTTGCGGCGACTCGGTGTGTGACTCGGTGTGTGACTCGGTCTGTGCCGGGTCCGGGCGCGGGGCGCCGGGGTCGGCCGCCGCGGCGAAGGCCGCCAGCGCGGGGGCGAGGCGCGCCACCGGCAGGACGTGACAGCCGGGGACGTGCTCGGCCGCGCTGCGGGGCATCCGCGGGAATGGTGCCTCCTGCGGTGCCTGCGCGAACGCCGCGCCGCCACGGGCCGCGACCACCGCCAGCCCGCCGGTGCCGTCGTCGCCGCTGCCCGACAGCACCGCCCCGGCGACCAGCGGACCCCAGTGCAGCGCCGCCGACCGGAACAGCGGGTCGATCGCCGGCCGGTGCCCGCGTTCCGGCGGGCCCGCCGACAGCCGGACGTGGTCACCGTCGACCAGCAGGTGCCGGTCGGCGGGTGCCACGTACACGTGACCGGCCAGCAGCGGCGCGCCGTCGGGCGGATGACTGGCGGGCAGGATGCCGGCCCTCGACAGGATCCGTGGCAGGGCACTGGCCACGGTCGGCGGGATGTGCAGGGTCACGCAGACCGCGGCCGGCAGGTCGGCGGGCAGGCCGGCGATCAGCGTCCGCAGCGCCTCGACGCCGCCCGCGGACGCGCCGACCACGACGACGGCCCGCGGTGCGGCCACCGTGCTCACTCCGTCAGCCGGCGGCGCAGCAGGTCGAGCGTCTGCTGCAGCAGCCGCGAGACATCGATGACGACCTGGCACCGCCCGGCGTCGAACAGCTCGAACAGGACCTGCCGCACGTACGGCACGGTCGCGTGGTCGACCGAGCCGGCCACCTCCACGAGGTCCTCGTCGCGCTGGGACGACACCGTGATCGTCAGGTCCATCCGGCTCCCTGTGGCGGCACACGGAGGCGGTCCGCGCCGCGCCTCTCCTCCCAAGTCTCCTCTCGTCCGGACGCTTCAGGGGGTGATACCGGCGGATGGCCGCCGAATCGCAGTAATCATCGCCAGTCGATCAACCAGGCGACGGTCGTCGATCGTGTCCGGCCGGTGGCGAGGTGTCGCGGGTGACCCATCCCGCCGAGGGGGTGCCGGGTGTGCGGGCGAGGCGGGGCGCCACCCGCTCGAACAGCTCCAGCATCCGGGCCCGGGCCGCCGCCACCTGATGCCGCCGCTCCCGCAGCATCTGCGCGGCCTGCTCCGCCCGCCGCGCGGCCGCCCGGCTCGCCTCCGCCGCCTCCCGCGCGCTCGCCCGGGCCGCCGCCCCGTTCAGCCGCGGCCGCTGCGCGTGCGGCCGGGTCCGCGGTGCCGCCGCGGCGGAGATGATGTCTGGTCGATCGACAGATCGGTACGGGGACATGAAGCGCAATCCTCGGAGCTCAAAGCCGACCCACTCGGCCCGTGCACGGGAGTGGGCGCTGTCGCGCCCGCGGCTCATGTCCGAACCGGCCCTCATCGTACCGCCGCGGGACCGTGCCGGCCCGTTCCGCCGGGCCCGGCGTGTACCGGTGCCGGCGGCGTCATTGCCGTCGATCCGCGAGCCTAATCGTAAGGATTGTTGACAGTTTACGTATCGACTCGTACCTTACCGATGGTCACGCCGACGAGAGGGGGACTCGTGTCGGGAGCTTTGTCTTTTGGGCAGGAACGGCTCTGGTTCCTCGACCAGCTCGACCCAGGTGACGCCTCCTACAACATCCCGCTGGTCCTGCGGCTCACCGGTGAGCTCGACCCGGCCAGGCTGCGCGCCGCGCTGAACGGCCTGGTCCAGCGGCACGAGACGCTGCGCACCAGGTTCCCGGCGGTCGACGGCCGCCCGTTCGCGACGCCCGGCCCGGCACCCGTCCTGGACGAGGTCGCCTGCGCCGAGGAAGGGCTCGCCGCGCTGCTCGCCGAGCGCAGCAACGCCCCGTTCGACCTCGCCGAGGGCCCGCTGTTGCGTGCCACTCTGATTACGCTCGGTGACGAGCACGTGCTCAGTCTCGTCGTGCACCACATCGTCGCCGACGGCTGGTCGCTCAACGTGCTGCGCGACGAGCTCGCCCGCCGCTACGCCGGCACCTTCGACGAGCCGCCGCTGCCCACCACGTACGCCGCCTACGCGCGGGCCCAGCGCGACGCGGGCGCCGAGCAGGACACCACGTTCTGGCGCGAACGGCTGACCGGCGCCACCCCCCTCGAACTCCAGCCGGACCTGCGGCGGCCCGCGTCGAAGACCTCCGAGGGCGCGTTCCACACCCACCGCATCGGCATCGCGGCGGCCCTCGACGGCTTCGCCCGCGAGCAGCGCGTCAGCCCGTTCATGGTGCTGCTCGCCGCGTACCAGCTGCTGCTGCAGCGGCACACCGGCCAGGACGACATCAGCGTCGGCGTGCCGGTCGCCGGCCGCAACGACCCCGACCTGGAGCCGCTCGTCGGCTACTTCTCCAACACCCTCGTCATGCGCGCCGACCTCAGCGGCGGCGGCACGTTCCGGGACCTGCTGAAGTCCACCCGCCGGACCGCCCTCGGCGCGTTCTCGCACCAGGACATGCCGTTCGAGCGGCTCCTCGACGAGCTGCGCGTCGAGCGGGACCTGTCGCGCAACCCGCTGTTCCAGACCCTGCTCACCGTGCACAGTCAGGACGGCGACCGGCACGGCGTGCCGCACGCGTTCGGCCCGCTGACCGCGGTGGAGATCGACGGCGGTCACGCGCAGACGAAGGTCGACGTGATGCTCGACGTCTGGCGCTCCGGCGACGAGCTCGTCTGCGTCTTCGGCTACCGCAGCGACCTGTTCCGCCCCGGGACGATCGCCGCCCTCGCCGAGCGCTTCGAGATGCTGCTGCGCGCCGCGCTCGCCGCCCCCGACACCCCGGTCCGTGACCTGCCGGTCCTCACCGAGGCGGACGAGGTGTTCCTGAGTTCCGCGGTCTTCGCCGGTACAGCCGGAGCCGCGCCGACCGGCACCGTCCTGGACGGCGTCGCGTCCCGGGCGGCCGGACACCCGGACAGGGCCGCCCTCGACGGCATGACCTACGCGGAGCTCTGGGAGGCCTCGGGCCGCCTGGCGGGTGCCCTGCGGGACGCGGGCGGGCCGGGGATCGTCGGCGTCTGCCTGCCCCGCGGCCCGCAGGCCGTCGTCGCGATGCTCGCCGCCTGGCGGGCCGGCGCCGCCTACCTGCCGCTCGACCCGTCGTACCCGCCGGCCCGCCTCGCCTTCATGGTCGCCGACAGCGGCGCGGGCGTCGTCGTGACCGACGGCCGGCACACCTTCGACGGCGTGCGGACGATCCCGGTGACGGCGACCGGCGCCGCCGCGCCCGTGGCCCCGGACCCCGAGGACGCCGCCTACGTCATCTACACCTCCGGGTCCACCGGCACCCCGAAGGGCGTCCTGGTGCCGCACCGGGCCCTGGCCGCCCGCGCCGCCTGGATGCGCGACGGCTACGGCATCACCGCGGCCGACACCGTCGCGCAGTTCGCGGCGCTGAGCTTCGACACGCACGCCGAAGAGCTGTGGCCGGCCCTGACCGCCGGCGGCACCGTCGTCTTCGCCGACGCCGACCTGCCCGACTTCCTCGCGTCCCCGGCCGGGGCGGCAGTCACCGTCCTGGACCTGCCGACGCCGTACTGGCACCGCCTGGTCGACGACCTCGGCGGCGTCCGCTGGCCGGCCGGGCTGCGCCTGGTCATCCTCGGCGCCGACCAGGTCGAGGCGGCCGCCGTCGCCCAGTGGACCGCGGCCTTCGGCGACCGGGTCCGCCTCGTCAACTCCTACGGCCCCACCGAGACGACCATCATCGCCACCGCCGCCGACCTCACCGGCGACCGGTCCGGCGAACGGCCACCGATCGGCCGTCCACTGTGGAACACCACCCTCGCCGTCACCGACCGGCACGGCCGGCCCGTGCCGCCCGGCGTCCCGGGGGAGCTGCGCATCGGCGGCGCCGGCCTCGCCCACGGCTACCTCGGCCGGCCCGGGCGCACCGCCGAGGCGTTCGAACCCGACCCCGGCGGGCCGCCCGGCGCCCGCCGGTACCGCAGCGGCGACCGCGTCCGGTGGCGCCCCGACGGGCAGCTGGAGTTCCTCGGCCGGCTCGACGAGCAGGTCAAGGTCCGCGGCTACCGCATCGAACCCGGTGAGGTCACCGCCGCGCTCCTGGCGCTGCCGGGCGTCGGCCAGGCCGCCGTCGTCGCCCGCACCGACGCCCTCATCGGCTACGTGACACCGGCGTCGCTGGAGCCGCCGGCGGTGCGGCAAGCGCTTGCCGAGACGCTGCCGGCGCATCTCGTGCCGACGGCGATCGTGGCACTGGAAGCCCTGCCGCTCACCGTCAACGGCAAGCTCGACAAGGCCGCCCTCCCGGATCCTGAGGTCCGCTCGGCGGCCGGCTACGTCGCGCCCCGCACCGACGCCGAGGACCTCGTCGCCGGGGTCTGGGCCGAGGTGCTCGGCGTGGAGAAGGTCGGCGCGCACGACGACTTCTTCGACCTCGGCGGCCACTCGCTGCTCGCCACCCGCATGGTTGCCCGGGTCCGCGCCGCCGTCGACCTGACCGTCCCGATCCGCACGTTGTTCACCCACCGCACCGTCGCCGGGTTCGCCCAGGCCGTCGAGGCGCTGCTCATCGCCGAGATCGAGGCGATGGACGAAGAGACTGCACAGCACATGCTCACGGGGGACCAGTTATGACCAGCCCGGAGCGGAGCGAAGGGATGGGCTTCATGGGCACAGCCGTCAGGTCAGGCCGGCGCCGGAGCGCGGCGGAGGCGGCGGCATGACCGTGGAAGACCTGTCCGCCACCAAGCGGGCACTGCTCACCGCACGACTGCGCAGACGCCCGGCCGAGGCCGGGCCCACCATCCCGGCCCGGCCCGAAGGCACCGTCCCACCCCTGTCGTTCGCCCAGGAACGACTCTGGTTCATGGAGCAGTTCGCGCCCGGGACCGCCGCGTACCACATCCCGGTCGCCCGCCGCCTGCGCGGCGTCCTCGACGAGGCCGCGCTCGCCCGCTCGCTCGACGACGTCGTCGCCCGGCACGAGTCGCTGCGCACCCGCTACCCGGTCACCGACGACGGCCGGCCCGTCCTGGAGATCGCCGCGCCGGGCAGCCCTGACGCGCGGCCCGCGTTGACGGTCGTCGACGCCGCCGACGAGGACGCCGCCGCCAGGATCGTCGACGAGGCCGTCGGCCGGCTCTTCGACCTCGTCCACGGCCCGCTGCTGCACGCGCTGCTGGTCCGCATCGCCCCGGACAACGCCGCCGACGACCACGTGCTGCTGCTCGTCACCCACCACAGCATCAGCGACGGCTGGTCCAGCGAGGTGCTCGTCGGTGAGGTCCTCGCCGGCTACGACGCCCACGCCGCCGGCGTCCCGTCACCCGTGCCGCCGCTGCCCGTCCAGTACGGCGACTTCGCCGCCTGGCAGCGCGGCCGGCTCACCGGCGACGCGCTCGCCCGCGAGGTCGACTACTGGCGCACCGAGCTCGCCGGCGTCGAACCCCTCGCGCTGCCCACCGACCGGCCGCGCCCGAAGCAGCAGACGTTCGAGGGCGCCGGGTACGGCTTCGACATCGACCGGGACCTGCTCGACCGGCTCACCCGCCTCGCCAAGGCCCACGGCGCCACCGTCTACATGGTGCTGCTCGCCGCCTTCCAGGTCGTGCTGTCCCGGCACAGCGGCCAGCGGGACTTCGCCGTCGGCTCACCCATCGCCGGGCGCCCCGAGCCTGAGCTCGAACGGCTCATCGGCATGTTCGTCAACGTCCTCGCGATGCGGGCCCGCCTCGACGGCGACCCCACGTTCGACGAGCTGATCGAGCGCACCCGCGAGACGTGCCTGTCCGCGTACGCGCACCAGGAGCTGCCCTTCGCGCAGCTGGTGTCCGAGCTCAACGTGCCCCGCGACGTGAGCCGGTCACCGGTGTTCCAGGCCGTCCTCGCGGTGCAGAACTACGCCGCCGCGTCCGACCTCACCGGGGGCACGGGCCCGCTCGACGTCACACCGTTCGGCCTGCGCGCCACCGGCACCCGCTTCGACCTCGAACTGTTCGTCATGGAGGACCCGAGCGGGCTGCGCGGGGCGTTCAACTACAACGTCGACCTGTTCGACGAGGCCACCATCGCCCGCCTCGGCCGGCACCTCGACAAGCTGCTGCGCGCCATCGTCGCCCGGCCCGGCGTGCCGGTGTCCACGGTGGACCTCCTGGAGGCGGACGAGCGCGACCAGGTGCTGCACCGCTGGAACGACACCGCCGCCGACTTCCCGGCCGACGCGACCCTGCCCGGGCTCATCGCCGCGCAGGCCGCCCGCACGCCCGACGCCGTCGCCGTGCAGTTCCAGGACCGGCGCCTCACCTACCGCGAGCTCGAGGCCGCCGCCGACCGGGTCGCCCGGCGGCTGCGCGTCGAGGGCGCCGGCCCCGGCGGGCTCGTCGCGGTCAGCGCCGAACGCTCCACCGACCTCGTCGTCGGCCTCCTGGGCGTGCTCAAGGCCGGCGCCGCCTACGTGCCGCTCGACCCCGACTACCCGGCGGACCGGCTCGCGTTCATGCTCGCCGACGCCGACGCGCCGGTGCTGCTGACCCAGTCCCGGCTGCCCGTGCCGGACACGACCGCGACCGTCATCTTCCTCGACGACCCGTCGGCGTTCGCCCGGAAGCTCCCGCCCGTCCCGGACGAGCCGCAGGCCGGCGACGTCGCGTACATGATCTACACCTCCGGGTCGACGGGGAAGCCGAAGGGCGTGCCGAACACGCACCGCGGCATCGTCAACCGTCTCGACTGGATGCAGCGCACCTACCGGCTCGACGGCACCGACGTCGTGCTCCAGAAGACCCCGGCGAGCTTCGACGTGTCGGTGTGGGAGTTCTTCTGGCCGCTCATCACCGGCGCCCGTCTGGTGCTCGCCAAGCCGGGCGGGCACAAGGACGCCGCCTACCTGCGCGACCTCATCGTGCGCGAGGGCGTCACCACCACCCACTTCGTGCCGTCGATGCTCGCCATGTTCCTCGCCGAGGACGGCGTCGCCGCCTGCACGAGCCTCCGCCGGGTCGTCTGCAGCGGCGAGGAGCTCCCGCTCGACGCCGTCCGCGCGTTCCACGCGGCGCTGCCGGACACTCCGCTGTGGAACCTGTACGGCCCGACCGAGGCCGCCGTCGACGTGTCCGCGTTCGCGTGCTCCGGCGACCTCGACACGGTGCCGATCGGCGCGCCGATCCAGAACATCCGCCTCTACGTCCTCGACCCCGCCGGCCAGCCGGTGCCGCCCGGCGTCCCCGGCGAGCTGCACATCGGCGGCGTCGGCCTGGCCCTCGGCTACCACGACCGGCCCGGGCTCACCGCCACCCGCTTCGTCCCGGACCCGTTCGGGCCACCCGGCGGCCGGCTGTACCGCACCGGCGACCTCACCCGCTGGCGCACCGACGGCACCATCGAGTTCCTCGGCCGCATCGACCACCAGGTGAAGCTCCGCGGGCTGCGGATCGAGCTCGGCGAGATCGAGGCCGCGCTGCGCGCCCAGCCGGGCGTCACCGAGGCCGCCGTCACCGTCCGCGAGGACCGGCCCGGCGACAAGCGGCTCGTCGCCTACCTCACCGGGGTCGCGGAGCCGGACGCGCAGGCGCTGAAGTCGGCGCTGAAGACCGCCCTGCCCGACTACATGGTGCCCAGCGCGTACGTGGGCCTCGACAAGCTCCCGCTCGGCCCCAGCGGCAAGCTGGACCGCCGCGCCCTCCCGGCACCCGCCGCGGCCGCCAGCGGCTTCGAGTCGGCGCCGCCGACCACCCCGGCGGAGCTGGTCTTCGCCGCGATCTGGGCCGACGTCCTGGGGCTGCCGTCCGTCGGCATCGACGACGACTTCTTCGACCTCGGCGGGCACTCGCTGCTCGCCACCCAGGTCGTCGCCCGCGCCCGCAAGCAGCTGGACGGCGTCGGGCAGCCGGTGAGCGTCATGGACGTGTTCACCCTCAAGACGATCCGCGAGCTGGCCGCGTTCGCGTCGATGTCCGAGGAGGACCGCGGGCCGCGGCGGCTGCTGCACAAGCTCACCAAGGCCACCTCCACGCCGGACCTGTCGCTGGTCTGCGTCCCGTACGGCGGCGGCAGCGCCGTCGTCTACCAGCCGCTCGCCGACGCGCTGCCCGCCGGGCACGCCCTGTGGTCTGTCGCGATCCCCGGGCACGACGTCGGCCTCACCGAGGAGCGCCTGCCGTTCGAGGAGCTCGCCGACCGCGTCGCCGCCGAGATCCAGGAGCGGGTCAGCGGCCCGATCGCCCTGTACGGCCACTGCGGCGTCGGCAGCGCCCTCATCGTCGCCGTCGCCCGCCGCCTCGAGAACGCCGGCCGGGACCTCGAAGCGGTCTACATCGGCGCCCAGTTCCCGTTCGCCCGCCCGCGCAGCCGCGTGCTGAGCGCCCTGAGCCGGTTCGCGGCCCTCGAACCGCTGCTCGGCAACCGGGTCTACGAGAACTGGCTCACGTCGATGGGTGCCGACGTCGCCGACCTCGACGACACCCAGAAGCAGTTCATCATCGGCAACATGCGCCGCGACTCCGTCGCCGCCGAGGAGTACTTCACCGCCACCCTCGACGGCGGGGACGCCCGCCTCCGCGCGCCGATCGTGTCCGTCATGGGCACCCGCGACCCGGCCGCCGACTTCTACCAGGAGCGGTTCAAGGAGTGGCTGCTCGTCTCCGACCGGGTCGCGCTCGTGCTGCTCGAAGAGGCCGGGCACTTCTTCCTCAAGTACCGGGCGAAGGAGCTCGCCGACATCGTCAGCCGCACCCACCCGACGCTCGCCCCCGGCGGCCCCGCACCCGCGGACGTGCTGCCGGCGAGGGCGGGGGAGACGTCGTGGTGGCTGCACGGCACCGGCGCCGCGGCACCCGCACCCGCCGACCCGGCCGAGGCGAAACCCGTCGCGCAGCCCGGGATGGCGCGGTTCCTCGTCGTCGCGCTCAGCCAGCTCGTCTCCATCACCGGCTCCGCGCTCACCGAGTTCGCCCTGCCGATCTGGATCTACCTGGAGACCGGCTCCGTCGCCCGGTACGCCCTCTACGCCGTCATCGGCATGCTCCCCGGCATCCTCGCCGGGCCAGTCGCCGGCGCGATCGTCGACCGGTTCGACCGGCGCAAGGTGATGCTCGCCGGTGACATCGCCGCCGGCGCCACCCAGGCCGCGCTGCTCGCCCTGCTCGTCGGCGGCGTGCTCGTCCCGTGGCACATCTACCCGCTGCTCGCCGCCCTGTCGATCGCCCTGACGTTCCAGCGGCTCGCGTACGCCTCCGCGGTCCCGCAGCTCGTGCCGAAGCAGTACCTCGGCCACGCCAACGGCATCGTCCAGCTCGCGGGCGGCGTCAGCGCCTTCGTCGTGCCGCTGATCGCGGTCGGGCTCATGGCCGGCATCGGCCTGCGCGGCATCCTCATCATCGACGTGCTCAGCTACACCGTCGCGATCACCGTCCTCGCCGTCGTGAAGTTCCCGCGGACCCTGCCGTGGCGGCGCCGCGAGACGCTTCTCGCGGAGATCAGGCACGGCTTCGCGTACTCGTGGCACCACCGCGGCTTCCGCGCCATGCTGCTGTGGTTCGCCGGGCTGAACATCTTCCTCGCCCCGCTGTTCCTGCTCATGACCCCGCTGGTGCTGTCCTTCGCGGACCTCGGCACCGCCGCGCGGGTCGCCATGTGCGGCGGCGCCGGCGTCATCGTCGGCGGCATCGCCATGGGCTTCTGGGGCGGCCCCCGCCGGCAGCGGCTGCGCGGCATGCTCGGCCTCGCCGCCCTCCTCGCCGCCGCCGCCGTCCTCGGTGGCACCCACGCGAGCGTCTGGGTCGTCGGCGCCTGCGCGTTCGGCCTCTCGGCGGCGCTGTCGCTCGTCAACGGCGTGTACACCACGATCGTGCAGGTGAAGGTGCCGCAGCGGTACCACGGCCGGGTCTTCGCCCTGAACACCATGGTCGCCTGGTCGACGCTGCCGATCGGCCACGGCATCGTCGCGCCCCTCGGCACGAAGCTCTTCGAGCCGCTCCTCGCCCCCGGCGGCGCGCTCGCCGGGACCGTCGGCGCGGTCATCGGCACCGGGCCGGGCCGGGGCATCGCCCTCATGTACGTCGTGTTCGGGCTCGCGATGGCCGCGATGGTCGCCGCCGGGCTGCGGATCCCGGTGCTGCGCCGCTTCGACGCCGACGTGCCGGACGCCCTGCCCGACGACCTCGTCGGCCTCCAGGAGCTGCGCCGCCGCACCCAGTCCGCTCCTGAGGACGCCCGGCCGCTGGAGCCGGCCCGATGACCACCAGGACCGGCACCTCCGCGGCCATCCCCGCTCAGCGGGCGGGTGGGCGGGCGCCGGCAGTGCCGGCCACCCTGGTCGACCTGCTCGCGCACCGGGCCGCGACCGAGCCGGACCGGGTCGCGCTCGTCGCCGGCGACGAGCAGGTCACGTCCGGCGAGTGGCACGCCCGCGCCGAGGCGGTCGCCGCCGGGCTCCGCGACCGCGGCCTCGCGCCCGGCGACCGGGTCGCGCTGCACTACGGCACCGGCGGCTGGCACGAGTACGCCGTCGCGTTCACCGGCGTCCTGCGCGCCGGGCTCGTCGCCGTGCCGATGTCGGACCGGCTCGCCCCGGCCGAGGTCCGCCACGTGCTCACCCACAGCGGCGCGAGCGCGGTCCTGCACGCCGCCGGCCGTCCCGCGCCCGGCGGCGTCTGGTCCGCGACCCTCGCGGAGGTCGCGTCATCCGGCGGCACGGTCCCGGATCCGCCGTCGCCGCGGGACCTGGCGCAGATCCTCTACACGTCGGGCACCACGGGCATCCCCAAGGGCGTCGGCGCCACCCACGCCAACCTCGCCCACGGCTGCACCCTCGACCCGCGCCGCCGGCCCCTCGCGCACTCCGCGCACTTCCTGCACGCGTTCCCGGTCGGCAGCAACGCCGGCCAGACGATGCTCGTCAACGCGCTCAACGCCCGCGCGGCCGCCCTCACCGCCGGCACCTTCACCCCCGGCCGCTTCGCGAAGCTCATCGAGCGCCACGCCGTCGGCACCGTGTTCCTCGTCCCAGCCATGGCGATCGAGCTGCTGCACGCCGGCGTGCACCGGTCGCACGACCTGTCCCGGGTGCGGCTCATCGGGTCCACCGCCGCCGCCCTGCCACCGGCCGTCGCACTGGAGCTCACCGCCGCGTTCCCGGGCGCGACGATCGTGAACTACTACACCTCGACCGAGGCCGCCCCGGCGCAGACGTCGATGGTGTTCGACCCCGAACGACCCGCCGCGCTCGGCCGCCCCACCGTCGCCGCCGACCTGATGATCGCCGGCCCGGACCGGCGGCCGCTGCCGGTGGGTGAGGTCGGCGACGTGTGGCTGCGCTCGCCGGTCGCCCCCCGCTCGTACTACGGCGACGGCGAGGCCACGGCGGAGGTCTTCCACGGCCGGTGGGTCCGCATGGGCGACGTCGGCCGGCTCGACGCCGACGGCTACCTGTACCTCGTCGACCGCGACCGCGACGTCATCAAGTCGGGCGCGCACAAGGTGTCGACGCTGCAGGTCGAGCACGCCCTGCACGAGCACCCCCTCGTCCGGGAGGCCGCCGCGTTCGGCGTGCCGCACCCGGTCCTCGGCGCCGCCGTCGCCGCCGCCGTCGTCACCGACGGCCCGCTCACCGCACCGCAGCTGCGCACGTTCCTGCTCGAACGGCTCGCCGGGCACGAGATCCCCGGCCGCGTGCTGTTCCTGGACCAGCTGCCCCGCAACGACAACGGCAAGATCCTCAAGCGCTCGCTCCGCGAGCTCCTCGAGCTCCCCGACCACGACAGGCAACGCCCATGACCACCGTGACCGCAGCCCCGCTGACCCCTGCCCAGCACGGCGTCTGGATCACCGAGCAGACCCTGCCCGCAGGGCCCGCCTACCACCTCGCGGTGACGATCCGGTTCACCGGCGCGCTCGACGTCGACCGGCTCGCCGCCGCCGTCGCCGCGGTCGTCGCCCGCCACCCGGTGCTCGCCGGCGCCGTCGACGAGGACGCGGTCGCGCTGGTGCCGGCCGGCGCCGAGGTCACGCTCGTCGTCCGGCCCGGCGGCTCCGGCGGCTCCGGCGGCTCCGGTGGCGAGGCGGACGTGGCGGACCTCGTCGCGGCGCCGTTCGACCTGCGGCGCGGACCTCTCGCCCGGTTCACGCTGCTGCGGACCGCGCCCGGCGAGCACCTGCTGTGCGTGGTCGCGCACCACCTCGTCTTCGACGGCACGTCCAAGCAGGTGCTCGTCGCCGACCTCGCCACGGCGTACAACGGCGGCACCCTGCCCACGGCGGACGCGCCGGCCGCGGAGTCCATCGTGGACACCGCCGCCGCGGCCGGGTTCTGGGCCACGCGGTGGCAGGAGCCGGCGCCCGCGCAGCTGCCGGGCCTGCGGCACGCCGTCGGGGGAGCGGCGGTCGCGGTGCCGTTCACCATCGGCACCGCCGCCCTCGCCGAGACGGCCGCCACCCTCGGTGTCACCCACTTCGAGCTGCTCATCGCCGCCTGGCACGCGCTGCTGCGCCGGTACGGCAACGGCACCGTCACCACCGCCGTCGAACTGTCCACCGCGGACCGGGCGGCGCCACGGATCGGCCTGCACGTCAACGAACTGCCCGTCAGCACCACGCCGGACCCCGCGCAGCCGTTCGCCGCGTTCGCCCGGGCGGTGCGGGCCCAGCTGCGGGAGATGTACCCGCACCGCGCCGTCCCGCTCAGCCACGCCGTCCGGCTCACGCCGCGCGCGGCGCTCGCCCCGCTGACGGTCAGCTACCGGCGGCGGGCCGAGCCGCCCGCCTTCGACGGCGTCGACACCGCCGTCGACTGGCTGGTGTTCCCGGGCGCCGTGCGCGGCACCGCGAACCTGCAGCTCGTCGAGGGGCCCTCGGTCGTGGAGGGCAGCCTGCACCTCGTCGCGGGATCGTTCGCCGCCGAACAGGTCGCGGCGGAGTTCCAGGCGCTCCTCGCGGCCGCCGTCGCCGCCCCCGGGACCGCCGTCGCCGACCTGGCCCTGCCGTCCACAGCGGACGTCCCGGCGGTCGGCCCAGCACCGCGCGACACCGTGGTCGACAGGTTCCTCGCCCGGGTCGCCGCCGACCCCGCCGCCGAGGCCGTCGTGTGCGGGGACCGGCGGATCAGCTACGGGCGGCTCGGAGCCGCCGCCGCCGGCCTCGCGGACCGCCTGCGCCGGCAGGGGATCGGGCCCGGGTCCCTCGTCGGGATCGCCCTGCCGCGCACCGCGGAGCTCCTCGTCGCGGTCCTCGGCGTCCTGGAGACCGGCGCCGCGTACCTGCCGCTGGACCCTTCCTATCCGGCGGAGCGGATCGCGTTCATCCGTGACGACGCCGGCGCCGCGCTCGTCCTGACCCCGGCCGACGTGCCGCTCTCGCTGTCCGGCGGCGGTGACACCGCGGCGGTCCTGCCGGCCGCGGACGACGTCGCCTACGTCATCTACACCTCGGGGTCGACCGGGAAGCCCAAGGGCGTCGCCGTCCCGCACGGCGCGCTCACCAACCTCGTCGACGCGATGCGCGACCACCTCGGCGCCGCCGCCGGCGACACCTGGCTCGGCCTCACGTCGCTGTCGTTCGACATCTCCACCGTCGAGCTGCTGCTGCCCCTGACCGTCGGCGCCCGGATCGTCCTCGTGCCGCCGGACCGGCACCGCGACGCCGCCACCCAGCTGCGGCTCATCGACGGCCACGGCGTCACCCACGTGCAGGCCACCCCGTCCGGCTGGCGGCTGCTGCTCGAGGCCGGGCTGTCCCGCGGCGACCTGGTCGCCGTCACCGGCGGCGAGGCCCTGCCGGCGGACCTCGCGGCGCGGCTCGCCCCGCTCGTGCGGCGGCTCGTCAACGCCTACGGGCCGACCGAGACCACCGTGTGGTCGGCCCTCGCGGACATCGCGCCCGACGCCCCTGTCACCATCGGCGGGCCCGTCGCCAACACCACCCTCCACGTGCTCGACGACGCGCTGCGGCCCGTCCCCGACGGCATCGCCGGGGAGCTGTGGATCGGTGGGGTCGGCGTCGCCCACGGGTACCGCGGCCGGGGCGGGCTGACCGCGGACCGCTTCCGACCCGACCCGTTCGGCGCGCCCGGCGCCCGCATCTACGGCACCGGCGACCGGGTCCGGCGCGGCCCTTCAGGCCTGGAATTCCTCGGCCGGGTCGACAACCAGGTGAAGCTGCGTGGCCACCGGATCGAGCCCGGCGAGATCGAGGCCCGGCTCGCCACCCACCCCGCGGTCGCGCAGGCCGCCGTGGTCCTCGCCGACCCGCACGGCCCGCGGGCCCGCCTCGTCGCCTACGTCGTGCCCACGGGCGAACCCTTGGACGTGGCGGCGCTGCGCGAGCACGTGGCGCGGACCCTGCCCGGCTACATGGTGCCGGCCGCCGTCGTCACGCTGGAGCGGTTCCCGCTGACGCCGAACGGCAAGCTCGACCGGGCCGCCCTGCCCACGCCCGCGGAACCTCCTGCGGCCGCCCCCGCCGTCGCTCCCGCGGCTTTCGCCGGTACCGGCGACGACACCACCGCGACGGTCACCGCCATCTGGCAGGAGGTGCTGCGCATCGACGACATCGGCCCCGACGAGGACCTGTTCGACCTCGGCGGGCACTCCCTCACCATCACCCAGATCGCGGTCCGCATCCGCAAGCGTCTCGGCGTCGACGTGCCGCTCGACGTCTTCTTCGACACCCCAACGATCGACGGCGTCGTCGCCGCGATCGCCGACCTGCGGGAGGCCAGATGACCGACACCTTCGCCGTCGTCGTCAACGACGAGGAGCAGCACTCGCTGTGGAACGCCGCCGAGGAGCCGCCGGCCGGGTGGCGGCGCACCGGGTTCACCGGCACCAGGGACGAGTGCGTCGCCCACATCGACGAGGTGTGGACCGACATCCGCCCGCTGAGCCTGCGGCAGCGGCTGGCCGCCCGATGAGCGAGCCTTCGGTCGACGCGGCGCTCCGCGACCGGGTCGCGACGATGGTCAGCACCGCCACCGACGGCGAGGTCACCACCGAGGAGATCCTCACCGGCGGCGGCTCCCTCGCCGCGCTCGGCGTCGGCTCCCTCGCCGTGCTGCGGCTCGTCGACGCCCTCGACGACGAGCTCGGCGTCCAGCTGGACCTGGACTCGCCCGGCACGCACCTGGACGACTTCGACGACCTCGTGCGCACCGTGCAGGAGCGGGCCGTCGGCGACGACCTCGGGCGGACCGTGCAGGAGCGGGCGGTCCGCGATGACCTCGTGCGCACCGTCCAGGAGGGGGCGGTCGGCGACGACCTCGGGCGGACCGTGCAGGAGCGGGCGGTCCGCGATGACTGAGCCGCTCACTCTTCACCGGCTGCCGTTCGCGGGCGGACGATCGGGCACCGGCCCGCTGACGTGGGGGCAGCGGGCCATCTGGAACGCGATCGGTCGTACGGTGCCCAACGACCACTACTTCAACCTGGACCGGATCGTCGACCTCGGCCGGCGGACCGTGCCGGTCGACGCCGCCCTCGCCGCCCTGGCCGCGCTCGTCGCCCGCCACGAGGCGCTGCGCACCCGGCTCGGCTCCACGGACGGCACGCCGGACCAGGTGCTCGCGTCGGCCGGCGTCCTCGACGTGTCCATGGTGGATGGTGGCGACGACCCGGCCGCCGCCGCGGCCCGCGTCCGGGACACGCTCGCCGGCACCGCCTTCGACTACCACGCCGAGTGGCCGGTGCGGGCCGCGCTCGTCGCCCGCGACGGCGCCGTCAGCCACCTGGTGCTGGTGCTGTGCCACCTCGCCACCGACGGGCACGGCGCCGAGGTCCTCGCCCGCGAACTGCGGCTGCTCGCGCTCCGCGGCGACCGCGGCCTGCGCGCCCCCGAGACCAACCCGCTCGACCTGGCCGAGGAGCAGCAGTCGCCGGAGGGGCACCGCCGCGGCGCCGCCGCCCTGTCGTACTGGGCCGAACAGTTCGCCCGCATCCCCGCGACCATGTTCCCGACGCCGGTGGCACCGCCGCAGGATCCGCGCTACTGGACCGGCCGGATCGTCTCCACCGCGCTGAACGGCGCCGTCGACGCCGTCGCCGCGCAGCACGGCGTCAGCGGCTCCACCGTCCTGCTGACCGCCGCCGGGGCGCTCGCCGCGGTCGCCGGCGACCATCCCACGACCGCCGTCATGCCGATCGTCGGCAACCGGTTCACCACCGCGCACCGCGACCTCGTCAGCACCCTTTCGCAGGACGGCCTGTTCGTCCTCGACGTCGACCGGCCCACGTTCGGCGCGCTGCTGCGCCCCGGCTGGCAGGCCGCCCTGCGCGGGTACCGCGCCGCGGCCTACGACCCCGCCGGGTGGGACGCGATGCTCGCCGGCGCCGCTGCCGCCCGAGGTGAGCCGGTCCACCCGTACTGCTGCTTCAACGACATGCGGCTCATCGACGGCCGCCCCCTGAAGCCGGCGACCGACCTGAGGGCCCTGCAGCGCGACACCCGCTTCGACTTCCCCGCCACCCAGGAACGCGTCGCGTGCCGCTACTGCCTGCACGTCACGCTCGACGGTCAGGCGCTCGTCGTCACGCTCACGGCCGACACCGCGTACCTGCCGCCGGCCGCGATCGAGGCGCACCTGCGGGCGATCGAGGAGCTGCTGGTCCGCGCCGCCGGCTCGGACGTGCCGATGTCCACGCTGACGGACCTGCTGTGACCGTCGCCGACGGGCCTGCGGCGACCGTCCAGGCTTACGCCCGGGCCACCTCGGTCGCTGCCGGGGGTGCGCTGCCCTTCGTGACGACCGGCGCCGCGACCGTCGTCGTCACCGACGCCGTCACCGGGCTCGTCATGTGCCGGGACACGGTGGACGGTCCGGCGTGGACGCTGCGGGTTCCCTCGTCGTGGCCGTCGTCGCTGTACCGCGCGACCTTCGCCGCTCCGGGCGCCCTGCCACGGATCAACGCCGCCGGCGACGACGAGGCCTGGTTCGTGGTCCGGTCGGCTGCCTCTCCCGCTGTTTCTCCGGCCGCTTCTCCGGCTTCTTCTTCGGTTGCTTCTCCGGTTGCTTCTTCGGCTGTTGCCAAGGCGCCGATTCTGGTGTCGGTGCCGTTCTCGACGTGGCAGGCGTACAACCGCGCGGGCGTGCCGGGCGAAGGTCTCTACTACGCGGAGGAGCCCACCCGCGCCCCCGCCGTCAGCTTCGACCGGCCGGGCGGCGGACCACCGCCGGAGCGCTGGGAGGAGCCGCTGCTGCGCTGGCTGCGGGCCGCGCGGTACGAGGTCGAGTTCTGTTCCAATCTGGACCTGCACCTCGACCCCACCGTCCTGGACGGCCACCGCACCCTCGTCGTCTGCGCCCACGACGAGTACTGGACCTGGGAGCAGCGCGACGCCGTCGAAGGCTTCGTCCGCCGTGGCGGCAACCTCGCCGTCTTCGGCGCCAACACCGCCTGGTGGCAGATGCGCCTGGAGGACGAGGGCCGCACCATGGTCTGCCACCGCGACGCCATGACCGATCCCATGTCCACAGTGGACCCCGGCAGGGTGACCGTCGAGTGGTCCAGCGCCCCGGTCAACCGCCCCGAGAACGCGATGACCGGCGTCAGCTTCCGCCGCGGCGCCGGCGCCTGGGGCGACGGCATGGCGGTCATCGGCCTGGAGGCGTTCACGGCCAGCTTCGCCGACCACTGGGTCTTCGACGGCACCGGCCTCAGCGACGGTGACAAGTTCGGCCAGGGCACCCTCGGCTACGAGACCGACGCCGCCGACTTCACCGAGGTTTGCGGCGTGCCACGCGCCACCGGCCGCGACGGGACCCCGCCGTCGTTCGTCGTGCTCGCCACCGCCGACCTGCGGCACTGGCGCCGGTACGGCCAGGGCGGCGCCGCCACCATGGGCGTCTTCGAGCTCGGCGCCGGCACAGTCTTCACGGCCGCCACCGTCAACTGGGGCAAGGGCCTCACCGACCCCGTCGTCGACCGCATCACCCGCAATGTCCTGGACCGCTTCAGCGCTCCGGCCCCCGCCGGCTGGACCGTCATCGGCCCGCCCGCCGAGCTGCACGCCCTCACCGCCTGCGGCGGCGTCCTCTACGCCGTCAACGCCGACGGCGCCCTCCTCGCCCGCGAGGCCTGCGGCCAGAACCTGCCCTGGCAACGCATCGGCGACGCCCCTGACGTCCTGTGCCTGTCCTCCCCTCGCGAGGCCGCCGGCGGGATGCGCCAGGGCCTGTGGGCCCTCACCACCACCGGCCGCCTGATCTACCGGGACCCTGCCCTCGACGCCGTGGCGTGGACAGACGTAACCGACGCCCCACCGGGCGCCCGCGGCCTCGCCCTGTGCGACGCCGGCCTCTTCGCCGCCGCCCGCGGCGACACCCTCTGGTACCTGCCGGCCCTGGAACTGGAGGCCGGCGCCTGGCGCCAGATCGGCACCGCGGGGGGCAGCGTCGCCCTGACCACCCTGGGCGGCCGTCTGTACGCCATCACCGGCGACGACCGGATCGCCGCCCGCCCGCCGGTACCCCGCCCGCACGCCTTCACCGACGTGTGCGACGCCGGCGCCGGCCGTACCCTGGCCGCCCACGCCGGCCGCCTCCTCACCGCCGGCCCCGGCACCCCCCTCCGCCACCGCCTCCCTCCACCAGGCCTGACCAGCACGTAACGCGCGGAGTGGCCAGATCGGAACACTGTGTGATGACGATTTGCTCGGCAGTGTTACGGTCTGAAAGAGCGGAACGCCGTGCACCGATCCGCCTCCGTGTCCGACACCAGCCGTCCCCTGAACGCCCACTGCCCGCTGCCCAGCCGTCGCCGTGCCCGCTCCGCCGCCCGCCCCCGCGCGCGTCCCCGACGAGCACCGGGTCCGGCTCGCGCGCGTCCCCGCGGGCGAGGTCCGACACTTCGGGGAAGCGCATCTACGACGAGTACCGGTTTCGGCTCGCACCCGGGGTTCGGCGGGTTCGCAGTGGGTGCGGCGGGTTCGCAGTGGGTGCGGCGGGTTCGCAGTGGGTGCGGCGGGTTCGCAGTGGGTGCGGCGGGTTCGGTCGGGGTGGGGCGCGAAGTTGTAGCATCCGCGCTGATGTTCCCGTCGGTGCGTGAGGTGCTCGAGCTCGACCCGGTCCGTAACGGTGCGCCCCGGGTCGTGGCGGGGGAGCGTGGGCTCGACCAGGCGGTGCGGTGGGTGCACAGCTCCGAGGTGCCCGACATCGCGACGCTGCTGCGGGGCGGGGAGCTGATCCTCATCACCGGGATCGGGCTGCCGCCTGACGACGCGGGGTTGCGGCGGTTCGTCGCCGACATCGCCGACGTCGGGGCGTGTGGGCTGGCGGTGGAGATGGGGCGGCGGTTCTCGCAGCGGCTGCCGGCGGTGATGGTACGGACCGCCGAGGAGCTCGGGTTGCCGCTGGTCGAGCTGCACCGGGGCACGCCGTTCGTGCTGATCACGCAGGCGGTGCACGGGATGATCGTGGATGCGCAGCTGGCCGAGCTGCGGGCGACCGCCGAGATCCACCAGCGGTTCACGGACCTGTCGGTGGAGGGGGCGGCGCCGGCGGAGGTGGTGGCGCAGACGGCGGCGCTCGCGGGGGCTCCGGTCGTGCTGGAGAACCTGTCGCGGCAGGTCCTCGCCTACGACGCGGCGGGCGGGTCCGCGGAGCTGCTCCTGGCGAACTGGGAGGCGCACTCGCGGGCGGTGCAGCCGGCGGGGCGCACCGGGCACGACGCCGGCAAGGGCTGGCTCGTGACGGTCGTCGGGGCGCGCGGGCAGGACTGGGGGCGGCTGCTGATCCGGCTGCCGGTGGTCCGGGACCGCGACGTGACGCTGATCGAGCGGGCCGCGGCGACGCTGGCGCTGGCGCGGCTCACCAAGAAGGATGACGATCACCGGGACGCGCTGGAGCGGCAGGCGCAGTCGGCCCTGCTCGCGGCGCTCCTGGGCCACACCGCCCCGGTGGCGGACGTGATCGTGCGGGCCAAGGCGCTGGGCGTACACCTGGAGCGACGGCACCTCGTCGGGGTGGTGCTGCGCGGGTGCCCGGCCGGTGCGGCGGCGCGGGCGTTGCGGGACACGTCGCTGGCGGGGCTCGCCGGGGCGGTCGACGGCGATCTCGTCGGGGTCCTGCTGGCGCTGCGGGCCGCCGAGGACGAGCCGGACGCGCTGCGGCGGCTCGCGGTGCGGGTGCGCGAGCTCGCCGGCGGCGCGGTGGTGGTCGCGGCGGGGGAGGGCGTGGCGACGCCCCGGGAGGCGCGCCGGTCGCTGCTGGAGGCGAGCCAGGTCGCGGTGTCGGTCCGGCGCCCGGCGTCCGGCCCCGGGGACGTCGTCCGGCTCGCCGACGTGGGCCTGCCGGGGCTGCTGCACATGCTGCGCGACGAGCCGCGGCTGCAGACGTTCGTGGAGCAGGAGCTCGGACCGCTGCTCGCGCACGACGCCGGGAACCCGCGCGAGCAGCTGCTGGGCGTGCTGCGGGTGTACCTGGAGTGCGGGCGCAACAAGTCGGCGGCGGCGGAGCACAGCCACCTGTCGCGACCCGCGTTCTACGAGCGGCTGGCCCGCATCCGCAGGATCATCGGCGCGGACCTCGACGACGTGCAGGTCTGCCTGTCGCTGCACGTCGCGCTGCTGGCCCTGGACGCGCTCAGGGACTGAACAACGGGGCGCTATTGCATCGACAGGTGTACGTGGTTGTAGTGGTCGCCGGCGGGGGTGCCGTCGCCACCGTACGACTTCCAGCCGCTGCTGGGCTGCCAGATCCGCTTGTACCAGATGACGTACTTGACGCCGAGGTTCTTCGCGTTGGCCACGCACCACGCGGCGAGCCGGTTGCCGTAGGCGAGGTCGTCGCCGGTCGCGCGGGCATTGACGAACGTGCTCTTGTTGGCGGAGAAGTCGCACGCCTTGCCGAGCGGGTGGTCGCCGCCGCCGCCGCTGCGGTAGCACGACGTGTAGTGCGTGAACCCGGCCAGCCGAGCCTCGTTGTAGGCGTTGAGCATCCGCGGGGAGATGCAGTTGCCGGTCGTCGGGTCCTTGAGGCTGCAGGTCTCCTTCGGATACGAACCGTCGGAGTTGCGCGCGACCGGCTTGGTGGTGACCGTGCCGCCCGTGGGCGCGCCGGTGGTCGCGCCGCCGCCGCCCGCCTTCTTCAGCGCGTCCTCGGCGGCCTTCTTGTTCGCCTCCATGATCTTCAGCTGGGCCTGCTGGTTGGCGATGGCCGCGGCGATGTCCGCCTTCTGCTGCTCCAGCTTCTTGCGGGTCTCGACCAGGTCGTGCAGGGCCTTGTCGTCGCGGGAGACCATGTATTCGATCGTGGACATGTCGTGCAGCAGCTGGTCCGGGTCGTCACTGCCGGCCATGACGTTGAACAGGCTGACGCGGCGGCCACGGTACGCGGCGCTGGCGACCGACCCGGCGGACACCTCCAGCTCGGCGAGGCGTGCCTGGGTCTTCCCCAGGTCGGCCTCGATCGCCGCCTGGTCGGCGGTCGACTTGTCCAGGCGACCCTTGGCGTCGTTGTACTCGCCCATCGCCTTGTCGAGGGCCTGACGGACAGTGAGGTTGCTGCCACCGTCCTCGCCGGGCTCGGCGGCGGCGGGGTCGGCGAACGCGATCACCAGCATGCATGTGGTGACCAGGAACGTGAGGATCCGTCGCGGCGCCGTCAACATCGCCGGACAGCATATCGAAGCAGCGTGAAAACGCCAGAGCGGGAATGTGCGGCACGGACGGCCCGCTCCGCCGGCGCCGGGGCGCCACGCCCCCGGGGCTGCCGATCCACGCGGCCGAGCCGATCGAGCCCGTCACCGGCAAGGGCGCAGGGGTCACTGACAGTGACGGCCGGAGCTGGTTCATGAGCTGGTTCATGTCTGATCGCCGAGCCGATCGAAGGCGCCGGCGGGCTTCTCCGGGCCTGGAGTTGAGGAGGAAACCCGCGAAGGGCTGGAAATTTTGACCAAACCACTGAAGGCGCATGGGAGCGCTTCCGGCCGAGTGCGTTCACAAGCGGTACTAAAGGGCCGAACGGACCGAAAGGGTCTGTTCGGCCCTTCTCCATGAAAACGGCCGATCACCGCGGCATCCCCGCTTGTAACAAAACGGGCTATATCTGCGGCTCGCCCTGACGTTCACCCGGTCGCGTCTGGTCTTCTTGGTCAGTCGGCCAATGCTCGACGGGCACGGTGCCGTCGGGGGTCGAACGGCTCTGAGCTGCGCTTTTAGCTACCTTTAAGATCCACTTCTTAGGTAACAGTTTGAAAACTTCACCCAACTCCTTGACAAGAAGGGCCCCTCAGTAAGAACTTTTACCACTAACAGTTAAGGAACTTTGCTGAAAGGGAACGACATGGCATCTCGCGAGGAGCTCACGACGGCGGTGCACACCGCTGTCAGTGCCTCGCCGGTGTCGTCGATCCCGGCGGGCGCGCCGGCGGGCCAGTTCTCCGGCGCCGACGGCTTCCCGGCCATCGTCACCGGTGACAGCGTCCTGGCGAAGGTCCGGGCGCAGCTGCCCGAGCTCACCGGTGCCCTGCAGCGGGTCGCCGAGCTGATCCTCGCCGACCCCGCCGCCGCGGCCCGCTCGACGATCGTCGAGCTCGCCGAGCGCAGCGGCACCTCACCGGCGACCGTGACCCGCTTCTGCCGGGCGCTGGGCTTCGTCGGGTACGCCGAGCTGCGCCTCGCCATCGCCGGTGAGACCGGCCGCGCGTCGCGTACCGGCGGATGGACGATGGACATCGGCCGCGAGATCCAGCCGACCGACCCCCTCGAGCGTGTCCTCGGCCAGATCATGGCGGCCGACACGCAGGCGATGCACGACACCGCCTCGCTGCTGGACCTCTCCGAGGTCGAGCGCGCCGCCGAGGCCATCGCCCGCGCCGACCGCGTCGACATCTACGGCGCCAGCGGCAGCGCCCTCGTCGGCGGCGAGATGCAGTTCTGCCTGCACCGCATCGGCGTCGCGGCATGGGCGTGGAACGACACGCACAACGGTCTGGCCAGCGCATCGCTGCTGAAGCCGGGCGATGTGGCGCTGGGCGTCTCGCACAGTGGCCAGACCCGCGAGACCATCGAGATGATCGCCGAGGCGAGCAGCCGGGGTGCGACCACGATCGCACTGACCAGCTTCCCCCGCTCGGCCCTGGCCGAGGTCGCCGACATCGTCATGCTCACCGCGACGCAGGCGACGACGTTCCGGCCCGATGCCCTTTCCGCTCGGCACCCCCAGCTGGTGGTGCTGGACCTGCTGTACATCGCGGTGGCGCAGCGCACGCACGAACGCGCGCACGCGGCCTTCAGCGTCACCGCGCAGGCGGTCGCCGGTCACAAGTCGGCGGCGAGTGGAAAAGAGGCGTCGTCAGCATGACAGTCACCGCGCACGGCTACGTCTCCGCGATCCAGACGGTCATCGACCGGATCGCCACCACCCAGGTCGGCAACGTCAGCCAGGCGGCCGACCACATCGTCACCGCGCTGCGCGCCGGTGGCCTCCTCCAGGCGTTCGGCACCGGGCACTCCGAGGCGGTGGCGGTGGACTTCGCCGGCCGCGCCGGCGGGCTCGTGCCGACGAACAAGATCCTCCTGCGGGACCTCGTCGTCTATGGCGGCCAGGACCCGCAGATCCTCGAGGACGAGAAGCTGGAGCGCGATCCCCGGATCGCCGCCCAGCTGTACGAGATCGCCGCGCCGCGTCCCGAGGACGTGTTCGTGATGGCCTCACAGTCCGGGATCAACGGGGGGATCGTCGAGATGGCGCTGCTGATCAAGCAGCGTGGACACAGGTTGATCGCAATCACGTCGGTCGAGCACACCGAGCGGGTGTCCCCCAGGCACCCCTCGGGCAAGCGACTCGCCGATATCGCCGACGTCGTGCTGGACAACGGCGCGCCGTACGGAGACGCACTGCTGTCGCTGGAAAGCGGCGGCGCGGTCTGCCCGGTCTCTTCGGTCACCAACGCGCTCATGGCGCAGCTGGTGGTCGCCGAGGTCGTGCGACGCATCGAGGCTGCGGGCGAGGTGGCTCCCGTCTACCTGTCCGCAAACGTCCCCGGCGGGGACGAGCACAACCACACCCTCGAGTCGCGGTACGCCGGACGTGTCCGGCGCACCGCCTGACCCGAACCGAGGAGACAGATCATGTCCGTTACCCCCGAGTCCCCGTCGCAGCCAAACGCGCTCTCGCGGCGGACCGTCCTGCAGCGCGCCGCCGTTGCCGGCCTCGTCGCCACGCCCGCGGCGGGCTTCCTCGCCGCGTGCGCCGACAGCGGCAGCGACGAAGAGCCGGGCGGCACCACCAACACGGGTGCCGTCAGCGCGACCAACCCGCTGGGTGCCCCGGAGGACCAGCCGATCAACGTCGTCATCTTCAACGGTGGCTACGGCGACAAGTACGCGACCGACGTGCACGAGCCGATGTACAAGAAGGCTCACCCGAAGTCCGAGGTCAAGCACCAGTCCAGCCAGGCGATCTCCACCCTGGTGCAGCCCCTCATCGCCGGCGGCAACGCGCCGGAGTTCGTGAACAACTCCGGTGAGAAGTCGCTGGACTTCGGCGCGCTCGTCGCCGACGGTCAGCTGCAGGACCTGACCGCGCTGTTCGACGCGCCGTCGGTCGACGACCCGACCAAGAAGGTCCGCGACACCCTGGTCCCCGGCACCGTGGACACGGGCTCGTTCAACGGCAAGCCGTACGTCCTGTACTACGTCTCGACCGTGTTCGGCATCTGGTACTCCGGCAAGCTCTTCGCCGACAACGGCTGGACCGCGCCGAAGACGTGGGCCGAGTTCACCGCGCTGTGCGACAAGATCAAGGCCAAGGGCATCGCCCCCTACGCCTACGCCGGTGCCAACGCCGCGTACTACCAGTGGAACGTCATCCTCACCAGCGCCGCGAAGATCGGTGGCGCGGACATCCTCAAGAACATCGACAACCTTGAGGATGGTGCCTGGAAGGTCGACGCGGTCAAGCAGGCCGCGGAGGCGTGGGCCGAGATCGGTGCCAAGTACAACCTGCAGGGTGCCGAGGGTCTCAAGCACACCGACGTCCAGCTCAAGCAGAACCAGTACCAGCTGGCGATGTACCCGTCGGGTGACTGGCTGGAGAACGAGCAGAAGAAGGACACACCCGAGGGCTTCAAGTACCAGATGATGACCACCCCGAGCATCACCGGCTCGGACAAGCTCAAGTCGACGGCGCTGCGCGCGACCGCCGGTGAGGGCTACATGGTCCTGGCGAAGAGCAAGAACCCCAAGGGTGGCATGGAGTACATGCGCCAGATGCTGTCGAAGGCGGGCGGCAAGGGCTTCACCGAGGTCGTCAAGGCGCCTACGGTGGTTCTCGGCAGCACCGACGGCCTGACCTTCACCCCGGGCACCCAGTCGTCGCAGGACGCGCTGAAGGCGGCCGGCCAGGAGGTCTTCAACCTGTTCTTCGACGGCTGGTACAAGGACCTCGACAAGGAGGCCCGTACCGCCACCAACGAGCTGATGTTCGGTCGCATCAAGGCCGACCAGTTCGTCGAGCGTATCCAGAAGAAGGCCGACGAGATCAAGAAGGACTCGTCGATCACCAAGTTCAAGCGCTGATCGGAGCCTGATCATGCGGCATGGAAGAGTCCCCTTCATCCTGGGGTTCCTGGTTGCGCCGGTAACGCTCTACACGTACTTCGTCCTGTGGCCGTACGTGCAGACGATCAATCTGTCGTTCTACCAGTGGCGCGGCTTCACCAAGAAGCGATGGGTCGGGCTGGAGAACTACGATCGGATGCTGCACGCCGACCGTTTCTGGCAGGCGCTGGAGCACCACGCAGTCATCCTCGTCTTCCTGCCGCTGGCCACGATCGCATTCGCCCTGTTCTTTGCCTTCCTCCTCAACGTGGGAGGCAAAGGCAGGGGTGGCAAGACGGCGGGGGTCTGGGGGTCGAGCTTCTACCGGGTGGTGTTCTTCCTCCCCCAGGTCCTCGCCGTGCCGGTCATCGGTGTGCTCTTCGCGACGGTGTACCGGCCCAACGAGTCCGGCCTGATCAACGGTGTGTTGTTGAAGGCCGGCCTCGAGAAGCCGATCGGCTTCCTGATCGAGAAGAACCTCGCGCTGCCGGCGCTCATCGCGGTGCTCGTGTGGCAGGCGGTCGGCTTCTACGTGGTGCTCTTCTCCGCCGGTATGGCCAACATCCCGGCAGAGATCTACGAGGCCGCCGAGCTCGACGGCGCGTCCAAGGTGTCGCTGTTCTTCCGCGTCACGCTTCCCCTGCTCTGGGACACGATCCAGACCGCTTGGGTGTACCTCGGAATCCTGGCCTTCGACGCGTTCGCCATCGTGTCGGTGCTCGCCCAGGACAACGGCGGACCCGACGGCGCGACGACCGTGCTCGGCCTGGAGATCTACAACAACATGCAGCAGAACCGCTACGGCGACGCTGCCACCTACGGTGTCGCGCTGTGCGTGTTGTCGCTGGTGTTCGCCGCGTTCACGCTGCGGCTCACCCGTCGTGAGTCCTACGAGTACTGAGAGGCCGAGACATGACCGCAATCATCGGCCGCGACGCGCCGGGCCAGCGCAGCGGACCGCAGGGTGCCCGCGTGTTGCCGAAGGGCGAGCGCCCGCGCCGTCCGCTCAACCTGGCCGGCGGCCTCGGCCACGTGTTCCTCGCCATCTGGGCGTTGATGATCATCGTCCCGCTGGTGTGGGTGTTCCTGGCGTCGTTCAAGAACACGACCGAGATCTTCAGCACGCCGTGGTCCATGCCGGACCACCTGCGCTGGGAGAACTGGAGCCGGGCCTGGAACAAGGCCCACGTCGGCCAGTACGTGCTCAACAGCGTCCTGGTCGTCACGCTCGCGACGTTCGGCACGATGCTGCTGAGCTCGATGGCCGCCTATGTACTGGCGCGGTACAGGTTCTTCGGCAACCGGATCATCTACTACCTGTTCGTGGCCGGCATCGCGTTCCCGCCGTTCCTCGCCGTCGTGCCGCTGTTCTTCCAGGTCAAGCAGCTCGGCCTGCTCAACACGTACACCGGCCTGATCATCGTGTACATCGCGTACTCGCTGCCGTTCACGATCTTCTTCCTGACCTCGTTCTTCCGGTCGCTGCCGAACTCGGTGGCGGAGGCCGCGACGATCGACGGCGCCTCGCACACCAGGCTGTTCTTCTCGGTGATGCTGCCCATGGCCAAGCCCGGCCTGATCAGCCTCACGATCTTCAACCTGATCGGCCAGTGGGGACAGTTCCTGCTGCCGCTGGTGCTGATGGCCGGCGCGAAGGACAAGTGGGTCCTCACCCAGGGCATCCAGGAGATCTCCACGTCCGCCGGGTATGAGGCCGACTGGTCGGGCCTGTTCGCCGCCCTGACCATCTCGATCCTGCCCATGATCGTGATGTACATGATCTTCCAGCGGCAGATCCAGGCCGGTCTCACCGCCGGCGCAGTGAAGTAACCCACCAAAGGCACGCGCACCCCCGGCGGTTTCTCGGAAACTGTCGGGGGTGTGCGATGTAATGCGGTCGTGCTCGTCGCGGTGATGCCCTCAGGTGCCGGTGGTCTGCTCAGGCCGCTGGCCGACGACGGCACCCCGAGCGGCCCCGAGCGCCGCGTCGACGACCTCGCCACCGCGGTCGCCACGATCGAGGCCCGCGACCGCCCCCGCTGGCTCTGGCCGTCGACCGCCGAGCTCTATCCGCGCCTCCTCGCCGCCGGCGTCCGTGTCGAGCGCTGCCACGACCTGGAGCTCGCCGAGGCCCTCCTGCTCGGCGCCGAGGGCCACTGGGGCCAGCCCCGCGCCCTCGCCGCCGCCCACGCCCGGCTCACCGGCGCCCCCGTGCCGCCCGACCCGCCGTCCCGCGCGGCTCTGCCGCCCGGTGAGGCGCAGGACTCGCTGTTCGACATCGCGGCGGACTCCGAGCTGCCGCTCGATGCGGTTCTCGGTGTCTTCTCCGCTCAGCGCACCCGCGCGGCGGCGGCGCCGTCCATGGCCCCCGGTGGTGGCGCCATGCGCACCCTCGTCGCCGCCGAGTCCGCCGCCGCGCTCGTCGCCGCCGAGATGGGCGCCGCCGGCCTGCCGTGGCGCGCCGACGTGCACGACGCCCTGCTCCGCGAGCTGCTCGGCCCGCCCTCACCGATCGAGGGGGCGCCACCGGCCCGCCTCGTCGAGCTCAACGCCCGGCTCAACGACGCCTTCGGCGCCCGGGTCCACCCCGACTCGCCCGCCGAGGTCCTGCGGGCCTTCGCCCGCCAGGGCATCACGCTGCGCAACACGCGCCGCTGGGAGCTCCAGCACGTCGACCACCCCGCCGTGCCGATCCTGCTGGAGTACAAGGAGCTGTACCGGCTGTGGGTCGCGCACGGCTGGTCCTGGCTCGACCAGTGGGTCAGCGGCGGCCGCTTCCGCGCCGAGTACATCCCCGGCGGCGTCGTCTCGGGCCGCTGGGCCACCCGCGGCGGCGGCGCCCTGCAGATCCCGAAGGTCGTGCGCAAGGCCGTCGTCGCCGACCCCGGCTGGACCTTCGTCGTCGCCGACGCCGGCCAGCTCGAGCCGCGCATCCTCGCCGCCGTCTCCGCCGACCACCGGCTCGCCCGGGCCGGTGCCGCCGGCGACCTCTACGCCGCGCTCGCCGCCGAGGCCTTCGAGGGCGACCGCGCGAAGGCCAAGGTCGCGCTCCTCGGCGCCATGTACGGGCAGACCGGCGGCATGGCCGCACCAGCCCTCGCCGCCCTGCGCCGCTTCTACCCGGCCGCCTGGGACCTCGTGGAGGAAGCCGCCCGCACCGGCGAGGCCGGCGGGCTGGTCCGCACCTGGCTCGGCCGCACCTGCCCGCCGTCGTCGGTCGGCTGGCGGGAGGGCTTCGACGAGCCGGGGATGGAGGTCGACGCCCGCGGCGGGGCGAGGGGGCGGGCGCGCGGCAGGTTCACGCGCAACTTCGTCATCCAGGGCACCGCGGCGGAGTGGGCGCTGGTGGTGCTCGCCAGGCTCCGCGCGCACCTCGCCGGCCTGGCCGCCGAGCTGGTCTTCTTCCAGCACGACGAGTTCATGGTGCACTGCCCCGCGCCGGAGGCACAGGCGGTGGTCACGGCCGTGCACACCGCCGGCGACGAGGCCCGCCGGCTGCTCTTCGGCGACACGCCGGTCCGCTTCCCGCTCGACGTCGCCGTCGTCGAGCGCTACTCCGACGCCAAGTAGCCCCTCCCTCGTGATCCGGAAGCGTCGTCGTCGCTCTGGCGACCAGCAGGCTTCCGGATCGCAGGCTTCCGGATCACGGAGGGTGCGGTCACCAGTCGGCGGAGGCGAGGTAGCGGGCCATGGCGTCGGTGTGGGTGGGGAAGCACAGCTGCTGGGGGCCGACGCCGATCTCGAAGCCGAGGGACTCCTCTGTCGCCACGGAGGCGGGGATCGCGGACAGGGGGCGCGGGGGGAGCACGCCGAAGACGACGAGGTTGCCGCCGGGGGTGCTCTGGACGTCGAAGAGGCGGACGTCGGCGGGGTCGGCCAGCAGCGTGGTCTCCTCGCGCAGCTCGCGGACCATGCCCTCCTGCCAGGTCTCGCCGAACTCGATGAAGCCGCCCGGCAGGGCCAGCTCGCCGCGCTTCGGCTCGATGTCGCGGCGGACGAGGACCAGGCCGCGGCCCTCGTCGGTCTCGACCGGCAGGAGTGTGACGGCGACGGGCAGCGGGTTTCGCCAGGTCGTCTCGCCGCAGGAGGCGCAGACGCGGGGCCACGGCGCGTTCGACGCATAGGCGACGCCGCAATACGAGCAGTGATCGTGCAGGGCCATGAGCAACGAGCGTACCGGCGGTATTAGGCTGCACCGAGGAGCACCCAGGAGTACCCAGGAGCACCGAGGAGTCCCCGCTGAGCACGATCGTCGGACTGGTTCTCGCCGCAGGTGGCGGCCGCCGGTATGGCGGGCCCAAGGCTCTCGTACGCCACGACGACGGCCGTTTGCTGGTCGAGCGCGCCGTGGCGACCCTTCGCGAGGGCGGCTGCACGCGGATCGTGGTGGTCCTCGGCGCCGAGTCGGCGCGGGTCCGCGACGAGGCGCAGCTCGGTGACGCGCGGCTGGTGGACAACCCGGCCTGGAAGAGCGGCATGGGCTCGTCGCTGCGGGTCGGGCTGGCGGCGGTCGCCGAGGCCGAGACGGAGGCCGACGCGGTCGCGGTCGCGGTGCTGCTGGTCGACACGCCCGGCATCGGACCCGACGCCGTGGCCAGGCTGCTCGCCGCCGCCGACAGCGGGTCGAAGGCGCTGGTGACCGCGTCGTACCAAGGGAAACGCGGCCATCCGGTGATCCTCGGCCGCGACCACTGGGCCGGTGTGAGCACCCTCGCGACCGCTGACGTCGGCGCGCGCGCCTACCTGGTCGCCCACGCCGACCAGGTCCAAGCCGTGCCGTGCGAGGACATCGCCGACGACACCGACCTCGACGTCCCGCCCGAGCAGTAGGGACCACGAGCGCCGGCGCCGACCGGTCCGCCCGGGGCGGCGGGCAGCCACGAACATCGGCGCCGACCGGTCCGCCGGGGCGGCAGGCAGCCGCGAACACCGGTGCCGACCGGTCCGCCCGAGCGGGCAGGAAGCCACGAACAACGGCGGAGCCGGGCGGACGGAGCGGCAGGCGCTGCCCGTACATCCGCCGAAACCGGAACCGGAGCGACCCGGTGCGGCAGTAGCCGCCGGAGAAATCCACGCGCATAGTGGAGCGGTGCCGGACTTCGAGTCTCCGGCCGCGCTGGCGGCCGGCCTGGCCGACGCGGGATACCTCGCCGACGAGGGGCTCGCGATGGCGGGCTTCCTCGCGCTGCGCCTGCACCGGCCGATCTTCCTGGAGGGCGACGCCGGCGTCGGCAAGACCGCGTTCGCGGCGGCGCTCGCCGAGACCGCGGGCGTCGAGCTGATCCGCCTGCAGTGCTACGAGGGCCTGGACGCCTCGCACGCGCTGTACGACTGGGACTTCGCCCGCCAGGTGCTGCACCTGCGAGCGGTGGAGACGGCGGCGCACGGCACCCTGACGGCGCAGGAGCTCGAGGCGGACCTGTACGACCGCCGGTTCCTGCTCGCCCGGCCGCTGCTGCAGGCGGTCGAGCGGGCGCCGTGCGTGCTGCTCGTCGACGAGGTCGACCGGGCCGACGACGAGTTCGAGGCGTACCTCCTCGAGGTGCTCGCCGACGCCGCCGTGACCGTGCCGGAGCTCGGCAGGATCACCGCCGAGGTGCCGCCGGTCGTGGTCGTGACCAGCAACAGGACCCGCGAGGTGCACGACGCGTTGAAGCGCCGCTGCCTGTACCACTGGGTCGGCCACCCCACACAGGAGCGGGAGACCGCGATCCTGCGGCGGCGCCTGCCGGGCCTCGGCGAGCGGCTCGCCGCGCAGGTCGCCGAGGCCACCGCCCACCTGCGGACCCTCGACCTGGTCAAGCCGCCGGGCGTCGCCGAGGCGATCGACTGGGCCGCCGCGCTGCGCGCCCTGGCCGCGGACACGCTGACCGCCGAGCTCGCTCGCGCCACCCTCGGCGTGGTCCTGAAGGTCCGCGAGGACATCGAGCTGGCAGCGGGGACCGTCGATGCTCGTTGAGGTGGCCGGGAAGCTGCGGGCGGCCGGGCTGCCGGTGACGCTCGACCGCCTCGCCGCCTACGGCGAGGCCCTCGACGCCGCCGGGGTCGCCCACGCGTACTGGGTCGGCCGGCTCACCCTGTGCGGCTCGCCGGAGGACATCGCCCGCTACGACGCGGCCTTCCTGCGGGAGGCGTCGAAGGCGCGCGGGCCGTCGTGGCAGGTGCGGCGGCTGCCGGAGCGGTCGCTGTTCCGGGCCACGATGCCGCCGTCGGCGGACGCCGGCGAGCAGGACCCGGCGCTGTCCGTGCGGGCCGCCGACACCGAGGTGCTGCGCCACCGCGACCTCGCCACCCTGTCGCCCGCCGAACGCGCCGAGGCGTTGGCGCTGCTCGCCCAGGTCGCCGCCGCCGACATCACCCGGCCCGGCCGGCGGCACCGGCCGGCGGGCCACGGCGAGGTCGACCGCCGCCGCAGCGTCCGGGCGATGCTGCGGGCCGGCGGCGAGCCAAGGCCCCTGCTGCACCGGCGCCGCGCGCCGCGACCCCGCCGGATCGTGCTGCTGATCGACGTGTCGGGGTCGATGTCGCCGTACGCGGACGCCCTCCTGCGCCTCGCGCACGCCTTCACCCGGCACCGTCCACGATGGACGGAGACGTACACGCTCGGCACCCGCCTCACCCGGCTCACCCCGGCGCTGCGGATCCGGGCTCCGGAGACGGCGCTGCGGGAGGCCGGGCGGCTCATTCCCGACTGGCGCGGCGGGACCCGGCTCGCCGACGGGATCGCCGCGTTCGTCCGGGGCGACGGCCACCGCGGTGCCGCCCGCCGCGCCGCGGTCGTCGTCTTCAGCGACGGGTGGGAGTCCGCGGAGCCGGCCCGGCTCGGCGCCACCGTCGCCCACCTGCACCGACTCGCCGCCCGGACCGTCTGGGTGAGCCCGCACGCCGGGCGCCCCGGCTTCGCCCCGACCGCCGGTGGCCTCGCCGCGGTGCTCCCGCATGTTGACGCGCTCGTGGCAGGGCATACGGTGGCGGCGCTACACGCCGTCCTTGAGGAGGTCCGCCGTGCGTGAGGTTCTCGACGAGCTGCTCGGCTGGTGGCAGTCCGGCCGTACCGTCGGCATGGCCACCGTCGTGCGCACCTGGCGCAGCTCACCGCGCCCCGCCGGCGCCACGATGCTCGTCGGCCCCGACGGCGACGCGGTCGGCAGCGTCTCCGGCGGCTGCGTGGAAGGCGCCGTCTACGAGCTGTCCCGCGAGGTCGTCGACTCCGGTTCGCCGGTCGTCCAGCGGTACGGTGTGAGCGACGACGACGCGTTCGCCGTGGGCCTGACCTGCGGCGGGATCATCGAGCTGCTGGTCGAGCCGGTGTCGCGGGACACGTTCCCGGAGCTGGACCGGGTCGCCGCGGCGATCACCGCCCGCGAGCCGGTCGCCGTCGTGTCGGTGGTGGAGGGCCCTGCTGACAAGATCGGCCGGCGGCTGGTCGTCTGGCCCGCGTCCACGTCCGGTTCGTTGGGCTCCGAACGGCTCGACGCGGCCGCCGCCGACGACGCCAGGGGGCTGCTGGCCGCAGGGCGGACCGACACGCTGCACTACGGCCTGGACGGCGAGCGGCGCGGCGAGGGGCTGACGCTGTTCGTCGCCTCCTACGCGCCGCCCGCCCGGATGATCGTCTTCGGCGCGATCGACTTCGCCGCGTCGGTGGCCCGCATCGGTGACTTCCTCGGCTACCACGTCACGGTCTGCGACGCGCGCCCCGTGTTCGCCACGTCGAAGCGGTTCCCCGGCGCCGACGAGGTCGTCGTCGACTGGCCGCACCGGTACCTGCGGGCGGAGCTGGACGCCGGCCGCGTCGACGCGCGCACCGTGGTGTGCGTGCTGACCCACGACCCGAAGTTCGACGTGCCCGTGCTGCAGGTGGCGCTGCGCGAGGACCTCGCCTACGTCGGTGCGATGGGATCCCGGCGCACGCACGACGACCGCCTCGCCCGGCTGAAGGAGGCGGGGATGACGGATGAGGAGCTGGACCGGCTGTCCTCGCCGATCGGCCTCGACCTCGGCGCGCGGACCCCGGAAGAGACCGCCGTCAGCATCGCCGCGGAGATCATCGCGGGGCGCTGGGGCGGTGGCGGCGCGCGGCTCACGACGACCGCCGGCCGCATCCACCACGAGGTGTCGTAGGCGCCAGCAGCCAGGGGCCAGCAGTCAGGGCTAGCAGTCAGGGGGCTGGCAGCCGGGCTGGTCGCGGCCGCGGCGCAGGTTGTTGAGCAGCTGCTGCCCGTCCGGTGACAGCGACACCCGGCGGCTCGTCCGCGCGAACAGCCGCGTGCCGACCCGCAGCTCGAGCGACCTGATCGTCTGGCTGATCCGCGCCGTCGACACGTGCAGGCGCATGGCGGTGCGGCCGAAGTGCAGCTCCTCCGCAAGAGTGAGGAACGCCTCCAGCTCGTGCCGCGCCGCACCGTGGTGGTCGATCCGTCGATCCTCACCCATATCACCGTCGATCGACACTCGAGCGCGAGTCAGGAAGCCGACACTTCGCCGCCGGCGGCGGCCCGCGGGTCAGCGCGGCGGCGGCCCGCGGGTCAGCGCGGTGGCGGACCGCGGGTGAGAGCGCGCCGCGACCGGACCCGGGTACCGCGATTGCCGCTCCACCGGATCTTCTTCTCCGGGATACTCGGGCGGTGGCCGGCGACGACGCGCACCGTGGGCCGTTCGGCGTCGACATCCTCGGCGCGCCTTCGGGAAGGGCGCGGCCGGTGGGGCCGTCGCGGTGGGGGACCGCCGGGACGGCGCAACCCTTCGAGGGTGGCCTGGTCGTCGAGGTGTCCGGCCGTCCGCCGCTGCTGATCTCCGGGCGCTTGCTGCGACTGTACGAGCGGTGCCGCGGGACGCTCGGGTTTCCGCTGACCGGGGCGCTGCGCACGGTCACCGCCCTGCCGGGTGAGCCGCTGCTGGGTCACGACTACCAGCTCTTCGAAGGGCCCGGCGCGGCCTGCCGGACGGCGGGGCTGCCGGCGTGCGGGGCGATCGGCGTCGCCGCGGACGGCGCCGCCGCGGCGGTGGCGGTCAGCGGCCCGATCTGGGCGGGCTACTGCGAGGCCGGCGGGTTCGACGGGCGGCTCGGCTTCCCGGTGGACGCCGCGCGGGTCCGCGCCGCACGCGCCTTGCAGGAGTTCCAGGGCGGCGTCCTCCTCTGGAGCGAGGAGCACGGCGCGCACACCGTCTCCGGCGCCATCTGGGACAGGATCGGCGGCGGCCCAGGGCTCGACGAGGTCGGCTGGCCGGTCGCGGGGCAGCGGCCGTCGCCGGACGATCCGTTCGCGTATCAGCAGGAGTTCGAGCACGGCATCGCCACCGTCCGCGACGGGATCGCCAGGTTCTGGCGCAGCTGATCGAAGTCAAGACCCGCGAAGGGTTGCATTGATCACTGCTTGTGCGATCTCCTGATCAGGCAGTGGCCCGGGTGCGTCCGCCGCGCGACGGGCCGTTTCGGCACGTCCCCCGCGGGAGGCAAGCGTGTCCTCTTCCCATCGCGTCCGGGTGAGCGTCGACGTCGACGGCAGTCGCTACGTCGACGACGTCGAGCCCCGGACCCTGCTGGTCCATCACCTGCGAGAACGACTCGGCAAAGTCGGCACGGTCGTCGGCTGCGACACCAGCAACTGCGGCTCGTGCACGGTCCTGATGGGCGACCCCGACGGCGTCCGGCACTCCGTCAAGAGCTGCTCCGTGCTCGCCGTCCAGGCCGACGGCGCCGCCGTCACCACCATCGAGGGCCTGGCCGGCCCGGACGGGACGCTGCACGCCGTGCAGCAGGCGTTTCACGAGCTGCACGCCCTGCAGTGCGGCTTCTGCACCCCCGGCATGATCCTGTCCGCCGTCGACCTGCTCCGCGACAACCCCGACCCGTCGCAGGAGGAGGTCCGGGAAGGCCTGTCCGGCAACCTGTGCCGCTGCACCGGCTACCAGAACATCGTCCGTGCCGTGCTGTCCGCCGCAACAGCGTTGCGGTCCGCGGGCGAGGACGTCCCACTCAAGGACGAGGTGACGGCATGACCGCCGTAGCCGAACCGTCTGCGGCCGCGGGGGAGGTCGGCGCGGCGCGCCGGCGCAAGGAGGACGCGCGGCTCATCACCGGGCGGACCCGCTGGACGGACAACATCGCGCTGCCCGGGATGCTGCACCTGGCGATCCTGCGCAGCCCGCACGCCAGCGCCCGCATCACCGCCGTCGACGTCGGCCCCGCCCTGCGGATCCCCGGTGTCGTCGACGCGTTCAGCGGGGCCGACATCGCCGGGATCCAGGGCAGCCTGCCGTGCGCCTGGCCGGTCACGGAGGACATCGTGCACCCGGTCCGGCCACCCCTCGCGGACGGCTTCGTGCGCCACCACGGCGAGGCGGTCGCCGTCGTCGTCGCCCGTGACCGCGACACCGCCGCCGACGCGCTCGACGCGATCGAGGTCGAGTACGAGCCGCTGCCGCCGGTCCTGGACCTGGAGGCCGCGTCACGTGACGAGGGCCTGGTCCATCCCGACAAGGGCACCAACCGCTCGTACACCTGGATCTTCGACTCGGCGCAGGCCGGCACCGGCACCGACGTCGCCGCGGAGGCCGCCGCCGCCGAGGTGACGCTGCGCCGCCGGTACGTCCAGCAGCGGCTCATCCCCGCGTTCATGGAGCCCCGCAGCGTCGTCGTCGACCCCGGCATGGGGGAGTACACCATCTGGTCGGCCACCCAGATCCCGCACATCCTGCGGGTGTTCTACGCGCTGCTCACCGGCGTGCCCGAGCACAAGATCCGGGTCATCGCCCCCGACGTCGGCGGCGGCTTCGGCGGCAAGCTGCAGGTCACCCCGGAGGAGATGATCGCGTTCTTCGCCGCACAGCGCGTGCGGAAGCCGGTCAAGTACACCGAGACCCGCGGCGACTCGATGCTGTCGGCGCACCACGGGCGCGACCAGATCCAGGACATCACGCTCACCGCCCGCCGCGACGGCACCCTGACCGGCATCGACGTGAAGCTCATCGCCAACATGGGCGCCTACCTGGGCCTCGTCGGGCCGGGCGTGCCGATCCTCGGCGCGTTCATGTTCAACTCGATCTACAAGGTGCCCGCGTACCGCTTCGAGTGCGTCGGCGTCTTCACCAACACGACCATCACCGACGCCTACCGCGGCGCGGGCCGGCCCGAGGCGACGTACGCCATCGAACGGGCCATGGACGACCTCGCCGACGAGCTCGGCATGGACCCCGTCGAGCTGCGCCGCCGCAACTGGATCAAGGCGGACGAGTTCCCGTTCACCACGGTCGCCGGCCTCGTGTACGACTCCGGCGACTACGACGCCGCGACGGACAAGGCCCTCGACCTGTTCGACTACGCCGGTCTGCGCGCGGAGCAGCGGCGCCGCCGGGACAGCGGCGACCCGGTGCAGCTCGGGATCGGCGTGTCCACCTACACGGAGATGTGCGGCCTCGCGCCCTCCCGCATCCTGGGCGCGCTGCGGTACGCCGCCGGCGGCTGGGAGACGGCGTCGGTGCGGGTCCTGCCCACGGGCAAGGTCGAGGTGGTCACCGGCACCAGCCCGCACGGGCAGGGGCACGTGACCGCGTGGAGCCAGATCGTGGCCGACGAGCTCGGGGTCGCGTTCGAGGACGTCGAGGTCCTGCACGGCGACACCCGCACGTCGCACAAAGGTCTGGACACGTACGGGTCCCGCTCCCTCGCCGTCGGCGGGGTCGCGCTGGTCGAGGCGTGCCGGAAGGTGCGCGACAAGGCCCGCGTCGTCGCCGCGCACATGCTGGAGTGCAGCCCCGACGACATCGAGTTCACCGGCGGCGCGTTCCGGGTCCGCGGCACGCCCGACGCGGCGAAGACGATCGCGGACACGGCGTTCGCGGTCTTCGCGGCGCACGACCTGCCCGACGGGGTCGAGGCGACCCTCGACGCGGACGCCACCTTCGACCCGCAGACGTTCTCGTTCCCGCACGGCACCCACCTGTGCGCGACGCTCGTCGACACCCAGACCGGGCACGTCGCCATCCACCGGTACGTGGCGGTCGACGACGTGGGCAAGGTCGTCAACCCGCTCATCGTCGAGGGGCAGGTGCACGGCGGTGTCGCGCAGGGCATCGCACAGGCGTTGCACGAGCAGGCGGTGTACGACGAGTCCGGCACCCTGCTGACCGGGTCGTTCGTCGAGTACACGATCCCCAGCGCGGCCGACCTGCCGCACCTCGTCACCGACCGCACGGAGACGCCGGCGACCTCCAACCCGCTCGGCGTCAAGGGTGTCGGCGAGGCCGGCGCCATCGCGTCCACCCCGGCCGTCGTCAACGCGATCGTCGACGCGTTGCGCCCGTACGGCGTGGACGACATCGCCATGCCCTGCACACCCGAGCGGGTGTGGCGGGCGATCAAGCGCGGAGGTGTGGCGTGATCCCCGTCGCGTTCGACTACCTGAAACCGTCCACTGTGGAAGAGGCGGTGACCGCGCTGGGAGCCGCCGAGGACGCCAAGGTGCTCGCCGGCGGGCAGTCGCTGCTGCCGGTGCTGCGGCTGCGCCTCGCCGCGCCCGCGCTGCTGGTCGACCTGGCCGGCGTGCCCGGGCTCAGCGGGGTCCGGCTCGACGGCGACACGCTCGTCGTCGGCGCCATGACCACGCACGCCGAGGTGGCGTCGTCGCCGCTGGTCCAGCGGCACGCGCCGCTGCTCGCGGCCGCGGCGGCGAGGGTCGGCGACCGGCAGGTGCGGCACCGCGGCACGGTCGGCGGGTCCCTCGCGCACGCCGACCCCGCCGCCGACCTGCCCGCCGTCGCGGCCGCCCTCGATGCCACGTACGTCGTCCAGGGCCCCGCCGGGCGGCGGTCCGTCAGCGCCGCCGACTTCGCGGTGGACCTGTTCACCACGGCGCTCGCCCCCGACGAGGTCCTCGTCGAGGTGCGGCTGGCAGGCGCGGACGGCTGGTCGGCGCACTACGAGAAGTTCCACCGCGTGGCGCAGGCGTGGGCGATCGTCGGCGTGGCGGTCGCGGTGTCCCGCTCCGGCGGCACCATCGCCGGGGCGCGGGTCGCGCTGACCAACATGGGCCCGGTGCCGCACCGCGCCGTCGAGGTCGAGGCGGCGCTGACCGGTGCGCCGGCGACGGCGGACGCGGTGGCGGCGGCCTGCGTGTCCGTCTCGTCCGGCACGTCACCGGTGGACGACCTCACCGCCTCCGCGGACTACCGGCGCGACCTGGCGCGGGTCCTGACGGCGCGGGCGGTGTGCCGGGCGCTGGGCATCTGAGGCGTCCGCCCGGGGCCGTCCGATTCCGGGCGGCTTCTGGGCGGCGGTGGGTGCTGCGAGGGCCGTCCGGGGGCCGTCCGTCTCGGGCGGCCCTCATCCCTGCGGCGCCGGGTCCTGCAACTGGCGTGCGAGGCCGAGCCGGTCGAGTCGGACCCAGTACTCGGCGATCCTGCCGCCTCGACCCGGTACACCGCCGAGCCGACCTCGGTGAGCGGCGCGCCGGTCGGCGGGTGCCCGGCGCCATCAGCTCGCGGGCGGCGGCCGCGTCGCCGGTGACCCGGACCCTCGCCAGGAACCCGCCACCACCCGTGCCGCCGGGCTCATCCCCGGCCACTCGGGCACTTCGCCGGGTCGGATCTCGAACTGTCGCACGTGGCCTCCGTCGGGAGTGCCGGACCGTCCATCGTGAAGGTATCGGGTGGCCGTGCTGCGCGGCACGCGCCGACGGGACTATGGTCGGATGCGTGGCCCGGATCACCGGACGGGCCGTGCCGCCGAGTGCTGGGGGTCTGACGACGTGCTGCTGGAACACAGTTTCACCGTGCCCGTCCCGGTGTCGCAGGCGTGGGACGTGCTGCTGGACATCGAGCGGGTCGCGCCCTGCATGCCGGGCGCCGCGCTGACGTCCTTCGAGGGCGACGACTTCGCCGGCACCGTCAAGGTCAAGCTGGGCCCGGTGAGCCTCACGTTCAAGGGCAAGGGCCGGTTCGTCGAGCGGGACGAGGCCGCGCACCGGGTGGTGCTCACCGCGTCCGGCGCCGACAGCCGGGGCGGCGGCACCGCCTCGGCGAAGGTGACGGCGCAGCTGCACGACGCGGGCGCCGACGGCACGAAGGTCGAGGTCGCCACGGACCTCGACATCACCGGCAAGGCCGCGCAGTTCGGCCGTGGGCTCATCGGCGACGTGAGCTCGAAGCTGATCGGCCAGTTCGCCGACTGCCTGGCCGGCAAGCTCGCCGCGGGCGGACCCGCCGTGGCTGTCACGGCCGCGGTTCCGGACTCGGCCTCAGCGCCGGCCGCGGCTCCAGCTTCGGCCGCTGCCTCGGACTCGGCCACAGGCTCGGTTCCGGTTCCGGTGCCGGCCTCGGCCGGGGTTCCGGACCTGGCCGCGGTGCCGGACTCGGCCGCGGTGCCGGACTCGGGCGCGGGTGGCGCGGGTGCGCGGTCCGCGCCCACGGCGTTGTCGGAGTCCTCCGTGTCGGTGCACCCGGACGACGAGGTGGAGCCGATCGACCTGCTCGCCGTCAGCGGGGTCGGCGCGGTCGTGCGCCGCGCGGTCCCGTACGTCATGACCGCCGCCGCGAGCTTCGTCATCGTGTTCGGCATCATCTGGTGGGTCAAACGCCGCTGACCGCCCACCACAGCGCCGCCGCCCCCGGCACCGGCAACCTTTTCGCGGTCCTGGCGACGCGCCGCCTCCAGCAGCGCTCCTTCGCCGTCCCGGTGGCGCGCCGTTCCCGGCAGCGCGCCTCCGCTGTCCCGGTGGCGCGCCGTTCCCGGCAGCGGGCCTCCGCTGTCCCGGCAACGCACGATCGCCGATCCGGCGGGCGGCGGCCACTCAGGCGGCCGCCCGGACCGTCCACAACGGGGCGGTACCACCGCCGGAGGTGGCGCCAGGACCTCGTTCAGCCTGCGGCGGCGGCACGGCCCTCGGTGAAGAACGCCGCCACCGCGGCCGCGTCGCCGAGGGCGCTCAAGGGCCGTGCGGCACCGAACGACACGTTCCAGAATTCACCCTCGCGCGGCGTCCACGGGCCGACGTACGCGTACGGCTCGGGGATCGCCGAGTCGCCCGTGGACACCCCGTAGTTCACCTCGTCGAGCGTGATGCCGACGTCGAAGTGCTCCGGCCACAGCACCGGCGTGGCGTCCGGCGCGAACAGGCGCAGCGCCGCGTCGCCGACCGCCAGGGCGCCCAGGGTCGCGCTCGCACCGGTGGTCACGATCGGGTCGCCGGGCCGGGCGCCGGAGCCGTCCTTGTAGACGCCCTCGGCGGCGCCGACGTCCAGCCCCGCGGCCGCCGCCAGCTGGGCGAACGTCTGCCCCTCGTACGGGATGCGGCGCCCGTCGACGACGAGCGCGTCGGCCTCGGCCCGCACGTCGGGTGCGGCGACGGTGGCGAAACCGGTGGGTGTGACCCTGAGCCGGATGGTGCCGCTGCGCCGGAACTGCGGGCCGGCGAGCACCAGCTCCGCCAGGCCGTGGAAGGAGTTCGTCACCGTTCCATCATGCCCGCCGCGTTGCCCCAGCAGACCGCCCGCAGCCAGTCGTCACCGAACCCCAGGCGTCGCAACGAGTCCAGCTGGTGCGCGTACGGGTGCGGGATGTTCGGGTAGTCGCTGCCGAGCAGCACGCGCCCGGCGAGCCCGAGCTCCTCCACCCTGGGTAGGAGCGCCGGCGGGAACCCCGGGAAGAACGTTGTGAAGACCATCGTCGTGTCGAGCATGACGTTGGCGTACCGGTCGGCGAGATCGAGGAAGCCCTCGTACTCCGGCGCGCCGAAGTGGGCGATGACGGCGACCAGCGACGGGTGGCGGCGCAGCACCTCGCCGAACGGACCCGGTCCGGTGTACCCGTTGGCGACGGGACCGGAACCGGCGTGCACGACCACCGGCGTGCCGGTCTCGGCGAGCCGCCCCCAGACCGGCTCCAGCAGCGGGTCGTTCGGGTCGTAACCACCGACCTGCAGGTGCACCTTGAAGATCCGGGCGCCGCCGTCGAGCGCCGCGTCGACGATCCCGGGCACGCCGGGCTCCGGGTAGAACGTCGCGCTCGGCACGCACCCCGGTGTCCGCGCGGCGAAGCCGAGCGTCCACGCGTTGAGGTCGGCGGCCATGTCGGGACGGTGCGCGTACGCCAGGGCCGTGAAGTGCCGGACGCCCATCTCCCGGAGGTGGCCCGCTCGTTCGGCGTCGCTCCCGCGGTACCGGATGGGCCAGGGCCGCCCGACGAGCGGACCCCCGGCGTCGAAGTGGGCCCAGACCTTGCGCATCATGCGCTCGGGCAGGAAGTGCGTGTGCACGTCGAACAGGCCGGGCAGGCCCAGCGCCTGCCAGAACGCTGGGACCTCGTCGTCATCGTTCACACGGATATGTTGAACCTCTCGAGCAGGACCGGCGCGACCAGCAGGGCACCGGCGAAGATCGCGACCGTGGTGAAGACGATGCGCAGCACGACCGTCTCGGTCTTGTCACCCGCGGTCAGCGCCACCGAGTGCGGCAGGCCGATGTTGCGCCACAGCCGCCGGCCGGTGGGGATCGGCCAGAAGATGGGGGAGCCGTGCCGGGTGATCATGTCGCCGGCCAGATGGATGAGGCCGCCCACGCCGACCGCCATGCCGAGCAGCGGGTAGCCGCGGTCGCCGGGGAGCCGCTCGTAGACGAGGTACGCGGCCGCCGCGGCGGCGAGGGTCACGATGAGCCAGCCGGCGCGCTCCGCCCAGCGCTCGAACAGCCCGCGCAGCGCCATCGCGAACGCGAAGAACAGCACGCCCATGACGGCCCACTTGCCGAACGCGTTGCACAGCGCCAGGGTGCCGTACCCGACACCGACGTTGAACACGATGGTGTGCGTCAGCGTGCGGTGCCCGTTGCGGCGGCGCGGGTCGTGCTTGAGGCGGGTGAGCATGTAGACCCCGAGCGAGAACTTCTCGACCACCTCGGCCAGGAACAGCGTCAGCACCCCGAACGTGTGCGCCACCGTCGCGCCGCCCTGCCGGGTGGTGACCCGCCCCGACAGGTCGAGGTCAGGCAGCAGCGCGCCACCGGCGCAGATCGCGGTGCCGACGGCCAGCTGGAGCGGCGTCTGGTGGAAGTCGGCGAGCTGGTCCAGCGCCAGGGAGCCGGCCAGCCACACGGCCGCCCCGGACAGCGCATGCGAAGAGCCCATCATGATCCGGACTATCCCATGTGGACCCGCGTTCGTACATAGGAGCTACAGCCGCGTTCACCTGCCGGCCACGTCGAAGGTGGTCGCCGTCATCGTCGGCGGCGCGTCCGAGGCCAGGTAGACCGCGGCGAAGGCCACATCCTCCACCCGCTCCGCCTGCGGTGTCCAAGACACGACATTCGCCCGCACCCCCGACGCCGCGACCTCCCGCGCCACGTGCTGCGTGAGCGCCGTCACCCCGCCGCCGACCGCGCTCGTCGCCGCGTCCGTGCCGAACGGCGCGACCGTCACCACCGTCCCCGTCCGTGCCTCCGCCATCGGCGGCACGAACGCCTGCAACGCCTCGAACGTCGCCGTCAGTCCACTGTCGACACTCGTGCGGAAGTCGGCGCCGCCCGTACACGGGACGAGGAACAGCAGATCGGGAGCCCCGACCTCACTGAGCACCCCCGCGTGCACGGATGCCGCGTCCACCCCGGTCGACACGATGCCGACGGCGTCCGCACCCACCCACCGCAGCTCGTCGACCAGGTCCTGCAGCTCGGCCTCGTCGTCGCCGATGACGGCGATCCGGGCCCCACGGGCGGCGAGCAGCCGGCACACCGCGGCACCGACCCCACCGGCACCGCCGAGCACCACCGCGACCCTGCCTTTGAGCTCGGTTCGGTACATGCCACATCCAGCCTCTCGTCGTTCGTCGGTCCACCGCACTCCAGCACCACCCACTGCCGCGGCCTGCTCAGCTCCTGCACCGCCGGGCGCCTTCCGGCTGCCCCGGCTTCTCCTGCCGTCGGTCCGTGGTCGGCTTCGTCTTGTGCTCCCCATGTTGACTGCTGTCGTTGCTTCAGCTCCTGTACCGCCAGTGCCCCGCTCCCGCCGCGTGCCTCGCGGTTGTCGCGGCTTTTCCTGCCGGCGGGGCGTGGTCGGCTTCGTCTCGTGCTCCCCGTGCCGGCCGCTGTCGTTGCCCCAGCTCCTGTACCGCCGCCCTCGCACACCGCCGCGCACTGCTCGCCGCTCGGGCGCCGCGTCGGCCGCGGCTCCACGGCTTCACCGCGCCGGTCGCTGCCGGTGGGGCGCCGCGCTGGTGGCGACGCCCCCGCCGGAGCGGCCGGCTCAGGTCCAGCCGTGACGGTCCGAGGCCGCCGACCACGGCCCGTGACCGTGGCCGTACCCCCAGTGCCGCCGCCCCCACGGCGCACCCCCCGACCACGGCGCGCCTCCCGACGCCGCCCACCGCCGCCAGCGGGCATGCCTGAAGACGCTGAGCACCAGGAAGAACAGCGGGATCGCGGGCCAGAAGAAGTGCGCGCCCGACAGCGCCCACAGCCCCGTCAGCGTGACCGCCACCACGGCCACGAACGCGCCGTGCCGTGCGAGGTGCCGCCGGCCCTGCCGCAGGAACTCCGCCTGCGTCTCCGGCAGCTCGAACAGCCCTCGCCGCCCCCCGTCGGGCAGGTCGGCCGTCACCGGCGGCAGCTCGTCGCGGAACTTCGCCGCATATACCTGCGTGAGCCGCTCCTCGCCCTCCTCCAGCGTGAGCCGCCCCTCCGTCATCCCGGCCCGCACCATGTTCGCGTACTGCTCGCGCTCCTTGTCGGAGGCTCGCACCCGTTCGCCGGCCATCTCGGCCTCCCTTCCTTGTTGCTCACAGCCTGCCGCTGACCGCCGCCACGCGCGTCGCACCCGTGTCGTGTCGTCCTGTACTTCTCAGGTCGCACACCAGCCGCCCATGTACGACCCAGGGAGTACGCGACCGCGCGACCTGAGTGCGACGCCGCTGGTCCCGGCCCTGGACTACCTTGGCGATGTGAGACGACGACCGCCCTGGACCCGGGAGCTGCGCGAGGCGCGTGACGCCCGGCACGCCGCGCGGCTCGCGCACCGCATGGAGTCCATGGAGCGCCACGGCCGCAGGCGGTGGGGCGGCGGCCCGCACCCGGCGGCGATCGTCATCGCCATGGCCCTCGTCCAGGTCCTCGGCACCCGCGCCGCGGCCTACGGCTCGACCGGCCCGCACGTCCTGGACGGCACCGCCTATCTGCTGCTGCTCGCCGGCCCCGTCGCCCTGGCGGTCCGCGAGCGCTGGCCGCTGGTCTCTCTCGTCGGCGCGCTGGTGCCGACCGCCGCCTACTTCAGCATGGGCTATCCCGACGGCCCCGGGTTCGTCGCCGCGATCGTCGCGATGTTCACCGCCCTCGCCTCGGGCTATCGCTGGCTGACCTGGGTAGCCGTCGCCGCCGCGTTCAGCGTCTTCGCCGTGCTGGTCCGCGGCGACGAGTCGCTGCCCCGCGTCATCCTCATCGGCGTCTGGTGCCTCGTCATCGCGGGCTTCGGCGAGGCCGCCAGGGTCCGTGCCATGCGCTACTCCCAGATGGCCCGCGACTGGTCCGCGCAGCAGCAGCTCGCCCGCGCCGAGGAGGAGAAGGCCAGGGCCGAGCAGGAGCGTCGCCAGGCCAGCGACGAGCGGCTCCTGATCGCCCGCGAGCTGCACGACGTCATCGGCCACCACCTGTCCCTCATCAACGTTCAGGCGGGGGTCGGCCTGCACCTGATGGACGACCAGCCCGAGCAGGCCAGGGTCGCCCTCGCGGCGATCAAGCACGCCAGCGCCGAGGCGCTGCGCGAGACCCGCTCCGTCCTCGCCGGCCTCAACCCCGCCGGCGCCGCCCCGCGCACGCCCGCCCCGGGCCTGCGCGACCTCGACCGCCTCGCCGAGGAGGCCCGCGCCGTCGGCCTGCCCGTCACCGTCGACACGACCGGGGTGCCGCGTCCGCTGCCGCCCCAGGTCGATCGGGCCGCGTTCCGGATCGTGCAGGAGGCCCTGACCAACGTCCGCCGTCACGCGGGCCCTGGCGCCTCCGCCACGATCGCCATCGGCTACACCCCGACCGAGCTCACGCTCCACATCACCGACGACGGCCACGCCCGAGCGAACTCCGGCCCAGCCTCATCGCCCGCGACCGCCTCACCGTCCGCAACCGTCCACCCGCCTGTGACCGCCTCACCGCCCGCAACCGTCCAGCCTCCCGTGACCGTCCCGCTGGCTGCGACCGTCCGGCCGTCCGTGACCGTCCCGCCGTCCGTGACCGTCCCGCCGTCCGCGACCGTCCCGCCGGCTGCGACCGTCCCGCCGTCCACGAGCGTCCAGCCGTCCGCGACCGCCTCGCCGTTCGTGCCCGACGCCAGCCGGTCCGCTTCAAGTGCGGCTGGGACGGGTCCGGCGGTATCCGTCACCGGGTCGCCCGGCACCATGGAAGCGGCATCCACGACCGCGAGCGCGGCGGCCCTGGCCGGGGCGGCGTCCGAGGAGACTCCCGGCCCGCCACACGGCGGCCCGACCAGCGACCGGCACGGCGGCGACCCGGCCAGTGGCCCACGCGGCGACAGCGACCTGGCAGTCAGCGGCCCGCATGGCGTCGGCGGCCTGGCAGCCAATGACCAGCGCGGCGACGGCGAGGGAGCAAGCGGTCGGCGCGTCGGCGGCGGCCCGGCAGCAGTCAGTGGCTGGCATGGCGTCGGCGGCGGCCAGGCAGTCAGTGACCAGCGCGGTGAAGGCGGTGGCGCGGGCTCCGGCCAGGTTGGTGCGGGCGCGGGCTCCGGGCAGGTCGGTGCCGGTGCGGGCGGCGGCGGTTCGTCGGTGCGCGGTGACGGTAACGGCATCGCGGGGATGCGGCACCGGGCCGCCGCGTTCGGGGGGTCCTTGGAGGCCGGTCCCCGCGCGGGCGGTGGGTTCGCGGTGGTCGCCAGGATTCCCGTTCGGGAGCAGTCATGATCCGGAAGAGGTCGTGCGGGCAGGGGCGGCGAGAGGCCTTCCCGGTCATCGGTGGTGGGGAGGGCAGCGGGTGATCAAGGTTCTGCTGGCGGATGACCAGGCGTTGGTGCGGGCCGGGTTTCGGGCGTTGCTCGACGCGCAGGCCGACATCGAGGTGGTCGGGGAGGCCGCGGACGGGGCCGAGGCGGTGCGGCTCGCGGTGCAGACGCGGCCTGACGTGGCGTTGATGGACATCAGGATGCCGGTGCTCGACGGGCTCGAGGCGACGCGGCAGATCGTGGCCGATGCGCGGCTGGCGCAGGTGCGGATCGTGATTTTGACGACGTTCGACCTGGATGAGTACGTGTTCGAGTCGCTGCGGGTCGGGGCGAGCGGCTTTCTCGTCAAGGACACCGAGCCGGTCGACCTGCTGCGGGGGGTGCGGGCCGTCGCGGGCGGGGACGCGTTGCTGTCGCCGGGGGTGACGCGGCGGTTGATCGAGGAGTTCGCGAGCAGGTCGCGGGCGCCGCTGGCGCCGATGTCGCTGACGGTGCTGACGGATCGGGAGCGGGAGGTGATGGCGCTCGTCGGGGCGGGGCTGTCCAATGAGGACATCGCGACGAGGTTGTTCGTCAGCCCGGCCACGGCGAAGACCCATGTCAGCCGGGCGATGATCAAGCTGGGGGCGCGGGACAGGGCGCAGCTTGTGGTGTTCGCGTACGAGGCGGGTCTCGTCAAACCGGGCTGGCTCGGCTGAGGCGAACCAGCAGCCGTCAGGCCCGGATCAGGTCAGGCCCGAGCCGGAGGTTGAGCCCGGACCAGGTCAGGCTCGAGCTGGAAGCAGAGCCCCAGCTGGAAGCAGAGCCCCAGCTGGAGGTGGAGCCCGGGCCTGAGGTCAGATGCCGTTGCGGGCGATGACCTGCTGGTACCAGTCGGCGCTGGCCTTGCGGTGGCGTTGCTGGGTGGAGTAGTCGACGTGGATGATGCCCCAGCGTTGCGTGTAGCCCTCGGCCCACTCGAAGTTGTCCAGCAGGGACCACAGGTGGTAGCTCTCGAGCCGCACGCCCTCGCGGATGGCCTGGTGGGCGGCGGTCAGGTGGTCGCGCAGGAACGTGATGCGGTCCTGGTCGTCGGTGGGGTGGACGGAGGGCATGCCGTTCTCGGTGATGGTGAGCGGGATGTCGCCGTAGTCGCGCCGGATGCGGGTGAGCAGGTCGTAGAGGCCGTGCGGGTACACCTCCTGCCAGGTTGCCTGGGTCTTGGGGTGCTTCTGGACGCGGGCGCCCGTCGCCGTGACGTAGGCGGGGTTGTAGTACTGGACGCCGAGGATGTCGCTCTTCGCGCCGATGACGGCAAGGTCGCCGTCGCGGATGGCGGCGCGGACGGGGGCGTCGGCGGGCTGGGTGGCGAGCCAGTCGGCGGGGTAGCGGCCGAGCAGGACAGGGTCGAGCCAGCGCCGGTTCTCCTCCGCGTCGCCGATGACCGCCTGGGCGCGGGCGCCGTCGGAGTCGTCGGCCGGGTACACGGGGGAGAGGTTGAGCGCGGCGCCGATGCGGCCCTTGCGGCAGGTGGCGCGGAACGCCTGCACCGCCAGGCCGTGGCCGAGCAGGAGGTGGTGGGCGGCGACGTTGGCGAGGCGGCGGTCACGGATGCCAGGGGCGTGGACGCCGGCCGTGTACCCGACCTCGGTGACGGTCTTCGGCTCGTTGAGGGTCAGCCAGGTCTGCACCTTGTCGCCGAGGGAGTAGCAGACCGTGGAGGCGTAGTCGGCGAACCACGACGCGCAGTCGCGCTGGGCCCAGCCGCCGGCCTCCTGCAGCGCCTGCGGGGTGTCCCAGTGGAAGAGGGTGACGACCGGCGTGATCCCGCGCGCGAGGAGGCCGTCGACGAGTCGGTGGTAGAAGTCGAGGCCCCTGGCGTTGACGGTGCCGCGGCCGGTGGGCAGGACCCGGGGCCACGAGATCGAGAAGCGGTAACTCTTCAGGCCCAGGCCGCGCATGAGGTCGAGGTCCTCGTAGCTGCGGTGGTAGTGGTCGGCGGCGACGTCGCCGGTGCCGCCGTCCTTGGTCCGGCCGGCCTCGTGGCTGAACACGTCCCAGACCGACGGGCCGCGGCCGTCCGCCGTCGCGCCGCCTTCCACCTGGTACGCGGAGGTCGACGCGCCCCACGCGAACCCCTTCGGGAAGGTCAGGCCGACCGGGGCGACGGACGCCGCGGTGGAGGAGGAGGCGGCGGCGGGCGTCGAGCGCCGGCGGGGGGAGCAGCCGGCGGCCGCGGCACCGGCGGCGGCCAGGGTGAACACGTGACGCCGTCGCATGCCGCAAACGTATCTCGCCCGCGCACGCCGCACTCCGGCACGAGCGACGTCGCGGACCCGGCTGGAGGTCGCGAACCGGTGTGGGAAACCAGCAGAACGCTTCCCAGCCGGCTCGCTTGCCACACCGGCCGTGTCACGGCGATGATCGGTTGATGACCAGCCAATGGGGGCTGACGGTGCCGCTGACCGGTGTGCCGTTGCCCGAGCACGCAGGTTTGCTGCAGGCGTTGCCGGATCTGGGGTTCACCGATGTCTGGACGAGCGAGGTCTCCGGCACCGACGCGTTCACGCCCCTGGCGCTGGCGTCGGTGTGGTCGCCGCGGCTGCGGCTGGGCACCGCGATCGTCCCCGTCTTCACGCGCGGGCCCGCGCTGATCGCCATGCAGGCCGCGGCCCTGGCCGAGGCGGCGCCGGGGCGGGTCGCGCTCGGCATCGGCGCGTCGTCGCCGGTCGTGGTCGGCGACTGGAACGCGGTGCCGTTCGAGCGGCCGTTCGAGCGCAGCCGGGACGTGCTGCGGTTCCTGCGCACGGCGCTCGCGGGCGAGATGGTCGACGGGGCGTTCGACACGTTCGAGGTCAGGCGCTTCCGCCTCGAACGGCCGCCGGCCCAGCCGCCGAAGCTCCTCCTCGCCGCCCTGCGGGCCAAGATGCTGCGGCTGGCGGCGGCCGAGGCCGACGGCGTGGTGCTCAACTGGCTGTCGGTGGAGGACGTCGCGACCGTCCGCGCCGAGCTGGAGAGCGAGAACAGCGAGAACAGCGAGAAGGAGATCGCGGCCCGCATCTTCGTCTGCCCCACGGAGGACGAGCAGGTGGCGCGGGAGACCGCCCGCAGGCTGATCGCCGCGTACCTGACCGTGCCCGCGTACGCCGCGTTCCACCGCTGGCTCGGCCGTGGCGAGGCGCTCAAGGCGATGTGGGACGCGTGGGCCGCCAAGGACCGCAAGGCGGCCCTGCGGGCGATCCCCGACGAGGTCGTCGACGCGCTGATCGTGCACGGCAGCCCGCGGCGGTGCCGGGAGCACGTCCAGCGGTACGCCGACGCCGGCGTCACCACCCCGGTCATGGCGCTCCTGCCGACGCCGGAGCTGACGGCCGGCGGCCCGGAGGTCCTGCTGGACACGCTGCGCGAGCTGGGGGACCGGTAGTGGACCTCAAGGACAAGGTCGTGGTCATCACCGGCGCGGCCGGCGGCATCGGCGCCGCCCTGGCCCACCGGTTCGCCACGGAGGGCGCCGCCGCCCTGATCCTCGCCGACCTGGACGGCGACGCGGCCGAAGCGCTGGCCGGGGAGGTCGGCACGGAAGCGAGAGCGGTCGCCGTCGACGTCACGGACGAGAACCAGGTCGCCGAGCTGGCCGCCGAGACCGAGGAGCGCTTCGGCCGCATCGACCTGTTCTGCGCCAACGCCGGCATCCTCACCGGCCAGGGCCTGGAGGCGTCCGCGGAGACGTGGGCGCGGACCTGGGCGGTCAACGTCCAGTCGCACGTCTACTCCGCGCGCGCCGTGCTGCCCGGCATGCTGGAGCGCGGCGACGGGTACCTGCTGCACACCTGCTCCGCGGCGGGCCTGCTGACCGCGGTCGGCGACGCGCCCTACGCGGTCACCAAGCACGCGGCCGTGTCGTTCGCGGAGTGGCTGTCCATCACGTACGGCGCGCAGGGCATCAAGGTCAGCGCGCTGTGCCCGCAGGGCGTCGACACGCCGATGCTGCAGGACGGGCTCGCCGCCGGCCACATCGGCGCGAAGGTCACCGCCGCCGGGGGAGCGGTCCTGCCGGCGGAGGAGGTCGCCGCGTCCGTGGTGGAGGGGCTCGCCGCGGAGCGGTTCCTGATCCTGCCGCACCCGGAGGTCCAGAAGTACTACCTGCACCGGGCGAGCGACACGGACCGCTGGCTGACCGGCATGCGGGGACTCGCCGCGAGCCTGCAGGCAAACGCGGAAGCATGAGAAGACCCGACGTCCTCAGCGAGGCCCTGGAGGTCATCAAGCCGTTCGTGCGCCAGCAGGAGGGGCGCACGATCATCGGCATCTGCGGGCCGCCGGCGGCCGGTAAGTCGACGCTGTCCACGGCCCTCGCCGCCGCCCTCGACAGCAGCGTGGCCGTGCCGATGGACGGGTTCCACCTGTCCAACGTGGAGCTCGACCGGCTCGGCCTCGCCGACCGCAAGGGCGCCCCGGAGACGTTCGACGCGGCCGGGTTCGTCCACCTGCTGCGGCGCCTGCGAGCCGGCGAGGATCTCGTGTACGCCCCGAGCTACAGCCGCACGCTGCACGAGTCGATCGGCGGCGTGATCCCGGTGCCCGCCACCACCCGGGTCATCGTCGTGGAGGGCAACTACCTGCTGCTCGACGACGGACCCTGGGCGGCCGTGCGGGACCTGCTGGACCTGGCGCTGTACCTGGACGCACCCGACGACCTGCGGCAGGACTCGCTGGTGCGCCGGCAGCTGGCGAAGGGGCTCGACCTGCACGACGCCCACGACTGGGTGGAGCGCAGCGACGAGCGCAACGCGGCCGTCATCGCCGGCACCCGCGACCGCGCGGACCTCATCCTGACCCGAAGCGCGGCCTGAATCCTCCTAGTCCCAGAAGAGCGGGCGGGGGTCGAGGCTCCAGAGCAACCGGCGCCAGAACCCTCGCCTGGCTCGCAGCTCGTCCGTGTACGCGACGGCCTGCGCGACGGCCCGGGCGGCGTGCTCCTCCGAGACACCGCCCCCGTGAGCGAACGCCACGGTGTTCACCAGCCCGGCGAGGTCGTCGACGGGCGGCGTGGCGGAGCGGATCGTGGTCACCGCGCGGGGCTTCGAGTGGGCGCGCCCGGTGGCGACGGTCGCCGCGTAGCGGGCCACCTCCGCGGCGGCCAGGTGCGGCGGCGCGGGGCGGCCCGCCAGGCGCAGGCCGGTCAGCACCTCCGCCCAGGCCGCCTCGATCCGTGCCTCCGGCGTCCCCCTGCCGAGACGGCGACGGCGGCGCGCCCGGCGGGCCACCGGTACCGACGCCGCGAACGCCAACAGGAGCAGCAGCAGCGATCCGCCGGTGACGGCCACGGCCACCGCCGGCGAGTCCCGCTCGGCCGCCCCGGCGGTGGGCGCCACGCTGGGCTTCGGGGACTGCGGGACGGCCGAGTCCGACGGCGCCGGCACCGTCTCCGGCGGCGGCTGCGACGCGGGCGGCTTCGGCCGGAAGTCGTCCTCGGTCGGGCGCTGGACCGTGTCGGCCTTCGGCATCGGGTCGAACGGCTCCCACACGCCGTTGAACAGCACCTCCGGCCACGCGACCGCGTCACCGCCACGGACCTCGTTGCGGCCCGCCTCGACGCGGAACCCGACGGCGAGCCGCGTCGGCAGGCCCATCAGCCGGGCGAGGACCGCGAACGCGGCCGCGAACTGCTCCGACGTGCCCTTCTGCCCGCCGGCCTGTTTGGGGCCGAACAGGAAGTACTCGACGTTGGGGTAGGCGTGGCCGCTGGGTGCGTCGCCGACGACCTTGTAGTGCTCCGACAGCCAGCCGACGATCGCGAACGCCTTCTGGTACGGCGACGACACGCCCTCCCCGAGGTGCCGGGCGAGCTGCGCGATCGAGTCGGGGACCTTGCCGGGCAGCGCCAGGTGGCGGGCGACGGCGTCGGTGTTGGGCACGTCGGCGACCTGCATCGCGTTCTCGTCGGGGCGGTGCACGCGGGACACGACGCTGTACTCGAGGCCGGGGCGCAGCCCGTCGGACAGGATCATCGTGCCGTCGCTGGTGTCGACCGCGACCCGGACCCCGTCGACCTCCTCCGGGGTGGCGATCCCAGGCAGCAGCCGCCCGTCGAGGTCGGCGATGCGGAACGCCTGCCTGACCTGCGGGTCGGTGAGGACGGGCTTCGCGGCGACGACCCGGCCCGCGTTGCGGTACGTGGCGCCGACCCGCCAGGTGACGCCGTCGTAGTCGTTGAGGACGGCGAGGCGGATCGGCGGCGGCGCGTCGGTGCCGGTGACCTCCACGTCGAACAGGTGCTGGTCGTGGTTGAGCGCCCAGCCCGACAGCCGGACCAGGGGGCTCTCGTCGAGCGAGTCGAGCTGCGGCGGGGTCACCATGTTGCGCGGCTCGACGGGGCTGGTGCCGACCCTCGCCGCGACGCTCGGCCCGAGCAGCTGCGACAGCGCGACGATCGCGGCCAGGCCCGCGACTGCCCCGGCGCCCACCCGGAGCCTGAGCGTGCGCAGCTGATCCGCGTTGATCCGTCGGTCCTCCGGCGGCGGCCGGTTCGACACGATCAGGCCCAGCACGGCGAACCCGGAGTAGGCGAGGGGCACCCAGCCCGCGGCGGACCCGTTCGGGCCGACGAGGTACAGCGCACCGCCGAACAGCACCATCGGCGGCGCATAGGACAGCAGGACCCGGTGGTAGCGGATCCCGAGCTCGCCGGCGGCGAGCCCGGCGAGCCAGGTCAGGATCACCGGCAGCAGCACCGTGTCGGGCTGCGGCTCGATCGGGATCAGGGCCAGCAGCAGCCGGGGGATGCTGTTGCGCAGCGCCTCCCGCAGGGCGGGGACGCTGCCGTCGACGCCGGCGGCCGCGGCGGAGACCCGCATGGCGATCAGGACGGCGCCGGTCAGGCCGAGGACGCTCAGCGGCGCCGCGCTCCAGGCCGGCAGGCGCCGGGCGGCGAGGCTGATGCCGACGGAGCCGCCGGCGGCGGCCGCCATCAGCTGCAGCAGCAGCGGCCCGTGGTAGATCGGCGCCAGGGCGAACGCGGACATGACCAGCATGCCGAGCAGCGCCACGGCGACCAGCAGCCGCCTCACCACGCGCCGACCCCGTCCCACGCGGCGGCGAAGTCGGCGCCGTCGGCCGGGGACAGCACCCGGAGGCCTTCGAGGGCGGTCGGTACCTCGCCGTCCGCGGTGCCGAACGCGCCGGCGACCAGCGACGGGTACGCGGCCCGCAGCGTCCCCACCCGGCCGAGGTCGGCGACGCCGCCCGGCCCGGTCAGGTAGACGAGCGTGTCGCCGGCGCGGCGGGTCCGCAGCTGCGCGACCGTCGCCGACAGCTCGTCGGTCCGCAGCAGGGTCGCCTCGGCGAGCAGGTCCAGGTAGCCGCGGGTGTCCTTGCCCGCCGCGAACCCGCCGCCGGCCAGGCGCAGCGCCACCGGCAGCTCCTCCCGGAACGCGGCCGTCACGATCGACGCCGCCGCCTCGCACGCCGACTCGAACAGCTCGCTGACCCCGGAGCGGTCCGCGTCGGGGTAGGCCGCCAGCCGGTCGTCGAGCAGCACCACGAGGCGCGGCAGGCTGGTGTCCAGGTGCTCGCGGACCATCAGCTCGCCGACCCGCGCGGTCGTGCGCCAGTGCACGTGCCGCAGCTCGTCGCCGACCACGTACTCGCGCAGGGTGTCGAACGTGATGCTGCCGTGCGGCACCTTGTCGACCCGCCCGTCCAGGGAACGCATGACACCGGTCGGCACCGCGGTCAGGTGGTGCACGGTCGGATACACCCACACCTTGCCGACGCCGCCGTAGCCGCGGGCCAGGGTGAGCAGCCCGAGCGGGTCGCGCCGCACCACCCGCAGCGGCCCGATCTCGACGACGCCGCGCCGGGCCGTCGGCACCGGGTAGGTGGCGGTGGTCGTGCCGCCCGCCTTGAGCCGCAGCAGCGGCACCGGCACGGTCGCCGGGCCGCACCGGTCGTGGGCGATGAGGGTCGCGCCGCGCAGGCGGCTGCTGTTGCCGACGGTGAGCGTCACCGTGCTCGACTCGCCGCGCATGACCCGGTCCGGGTCGACGGCGCGGGTCACGGTCAGCCGCGGCCGCCACCACACGTACGCGAAGCCGAACAGCACGGCGGCGAGGGCGGCGGTGCCGACGACGGTGAGCTGCGGGTACTGGAACACGAACCCCACGGCGAGCAGCACCGGCGCGGCCGCGGACAGGCCGATCCCGCGGGAGGTGAGGCGCATCGCTAAGCCGCGGCTGGCACCGGCACCGGCACCTGCTCGAGCACCTCACGGACGACGTCACCGGGCGCGACGCCGCGGACCTGCGCGTCCGGCGACAGCAGCAGCCGGTGCGCGAACACCGCCTCCGCCAGGGCCTTGAGGTCCTCCGGCACGACGAACCCGCGGCCGTCGATGAGTGCGTACGCCGACGCGGCCCGGGTCAGCGCGATGACACCGCGCGGGCTGACGCCGACCCGCACCCGCGGGTGGCCGCGGGTCGCGTTGCCCAGGCGCACGGCGTAGCCCAGCAGCGGATCCGCGATGTGGACCCGCCGGGCCAGCCGGACCAGCTGCGCCACCACCTGCGTGTCGGTGATGGCGTCCAGGGCCTCGGGCGAGCGGGCCACGGCGCCGCGCAGCACCTCGATCTCGACCGCCTCGCTCGGATAGCCGACCGCGAGCTTCATCAGGAACCGGTCGAGCTGCGCCTCGGGCAGCCGGTAGGTGCCGTCCATCTCGATCGGGTTCTGTGTGGCGACGACGAGGAACGGCCTCGGCACCGCGTGCCGGACACCGTCGACGGTGACGTACCGCTCCTCCATGACCTCCAGGAGCGCCGACTGCGTCTTCGGCGAGGCGCGGTTGATCTCGTCGGCGATGACGATGTTGGCGAACACCGGCCCGGGGTGGAACTCGAAGCCGCGGGTCGCCTGGTTGAAGATCGTGACGCCGGTGACGTCGGACGGCAGCAGGTCGGGCGTGAACTGGATGCGCCGCCACTGCCCCTGCACGCTCGCCGCGACCGCCCGGGCGAGGGTGGTCTTGCCGACGCCGGGCACGTCCTCCAGCAGGACGTGCCCCTCGGCGAGCAGCGCCGTCATCGTCAGCCGGATCACCTGCTGCTTGCCGAGCACGATCGACTCGACGTTGCGGGCGAGCCGGCCGACGAGGTCGGCCGCCGCGGCGACCTCCTCGGGGCTGGGAGGGCCGGACTCTGCTTCGGATGTGCTCACTGTGCTCCTGCGCTCAACACTGCTTCAGCGGTCCGGTGCCGTTCGGCAGGTCGAACCACGCGTACGGGATGTAGTTCTCGCCCTTGAAGCTGATCTTGATCCAGACGGCGCTCTGCTTGCCGCCATACGGTTTCGCATTGACGCTCGACCCGGTGGTCTGGCAGATCGCGGTGTAGCTGTCGGGAGCGTAGACGTCGCCGACCGCATTGCCACTCTGCTGGGCCGGGGTGCGGTACACCCAGATGCCGCCGTTGGACGCGCCGTGACCGCAGTAGCTGGTGTCGCCGCAGACCACGGTGCCGCGGTAGGCCGGGGTGGAGAGCGAGCCGGTCGCGTTGGCGGTCATGTTCGCCGCGTTGGTGACCGTGACCGTGTAGTTGTAGGCCGTGTTCGGCCACAGGCCACCCATGGTCAGCGAGCCGGCGCACGCGTTCTCCACCGCGCCGACGCCCGCGACGTCGAGCCGGCACTTCGCGGGCGCGCCGCCGCCGTCGGTCGCGGTGAACGCCACCGTGATCGACTGCAGCGCGGCCCGGCTGTTGGCGGTGTCCACCCGCATCGTGGGCGCGGCGAGGGTGCTGGCCGCGCCGTTCGCGGCGGCGCTCTCGCCGGCCTTGTTGACCGCCTTGATCTGCAGCGTCACCCGCTCGTTGTCGCCGAAGCCGCCGAACTCCTTCGACAGGCCGGTGCCCAGGTCCTGCGTCACGCCGTTGACGGTGGCCCGGTAGCCGGTGATCGACGCGCCGTTGTCCTCGGCGGCGCGCCACGCGGCGACGATCGTGCCGCGCTTCGTGGTGACGGCGCGGACCGTCAGCCCGCCCGGCGCGCCGGGCTTGGTGAACGGCACCACCGACGGGCTCAGCGGCGACTGGCCGGAGCTCGCGCCGATGTCGTTGATCGCGGCGACGCGGAACGCGACCTGCGTGCCGTAGGGCAGCTCACCGGCCGGCACCTTGAACGTCGGCTGCGCCGACTCGAACGTCTTGGACTCGTCGCCGGACACGGTCGTGACCGTGTACTTGACGATCTTGTGCCCCTGCCCGTTGGCGGCCGGCCACGTGACGGTGACGGTGCCGTCGGGGTTGGCGGTCGCGGCGACGCTCACCGGCGCGTCGGGCACCTGCGACGTCGGCGTGACCGGGTTGGCCGCCTTCTTCGGCCCGTTGCCCTTCGCGTTGACCGCGTAGACGGTGAACTTGTAGGACTGCCCGTTGGTCAGGCCGGTCAGGTCCAGCGCCCGCTGGCTGGCGCCGACCTCGTGCTGCTTGCCGTCGCCCTCGACCACGTACTTGGTGACCGCGCTGCCGTTGGCGGGCGCGGCGGTCCACGTGACCCGCGCCGATGCGTTGCCGGGCGTCGCCGTCACCCGCGCGGGCGCGCCGGGCGGGCCGACCGGCGGCTTCGCCGGCGGCGGCGGGGGCGGCACCGGCGGGGCGTCGCCGCCGACCACGTCGTTGTTGTACTTGTCGACGACCTGCACGTGGTGCTTGGAGTCCACGACCCGCGCGGTCGACCCGCCGGGCGCGTTGATGAACATGCGGTCCTCGCGGACCTCGATCTCCAGCGCCTTGCCGCCGGCCTTGATCTGGATCGCGTCGAGCGGCTTGCCGGCCGCGTCCAGCACGTAGACGGTGCCGGTCGCGTCGTCGGCGCAGTAGAAGCGCCCCGACCAGGCCACGCACGGCTGCAGCTTCGGGCTCTCGCCGGGCACGGTGAAGTCGCTGACCGCGTCGCCGTTGACGACGTAGACGTGCCGGTCGTCGACGACGGTCACGGGCACGTCGCCGCCGACGGTGCGCTGCGGCATCGCGCCGTTGCCGGCGAGGCGCAGCGGCACCTTCTTCAGGGCGTCGCCGCGCAGCGTCGTCAGCGTCGTGGCGGTCTTGTCGAGCACGGCGACGCCGGTGTCCAGGATCGACAGCGCCAGGTCGTGGTTGGGCTCGGCGACGCTGACCGTCTTGACCTTGGTCGGGTCGGCGGGCAGCCCGCCACCCTGGCCGCCGCTCGGCTTCTTCGCCGGGGCGGGCTTGACCGCGACGACGGTGCCCTCGGACGGCACCAGCAGCCACAGCCGCCCGGTGTCGTCGAACGTGCCGCCGGAGATCCCGGGCGGGAACGTCACCGTCTCGCCGACGGGCAGCAGCGTCGCCGGGTCGAGCTGGCGCACCTGCCCCTGCACGGTGTCGACGATGAACGCGACGTCGTCGTGCACGGCGACCGTGACGCCGAGGCCCGGGGTGGCCTGGGTCGTCGCGCCGAGGGTCAGGCTGGTCAGGTCCAGCACGCTGATCTTGCCGGTGTTGAGGTCCCGCAGGATCACGAACCGGTCGCTCTGGCTGACCTGCATCGTGTGGCCCTGCGCATCGGTGATCTTCGTCCGGGTGTCGACCTTGCCGGTGACGCCGTTGACCCGGGCGACCTCGCCCTTGTCGTTGCTCCACAGCCATGAGCTGACGTCGTAGCTGGCCACGGCGTTGTTGGCGGCGCCGGTGCCGAAGAGCGTCAGTCCGAGGACCGTGATCAGGCCGACGACGGTGCCGAGCGTGACCAGTCCGCCGCCCTTGCGCGAACGAATGCTCACCATGCGGCCCCCTCCCCGAAACCGGCGCCCATCATATTCCTGTCGATGTGCGATGCACACCCGGCGTGTCTAGATCGGTTCGCTTCGTTATTTTCGCTGCGTGCAGGCCAGATCCGACAGCGCGACGCTGTCCGTCCCATAGACGGCGGCGACCGTGAAGCAGTAGTCGAGCTTCGGGTTGAGGCCGTTGAGCGTGTACGTGGTGGCGCCCGCGGCGAGCACCTGCAGCTGCCGCAGCGCGCCCTGCTGCCCGCCGGCGACGATGAACGGCGCCGATCCCTGCGACGGATCGGTCCAGGTCAGTGTGATGGACGTCTTGTCGTCGCGCAGCTTCAGCGAGCCCGGCGCTTTGGCGCTATCTGTACTGGCCTCGCCGGTGGCGCTGGGGGGTGCGCTCGCCGGGGCGGCCGCGCCCGTCTGCCGGTCGGAGCGGGCGGCGACGAACGAGACGACGGCCGCGCCGACCCCGCCGAGCACCGCCACGACCAGGATCACCAGCAGCGCGATCAGGGGCGACCGGCGGCGGGCCGGCTCCGGCTCGGGCACCCACGGGTCGCGGTGCCGGTCCTCGGCCGGCGGCAGGGGCGGCGCGGCGGGGCGCTGCAGGACGCCCTGGCTCACCTCCTGCCAGCCGCGCTCCCTCGGCGGGGGAGGGGCGGGGTCGTCCCAGTCGCCGTCCTCGTCCGGTCCCCACAGCGGCGCGGGTACGGGCGCCGGCGGCCACACGTCACCCGATGGTGGCTCCGGATGGAAGATCGGCCGCTCGTCGACGTCCGGGCCGTCGGCGGCCGGCGTCACCGGCTCGGCCGGCTGCACCGGAGGGGGCGGCTGCACCGGAGGGGATGGGGCGGGGCGCCGGTCCACGGGCCAGACCGGCGGCGCGGGGGTCGGTGAGGTGGTCCCCGTCGGCGCGGACAGCGGCTCGAACGGCGCCGGCGCCGACGGGTGCGGCGCGTGGAACGGTCCCGCCGGCTCCGGCAGCCCCAGGTACCGCCGCGCCGCCCGGACGCTCGGGTGGTCCTCGCCGAGCGCCGCCGGTCCCAGCCTCGCCAGCTGGCCGTAGCGCCGCTTCGCCTCGTAGACGTTGCCGAGCTCGTCGGCGATGCGGGCCAGCTCGTAGGACAGGGCGAGCATCACCGCGTGCCCGTCGCCGAGCCGGTGGTAGCCGGCCGCGAGCCCCTCCTCCAGGACCCGCCTGGCGTCGCTGAGCTCGCCCAGGTCGGTGTGGAACTTCGCGAGCAGGCAGGTCGCGGCGAGCACGTCCGGGTCGTCGCCGCCGAGGCTGCCCGTCGCCACGTCGAGCGCCTGGTCGAGCAGGGAGAACGCGCCCCGCACGTCGCCCTGCGCCGCGACCGCGCGGGCACCCTGCACGGCGTTGGCAAGCTGGGCGGACGAGGACACGCCGATACTCTGCCCTGTTCCATGCCCCTCCCGCCACCCCGGTGGCACCCCGGCGCCACGCCGGTGCAGCGCGCCTGATCGATACTTGAGGCATGGCTGATCACCCGCTGAGCCCGCTGCCCGGGGCCCGTGAGGCGCGCGACCCGGCCCGCGCCATCAAACGCGGCCCGAGCCGGGTCCCGCCGGAGGTCGTCGCCGCCAACCAGCGGGAGCGCCTCTACGACGCCGTCGTGCACACCGTCGCGGAGAAGGGCTACGCCAACGCGACGGTCAGCGACATCTGCCGCGCCGCGGGCGTGACCCGGCCCGCCTTCTACGCGCTGTTCGCCGGCAAGGACGACGCGCTCATCGCCACGTACCGGCACGGCACCGACCTGCTGCTGCACCTGATGGAGTCCGCGTTCCGCGCCGAGCCCGCCTGGCGCGACGGCGCCCGCGCCGCCCTGCGGGTGCTGCTGCAGGTCCTCGCCGAGCTGCCGGCCTTCGCCACCACGGCGGTGGTCGAGATCGACGCCGCCGGCCCCCTGGCCAGGGCCGAGCGCGCCCAGCTGCTGCGCCGCTTCGACCGCTTCTTCAGCGAGGCACCGAGCGCCGGCGACCTGCCGATGCCGGAGGAGCTGGTCGAGACGGTCGTCGGCGGCATCTACGCGACGATCTACCGCCACGTCGCGGCGGGCCGCGTCGAGCAGCTCCCCGCGCTGCTGCCGATGCTCGCGTACTTCACGCTGGTGCCGTTCGTGGGCCGCGAGGAGGCGGCGAGCGAACTGTCGATCCCCGTCCCCGAGGGCCCGTCCGGCTGCCACCTGACCCCGGAACCCTGACCCACCCGCGCTCGCCGCCCGGCCGCGCGCCGCACCGGCGGCGTGGGGTCGGCGGGCCGGGGTCAGGCCGTGCGGGGGGCCAGGGGGGCGAGGCGGCCCGGCAGCGACGAGCGCTGGTGCGGCACGCGGGGCGGCGCGGGGGAGCGCAGCAGCGAGGCGCGGAAGGCGCCCGGGGTGAGGCCGGTCTCGCGGGCGAAGAACCGGCCGAAGTTGGTCGGCTCGTCGAAGCCGAGCCGGCGGCCGACCTCGGCGACCGGCAGGGTGCTCGTGGCGAGCAACCGCTTCGCCTCCAGGGCGATCCGCTCGTCGACGATCTGCTTCGCGCTGCGGCCGGTCATCACGAGGCTCGCCCGGGTCAGCGTGCGCACGGAGCAGCCCAGGCGCTCGGCGTAGTCCTCGACCCGGCGGTGCGTGACGTCGCGCTCGATCTCGGCGCGGAGCTGGTCGATCAGGTCGGCGGCGGGGCCGGAGCGGGCCGGTGGCGCCAGGGCGACGATCCGCATCAGCAGGACCGCGACCTGGTGCGCGAGGAGGGCGCGGCTCAGCTCGCTGCCGTCGCTGCGGGCCCGGTCGACCGCGATCTGCGCGATCTCCGCGACGATCGCCTCCTCGTCCTCACCGGCCGGCTGCCAGCAGGTGGGGGCGGTCGGGTCGGCGACGAGCCGCACGGGCAGCGGCGGCAGGGCCGGCAGCGTGGCGGGCGGGAAGGCGAGGACGGTCGCGTCGAAGCCGGCCTGCCCGCCGAACTGGTGCACCTGGCCCGGCCGCCCCCACAGCAGCGTGCCGGGGCGGCAGGCGTGGGTCACGAAGTCGATCGTGTGGGTGCCCTGGCCGGTGCTGGCGAGGATGACGACATGGTCGCGGGCGCGCTGCGGCGCCGGGTGCGCGGGCAGGTCGCTGAGCCGCGCCGCATCGACGGTCGCGGTCGGTGAAGCCCGGAGAAGCGCCATGACCTGCCCGACTGTACCGAAGCCGGGCCGGGCCGTCACCTCCACCGCGATCCGGCGCAGGCGTTGCCCGGAAGTGGCGCTCCCCGATGCCCGCCCGGGCCTCGCCGCCGGACCCCGCAGCCGGCTCCACGGCCGGACTCCTCAGCCGGGCCCGCGGCCGGACTCCTCAGCCGGGCCCGCGGCCGGGCCCCGAGGGCCGGGTCCCGAGGGCCGGGGCCGGAGGGCCGGGGCCGGAGGGCTCAGCCGACGCTGATGCCGGCGACGGCCAACTCCTCGAGGCGGACCTGCTCGAAGGCGGCGCCGAGCTCGATGAGGCGGTCCGCGTCGACGGACTCGCGCAGCGCGGGCAGCGTCGACGTCTCCTCCTCCTCGACGTGGTGACCGACGGTGGCGATGAAGTCCTCCAGACGGTCGTTGAACGCCTCGTCCTCCGGGCCCATCCGCTGCAGGTCGTGGAGCATCCGCTCCGCCTCGTGGTGCTCGTCGGCGCCGTGCTGCGCGACCTCGGCGGGCAGCGACGGGTACACCCGCTGCTCCTCGGCGTGGCTGTGCGCGGTGAGCCGCGCGGCGATCTCGTCGAGCAGCAGCTGCCGGTCGCCCGAGCCGGCGCGGAGCCGGTCGAAGAGCTGCTCCATGAGCCGGTGGTCGTTCATGATCAGCGTGACGGCGTCGGATGCCATGACTCCCCCTGTCGTCGCGGTCACCGTTCAGCGTGCATGCATACCCGGCGACAAGAAGGGCTAAACGGTCAAACCGCACCGCACGACGTGCGCCGCGCACGGTTTCGACCGATGATCGAATCATGCGGTCGTGGCTGTATATCCCCGATATCCGGAATGTCGGGAACATCGGTGCCAGCGAGGCCGACGCGCTCGTGGTCGACCTCCACGGCGCCGCGGCCCCCGGCGCCGTCGGCGTCTGGATCGTGGAAGCGGCCCGTGCGGCGGTCTGGGTCAGGCTCGACGCGACGGAGGAAGGCCGGCAGGCCGTGCGCCCCGTCGTCTCACCCGCGCTGACCGGGGTCTGCGTCGCCGCCGAGTCGGCCAACGAGATCGCCGCCCTCGGTGCCGTCATCGCCGAGGCCGAGGAGGCGGCCAGGCTGCCGGTCGGCCGGATCGCCGTCATCCCCCGCCTGGCGACCGCCGCCGCCGTCCTGCAGGCCGCCGAGATCGCGCGCGCCCCGCGGGTCGCCCGGCTCCAGCTCGCCGAGGGCCCCCTCGCGCGGCAGCTGCTGGTCGAGCCGGGCGAGGACGAGCGCGAGCTGCTGTGGGCCCGGTCGATGGTCGTGATGGCCAGTGCGGCGGCCGGACTGGCGCCGCCGATCGCTGCGGCCTGCCCGCCGGGCACCGAATGCGAACCGTCCGGCGTGGTCCTGCGCAGGCTCGGCTTCCGCGGTCGGACGTGCCTCGACGAGGAGCAGGTCCGGGTCGCCAACAAAGTATTCGCAAACGCATAGGACATTGGCACGAGATTATGTGCCGTACGACAAGCACTTACCCATTGTGCTGTCGACAATGCGTTCGGTGAATATTTCTGCCCCGTAAAAACCTGGAAACGTCGCCGTTGCGCCGAGCGTCCCCCGGCCAGCGAAAGTTGGCCCGGGGCAGCCGTTAGGGTCCGTATGGGTTCGTGTACGCCAACCCAACGGATGAGGAAAAACGAGGCGTTCGGCGGCGCTCGTGGGACATCGGTATTGACACGGATCGGCCGAGCTGTGATTGTGCTCAACGTCATGCGCCTGCTTGTCAGGACTGACCCGTATTGTCAATCTCGGATGCTTGCGGGGACTCTTCGTGACCCAAAGCCAGAGCACGTCGTCGCTGCCCGTCCCAAGACAGGAGCGCGACGCTCGGCCGAGTCCCGATCGCCGGCCGACCCGTCACGCCGCCGCCCCGGCCGCGCCTGAGCGCGACCAGCGGGCCGGACGGCGCGAGCGGCCCGGCCGGCGCATCATCGACCAGCTTCGCCTCATCGTGGGCGTGCCACTCGTCGCCGTCGTCGTGTTCGCCGGCATCGCCCTGGTGACCACCGTCCAGCAGGTGAACCGCAGCCGGCAGCTGCAGGACCTCTCCGCGCTGGCCTCCAACTCCGGCGGCCTGGCCCACGCGCTGCAGCGCGAGCGGGCCGCGGCCGTCAACGTGCTGCTCAACCCGAATCCGGCGCAGCTGGAGGCGTACTCGTCGCAGGTGATGATCACCGACGACAACGTCACGGCGTACCGGGAGAGCCGTGCCGGCCTCAGCGACGTGCCCGACGTGGTCCGCCGCGTCGACTCGAACCTCGAGGGCCTGGCGCAGCTGCGCGAGCAGGTCCGCAAGGACGCCCGCGCGTCGGTGTCCGGCATCGCGTTCAGCTACCGCATCCTCATCGCCGACCTGCTGTCCTACCGGGAGTCGGTGGCCCGCTCCGGCGCCCCGACGGAGCTCGCCGACCAGATCCGCGCCGCCGCCGCCCTGTCGCGCGCCGCGGAGGCCCTCGGCCAGCAGCAGGCGGCCGTGCTGCGCGCCGTCGCGGCGACCGAGCTGACCCCCGCGCTGCAGCAGGAGATCACCGCCACCCGGACGAGCTTCATCGAGGCGACGGTGCAGTTCAACGACCTCGCCCCGGCCGAGTGGCGCAGCTGGTACGAGCAGGCCAGCACCGGCGAGCAGGTCATCGCCGCGCAGCGGCTGCAGGACCAGGTCAACCGCGCCCGGCCCGGTGAGCGGTTCAGCCTGGACACGGGCGGCTGGATCAACGCGATGTCCGGCTGGTCCGGCCTGCTGTTCGGGGTCCAGCAGAAGGTCGACGGCGCGATCGAGAAGAAGGTCAGCGAGCTCCGCGACGAGCAGATGACCCAGGCCGGCTTCCAGATCGCCGGCGTCGCCCTGGTGCTGCTCATCGCGATCATCCTGACCGGTGTCGTGGCCCGGCGGATCACCCGCCGCCTGCGCGCCCTGCACGACTCGGCCCGCGAGGTCGCCTACGAGCAGCTGCCCGCGGTCGTCGCGGAGCTGCGCGCCGCGGCGCCCGGCACGGTCGACCCGGACGAGGTCGCGGACCGGGCCTCGGCGAAGCTCGTCGTCGGCGGCGCGGACGAGGTCGCCGACGTGGCGCAGGCCTTCCGCGCCGTCCACCGCGAGGCGGTCCGCATCGCCGGTGAGCAGGCCGTCATGCGCTCCAACGTCGCGGAGATCTTCGTCCACCTGTCCCGCCGCGAGCAGCGACTGGTCGACGCGGTGCTCGCCCAGGTCGACCGGGTCGAGCGCGACGAGACCGACCCGGACCGGCTCCAGCAGCTGTACCAGCTGGACCACCTCGCCACCCGGATGGCCCGGATCAACCTGAGCCTGCTCGTCCTGGGCGGCTCCGGCGCCGCCCGCGTCCGCCGCGAGGACGCTCCGATGGGCAAGGTCCTGCAGGCCGCGATCTCGCAGATCGAGCACTACACCAGGGTCCGGTTCGGCAGCGTCGACGACGACGTCGCGGTCGTCGCCGAGGCGGTCGACGAGATCGTGCACCTGCTCGCGGAGCTGCTCGACAACGCCACCGGCTACTCGCCGCCGGAGTCGGAGGTGTGGGTCACCGGCCGGGCCCTCGGCGACCGGGTCATTCTGCAGATCGTCGACGAGGGCGTGGGACTGGCGCCGTCGCGCCGGCAGCAGCTCAACGACCTGCTCGCCCAGCCGCCGGCGATCGACATCGCCGCGGTCCGCGCCATGGGTCTCACCGTGGTCGGGCACATCGCCGCGCGGTACCAGATCCAGGTGCAGCTGCGGCCGGGCCAGCACACCGGCACGCTCGCCGAGGTGGTCATCCCCAAGGACGTGTTCCGCCCGATCATGGCCTCGGAGCGGCAGCCGCAGCTCGCGACCGCCGTCACCGCGACCCTGCCCGCCGGGTACGCCCAGAGCAACGGCGGCAACGGCAACGGTGGCAACGGGGGTGGCCCCGTGCCCGGCCCGGTCGCCGCGGAGCTGTTCACGCCCGCGCCGCGGACCGCGCCGCCGAGCCTGTTCGACGTGCCCACGCAGGAGTACCGGGTCGCCACGCCCACGCAGGACTACGCGCCGGTGCAGGAGTACACGCCCGTCCAGGACTACGCGCCCGTGCAGGAGTACCGCGCGCCGCAGCCGCAGCCGCAGCCGCAGCGGCAGCCGCAGCCGATGCCGCCCGGCCCGGGAGCGTGGCCACCGCTGCCCGAGCCCGACATGCCCTCGATCCTCGCCGACGCCGACGACTCGATCGAGCTGCCGATCTTCCAGTCGGTCAACGGCTGGTTCCGCACCGAGACGCCCGCCGAGCTCGCCACCCCGGAGGCGTACGCCACGCCCGAGGAGCCCGCGAACTGGGAGTCCAGCGCCGACGTCGGCTGGCGCGCCGCCCAGCAGGCGGCGACGCCGGAGGTCAGCAGCGTCACCGCGTCCGGCCTGCCGGTCCGCGCGCCGCAGCGGCATCTGGTGCCCGGCGCGGCCGCGCCGTCACAGGGGGACCGCTCCACCGCACCGCGCCGGGACCCCTCCAAGGTCGCCGCCGCGATGTCCGCCTACGCCCGCGGTGTGGCCGGCCGCCGGCCGGGCAGCTCCTGAACCCGACGGAACCCCAAGGCTCCTGACGCACCATGAACGGCAAGAGAGGACCACTTCTGTGACCGACCCGAGTAATCTCGGTTGGCTGCTGGACAATTTTGCGAGCCGCACCCCCGACGTCAGCCACGCGCTGGCGATCTCCACCGACGGGCTGGTCCTGGCGCACACCCGCGCGCTGCCGCGCGACCGGGCCGACCAGCTGGCGGCCACCGGCAGTGGTCTCGTCGCGCTGCTCGCCGGCGCGGCGCGGTTCTTCGAGGCGGGCAACGTCATCTCCAACGTGACCCAGCTCGACGGCGGCTTCATGTTCACCATGGCGTTCACAGACGGCGCGTCGCTGCTGGTGCTCGCCTCGCCGCACGCCGACGTCGGCAAGGTGTCCTACGAGATGACCGAGCTTGCCAACCGGATCGGTGACGCGCTGGCCCCGACGGTGCGCGGAGCGCCGGCATGACCACGCCGGGGCGCGGGCGGCCCACCGCTGTCAAGATCATCATCGCGGGCGGGTTCGGCGCCGGCAAGACGACCCTCGTCGGGGCCATCTCGGAGATCCCGCCGGTGACGACCGAGGCGGTGATGACCGCGGCCAGCCTCGGTCACGACGACTCGACCCTCGTGCCGGACAAGGGCAGCACCACCGTCGCCATGGACTTCGGCCGGATCACGCTCTACCAGGACCTGGTGCTCTACCTGTTCGGCACGCCCGGGCAGAAGCGGTTCTGGTTCATGTGGGACGAGCTGTGCCGGGGCGCGATCGGCGCCGTGGTCATCGCCGACACGCGACGCCTCGCCGACTGCTTCGGTGCCATCGACTACTTCGACAACCGGCGGCTGCCGTACGTCATCGCGGTGAACCACTTCGAGGGCGCCGCCCGCTACCACCTCGAGGACGTCCGCGACGCCCTCGCGGTCAACCCGGGCGTGCCCATGATCAACGCCGACGTCCGCTCCCGCACGTCGGCCAAGGAGATCCTGGTCGCCGTCACCGAGCACGCCCTCGCGCAGCGCACCGGCGCCCGCCGCTGACCCCCGCGGACCCCACCGCGAGAACACACCGCGAACCCCATCGCGAGCACGAGATCCGCGAACAACCGCGAACGCAGAACACATAGGAGAACCATGCAACGACGATCGCTGGTCAGTGCGGTGCTCGCCGCCGGGCTGCTGGTCGCAGCCGCCGGTTGCGCCGACGGTGACACCAAGTCCAGCAGCGGCGCCGCCGCCTCCACCCTGAAGATCGGCTTCCTCGGTTCCCTCACGGGCACCTACCAGGCGGTCGGCACCGACCTGAAGAGCGGCTTCGAGCTGTACCTGTCGACGCACGACAACAAGCTCGGCGGCCACCCGATCGACCTGAAGATCGCCGACGAGGGCGACGGCGCCCCCACCGCCGTGCCCGCCGCGACGAAGCTCATCAAGGACGAGAAGGTCGTCGCGATGACCGGCATCGTCGGCGGTGGCTCGGTCGCGGCCGTCGCGCCGCTGCTCGCCGAGGCGAAGATCCCGCTGATCGGCTCCAACGGCCGGCCGGAGCTCAAGGACCTCAGCGGCGTGTGGACGACCAGCTTCATGTCCACCGACGCGGGCCAGGCCATCGCGCAGTACATCAAGGACAAGGTCAACGGGCCGGTCTTCGCGATCGGGCCGGAGTACCAGGGCGGCTTCGACCAGGTCGGCGGCTTCACCACCGAGTTCACGAAGATCGGCGGCCAGCTGGTCAACGGCAAGGCGACGTGGACGCCGTTCCCGGCGACCACGAACTTCCTGCCGTACCTGTCGCAGATCAAGCAGAGCGGCGCCAAGGCCGTCTACACGTTCTACGCCGGCAAGGCCGCGATCGACTTCGTGAAGCAGTACGCGCAGTCCGACGCGAAGGACATCCCGCTGTACGCCGCGGGCTTCCTCACCGAGGGCTCGGTGCTGCAGGCGCAGGGCGACGCGGCGCGGAACATCCTCAACGTCTGCAACTACTCGCCGGACCTCGACAACGAGGAGAACCGCAAGTTCGTCGCCGCCTGGAAGCAGAAGCACCCGGACGTGACCCCGACCGAGTACGCGATGGCGTCCTACGACGCGGCCGCCGTCCTGGACCGCGCGATCGCCGCGGCCGGCGACAACCCGACCCCCGAGTCGATCAACGCCGCCGTCGCGAAGCTCGGCCAGATCGCGTCGCCGCGCGGCAACTGGCAGTTCGGCCCGAAGAACCACTCGCCGATCCAGAAGTGGTACCTGCGGCAGGTCCGCAACGACGGCCGGGCCCTCGCCAACGTCATGGTGCAGGACCTCGCGACGGTCGGTGCCTGACCGAGTTGGACGCGTACCTGATCCCGGCGGTCGACGGCGTGGCCTACGGCCTGCTGCTCTTCGTCGTCGCCGCCGGGCTCACCCTCGCCTTCGGCGTCGGTGACGTACTCAACCTGGCGCACGGCACGCTGTTCGCCTTCGGCGCCTACGCGGCGGCGAAGGTCAGCGACGGCTCGTGGGTCTCGCTCGCGGCCGCGGTGCTCATCGGCGCCGTGACCGCGGCGGCCGGCGGCGCCGTCCTGTCGGCGCTGCTCGTGCCGCTCGCGGGGCGGGGCCACCTCGCCCAGGCGCTGCTCACGTTCGGCGTCGCGCTCGTCGCCGGCGACCTGCTCGTCGGCTGGTTCGGCCCCGACGAGCTGCCGGTGCGGATCCCCGCGAGCCTCGACCGGGCGGTGACCATCGCCGGGCACTCCTACCCCGGCTACCGGCTCGCCTTCATCGTCGTCGCCGCGCTGATCGCGGTGACGCTCTACGTCGTCGTCGCCCGCACCCGCGCCGGCAGCCTGGTCCGTGCCACCGTCGACGACCGTGACATGGTCGCCACGCTCGGCGTCAACCCGTTCATGGTGCGCACCGGCATCCTCGCCGCGGGTGGTGCCCTCGCCGGGCTCGCCGGCGCGCTCGGCGCCCCGATCATCGGCCCCGGACCGCGCACCGCGGACCTGGTCCTGATGCTGTCCCTGGTCGTGGTGGTGCTCGGCGGCATGGGCTCGATCGGCGGCGCGTTCGTCGCCGCGATCGCGGTCGGCGAGATCCAGACCATCGGGGTGACCTCGGAGACGACCCGGGACTACGCCCCGTTCCTGCTGTTCGGTGCGATGGCCGTCGTACTGTCGGCCCGGGCCCGTGGCCTGCTGTCCGCCGGGCGGACCGCCTCATGACCGCGCTCAAGCGCCTCGCGCCGCCGGCCTCGGTGCGGCGGCTCGCGCCGCTGGGGTTCCCGGCGCTGATCGCGGTGCTCCTGCCGCTGGCATGGGTGCTGGACGACTACGCCACCAAGACCCTCACCCGGATCCTCGTCATCGGGCTGCTCGCCGTCAGCGTCGCGCTGCTCACCGGCGTCGCGGGCCTGCCGACCCTCGGGCAGACCGCGCCGTACCTCGTCGGGGCCTACACGGCCGCGACCCTGGTCCGGCACGACGTGGCGATCGGCGTCGTGCAGCTGCTCGCGGCGGCCGCCGCCGGTGCGCTGTTCGCGCTGGTCACCGCGCCACTGGTGGTCTACGCGCGGGGCGTCGTCGTGCTCATGATCACCCTGGCGCTCGGCGAGCTCACCTCGACCGTCGCCGGACGGTGGAAGTCGGTCACGAACGGCACCGACGGCATGCTCGCGTTCGCGTCCCCGGCGCCGCTGCCGGGGCTGGTCACGCTGAGCACCGACCGGGCCACGTACCTCTACGTCCTCACCGTCGTCGCGGTGCTGGTCGGCGCGGTGCTGCTGGTGCTGCGCTCGCCGGCCGGCGCGATGCTGCGGGCCGCCCGCGACGGCGAGCAGCGGATGCGGGCCAGCGGGCACCCCGTCGCCGGGTACCTCACCGTCGCCTACGTGGTCGCGGGTGCCCTCGCCGGCTCCGCGGGCGCGCTGCTGGTCACCGTCGAGCGCTACGTCTCGCCCGGCGACGGCGGCTTCGACGTCTCCGCGCTCGTCCTGCTCGCGGTCGTCATCGGCGGCGCCACCTCGCTCATCGGCGCGCTGCTCGGCACGGGCCTGGTGGTCGCCGCCCGCGACTGGGTCTCCGGGCCGCTGCCCGGCCACGCGCCGCTGGTGCTGGGCGGGCTGTTCATCATCTGCGTGTACCTCCTGCCCCGGGGGTTGCTGGGAAAGCGGTCGGCGCATGAATGACGTGCTGGAGGTGGCGGGGCTCGGCCGCCGGTACGGCGACCTCGCCGTGCTGGACGGGGTCGACCTGCGGATGGCGCCGGGCGACCGGGTCGGGCTGATCGGCCCGAACGGCGCCGGCAAGTCCACCCTGCTCAACCTGGTGGCCGGGTCGCTGCGCCCGACGGCGGGCCGCATCCGCTTCGACGGCCGCGACGTCACCCGGCTCGGCCCGGCCGGCCGGGCCCGGCTCGGCATCGGCCGCACCCACCAGCACCCGGCCGTCTGGGCGAGCCTGCCGGCGCTGGACAACGTGCTCGTCGCCGCCCGCCGGCCGTGGGGACGGCTGCGTGCCGGCCGCCGCGCCAGGGCCCGCGAGCACGCCCGGGACCTGCTCGCCGGCGTCGGGCTGACCGGCGTGGACCAGACGCTCGCGGGCGCGCTGTCGCACGGGCAGCGCCGGCAGCTGGAGCTGGCGATGGCCCTGGCGGGGGAGCCGCGCCTGCTGCTGCTCGACGAGCCCGCCGCCGGTCTCGCCCCGCCGGAGGTCGAGGTCCTCGCGTCGCTGCTGGCGTCGCTGCCGCTCACCGTCGCGATCCTGCTGGTCGAGCACCATCTCGACCTGGTCTACGGCTTCGCCGACCGCATCACGGTGCTGCACTCCGGCCGCCACGTGCACACCGGCACCGTCCCGGAGACCCGCTCCTCACCAGAGGTGGCGGCCGCCTACGCCGGAGTGGCCCCATGACGCTGACCATCGAGGGACTGCACGCGGGGTACGGCGGCGGCACCGTCCTGCACGGCGTCGACCTGGTCGTGCCGGAGGGCGCGGCCCTGGCGGTGCTCGGGATGAACGGCGCCGGCAAGACCACCCTCGTGCACACCATCGCCGGCCTGGTCAAGGCCCGCTCCGGCAGCGTCCGGCTGGGCGGCACCGAGCTGGCCCGCCGGCCGGCGCACGCGATCGCCAGGTCGGGCGTCGCGCTGGTGCCGCAGGGCCGCAGGGTGTTCGCCAGCCTCACCGTCGCCGAGCACCTGACGCTGTCGCGCCGCAAGGGGGAGTGGACCCGGCAACGCGTCCTGGACCTGCTGCCGCGGCTCGGCGAGCGCCTCACGAACAAGGGCAACCAGCTCTCCGGCGGCGAGGCGCAGATGCTCGCGATCGCCCGGGCGCTGCTGACCCAGCCGCGGCTGCTGCTGCTCGACGAGCCGTGCGAAGGGCTCGCCGTCGACCTCGCCGCTCGGGTACGGGCCGTCGTCGCCGAGCTGACCCGCACCGGGCTCACCGTCCTGCTGGTCGAGCAGCAGCCCGAGCACGCCCGGGCGGTCACCGGACACCTCGTACACCTGGAGAACGGCACACTGCGGGCCGTCACGGAGCGCGACGAGGGCGACACCGAAGGGGCGGCGGGAGTCTCCGTGTCCCGGTAGGCCGCCGGGGACGCCCGGGCCCAGCGGCGTGACGCCGCCGGTGACCTGGTGGCACCTGCCGGCGACCGGCTGCTGGAGGAGGCGTCGGCTGCCTGGCGGCCGCTGCCGCGCCCCGGCGACACCCGGGCCCGCTACGGCGGCGAGGAGTTCGGCGTGCTCCTCGCCGGCGCCGCCCCACCGGAGGCGGCGCGGATCCTGGACCGGCTGCGCGAGGTGACCCGCACGGCCAGTCGTTCTCCGCCGGGCTGGTCCGGTGGGACGGTGTGGAGGCCGCGGACGAGGTCGTCGGGCGCGCCGACGAGGCCCTTCACCACGCGAAACACAACGGCAGGAACCGTGTTCACCTGGCGGACGCCACCCCGACGACCAGGAACACCAGGATTCTCGCCTGAGGTTCGCGCGGGCGTTGTTGCAAACTCTTGGCAACAACATCGAGTCGGCAATAGGCTGCATGGCATGCCTGCGGTAGCCATGCACATCTCCAACGGGATCATCGACAACCAGATCGCGGTGCTGTTCGCCGTCGTCGCCCTCGCCGGGCTCACCCTGTGCTTCATCCAGGGCCGGCGCGAGCTCGACGACCGGCTCGTGCCCATGGCGGGCCTGGTCGCGGCGTTCATCTTCGCCGTGCAGATGCTCAACTTCCAGGTGCTTCCCGGGGTCAGCGGCCACCTGCTCGGCGGCACCCTCGCCGCGATCCTGGTCGGGCCCTACCTCGGCGCGATCTGCGTCACGATCGTCCTCGTCGTGCAGGCGCTGATCTTCAGCGACGGCGGCGTCACCGCGCTCGGGCTCAACATCACCAACATGGCACTGCTCGGCACCGCCGCCGGCTACCTGGTCGTCGCCACCCTGCTGCGGGTGCTGCCCCGGCGCACCTGGACACTGACCGCGACCGCCGTGATCGCCAGCGTCGTGTCGGTGACGGTCGCCTCGCAGGGCTTCGTCCTGCAGTACGCCCTCGGCGGCGCCACCGACGTCGGGAAGTCCCTCGGCGCGATCGCCGCCGCCATGGCCGGCACACACCTGCTGATCGGGCTCGGCGAGGGCGTCATCACCGCGCTCACCGTCACGTACGTGGCGAAGGTCCGGCCCGACCTCGTCTACGCGGTCCGCAACCTGCGGCGCCCGGCCGTCCGCCAGGCGGTGGCGGCATGAAGAAGTCGACCTGGTTCATCCTCACCGGACTCGTCGCCGCGCTGCTGCTCGCGGGCGTGGTCAGCAACTACGCCTCCGGTCACCCCGACGGCCTCGACTCCGTCGCCCGCGACGGCTGCACGTTCGACGCCGACGACACCATCACCGGCGGCACCTGCATGGCCCAGGGCGAGACCGACAACCAGACCAAGGACAGCCCCCTCGCCGGGTACGGGCTGCGCGGCGTCGGCAACGACTTCCTCTCCACCGGCCTGTCCGGGGTGATCGGGGTCGCCGCCACGTTCGCTCTCGGCGGCGGCGTCTTCTGGCTCCTGCGCGCCGGCCGCTCGCAGTCGGCCCGGCGATCGTCGCAGGCGGGCTGACATGGGGGCGGGGCACAGCCACGCGCTGTTCGTGGACCGGCGGTCACCCGTACACGACCTGGCGCCAGAGGTGAAGATCACCGCCAGCGTCCTGTTCACCGTGGCCGTCGTCGCGACGCCGCGGGAGGCGCTGTGGGCGTTCGGCGGCTACCTCGCCGTCATCGTCGCGGTCGCGTTCACCGCCCGGATCCGCCTGCGCTGGCTCGCCCTGCGCTCCCTCATCGAGCTGCCGTTCATCCTGTTCGCGTTCGCGCTGCCCTTCCTCGGCCACGGCGAGCGGGTGCACTGGCTCGGCATGAGCCTGTCCGTCGACGGGGTCTACGGCATGTGGAACATCATCGCCAAAGGCACCCTCGGCGTGCTCTCGTCGCTGCTGCTCGCCGGCACCACCACCCCACGCGACCTGCTGCTCGGCCTCGACCGGCTGCGCTGCCCGGCGATGATCACCGCCATCGCCACCTTCATGCTGCGCTACCTCGACGTCCTGGCCGGCGAAGGCCGCCGGATGCGGGTCGCGCAGCGCTCCCGCGGCTACGACCCGCGCTTCCTGTGGCAGATCAAGGGCTTCGCCACCGGCATCGGCGCGCTCTTCCTGCGCGCCTTCGAGCGGGGCGAACGCGTCTACCTGGCGATGATCTCCCGAGGGTACGAGGGGCGCATCCCCCTGGCGCTCGCCGGCGGCGGCGCGACCGCCCGGCAGTGGGCCGCGGCCGCCACGGTGCCCGTCGTCGCCGGTGCGATCGCGACGGTAGCGTTGCTCGGGTGACGCCATCCCTGCGGGTGACCGACCTGCACTTCGCATACCCCGACGGACACGTGGCGCTGCGCGGCGTCGACCTCACCGTGCCGCAGGGGGAGCGGGTCGCCCTGCTGGGCCCCAACGGCGCCGGCAAGACCACGCTCGTGCTGCACCTCAACGGCATCCACGCGGCGACCGCCGGCGGCGTCGAGGTCGGCGGCCTGGCCGTCGATCCGCGCGACCGGGCCGGGCTGAAGGAGGTCCGCCGCCGCGTCGGGATCGTCTTCCAGGACCCCGACGACCAGCTCTTCATGCCGACCGTCGCCGAGGACGTCGCCTTCGGCCCGGCCAACCTCGGCCTGCGCGGCGCCGAGCTGACCGCCCGCGTCGACGAGGCCCTCGAAGCGGTCGGCATGGCCTTCGTCCGCGACCGCGCCCCCCACCACCTGTCCTTCGGGCAGCGCCGCCGGGTCGCCGTCGCCACCGTCCTCGCGATGCGGCCGGAGATCCTTGTGCTCGACGAGCCCTCCTCCAACCTCGACCCCGCGTCACGCCGGGAGCTCGCCGCCATCCTGCGGTCCCTGCCCGTCACGCTGCTGATGGTGACCCACGACCTGCCGTACGCGCTGGAGCTCTGCCCGCGCTCCGTCATCCTCGACGACGGCCGGATCGCCGCCGACGGCCCGACCCGGGACCTGCTCGCCGACGCCGACCTGCTCGAGCGGCACAGGCTGGAGCTGCCGTTCGGCTACACGGTGACCGCGTGACCGACTCGGCCACCTGGACCCGGGTGGACGACGGCCGGTTCCAGGTGGACCTGCTCACCGCCGACTACCGGCGGCACGCCTTCACCCGGCACAGCCACTCGACCTTCGCCATCGGCGTCGTCGTCTGCGGAGCCGAGCAGTTCCACTACCGGGGCTCCCTGCACCGCGCGGGCGTGGGCAGCCTGGCGATCCTGGAGCCCGGCGAGCCGCACGACGGCCAGGCCGCCGACCCCTCCGGCTGGGCCTACCGGGTCTTCTACCCGCCCGCCGACCTGCTCTTCGAAGGCGTCGCGGCACCGTCACACTTCGCCGACGCGGTGGTGCACGACCCGCGGACCGTGCACCTGATCCGCTCGGCCCACGAGGAGCTGACCTCCGGCGCCGACGCCTTCGCGGCCCACTCGAAGCTCACCTGGGCCTTCGCGGCGGTGGTCCACAGGCACGGCTCGCACGCCCCGTCCGGAATGCCGGCGCTGTCCGTCCGGGACACCGCAGCGGAGCGGAAGGTCACCGAGATCCGCGACCGGCTCATGGCCGACCTCCGCTGCGCCCCCAATCTCCGCGAGCTCGCCGACGGCGTCGAACTCTCCCCGTTCCACATGCTGCGCGTCTTCCGCGCCGCGACCGGCTTCCCGCCGCACGCCTGGCTCGTCCTCGAACGCGTCTGCCGCGCCCGGCACCTCCTCGCCGCCGGCCTCACCCCCGCCCAGGTCGCCAGCAGCGTCGGCTTCGCCGACCAGGCCCACCTCACCCGCTGGTTCAAGCGCGTGACGGGCGTCACCCCGGCCGCGTTCCGCAACTCCGTTCAAGACCCCGTCCGCACCACCGCGTGATGCTGTCGGCATGAGTCGTCGTGGATGGTTGCTCTTCATCGCCATGTCCGTCGTCTGGGGCGTCCCGTACCTGCTGATCAAGGTCGCCGTCCGCGACATCGGCCCCGCCGAGCTGGTCTTCGTCCGCACCGCCATCGGCGCGCTCCTGCTGCTGCCGATCGCCCTGCTCCGCAAGGAGGTCCGCGCCTCGCTGCGCCCGTGGCTGCCGCTGCTCGCCTACACCGTCGTCGAGATCGGCATCCCCTGGCTGCTGCTGTCCCACGCCGAGCAACAGGTCGACAGCGCCTTCACCGGTCTCGTCATCGCCGGTGTACCCCTGGCCGCCGCCCTCATCGCCCGCGAACGCCTCTCCGGCACCCGGATCGCGGGCCTGGTCACCGGCCTCGCCGGCGTCGGCCTGCTGGTCGGCTTCCACGGCACCGCCGCCGGCCCCGTCCCGCTCCTGGAGCTCCTCGGCGTCGTGATCTGCTACGCGTCCGGCCCGCTGATCATCGAACGCTGGCTCTCCGACGTGCCCCGCTACGGCGTGTCCGCCGTGTCCCTGGCCGCCGGCGCGCTGCTCTTCGCCCCGTTCGTCGCCCCCGGCCTGCCGTCCCTGGCCCGCACGGTGACCCTCCGCCCGGCGCTCGCCGCCGCGGCCCTGGCCGTCGTCTGCACCGCGCTCGCGTTCGTGCTGTTCTTCGCCCTCGTCGCCGAGGTCGGCGGCGTCCGCGCCACGGTCATCACCTTCGTCAACCCCGCCGTCGCGGTCGTCCTCGGCGCCGTCGTCCTGCACGAGGAGATCACCCCGCTGACCGTCGGCGCGTTCGTGCTGATTCTCGCGGGCTCGTTTCTCGCCACCCGCAAAAAGATCTCCGAAAAACCTGCCGAGGAGCACGAACCGGCCGCTGTCTGACCCCGCGCTCGCCCGCCGTGCCGAGCGCTCGGGCAGCTTAGACTACGGAGGGTAACGCCGCCGCCGGTCGATGCTCCAGGCGGAAGATCGATTTCTCCGGCGGGGGTATCGTGCTTGTGAACGGCCCGGCAGCACCCGACCTGCAGACCCGGCCAGGCGGCACCCCGCGGGCGGAGCCAGCCCCGCCAGGCGGCACCCCGCGGGCGGAGCCAGCCCCGCCAGGCGGCACCCCGCGGGCGGAGCCAGGCCGAAACGTGGCGATCCACCCGCCGCATCGGCGGGTGGATCGCGGGGTGCGGCGTCCGGCGTCCGGCGCGCCGGCATCAGTCGGCGAGGATGGCGTACAGCTTGCGGCGCGTCTCGGTCAGGACCTCGAGGGCCTGGCTGCGCTGCTCGGCGGTGCCGTTGAAGCCGACCTGCCGGAGGGCGTCCATGATGCCGACCGCGGCGTCGCGGAACTCCTGTGCCTGGGAGACGTTCTCGTCGCCGTACTCCTGCCACGGCGCGTTCTGCGCGGCGGCCTCGGCCTCGGGGCGGCCGGTGTCGGTCAGGACGAAGCGCTTGCGCCCGCCCTGCTCCTCGGCCGTGATGAGGCCCTCGTCCTCCAGCAGCTGCAGCGTCGGGTAGATCGAGCCGGGGCTCGGCCGCCAGATGCCGCCGGTGCGGCTCTCCAGCTCCTGGATCATCTCGTAGCCGTGCATGGGGCGCTCGTGCAGCAGCGCCAGGACGGCGAGGCGCACGTTGGGGCGTCCGCCCCGGCCCGTGCCCTTGCCGCCCCAGCCGCCCCGCCCGGCGCCCCGTCCGTGCCCGTGGCCCCAGCCGCGCCCGCCCGGCCCGCCCGGTCCACCGGGAGGGAAAGGCGGGATGAAGCCGCCGAAGCCACGGTGCCAGGCGCCTGCGTCGAAGAGCATCGCTCCGTGTCGTGATCGCATGATCGTTTTTCCAATCGTCGAACGGTCGCCGACCTGTTGCCGACTGTCGTTGATAGTTCGACGATATATCGGGAACCTATCGCCAACAAGGGCTCGACCGATACGTCCCGAAAAGAGCGTTACAGCACGATCACCGTCCGCAGGACCGTGCCCGCCTCCATCTCGTGGAACGCCGCCTCCACGTCCTCCAGGCCGCCGGTCGCGCTGACGAACTTGTCGAGGGGGAGCCGCCCCTGCAGGTACAGGTCGACGAGCATCGGGAAGTCCCGCGAGGGCAGGCAGTCGCCGTACCAGCTGGACTTCAGCGCGCCGCCCCGGCCGAAGACCTCCAGGAACGGCAGGGTCAGCTGCATGTCGGGGCGCGGCACGCCGACGAGCACCACCGTGCCGGCCAGGTCACGGGCGTTGAAGGCCTGCTCGTACACCTGCGGCGACCCCACCGCCTCGATGACGACGTCCGCGCCGAACCCGCCGGTCAGCGCCCGCACCGCCTCGACCGGGTCCGTCTCGCACGAGTTGACGACGTGCGTCGCCCCGAACTCCTGCGCCCAGGCGAGCTTGCGCACGTCCACGTCGATGCCGATGATCGTGCGCGCGCCGGCGAGGACCGCGCCGGCGATCGCCGCGTCGCCGACCCCGCCGCAGCCGAACACCGCGACCGAGTCGCCGCGGCCCACGTTGCCGGTGTTGATCGCGGCGCCGATGCCGGCCATCACGCCGCAGCCGAGCAGCCCGGCGACGCTCGCCGACGCGCGGGGGTCGACCTTCGTGCACTGGCCTGCGGCGACCAGGGTGTACTTGAGGAAGGCGCCGATCCCGAGGGCCGGCGACAGCGGCGTGCCGTCGGCGAGGGTCATCTTCTGTTTCGCGTTGTGGGTGTTGAAGCAGTACCAGGGGCGCCCGCGCAGGCAGGCCCGGCACTGCCCGCAGACGGCCCGCCAGTTGAGCACGACGAAGTCGCCGGGCGCGACGTCGGTGACGTCCGGGCCGACCGCGGAGACGATCCCGGCGGCCTCGTGGCCGAGCAGGTACGGGAAGTCGTCGCCGATGCCGCCCTCGCGGTAGTGCAGGTCGGTGTGGCAGACCCCGCACGCCTGCACCTCCACCACCGCCTCGCCGGGGCCCGGGTCGGGGACGATGACGGTTTCGAGGCTGACGGGCTGTCCCTTGCCGAGGGCGACGACGCCCTGTGTTTCGATAGGCATACCTCCCGTCCTACCAGAGGAATCCAAAGATGACGGACGACCTGCGGCGCATCGCGAAGGAACGCTTCGGCTGGGACCACCTGCGCGACGAGCAGGTGCAGGCCATGCAGGCGCTGATGGAGGGGCGCGACGCCCTGGCGGTGCTGCCGACGGGCGCCGGCAAGTCCGCCATCTATCAGGTGCCGGCGCCGCTGCTGCCCGGCCCGACGATCGTCATCTCGCCGCTGCTGGCGCTGCAGCAGGACCAGATCGCGTCGCTGACCGCCCGCAACCACGAGTCGCTGCAGGCGGTGCGGCTGTCCTCGGCCGAGGGCAGGGCCGAGCGCGAGGAGGCCCTGGAGGCGCTGCGTGCCGGTGACGCCGAGTTCGTGTTCCTGACCCCCGAACAGTTCGCCGACCCGGCCCGCGTCGCGCAGATCAAGGCGCTGAAGCCGAGCCTCGTCGCCGTCGACGAGGCACACTGCGTCTCCGCGTGGGGCCACGACTTCCGCCCCGACTACCTGCAGCTCGGGCAGTTCATCCGCGAGCTGGGCCGCCCGCCGATCGTCGCGCTCACCGCGACCGCCTCGCCGCCGGTCCGCGAGGACATCGTCGAGCGGCTCGGGATGCGCGACCCGGAGATCGTCGTGACGGGCCTCGACCGGCCCAACCTGTTCCTGGAGTCGGTGCACTGCCCCGACGAGCAGACCCGGTACAAGCGGCTGCTCGCCCGGTTGAAGGAGTCCACGCCGCCCGGGATCATCTACGCGCCGACCCGCCGCGCCACCGAGGAGCTCGCCGAGCGGCTCGTCGAGGAGGGCATGCCGGCCGTCGCGTACCACGGCGGCATGAGCGCCGGCGACCGCGAGCGCGCGCACGAGGCGTTCCTCGCCGACGAGGTCGAGATCATGGTGGCGACGACCGCGTTCGGCATGGGCATCGACAAGCCCAACATCCGCTGGGTGAACCACATCGCGCTGCCGGACTCACCAGACTCCTACCTGCAGGAGATCGGCCGGGCCGGGCGCGACGGGCAGCCGGCGCACGTGCTGCTGCTGCACCGCACCGAGGACACCGGGCTGCGGAAGTTCTTCACGAACGTCTCCGTCGACCGCGAGGAGGTCAGCTCCCTCGCGGCGCTGCTGCGCTCCGTCGCGCCCGAGGCGATCACCCGCGACGAGCTGGAGGAGCGCACCGGCCTCGGCGCGCGCAAGCTCGGGCAGCTGCTGAGCCTCCTGGAGGAGGTCGGCGGCGCGCAGCTGCTGCACGGCAGCAAGGTCAAGGCACCCCGGTGGGCGCCGACGCCCGCGAAGGCGGCGGAGCTCGCCGAGGCGCAGGCCGAGCGGCAGCAGACGCTGTCGCGGTCGCGCCTGGACATGATGCGCACCTTCGCCGAGACGGAGCTGTGCCGTGGCCGGACCCTCCTGGCGTACTTCGGCGAGCACCTCGACGGCACCTGCGGCCACTGCGACAACTGCCTCGACGGCAGCGCGCAGGCAGGGCTCGCCGCCGCGGCCGACGTGCCGTTCCCGGTCCACAGCGAGGTCCGCCACGGCGAGTGGGGCAAGGGCGTCGTCATGTCCTACGCCGGCGAGCACATGACCGTCCTGTTCGACGAGGTCGGCTACAAGACGTTGTCAGTGCCGGTCGTTGAGGAGAACAAGCTGCTGCGCCGGCTCTGACGCGCGCGCCACCGCCGCGGCGTCCAGGCCGCACGCCTCGAACAGCGCCCGCGCCGCGGCCCGCTCGGCCGTGTCGTCCCGCCCCTCGCGCCGCAGCGCGTCGGCGATCCCGGCGTGCGCGCGGGCCTGCTCGTAGCGTCGTTCGGTCCGCTCGGCGAGGCGCAGCGCCAGCTCGTGCGCGGCGATCGCGTCGCCGGTACGCCCGAGCAGGGTCAGCGTGGTGCCGAGGTCGTTGCGGGCGCTGGCCTCGAAGAACGGCGTCAGGTCGCGGACCTGCTCGGATGCCTCGTGATGGCAGCGCAGTGCCGCGTCGAGGTCGCCGAGCACCGCGTGCGTGCGGCCCATCCCGCACAACGCCTCGACGATCCCGGCCCGGCTGCCGGCCTCCCGGTTCATCCGATGGCCGCGGGTGAACAGCAGCAGCGCCAGCCGCGGGTGGCCGAGCGCGAGGTGCGCCCCGGCGAACTCGTTGCACAGCGTGTCGAGCTGCATGGTCGCGCCGATGCGGTGCATGTGCAGCGCCGCGTCGCGCAACGTCACGCGGGCCTGGCCGGGCCGCCCCAGCAGGAGCTCGGTCGCGCCGGTCTCGAAGAGGGCCAGCGGCGTGCTGGCGTGCTCCTTGTTCAGCTCGCGGAACGTGCGCAGGTGCTCCATGCCCTCGGCGAGCCATCCGGCGGCGCGGCACACGATGCCGAGGTTGACCTGGACCCGGTTGACCTCTTGCGGCATGCCGGCCGCGGTGTAGTGCACCGCGGCCCGCTCCAGGTGCCTGATGCTCTCCGTGCCGCGCCCCAGCCGCATCGTCGTGCCGGCGTGCCAGTTGCTGGCGAGCGCGATCAGCCCGTCGTCGCCGAGCGCGGACGCGGACGCGATGGCCTGCCGGCCGAGCCGCTCGGCGATCTCGGCACGCCCCTCGTTGTTGGCGAACCGCCACAGCACCCGGTGCAGCATGACCGCGTGCCGGTGCGCGCCGGCGCGGTGCGCCTCGTCGGCGAGGGCGACGACGGCGGGCCAGGCCGCCCGCAGCCAGAGCAGGCGCTCGTGCTCGTCGGAGAAGGACCGCTGGAACGCGTCCGGCCGCACGTCCGGTGCGATCGCCTGGATCAGCTCCAGTGGGCGGTTCACGGCGGCGACCGTGTGCAGGTAGTAGTCGAGCAGCCGGGTGGTCGCGGTCGCCCGTTCCTCCTCGGTCACCAGGGTGGCGGCGAACTCGCGCAGCAGGTCGTGCAGCCGGGACCGGCCGGGCTGGTCCTCCTCCAGCAGGTGCACCTCCACCAGCCGGTCCAGCAGCTCCCGGGCCCGCCCGACCGGCACGTCGGCGAGCGCGGCCGCGGGCCACGCCTCGAACTCGCCCGCCGGATGCAGCCCGAGCAGCCGGAAGCACCGCTGCTCGGCCCCGCTCAACTGCCGATACGACACGTCGAACGCCGCCGCCACACTGTGGCCCTCCGCCGACACCGCGATCGGCGGCGGATCCGCGGCCCGCAACCGCTCCACCATCGCCGCCACACTCCACCGCGGCCGGTGCTGCAACCGGTGCGCGATCAGCCGCACCGCCAGCGGCAGCCGCCCGCACAGCTCCACCACCGTGACCGCCGCCTCCGGCTCCGCATCCACCCGCTCGCCCACCGCGTCACGCAGCACCGCCACCGCGTCGCCGACGGGCAGGGGCTCCAGCGTCAGCAGGAACGCGTCGTCGACCGGCCCGATCCTGGTCCGGCTGGTCACGAGCACCACGCACGGCGCGTCGGCCGGGGGGAGCAGCGGCCGCACCTGCTCGGCGCCGGCGGCGTTGTCCAGCACCACGACGGACCTGCGGCCGGCGAGGGCCTGCCGCCACAGGCTCTGCCTGCCCGGCAGGTCGCCGGGGATGCGCTGCGGTGCCTCGCCGAGCTGGGCGAGGAGCAGGCCGACCGTCCGGGGCAGGGCGCTGGCCCCCGGTCTCTGCGGCGGCTTCTCCGCGGTGCCGCGGAGCACCTCCATGTGCAGGTCGCGCAGCTGCTGGCCGGGGTCGACGCCGAGCTCGTCGCGCAGGGCCTCGACGGTGCGCCGGTAGAGGTGCAGCGCCTCGGCCTGGCGGCCCGTCGCGGTGCAGGGCGGCCATGACGGCACCGGCGAGGCGCTCGCGCAGCGGGTTGCCGGCGATGAGCGGCGCCGCGTGCTCGACCACCTCGCGGTGCCGGCGCAGGGCCAGCAGGGTCTCCGTCCACTCCTCGGTCGCGGCCCAGCGCAGCTCGATGAGCGAGTTCCGCCATCTGGCGATCACCGAGCCGGGCAGGCCGGCGAACGGGGTGCCACGCCACTCGTCGAGCGCGGTGCGGTACAGCCCGGCCGCGGCCTCCGGGTCCGGTTCGGCGCGGGCCTGGCGCAGCGCGGCCCGGAAGCGGGACAGGTCGAGCCGGTCCTCCGGCAGTGTGATCCGGTAGCCGGCCGGGTCGGTCCGCAGGGCCTCGCCGTCGGCGCCGAGGAGGCGGCGGATGCGGTACACCACGGTCTGCAGCTGGTTGCGGACGGTCACCGGCGGAGCGTCGTCCCACACCAGCTCCACCAGGTCCGGCACCGCGACCACCCGGCCCGAGTTGAACAGCAGCCCCGCCACGATCAGCTGCTGGCGGGAGCCGCCGAGGTCGACGGGCCTTCCGCCGGCCACCACCTCGACCGGGCCCAGCACGGAGCACTCCACGCAGCGGGACGGTAGCGGGTCGAGGCCGGGTCGTACACCGGTGTCCCGGCCTGCTGGATCTCCGTCAGTACCGCTGTCAGTACCGCTGTCAGTGGTGGGCGTCCTCGTTGCGGTGGCCGAGGGCGGCCCAGATCTCGCTCACCGTCTCGAACAACTCGTCCTCCGGCAGCCGTTCCAGCGCGGTGAGGATGTCGTCGGGCGCGTTGAGGTCCGTGGCGCCGGCGATCAGGTCGTCGCGGTCGCCGGGCAGGCTCGCCATGGGGATGAACCGGCCGAGCCGGCTGCGGGCTTCGATCTCGTCATGGGTGAGGTCAGGATCCATGTACCCGGTTATACCCGGACATACCTCCACCAAACGAACGACACTCGATTGAGGTGAGACGCCGCTGGGTACCGCATCGACATCCGCCCGATTCGCCGCACTCCCACCCCCGGGCCTGCGGCCGGGCGCTTCACAGGAGGTGAACACGCGTGGCACGCATCGGGCAGCTGTTCGGCGGGCGCAACGCCCAGGTCGACCGGGACCATGACGGGGTCGACGACCGCACCCTCGACCAGAAGGCCGGCGCCGCCGACCGCAAGGTCGACCGGGACCATGACGGGGTGGACGACCGCGTCGAGGGCGGCACCCTCTACCGCACGGTCGATCGCGACCACGACGGGGTCGCCGACCGCACGCCCGACGCGAAGGCCGGCGCCACCGTCGACCTGGACCGTGACGGCATCGACGACCGCGTCGAGTCGAAGCGGCTGCGCACCTCGGACCGCACCCACCGCATCCCCGCCGCCGGCCCGCTTCCCGGTGACGCCGACACCGACCGGGACGGCATCGCCGACCGCCGGGAGGCGCACACGACGACCATGAAGCCGGTCATCGACCGCGAACCCGTCACGGACCGCGCGATCGTCACCGACCGGGAGCCCGTCACCGACCCGGAGGTCGTCGCCGAGCCGGGCCGCCCGGCCCGCGCGAGCATGCTGTCGACGCTCGGCCTCATCGCCGGTGTCGTCGCGGTCGCGACCGCCCTCACCGGCCTGCTGGCCGTGTGGGCGCTGCCGCTCGGCGCGCTCGGCCTGCTGCTGTCCTTCGGCGGCATCATCGCCGGCGCCCGCCGCCACGTCGCCGGCCGGGGCCTCGGCACCCTCGGCGTGCTGTTCAGCGGCACCGCCGTCGTCTTCGCGATCCTGGCCATCACCGGGCAGGTCAGCTGGCTCGACACCGACGTCGACCAGGTCGCCCGCCTCAACGACTGGCTCGACACCAAGGTCACCTGGATCAAGGACTGGTGATTGCCGCCGGTGGTCACACCTGAGGAGGACCCGGGGACGCCCCGGGTCCTCCTCACGTCTTGGCGGGTGCGGCGGTGCCGTGCAGGATGCCGTCGCCCGCGGTGAGCACCTCGTCGAGGGCGTCGGCCGGCAGCGGCCTGGAGAAGTGGTAGCCCTGGGCCTGCGGGCAGTCCAGCTCGCGCAGCCGGTCCGCCTGCTCCGGCGTCTCGACCGCCTCGGCGATCGCCGACAGGCGCAGGCTGTTGCCCAGCTCGACGATTGCCCGCGTGAACGCCATCTCCTCCGCCATCCCACCCTCCGGCGTGAACGCCCGGTCGATCTTCAGGATGTCGACCGGCAGGTGGCGCAGGTAGGCCAGCGACGAGTACCCGGTGCCGAAGTCGTCGACGGCGACCCGCACGCCCTCCTCGCGCAGCGCCGACAGCAGCGCCGTCACGTCGTCGCTCTCCGTCGAGGACGACACCAGCACCGTCTCGGTGATCTCCAGGATCAGCGCGCCGCCGGGCAGGTCCGCGTCCCGCAGCGCCGAGAGGACCGTCCGCGCGAAGTCCGGCTCGCGCAGCTGGCGGCCCGACACGTTGACGGTGACGGAGATGCCGAACCTGTCGTGCCAGGAGCGGACGTCGCGGCACGCCTGCCGCAACACCCATGCACCGATCGGCACGATCAGGCCGTACTGCTCGGCGATGGGGATGAAGTCCATCGGCGGCACCGGCCGCCCGTCGGGGCTCCAGCGCAGCAGCGCCTCCACCGCGGTGACCCGGCCGGTCGACAGGTCCACGACCGGCTGATAGTTGACCGTGAACTCGTCGTTGGCCACGGCCCGCCGCAGCTCCGCCGACAGGCGCATGTGCTCGTGCCGCTCGCTGGCCAGCCGCGGCTCGTAGGCGGCGAGCCGGTTCTTGCCCGCCGCCTTCGCCGCGTAGAGCGCGAGGTCCGCGAGCTGCAGCGCCTCCGCAGGCGTCGCCGGGGCGCGCACCAGCAGGGTCCCCACGCTGGTGGTGACGTTCAGCTCCCGCCCGCCGATCTCGTACGGCTGGGCGAGGGCGTCGACGATCGCCTGACCGACCGCGTTCACCCGCAGCACCGGCACGTCCTCCAGCAGGACGGCGAACTCGTCGCCGCCGAGCCGGACCAGGGTGTCGGCGGTGTCGACCTCGCCGAGCAGCCGCGCCGCGACCTCCATCAGCAGCGCGTCGCCGACCGGGTGGCCGAACGAGTCGTTGACGTCCTTGAAACCGTCCAGGTCCAGCAGCAGCAGGCCGTGGGCGGCGTTCGTGCGGGTCAGCGCGTGCTCGAGGCGCTCCTGCAGCAGCGCGCGGTTGCCGAGGCCGGTGAGCGCGTCGTGCAGCGCCCGGTGCGTCAGCTGCTGCCGCAGCGTCTCCTGCTCCCGCAGCGCCGCACCGAGGGCGAGCGCGTGCGCGTCGAGCTCCTCCACCCGCCGGTTCGCGAACTGGACGAGCTGGCTCAACCGGGCGATGAGCAGCACCGACGTGACGATCGACGTGGCGAGGGGCGCGACCGCCCAGGACCGCGACGGCAGCGGCGACGCGACCAGCAGCATCGTGATCGCGATGACCGGGCCGATCAGCGACAGCACGGAGTACAGGTAGATCCGCCGCCGCGGGATCACCTGCTGCGGGCGCTCCTGGCGGCCCGCGGCCTCCGCCATCGACGGGTGCAGCGCACCGGTGCCCAGCAGCGCGTACGCGCACAGGAACAGCGCCGCCGAGACGCGGTCGCCCGTCGGGTTGCCGGTCCAGGCGAGGGCGACGTAGTAGATCGTGTCGCCGGCGATCAGCGCCGCGGCCGCCACGCACACGAGCCGGTGGGCGGCGTTGCGGACGCTGCTGGTGAACGCCATCCGGGTCGCCGCCACGACCAGCACGAGGTCGATCCCCGCGTACATGACATGGCTGACCCGGTGGGGGAGGTCGAACCGCGGGCCGGCCAGGACCGGGTGCACGATGAACGTCCAGCTCAGCGCCGCCACGCCGGACGCGACGATGCCGGAGTCGATGAGCCGCTCCCAGCGCGGCCGGCTCGGGTCCCGGCGCACCCAGCTGACCAGGCCACCGCCGAAGAACGGGTACGCGGCCAGGAACAGGGCGTCCTTCACCGACGGGAAGCCGACCTCACCGGTCAGCGCGTAGTCGACCGCCCACGCCGCCGCGCCCAGCACCGAACAGGCCAGCCCGGCGGTGAACAGCCACCAGGCGCGCGGGTGTGCCGGCCGGTGGCGGCGCACCCCGACGACCACCGCGACCACCGTCGAGGCGCCCACCAGCGAGTACAGCGCCTGGCGCGGAAGGACCGGCAGGAACGCGCCGACGACCACCGCGCCGAGCCCCAGCCCCGCATACCAGCGCCATGCGGTCATCGGTCTCCTTGTCGCTGATTCGGCTGACCTGTCTATCGGCAGCCGGGTGGCGGAACTGAGCAGGGCGAAGATGGACGGGTTCGAGTGCCACGTGACGGGTAGGGAGCGCGGATGAAGGTCGCACTGCTGGGACCGATCGCCTGGCGGACCCCGCCCCGCGCGTACGGGCCGTGGGAACAGGTCGTCTCCCTGCTCGCCGAGGGGCTCGTCGCCCGGGGCGTCGACGTCACCCTCTTCGCCAGCCTCGACTCGGTCACCGCCGCCCGCCTCGACGGGGTCGTCGAGCGCGCGTACAACGAGGACACCTCCTACGACGGGAGGATCTGGGAGGCGCTGCACGTGGCGCACTGTTTCGAACGCAGCGCCGGGTTCGACCTCGTGCACAACAACCTGGACTGGCTGCCGCTCGCGATGAGCGGGTTCTGCCGGGCGCCGCTCGTCACGACCGTGCACGGCTTCTGCTCGCCGTCGATCCTCCCCGCGTACCAGCGGGCCCGTTCGGCGTTCGTGTCCATCTCCGACGCCGACCGCGGCCCCGGCCTCGACTACGCCGCCACGATCTACCACGGCATCGACGTCGCGCAGTTCCCGTTCCGGGCCGCGCCGGGCGACTCGCTCGTCGCGTTCGGCCGCATCCACCCCGACAAGGGCACCGCCGAGGCGATCCGGATCGCCCGCGCCGCCGGCCGGCGGCTGCTCATCGCCGGCCCCGTCCACGACGAGCGCTACCACGCCGAGGAGGTCCTGCCGCAGATCGACGGCGAGCAGATCGTGTACCTCGGCAACATCGGCCCCACCGACCGCGCCGACGTCCTCGGCGCCGCCGCCGCGCTGCTGCACCCGATCGGCTTCGCGGAGCCGTTCGGCCTGTCCGTCGTCGAGGCGATGACGTGCGGCACGCCAGTCGTGGCGTATCCACTCGGTTCGATGCCGGAGGTGGTGGACCAGGGTGTCACCGGGTACCTCGCGGGCTCAGTCGCCGAGGCGGTGGAGGTGCTCGACGACGCGCTCAAGCTCGACCGCCACCAGGTCCGCGGGCACGCGGTGAGCCGCTTCTCCGCCGACCGGATGGTCGAGGACTACCTACGGCTCTACAGCCGCCTGCTCGGGTGAAAAATCACGGCCTGCACCCAGTTTCTTCTTAAGGCTCCGGCCGAGCGGCCGAACGTTCACAGTGTGCGGCGCCCGCGGGCTTACGACGCGGTAACGCGGGACGGCTCGGCTCCGGCAGCGACGTGGCAGGCTGCCGGAGCCGACGCCATCTACGCGCATCGTGATCGAAGGCTGGCGTTGCGTCACCGTTCCCTCTAGGCTCTCGGGCGGAGGGAAGGCTGTGAGTAGCGTCGATACCACCGCGGGTCCCGTCCCGCTGCCACGGCGGGGCTTCGGCGCCCGTCTCGCCGCCGTCGAGGAGCTCGTCGCCACCTGGGACCTGCACGGCGCCCAGGAGGCCGCGCGGGCCCTGCTCGACGAGCCCGGGCTACCGGACGGTGACCGGCTCACCGCCCGCCGGCTGCTCGCCGAGGCGCTGCGCGAGCTCGGCGAGCTCGACGCCGCCTACGACCTCGCGGACGCCGTCGCCACGCAGGCCGAGCAGGCGTACGGGCCGTCGGACGTCGCGACGGTGCACGCCTGGGCCGTCCTCGCCGCCGTCCGGCACGACTACGACGAGTGGGACGCCGCCGAGGCGCTCTACCACCGCGTCCTGGACAGCGGCGTCGACGAGGCCGACCCCGACACCGGCGCGGAGGCGGCCCGGGTCATCCGCCTCGCCCGCGTCAACCTCGCGCTCCTGCAGCGCGACCGCGGCCAGCGCCCGCTCGCCCTCGCCATGCTCAACGCCGCCTACGCCGTGCACCGCCGGGAGTACGGCGCCGACGACCTCGACACCATCCGGATCGCCGCCGAGCTCGCCGCCCTGCACCGCGACGACGGCAACGTCCCCGCGGCACGCCGCCTGTTCACCCTCGCGCACGCGGCGGCGCGGTCCCGGCTCGGCAACCGGCATCCCTTCACGAAGGCGATGGAGTGGGAGCTCGCCGCCGTCGAGCCCCCGATGCCCGCCGCCCTGCTGCACCCCGCGCCGGCGCTCCCGGAGGCGGCCGTGACCGGCGGCGCTCCGGAGGCCGCCGATCCGCAGGGCCACGCGGAGGACGTCGTGGATCCGGATCCAGGGGGACAGGGCGTCCAGGAGCCGGGTGCGGTGCCCGCGGAGACGGATCCGGCCGAGGTGCCGGAGGTGCGTCCTTCCGCGGTCGTGGACGTCCCCGCTGCGACGCACGAGGTTTCCGGTCCCGGCGGCGGGGGTCATCCCGAGGTCGGAGCGGGGGAGCGGCGGGTCGTGGTGCCGTTGAAGGCGGTGGTCGCGGTCGCGGCGGGCGCGCTGGCCATCGCCGCGGTCTCGATCCTGTGGAGGGAGGCCGCGGACCGGACCACCGCGAACACCCCGGGCCTCGCCGGACCGGCCGGCACGTTTGCCACGTCTGCCGGCACGTCTGCCGGCACGTCTCCCGGCACGTCCGGTGCCGCGGCCGGGGACGGGGCAGCCGGGCGGGGAGGGGGCGCGCCGGTGTCGGTGCGGGACCTCCGGCTGCGGGACGACGGGACGGCCCTCGCGGTCACCTGGACGGGGCTGGAGAGCAAGGTGGTCGTGGCGCTTTCACGGGCCGGCGGGCCCGCGGTGGTGCTGGCGGAGGTGCCGCCGGGCACGACGTCGTACGTGGTGAAGGACGTCGATCCGGCCGTCGCGTATTGCGTGGTCGTGGGGCCGGTGGACGCCGCCGCCGCGGTCACGCCGGGTGCGTCGGTGTGCACGGGCGAGCGGTGAGGACCGGGGTGGGAACCGGGTCCCCACAATGGGCGTGTCACAAGGTTCGCCGGGTATAGTCCGGCCGATGCGGCTCACTGACCGGACCCTCAACTGGCTGCCCGCCCCCGTGGCGCAGCTGATGCGGCGGCACCGCGAGACGGTCAAGTTCGGGATCGTCGGCGGGTTCTGCTACGCGGTCACGCTGCTGGTCAACTACGGGCTCCGGCTGACGGTGCTGGAGCACAAGCCGGTCACCGCGCTCACGATCGCGAACGTGGTCGCGTCGGTGGTGTCGTACTTCCTGAACCGCGAGTGGTCGTTCCGGACCCGGGGCGGCCGGCGCCGCCATCATGAGATGGCGCTCTACCTGGTCATCAACGGCATCGGCGTCGCGGTCAACGCGGCGCCGTTGTTCGTCGCGCGGTATGTCTTCGGGCTGCAGGAGCCGGCGGTCAGCACCCTCGTCGAGGAGATCTCGGACTTCGCCTTCGGCATGGTGCTCGGCACGGCTCTCGCGATGCTGTTCCGGCTGTGGGCGTACCGGGCCTGGGTCTTCCCGCACGACGACGTGCGGCCCGCCCCCGACCGCTGGGACCACACCGTGCCGGCCCAGGTCACGCCCGCCCCGGTCCAGGCGGACAGCGCGGGCTCGTAACGCCGCGGGCGAACCCGGCCGGCCCAGAAAGACTCAGCGGGCTCAGAAGGTGATCTGGTCCGGGTCGGGTTCGGGCGGCGCGCCGAGAAGCTGGTCGACGCCGGCGACCTTGAGCTGGCGGATCACGAACGGGCTGGCGCGGTGGATGATCAGGCGGACGCCCTCGGCGCCCGCCTCGCGCTGCGCGCCCACGAGCGCGCCGACCGCGGCCGAGTCGAGGAACGTGACGAGCCCCAGGTCGACCCGCAGCACGCTCGGCCGGCGCTGGGTCGCGGCGGCCACCAGGTCCTGACGGAGCGTCGCGGCCGTCCCGTGGTCGATCTCGCCCCGGACGGAGACCACCGTGGACCCGTCCATCAACACGTTGACCGTCACCGACATGGACATGACTCACCCCGCGCGCTCATCAGGCCCAGCATAGGAGCACCGGGGGGTGCGTGCAGCGCGTGAGGGCGTCGTTCACCCGGACCGTGGAGAGCTTCCGCCCGGAATGTGGTCAGGGCAGTGCAGTCGTAGCTCTCGGTAACCGAACGGGGCGTCGACGAACCAGCAGTGGTGCGGCGCTTCGGTGCCGGGGTGCCGGTAGCCGTCGAAGAACCGGCACGACAGGCACATCCGGCTCACCGGGATGCGGCCCTCCCGCTGCAGCTCGGTGATCCTGGTCGTGACGATCCGCAGCAGCCGCGCCTGGGCGTGCTCGTCGAGGTCCTCGACGCTGCCGAGGACGTTCTCCGCCCAGTTGGGCGGTGCGGGGGTCAGCGCCAGGCCGCGCTCGGTCGCCGCGATCCGCATGTCGTGCGCGGCGTAGGACGGCGCCGGCCGCATCTCGACCAGGCCCTCGGCGATCAGCGGCGACACGATCGCCATCGTCGCCGCGACCGACGAGCCGAGCTCCGCGGCCAGGTCGGACAGGCGGAACTCGCGGTCCCGGCGGCCGAGCAGCAGCAGGACCTGCCGGTGCGGCGGGGGGAGCTGGGACTGCTCGGGCGTGGGAGCGTCGGTGGACGCCATGACGGCGACCCGCACCAGCCCGGCGACGAGCTTCTGCGCCTGTGCATCCAGGGTCACGGCAGTCTCCTCCCGAGCGTCGCTGGTAGCACACCCTAGTCCGGGACGTCGATCAACAGGGAGCCTCGCGGGCCGCAATTTGTCTGATGGCCAGGAAGCCCTGACGGGCCGGGCCCCATGATCCCGACTGGTGCTGGTGGCCGGGGCCACCGGAATCGGACCGGTTCCTGAGGCGCGGCCCGGAGTGTGGTGCTGGGCGTCGGGTCTTGCCGCCGGGTAGGCGTTGGTGGAGGCGGGAGGGGAGCCGAGCTTGCGAGGCCAGATGGCGGTGCGCCAGTCGTACAATGGCCAAAACGCGAAATGTCCGGAAAAATGTGTGTAAGCTTCGCCCCACCAAAGGTGCGACGGGGGTTTGGCATGGGTGCAGGACGGTTGGTCGCGACGGCCACGATGCTGGTGGCGGCGATCGCGACCGTGGAGACGACGACGGCGGCCGCGGCGGTGGCAGCGCCCGCCGGGCCGACGAAGCTGGTGCTGACGGTCGCCAAGGGCGAGAGCTCGAAGCCGGTGCAGCGCCGCGCGTCGCTGACGTGCCGGCCCGCCGGCGGGTCGCACAAGCTGGCCAAGGACGCCTGCTCCGCGCTCGCGAAGGTCGGCGGCGACTTCGCCCGGCTGCAGGCCACCACCGGGATGGCGTGCACGATGCAGTACGACCCGGTGACCGTCACGGCCGTGGGCCGGTGGAAGGGCAAGCGGGTCGACTACAAGAAGACGTACGGCAACGCCTGCTCGCTGTCGACCACGACCGGCCCGGTGTTCAGCCTTTGAGGTCCAGCCTTCGAAGATCTTTGAGGTTCAGCCTCTGAAGACCTTGAGGTAAGACCTTTGAGGTTCAGCCTTTGAAGACGCCCAGCGTCTTGAACTGGTGGTTGGGGAAGATGGCCGCCGAGTCCTGGACGTTGAAGCGCTTCTTGAGCATCTCGGCGAGGATGTCGCGGTAGTCGTTGGCTCCCGCGACGTCGCCCTGGTCGAGCGCGCCCGGTGCGAGGCCGGGCCAGGCGCCGTGCACCTTGCCGCCGTTGAGGCCGCCGCCGAGCAGCAGCATCGCGTTGCCGTGGCCGTGGTCGACGCCGACGTTGCCGTTCTCCTGGACGCGCCGGCCGAACTCGCTCATCGTGATGACGGTCGTGTTGTCCAGCAGCGGGCCGAGGTCGGTGGCGAAGGCGCCGATCGCCTCGGACAGGTTGGTCAGCGAGTTGCGCATGTCGCCGCCGTCGACCCGGCCGAGGTTGGTGTGCATGTCCCAGCCGCCGACGTCGAGGGCCGCGACGCGCAGGCCGACACCGGCCTTCATGAGCTGGGCGATGTCTTTCAACCGGTCCGCCAGGCCGCCGCCGGGGTACTGGACGCCCTCCAAGGGCCGGTACTGCGAGTTCGCGATCTTCTGCGCGGTGTTGATCGCCTGGATGGTGCTGGCGGCGGTGCCCGCGAGGGAGTGGTCGAGGCCCGTGTAGAGGGTCTTCAGCGCCTCCATCGTCTGGCTGCGCATGGCGTCGTTGTCGATGCGGAAGTCGCGGATGCCGTTGAGGACGATCGCCTGCTCGCCGCCGACGAGGGAGCGCGGCAGCGCGTTGCCCTGCGCGACCGCGCGGAACGTGGTGCCGGGGCCCATCTGGGCGAGGACCCGGTCGAGCCAGCCGGTGCGGACGGCGACCGACGCCGCGCCGCGCTCCAGGGCGTCCTGCGCCTGGAAGTGGCTGCGGCTCGCGTCGGGGGAGGCGACCGCGTGGACGGCGGCCATCTTGCCGGACTGCCAGAAGGGGTACAGCGCGGCCATCGCCGGGTTGAGCCCGAAGCCGCGCCCGGCGGGCAGCAGCGCCGCCGTGGGGATCGCGATGTTGGGCCGCATCGAGCGGTAGTTGGGGTCGTCGCCGGGCGCGACCACGGACAACCCGTCCATGCCGCCGCGCAGGAAGATGACGACGAGCGTGCCCTTGGTGTCCTCGGGCGCGGCGAACGCGACCCGGCTCGTCACCAGCTGGGCGCCGAGCGCGGCCACGCCGACGAACCCGGCGCCCTGCACGAGGCGGCGGCGGGTGAAGCCCTTGCTCCACCGGTCGCGTTCGGCGGCGAGCTCGTCGTGCACCTGCTCGGCGTGCACGCGGATGGCGGCCTCGCACAGGTTGGGCCCGTGCCGGCGCAGCTCTTCCAGATTCGTGGGACGGCGCTCGCCGTCAGGAAGGTCAGTCAATGGAGGGACCTCACCGCAGCGCGTGGTAGACGGAGTCGAGGACGAGCGGGGCCAGGTTGGGCAGCTTGCCGCCGAGGTTGGCGTCGGTGATGCGGGTGTCGGGCTTCGCGCCGAGGAACTTGATCAGCGCGTCCCGCTCGGCGGGCTTCATCGGCTGGAAGATCAGCCGGTTGCACAGCACGTCCAGGTAGGTCGCGAGGGTCGCGGCCGGCTGGGTGACGAGCGAGTCGGCGCGCGGGTTGTTGAGGCCCTTGAACGACTGCTGCAGGAACGCGCGGTGCGAGTTCCACGTCTCCAGCATGCCGGCGGCGGAGCTCCACGCGTTGGCGACGTCCGGGTAGCCGTCCGGCGGCTCCCAGCCCAGCGGCGCCTGGCCGAGCTTCCGGGTGAAGTTGTACAGCTCTTCGAGGGCCTTGCCCGTGTCGGCGCCCGGCTTCGTGCCGACCACGCGGGCGGTCGCGACGAAGTTCTCGAGGGGCCGGCGGGTCTTCAGCCCGGCCGCGATCCAGAACTCCAGCGACCGGAACAGCACCTTGAGCACCGGCACGATCGCCGAGCCGCTCTGCTGGTACGCGGTGGCGAGCCGGTCGACGAGGGACTGCGGCGGCGTGTCGCACACGAACCGCACCGCGAGCTTGCGGGCGACGTACTTCGCCGTCGACGGGTGGGTCGCCAGGTACAGCAGGTAGGCGTCGCCGACGGCCAGGCCGTCCTTCGCCGACTTGTTCGCGTGCTGGAAGCCCAGCACCTTGACCGCGCCGGTCCAGTGCCGGTTCTGCTCGTACTTGAACGTGCCCTCGCGGGTCGCGGTGCGGCCCGTCATCAGGTAGGCGGAGTTGCGGACGTCCTTCTCGTTGTAGCCGCCGTCGATCCCGACGGTGTGCAGTTCGAGCAGCTCGCGGCCGTAGTTCTCGTTGACGTTGCGCTTGTCGGAGGACGTGTTGTCCAGGTAGCGCATCATCGCCGGGTCCCGCGCCGAGGCGATGAGCATGTCGGAGAACTTGCCCAGCGCGTGCTTGCGGATGACGTTCACGTCGTAGGGCACCCGGGTGTCCCAGCCGCCGTCGAACGGGCTGGTGATGTTGAGGTGGTTGTTCCAGAAGTCGACCATCACCTCGAACAGCTGCCGGTTGCTCCACACCTGCCGGGCGATGACGGCGCGGGTCAGCTCGTACATCGCCTTGTTGTCGCCGTCCTTGACCGACGCGCGGATCTCCGCGGTGGTCATCGTGACGGTCGGCGTGGTCTTCAGCGCCGCGTCGGCGACCGGGTCGGCGATCTTGTCCGGCTCCAGCTGCTGGTCGAGCCAGCCGTCGATGCCGAGCTCCTTGACCGCGGCGACGTCGGCCGGCGTGGGCCCGAACGTGCACCGCCGCAGCAGGTGCAGCACCGGGTCGCGGTTCAGCGGCGTCGGGAAGCGGGGCGTGGCACGCATCGCGGCGACGGCGGCCGCGGAGGCCGAGTCGGCGGTGCCGGCGGCGCCGAGGTCGTTGAGGTCGCCGAGGCCGCTGGTGTAGCTGGAGTCGCGGTTGGAGAACGAGCCGGCGTCGCGCGGGGAGACGTTGCCGCCGCCCTGGCCGGTCCTGACCATCTCGTCGGCGTCCTCGGGGCGGCCGAGCATCGCGGCGGCGCCGGATCCGAGCCCACCGATCGCGACGGCGCCCCCGCCGAGGGCCATGAGTGCCTGCCGGCGGTTGCGCATCAGCTCGTGCAGGGCGGGCCGCCCCGTCCTGAGCCATGCCGGTGCGGGTCCTTTCGAGGCTTTCGCGGCAGGTGTACGAGCCGGCGCTGCTTCGTCATCGGCCGATGGCGGCTCGTTGAGGACGCGCGGCATCGGGAACTCGCCCGTGTAGTCGGCGAAGAAGGCGCCCTTGACGCGTCTGTGCGAGTCGGATGAGGGGTCGTCATCCGCGAAGAGCCGCTCAGGCATCCCTGAACCCTAATGAGCGCGTGATCGGGCGTTCAAGCGGACCGGTGCGGCTCCGGCTCAACTTTGTCTTTGTTCTTGCTTAAGCGAGGTGCATTCCGCGTCAATGCGTGGAATTCGGGCGACTACTCAAAGTTATCTCTTCCGTACGTACCGCAAAAGCGGTACGCATGAATGGGCCGACAAGGGGAGGCGGTGGAGTTCGTGCGTGACGCTGCGCCGGTTCGCCGGCGCTACCGTTTCCTGTTCCGCAGGCTGGCGTTCGCCGACATCTCCGTCGCCGCGAAGCTCGTCCTCGTGCTGCTCCTGCCACTGTCGGCCCTGCTCGGCCTCGCCGGGGTCACCGCGTCCGTCTACGCGGGCCGCTCCGGTGACGTGCGGGGCGCGGTCGCCTCGGCCGTCTCGGCGTCGGCGGAGGCCGGGCGCGTCGTCGACGGCCTGCAGCGCGAGCGGCTCGCCCTGGCACGGTCCACGCCGGCCGGTGACGGTGGCGACCCGGCCCGCACCGACGCCGCCGTCGCCCGCTTCCGCGCCGCCTCGGCCGGCGTGCCCGGCGCCGCCGTCGCGCTGGACGGTCTCGCCGCGCTGCGGGCCCGTGCGCAGGAGCCGCCCGGTCAGGGCGTCCTGCTCGGGTACCGGCAGCTGATCGCCGACCTGATCGCCTTCCAGCAGGCCGTCGCCGACCGGCCCGCACCGCCGGCGGTCCTCGCCGGGAGCCGGGCCGCCGGGTGGCTCGCCGTCGGCAAGGAGGAGCTCGCCCTCGTGCAGGTGACGGCCGTGCGCGTGCTCGCCACCGGGGAGCTGACCCCCGCCGACCGCGACGCGATCGCCGCCCACCGCGCCGCCGCGGCGAGCGCGTTCGACCGGTTCACCGCCGCGGCGACCCCCGCCTGGCGTGCCGTGTTCGAGGGGCTGGACGTCACCGCCGACGTGGAGCCGCTGCTGCTGTCGCCGCCGTCCGCGCCCGCCGACACCGCCGGCCTGACGCGGGCCTCCCTGGCCCAGCTCGACGGGCTGCAGGCCCTCGCCGACCGGGTCGCCGCCGACACCGCCGGCACCGTCGGCGACGCCCGCGACCGGCAGAACCGCGCGCTCGTCCTCGGCCTCGCCGCCGTCCTCGCCGTCGTGGTCGCCGCGGTCGCCCTGGCCGTCGCCGCCGCCCGCTCCCTGCGCCGCCGGCTCCGCGCCCTGCTCACCCTGGCCCTGCGCCTCGCACCCCCCGCCGTGCCCTCGCCCGGCGCCCTCCCGGGCGTCGACCTGCGCGCCGCCGGTCCGCCGGGCGGGCCTTTCGCAGACGGGGCGGGTGCCGATCCGAGCGCCGGGGCGACGGGCCCTGACCCGCGGGTCGCAGGGGCGCCGGCCGGTGCACGTGCCGGCGGTGCCGCCCCGGCTCCGCGCGCGGCCGGGAGCGATCCACGGGCGGACCAGGTCTCCGCCGCCGAACCGCGGGCCGCCGGGCTGTCCGGGGTCGAGCCGCACGCGGCCGGGGTGGCCGCCGGGGAGGTGGCGGCGGGGCGGGACGAGATCGGGCGGGTCGCCGAGGCGCTCGACGCCGTGCGGCGGGCCACTGCCCAGGCCACTGCCCAGGCCACGGCCCGGGCCGCCGCCGACGCCGCCGGGCAGGCCGAGCTCAGGGCCCGCGAGGCCGGCATGTACACCGACCTCGGGCACCGCGCGGCCCGGCTGGCCGACGCGCTCCTCGAACGCCTCGACGAGGCCGAGCGCGACGAGGCGGACCCGGACCGGCTGGCGCTGCTGTTCGCGTTCGACCACCTCGCCACGCGCATCCGGCACGACGCCAACAGCCTGCTCGTGCTGGCCGGGGCCGACGCCGGCCGGGCGCACCCCGCCCCGGTGCCGCTGCTCGACGTGCTCCGCGCCGCGCAGTCGCAGATCCACGCCTACGAGCGCGTCGAGTACGGCCGCGTCGACGACGACACCGCGGTGGAGCCCGCCGCGGTCGACGGCGTCGTGCACCTGCTGGCCGAGCTGCTGGACAACGCCGCCCGGCACTCCGGCGGCGAGCACGCCGTCGTCGTCGAGGCCCGGCGGGCCGGCGACGGGGCCGTCGTCCACGTCACCGACCACGGCCGTGCCGCCGCGGACCCGGTCCTGCTCGCCGAGCTCAACGCGCGGCTCGCGGACCCGCCAGCGGCCGGCCCGCGGCTCGGGCTGACCGTCGTCGCCCGGATCGCCGCCCGCCACGGGATCGACGTCGCCCTCCAACCGGCGCCGGCCGGCGGGCTCGTCGCGACCGTGCGGTTGCCGCAGGGCATGGTCGTACACCAGCCGCGAACGCCACCGGTCCTGCCGGAGCCCGCCGCGCGCCGCCTCCCGCCGCGACCCCTGGAGCGCAGCCCCGCGCTGCCCGGAGCGGAGCCGATGGACATCCCCCTGCCGCGCAAGGGCGGCCTGCCCGTCCCGGTGGTGCCCAGCGGCGTCGTCGCCGAGGGACCCACGGTCGAGGCCCGGGCGTTCGACGACGGACTGCCACGGCGTACCGTCAACGCGTCACCACAGAGCGGCACCACCGGCGAACCGGGCACGACGGGCACGGGCACAACGGGCACAACCGACGTCTCGGAACCCGGCGACGGCGGCGCACTCCTGCCGGCCAACCGGCATCCGATCGGCCGTTTCGGCACCGTCCTCACGGTGCGTCAGGAAGGACATGCCACGTCATGACAGCCACCACGGGGCTCGACTGGGTGCTCAGCGGCTTCACGGATCGTGTGGCCGGCGTCCGGCACGCCGTCGCGGTCTCCGGGGACGGTCTGCTGGTCGCGGCCTCCAACGAGCTGCCGCCGGAGCGCGCCGACCAGCTCGCCGCGATGGTCGCCGGCGTGGTCTCCCTGGCGCAGGGCGTGTCCGCGGCCACCGACGCCGGCCCGGTCCTGCGCACGATCGTGCAGATGGGCCGCAGCCTGCTGTTCGTCATGGCGCTCGGCGACGGCCACACGCTCGCCAGCATCGCCGCGATGGTGCAGCCGGGCTGCGACGTCGGCGAGGTCGCGTTCGAGATGTCGGGCCTCGTCGACCAGGTCGGCGCCGCCCTGACCCCGTCGTCCCGCTAGAGATCGGAGTCGTCGTCGCGCTTCACCTTGGTCGTGTCGCGCAGCGGCATGAACGGCTCCTGGTCGGCGGGCAGGCCGCCCTGGATGGCGCGGGCGCGCTCGAGCTCGGCGTCGAACTCCGCGCCGAGCAGGATCGCGATGTTGGAGATCCACAGCCACACCAGGAACGCGATGATGCCGCCGAGGGTGCCGTACGTCTTGTTGTACGAGCTGAAGTTCGACACGTAGACCGCGAAGCCGGCGGAGGCGACCAGCCAGATCAGCACCGCGAGGATGCCGCCGGGCGTGACCCAGCGGAAGCCGGTCTGCCGGGCGTTCGGGGACGCGTAGTACAGCACGGCGAGGATCACCATGACCACGATGAGCAGCACCGGCCACTTGGCGATGTCCCAGATCTGCACGGCCTGCCGCGACAGGCCGATCCAGCCGCCGGCCATCTCGGCGAGCCGGCCGGTGAAGACGATGCTCAGCGCGGAGAGGGCGATGAGGATGCCGACGACGACGGTGACGCCGAGGCGGATCGGCAGCACCTTCCAGATGGGCCGGCCCTCGGGCACGTCGTAGATCGAGTTGGCGGCCCGGATGAACGCGCCGACGTACCCGGAGGCGGTCCAGACGGCGCCGAGCAGGCCGACGATCGCGAGCACGCCGGCGGAGCCGGAGCCCTGCTTGAGCTCGTTGACGGCGCTGTTGACCGGCCCCGCGATCGACGACGGGAACAGCTCCTGGATGTTCTCCAGGACGGCGTTCTGCGTCGTGCCGGTGAGCAGCATGCCGGACACCGCGAGCAGCACCAGGATGCCGGGGAAGATCGACAGCACGCCGTAGTAGGTCAGCGCGGCGGCCCAGTCGGTCAGGTTGTCCTCGTTGAACTCCTTGACCGTCCGTTTCAGGACGTCGATCCAGGACCGCTTCGTCAGCTGCGTGAGCCGGTTCGGCGGGTTCTCGAGCTGAGGTCCGGTGGGTTCGTCCTGCGCCATGTCGTTCCTATGCCCTGGCGGCGCGTGATGGTAACGCTTGAGGGGTGTCGCTACGGCGCGACCCGTCCGGCCCGGATCAGGGCGACCTGCACCATGTCGACCAGTTCGGTGGCGCGGAAGGGCTTGGCGATCACCGACGCGTCGGGCCCGAGCTCCACGACGGAGGCGTCGAAGTAGGGCAGGCCGGACATGTACATGATCAACGCGTCGGGGCAGTGCGTCCGTACCACCTCCGCCACCTGCACACCGGAGCCGTCATTGAGCTTCAGGTCGGTGATCGCCAGGTCGATCGCGGCGGGGTGCTCGACGCAGACACGCTCGGCCCCGGCGAGCCCCGACGCCGTGAGGACCTCGGCGCCGGCGCGGCTGAGCACCCGTTTGACGATCTCGCACAGGTCCGGCTCGTCGTCGACGACGAGGACGCGAAGGTGCTCCAGCATGCCTTCACGATAAGGCGTGGCTGTGCCTGATCTGCCTTACTTCGCCGGGATGCTGGATCGGATCCGGCGGCGGCTGAACCCGAGGAACACCACCAGCACACATGCCACCACCAGCAGCACGGCCGCGTAGGTCCACCAGGCCGGCCGGCCGGCGGGCGACTGCGGCGCGGCGGCCGGTGGCTGCGCCTGGGTCGTCAGGAAGTCGGCGGGTGCGGCCCCCGCGCTGGTCGCGGGCGGCGGGGCGGGCGGCGCCGACGTCGGGGTGCGGGTCGGCTTCGCGGAGGTGCCGGTCTTCGCGCCGGTGGTCACGGTGAACGAGAAACTGCCGTTGCCGGCCGTGCCGTTGTTCCCGGTGGCCGTGTAGGACACGGTGTAGCTGCCGGGCGCGCCGTCCGGGACGCCGAGCGTGATGCGGGCCGTCTCGTTCCGCACGGTGACGGCGCCGAGGCTGACGGCCGCGCCGTCCGGGCCGGTCAGCATCACCTGGGCGTCCAGGATCTTGTCGTTGAAGACGAGCTGCAGCTCCTGCGGCAGGTGGCCGACACGTGTCTCCGCGCCCGGCGTGCTGCTCGTGAGCGTGAGACGGGGTGCATATGCGGTTGCAATTGACGGAATCGGCAGGATGCCAAGAATTCCGACAATCATCGCGGCGAACACTGTACTGAGCCTGACCACACCAACGAATCGCCCGGTCATGGGCGGAAACGATAGTGCATTGACATCAGCAATGTGCGGGCAACGGTGTTAGCGTGCCGTTTCATGCAGGGCAGTTGGCGTGAACTGGTGCAAATCAAACGGCCTCCGCCGCCGACTCCGGCGAGCCGGCGGCTGCGCCGGATCGTGCTGCTCACCGCGGTGATGACGCTCGCCGCGGACCTCGTCAACCTCGAATACTCCAGCGAGGGCGGATTCGGGCTCGCGGTGCGGACGTTCTGGGCGATGCTGCGCGCACTCGGATTCCTGTTCCTGATGCGGGAGATCCGTTGGGGCCGGCTCACCGCCCGGCCGTTCGGGTTGATCCTCGCGGTCACCACCGTGTTCGCCTCGGCCCGGCTCGCCCAGCCCCGCGAGGGCGGCTACCTGCCGCCGTGGCAGGTGCTCGCCGCGCTCGCCGTCATCCTGACGCTGTGCACGGTCGTGGTCTGGCAGCTGTACCGCTCGCCGGCGATCGCCGCGCACCTGACCCGCAAGCCGTCGAAGCGGCCGATCCCGCCGTGGGCGCTGACCGCCCGGGTCGCCGCGCTGTCCTACTCGGCGTTGCTGAGCGTGCCGTGCCTGATCGCCGCCGGGACGCTGTGGGGCGAGCCGCGGCTGCCGCGCTCGACGGCCGTGCCGCTGGTCATCTCGTGGTTCGTGCTCGGCATCGTCGTCGCCCTGGTGGCGTCGATGATCAGCTTCGCGATGATGTTCGGGCACGCCTGGGCGCGGGTGCTGCTCGCCATGATCAGCGTCTTCGTGCTGCTCGTGCAGCCGGCGCTGTGCTGGCTGCTGCTCGGCGCCGACGGCGTCATCCGCGACGGCGTCCCGCTCGTGCTGGCCGCGCTGGTCTGCCTCTACGGGCTGGCGAGGTCCGGCACCGGCTCCGGCGCCCGTGCCTGACCGTACACGCTGATCTTGTGCTCGATGAGGGTCAGGTCGCTCTGCAGGCCGGCGATCCGCCGCAGCACCTCCCGGCGGTGCGCTTCAAGGAGCTCGCGGCGCTCGTCGAACGTCTCCGGGCCGACCCGGCACAGCTCCGCGTACCGGCGCATCCCGGCGATCGACATGCCGGTGGCCCGCAGGCGGGTCAGGATCCCGAGCATCCCCACGTCGCGCTCGGAGTAGCGGCGGTGGCCGTTCCAGTCGCGCTCCGGCGGGTCGAGGAGGCCGGCTCGCTCGTAGTACCGCAGCGTGTGCGCGGTCAGGCCGGTCTGCTCGGCCACCTCGGCGATGGTGAACTCCATGCCGTGATTCTAGGTCTGTGCGGGTGTTTGACTTCGAGCGCGCTCGAAGGGGGAGGGTTGAGGCATGCGACAGCGAAACCTTGGCACTCTGACCACGTCGGCGCTCGGCCTCGGCTGCATGGGCATGAGCGAGTTCTACGGCCCGGGTGACGACGCCGAGTCCATCGCGACCATCCACCGCGCCCTCGACCTCGGCGTGACGTTCCTGGACACCGCTGACATGTACGGCCCGTTCACCAACGAGCGGCTCGTCGGCCGCGCCATCGCCGGGCGCCGCGACGAGGTGACCCTCGCGACCAAGTTCGGCATCCAGCGCGACGGCGGCAGCCGCAGCATCAACGGCCACCCCGACTACGTGCGGGCCGCCCTCGACGCGTCGCTCACCCGCCTCGGCGTCGACCACATCGACCTGTACTACCAGCACCGCGTCGACGACCGGGTGCCGATCGAGGACACCTGGGGCGCGCTCAGCGAGGCCGTCGCCGCCGGCAAGGTCCGCCACCTCGGCATCTCCGAGGCCTCGGTCGCGACGGTGCGGCGCGCCCACGCCGTGCACCCCGTGACCGCCGGGCAGTACGAGTACTCCCTGTGGAGCCGGGAGCCGGAGGACGGCATCCTCGGTGTGTGCCGCGAGCTGGGCATCGGGCTCGTCGCCTACAGCCCGCTCGGCCGGGGCTTCCTGACCGGCGAGATCACCGACCCGTCGCAGTTCGACCCGGCGGACTTCCGCCGGTACAGCCCCCGCTTCCAGGGCGAGAACTTCCAGCGCAACCTCGACCTGGTCACCGAGGTCCGCGCGCTGGCCGCCGCGAAGGGCGTCACCCCCGCGCAGCTCGCGCTCGCCTGGGTCCTCGCCCAGGGCGACGACGTCGTGCCGATCCCGGGCACCAAACGGCGCTCGTACCTTGAGCAGAACGTGGCCGCGCTCGACGTCACCCTGACGGCGGACGACCTCGCCGCGATCGAGAAGCTCTCCATCGCGCGGGATGTCGTCGGCACGAGGTATCCAGAGGCGACGATGGGGTCGCTGAACCGCTGACGACTTCTTCCTGGGTGGCGTTTTGCGGGGAGGTGCTGGCGCCGCCCGGGAGTTCGTCGTATCGTCTTCTGCGTGTCCGCGTTCCTGAACCGATGCTGGTGGCCCGCCTGACAAGGCGGCCCACTCCCGCGTGACACCCACATCCGCGGCCGCCGATCCGGCGGTCGCTTTTTCGTTCCCTCCCAGCAGGGGGCCGGCCGCCCGGACCGCCGGCCAGACCTGAGAGGGACGACCCGCATGCTGCCCGACCTGAACCGCCCGTTCGCCCTGCTGCGCCGCGAAGGCCGCGACGTCGTCGAGGTGCTCGCCGGCACCGTCGAGACCGTCGAGTCCCTCGCCGACATCCCGTCGGAGTCCCTCTCGCTGGTGCCGTTCCGGCAGGTCCGCGAGCGCGGCTTCGAGTGCGTCGACGACGGCACGCCGCTGTCCGTGCTGCGCATCTCCTCCCGCTCGTCCTGCCCGGTGTCCGATGTTCTCGCTGTACTGCCGGCCGGGCCGGTGTCGCTGCGCGACGGCGGGTTCGACGTGTCCGACGACGAGTACGCCTCGATCGTCTCCGAGGTGCTCCGCGACGAGATCGGCCGCGGCGAGGGCTCCAACTTCGTCATCCACCGCGTCTTCACCGCCGACGTCGACGGTGACCCGGTCGCCGCCGCCCTCGCCGTGTACCGGCGGCTCCTCGAACGCGAGCGCGGCGCGTACTGGACGTTCCTCGTGCACACCGGCGAGCGCACGCTCGTCGGCGCCACCCCGGAGCGGCACGTCAGCGTCGAGGACGGCCTGGTCATGATGAACCCGATCAGCGGCACCTTCCGGCACCCCGGCGGCGTGCCCGACAAGGAGGCGGTGCTGCGGTTCCTCGCCGACCGCAAGGAGATCGACGAGCTGTCCATGGTCCTGGACGAGGAGCTCAAGATGATGGCGACCGTCGCGACCGAGGGCGGGCAGGTCATCGGCCCGTACCTGAAGGAGATGGCGCACCTCGTCCACACGGAGTACCTCCTCGCCGGCCGCAGCGCACTGGACGTGCGGGACGTGCTGCGGGAGACGATGTTCGCGCCGACCGTCGTCGGCAGCCCGATCGAGAACGCGTGCCGGGTTGTCGCCCGCCACGAGCGCCGCGGCCGCGGCTACTACGGTGCCGTGCTCGCCCTCATCGGCTCCGACGAGGCCGGCCGGCAGACCCTGGACGCGCCCATCCTCATCCGCACCGCCGAGATCTCCTCGAACGGCCGCCTGCGAGTGCCGGTCGGCGCCACGCTCGTGCGGCACTCGACCCCGGCAGGTGAGGTGCGCGAGACGCACACGAAGGCCGCCGGCGTGCTCACCGCGCTCGGCCTGGGCGCTGCTCCGGCGTCCGGTCCCGTCCCGGCCCCGCCGCTGCTCGCCGCCGACCCCGCCGTGCAGGGCGCGCTCGTCGCCCGCAACGCCACCCTCGCGCCCTTCTGGCTGCAGGACCACCACACGCGGTCGCTGACGACACCCGGGCTCACCGGCCGCCGGGTCCTCATCGTCGACGCGGAAGACACCTTCACCGGCATGCTGCACCACCAGTTGCGAATCCTCGGCCTGGACGTCGTCCTGCAGAAGTACACCGCGGTCACCTCGCTGGACGGCTACGACCTCGTCGTGCTCGGCCCCAGCCCGGGCGACCCGCGGCGCGTCGAGGACCCGAAGATGGCCGCCATGCGGGCCGTCGCCGCTCAGCTGCTCGATTCCGGCACGCCGACGCTCGCCGTGTGCCTCGGCCACCAGCTGCTGTCGGGCCTGCTCGGCCTGCCCCTGCGCCGCAAGGCCAACCCGTATCAGGGCATGCAGCGCGACATCGTGTTCTTCGGCCGCCCCACGACCGTCGGCTTCTACTCCACCTTCACCGCCACCCATCCGCACGACCGTTTCAGCAGCGCCTACGGCGAGGTGGAGCTGTCCCGCGACCCTGCCAACGGCGACGTCCACGCGCTGCGCGGCCCCACCTTCGCCGGCGTCCAGTTCCACCCCGAGTCGGTGCTGAGCTACGACGGCATCGACCTCCTGCGCGGCATGCTCACCACGCTCCTGCCGGCCCCCGCCGTCTCGTAACCGCGCCACCCTTCCGTGCCGGCGGCCGTGCCTTCTCTCCGCACGCCGCCGGCCCCCGCCGCCCTCACCCCGCGCCGCCCCGTGCCCCACGCCCGCCTCCCACTGCCCTTCGCCTTCCGCCCTCCGTCTTCTGGGCTCCGTCTTCTGGGCTCCGTCTTCCGGTGGCCTCCGTCTTCCGGGCTCCGTCTTCTGGGCTCCGTCTTTCGGCGCTGTCGTGGCGCGTCGGGTCGGTGCGTGTCGCGGGGGTGCGCGGTGGGTACCGTGCGGTCGTGATGCGTGCGGTGCGGGTGGTCCTGCGCTTCTTCCGCGGCCGGGACCTCAACCTGCACGCGGGCGCCGTCACGTTCTACGGCGCCATCGCCGTCGTGCCCGTCGCGCTCCTGACCATCAAGCTCGCCGGGCTCGTCGCCGGCGCCGGGCGGTTCCGCGAGCTGGCCGGGCCGGTCATCGCCGCCATGCCCGACCGTCTCGGCGCCGGCCGCGCCACCGCCGTGCTCGTCGACGCCGGGCTGCGCATGTCGTGGCCGCTGACCCTGATCGCGCTCGTCCCCGCCACCTGGTACGGCGAAGGCCTCCGCCGCGCGTTCGTCTCCCTCGCCAAGTCCGGCTCGCCCGCGGGCTGGCGCGGCCGGCTGCTCATCCTGCCCGTCCTCGCCGCCGCGCCGGCGTTGCTGCTCGGCCTCCTCCTCGTGCTGCCCGGCGCTGCACGTCGCTTGCAGGACGGCGGATGGTCGAGCGTCACGGCGGTCGTCGCGTCGTTCCTCGCCACGTGGCTCACGCTCAGCCCGGTGTTCGTCATGGTGTACCGCTGGTGCGCCCCACCGAGCCCCGCCTGGGCGCCGACGGTCGTGGTCGGCTCGTTCACGGCGGCGAACGTCTCGGGCTTCGCGCACGGGTTCGTGCTGTTCTGGTCGCTGCCCCTCGACCTCGGCGCACCCTTCGGCGGCCTGGACGCGGTCGGCGCGATCGTCGCCGTGCTGCTGTGGCTGTACCTGTTCCACCTGCTGACACTCATCGGATACGGCGCGACCCTCCAGGCCGCCCGCTGGTGGGCCTTGCGCTCCGCCGCCTCGTGAACGATGCTTCCGAGGAATTCTCACCATTGGGGGCCGGAATGCGGGACCGCCGGGCAAGACTCAGCGTCGCCGTGGCGTACCTGGTCCAGGGCTTCTGCTTCGCCGCCCTGCTGACCCAGGTCGGCGTTCTGCAGGAGAAGTTCGGCTTCTCCGACGGCGAGCTCTCCCTGGTCCTGCTCGCCGTCCCGGTCGTCGCCGGTGTCGGCAGCGTCGTTGCCGGCCTGCTGTCCGCCCGCTTCGGCAGCTCGCCCGTGCTGCGCGCCGGCGGCCCCGGCGTCGCCCTCGCCATCACCGCCGTCGGCCTCGCGGGCCAGGCCTGGCAGCTGTACCTGGCCCTCGCCTTCGTCGGCCTCATGCTCGGGTTCGTCGACGCCACAATGAACATGCAGGGCGTCAGCGTCGAGCGCCGGTACGGCCGCCCCGTCCTCAACTCGTTCCACGCCGTCTGGAGCGTCGGCGCCATCCTCGGCGCGCTCGCCACCGCCGGCACGTCCCGCCTCGGCTGGTCGATCGCCGCGTCGCTCGCCGCCGTCGCGGCTGTCGGCGCGCTGCTGGCCATCGCCGCGGGCCCCTGGCAGCTACGCCGCGCGGAGGAGGTCGCGGACGTGCCGCCGGGTGCCGACACCGCCGTCCCGTGGCGCCCCGTCATCCTCGTCGGTATCGCGATGATGCTCATGTTCATCGCCGACTCCGCCGTCTCCAACTGGAGCACGGTCTTCCTCGACCACGCGTTCTCCGCCAGCACCAGCGTCGCCGCCCTCGGCCTCGCCGCCTACCAGGCGACCATGCTCGTCGGCCGCACCGCCGGCGACCTCATCGTGCGCCGCTTCGGCCCCGTCGGCGTCGTCGCCGCCGGGGGCGTGGTCGGCGGCCTGGGACTGGGCCTCGTCGCCGCCTCCCAGTCATCGGCGATGGGCATCGCCGGCTTCGCCGTCGTCGGCATCGGCCTGTCGCTCGTCGTCCCCCAGTCCTTCTCCGCCGCCGGCCGCCTCGACCCGGCCGGGACCGGCGTCGCCATCGCCCGCGTCAACCTGTTCAACTACATCGGCTTCGTCGTCGGCGCCGGCCTGATCGGCGCGGTCGCGGAGAGCGCGTCCCTGCGCCTGGCCTTCGTCGTGCCGGCGGTCCTCGCCGCGGGCATCGTCGCGCTCGCCCCCGCCTTCCGCACGAAGGCACCGACCTCCGCCGCCGCGGTCCCGGCCCCAGCCACCAGCTGACCGGCCTCCTGCTTCTGGCCTTCTGCTTCTGGACCTTCTGCTTCTGGCCTCCTGCTTCTGGCCTCCTGCTTTTGTGCAGCCGCTTTCGGGCACCTGCGCGTGGTCTCCTGCTTCCGGCCTCCCGCGTTTGGCCTCCCGCGTTTGGCCTCCCGTGTTCGGGCACCTGCGTTCGGCCTCCCGCGTTCGGGCAGCTGCTTCCGGACCCTGCTCCGGCGTCGTGTTCCCGCGCACCGTCGTGTTCCCGCGCATCGGGGGGCCGTGCTCCTGGGTCGCCGGGATCCGGTGGAGGTCGTGCGGTCGTGGTGCAAAGCGCTGCCGAGGCACGCGGAACGGGCCGCGGCGAGCGTCAAGGCTGGTGGGCGGTGGCGCTGACTTTCTCCGCGGCGGTCGCGACCGAGCCGCGGGTGGCGGCCGCGAGGCTCGTCTGCTCGTGCAGCGACGCCTCGACCTCGCGCTGGGCGGCGGCGACCGAGCCGAGCCGGTCCGCGACCCCACCGACCGCGTTCGCCGCCGCGAGAGCGCCGGCGGTGACCTGACCGACGGTCGTCTCGATCCGGGCGGTCGCGGCGGCGGTCTGCGCGGCCAGCTCCTTGACCTCGTTGGCGACCACGCCGAAGCCCTTCCCGGCCTCGCCGGCGCGGGCGGCCTCGATCGTCGCGTTCAGGGCGAGCAGCTTCGTCTGGTCCGCGACCGCCTGGATGAGGCCGGCGACGGTGGCGATGTCGGCGATCGCGGTCTCCAGCTCGTCGATGACCGTGCGCGCGTGGTTGGAGTCGCTGAGCGCGGCCTCGACGTCGGTGACGGCGTCCCGTACGGCACCGGTCATCCCCGCCAGTTTCTGCTCGAACGACTCCATCGCCGCGCCCGCCTCGGCGCCGAGCTGCACACCGGCGTCGGCGACGTCGGCGAGGACGGTCTCCAGCCGCCGGCCGAGGCGTTCGCTGTGCGCCACCTGCTCCGCGGCGTTGCTCGCGGCCGCCTCCTCGCGCCGGGTGGCGTCGTCGGCGGCGGCCCGCAGCGCCGTCTGGTTATCCGCGGCGACGCGCGCCCGCTCGGTGTCGACCTCGGCCTCCGCGTTGGCGGCGAACCTCCAGTACACCAGCTGCGTCAGGCACATCGCGACGACGAACCCCGCGTGCAGCAGCACGAACGGGATCGGGTGGTCGCGCGCCTGCGGGCTGCTGAACAGCATGTCCGGCATGGTCGCGGCCACGAGGAGGTGGTGCGCGGCGACCAGCAAGACGGTGACGAGCAGCGTGACCCAGTCCTGGTACAGGCTGACCAGCCCGACCACGACGAAGAAGTGGAAGTGCAGGTCGGTGAGGCCGTTGCTGGCGTGGACGAGCGCCGCGGAGGCGAGCACGAGGCCCGTCGACACGGCGACCGCCGAGCCGCGCCTGCCGCGGGCGACGCCGCCGGCGATCGCGCAGATCAGCACGCCCGCGTTCGCCGACCAGACGAGCCATGCGTTCCCGTGCGCGTGCGCGCCGATGACGGTGTGCCCGTTGACGAGGCTGATGACGACGAGCACCGGCAGGTGCAGCGCCAGCACCAGTCGCAGCGCCCGGTGCCGCGACTGGAAGGCCGCGTCGCTGAGGCGGACCTTCGGCATGAGCCAGGCGAGCACTCCGGGCATGACGTGTGACGCCCCTTCTGGACAGCCGACTCCTGTGGTCCTTATGGAGGACTCAACGGTCCATCGGCCTCCCGACGCGGATCTGAAGGTCGTTCGCCAGGAGGATGAGCCCCGCCGCGGAGTGCGAGGGTCATCCGGCCTCCGCGAGCATCGCTGCGACCTCAGCGGGAGCCGGCAGCCCTTCGGTGTCGCCGGCCGACGCCACCACCCTGGCCGCGAACCGGGTGCCCAGCAGCGCCGCGCCGCGCGGCCCGGTCCCGGCGAGGCGGGCGGCGAGGTAGGCGCCCGCGAACGCGTCCCCGGCCCCGACGGGGTCGACCACCCGGACCGCCGCGGTCGGCAGGTGCGCCGGTGTGTCGCCGTCGTGCCAGCAGCCGTCGGCGCCGGCCTTCAGCACCACCTCCCGCACGCCGCCGGCCTTGGCCCGCGCGAAGACCTCCCCGGGGTCGTCCGTGCCGAAGAGGGGCACCGCCTCGTCCATCCCGAGGAGGAGGTACGCCGTCAGCGGCAGCAACGCGGTCACGACACCGGCCGCGTCCAGCCCGGGCCGCAGGTTCGGGTCGACGGCGACCGGGATGCCCCGCGCGTGCGCCTCGCGGGCCAGCCGCAGCACCGCCCGCCGTGGCCCGTCGCCGAGCGCGGCGGTCAGCCCGGACACCGCGACCAGGTCGGGCCCGGCGGCCAGGGCCCGGTCGGCGTCGGCCTCGTCGAGGGCGGACGCCGCCGAACCGGCCCGGTAGTAGTGGACCCGCCGCGCACCGTCGGGCCGGACGTCCTTCACGAACACGCCCGTCGGCCGGGTGCCGTCGACGGCGACGAGACCGGCGGCGACGCCGAGCCCTTCCGCGGCCGCCACGACCCGCCGCCCGAACGGATCGTCGCCGACCCTGCTGCAGAACGCCGCCCGGGCCCCGGCCCTGGCCGCCGCGGCGAGCAGGTTCAGCTCGGCGCCGGCCACGTGTACCGACGCCGTCGCACACTCCTCCAGCGGGAGGAGGTCGGCGGGCTGGAAGAGCACCATCGCCTCGCCGAGCCCCACGATCAGCCCGCTCACCTGACCCGCCCACCACGAGCGCCCGCACCCCGGAAAGGACGGCCGGAAACGGCGGTCACGGGAGCCACCTCGCACGGAGGTCGGGGCGCAGGAAGGCGGCCGGGGAGGCGATCGACAGTCCGCCGTCGACGGGAAGACAGGCGCCCGTGACGAACCCGGCGGCCGGCGAGGCCAGGAACGCCACCGCGGCCGCCACCTCCTCGGGCCGGCCGACGCGGCGCAGCGGGTAGCCCTCGGCGGCGGCGGGGAGGTCGTCGCCACCGATGAGGCCCGGCGCGACCGCGTTGACGCGGATGCCGCGCGGGCCGTACTCGAGGGCGAGCTGGCGCACCAGGCCGTCCAGGCCCGCCTTCGCCGCAGCGTACGAGGGCAGGCCGGGGGCGGCGAGGAAGCTGTTCACGGAGGTGACCGCGACGATGCTGCCGCCGGAAGGCAGGTGCGGCAGCGCCGCCCGGCAGGCGTAGAAGGCGCCCGAGAGCGTCACGTCGATCGCGGCGCGCCACTGGTCGTCGGTCTGGGTCTCGGCGGCCGCGACCGGCATGACCGCGGCGGCGAGGACGAGCACGTCGAGCCGGCCGAACAGGTCCACGGCGCGGCCGACCACGTCCGCCGCGCCGCCGGGGGTTGAGCAGTCGGCCGCCCAGCTCGCCTCGAACGCCGGATCCTCGGTGGTGTCCAGGGCGGCCGCGGCGACCCGGTCGCCGGCGAAGGCCCGCCCGATCGCCAGCCCGATCGGTGAGGTCGCCCCGATCACCAGCACGCCCCTCACCGGGCGCTCCCGGACCGGCGGAGGCCGCCCGGGAGCAGGCCAGGCACGCCTCGGACCACAGGGCCGAGGCCGTCCGGGGACACGTCCGGCACGCCGCTCACCGGGCCGGCCCTGACAGGCCGAGGTCGTCCAGGATCACGTCCAGCGCGGCCAGGGTCGCCGGGTCGGCGTCCACCGCGGGCGCGCGGACCGTCGTGGAGTCGATGACGCCCCGCCGGTGCAGCACGTGCTTGTGGATCGACCAGGCGATCCCCGGCTGCAGCCCGAAGCGGATCAGCGGCAGCAGCCGGTTGAACCCTTCCCGCGCCTCCCGGAGCGACCCCTCCTGGTACGCGCGGAGGACCGGGACGAGCAGGTCCGGGAACTCGCTTGCGGGCATGGTGCCGACGGCGCCGCGGGCGTACTCCTCGAGGACAAACAGCGCGTTCTGGCCGCCGAGGACCAGGAAGTCGGCGGCGGTCGCGTCGATGACGGCGCCGACCTTCGGGACGGTCGGCTGGGTCTCGACCTTCACCGAGTCGACGCCGTCGAGCTTCGACAGCTCGACGATGAGCGGCACGGGCAGGTTGACCCCGGTGGAGGCGGGCGCGTCCTGCACCATCACCGAGAGCCCTCCGGCCGCGGCCACCGCGCCGTAGAAGTCGACGATCTGGGCCGGGGACGGCTTCACCATGAACGGCGGGATCAGCATCGCCACGCTGGCACCGGCGTCCGCCGCGGCACGGCACTGGTCGATCGCGTCGCCCGTGCCGGTCGCCGACACACCGGCGACGATCGGCGCCGTCGGGCCCAGCGCCGCTCGTACCACCGCGAGAACGGCGGCCCGCTCGGCCGTGGTCAGCGTGAAGCCCTCGCTGGCGAAGCCGAACACGGCCACGCCGTCCACGCCCGCGGCGGCGGAGAACTCGACGAGCCGGCGCAGGCTGGACGTGTCCAAGGAGCCGTCGGGGTGGAACGGCGTGGCGAGCACGGGAATCAGCCCGCGCACGTCGGTGGAGCGGCTCACGACGCCGCCTGCGGCGTCGTGAGCTGAATCCGTGCTTGCTGATGAGCGGCCCGAGCCGCTTCGCTGGCCACTCATTGCGCCGCCTGCGGCGTCGTCGTGAGCTGAATCTGTGCTTGCTGATGAGCGGCCCGAGCCGCTTCGCTGGCCACTCATTGGTCCTCCAGAAGGGCGGTGATGTCGACGTCGACGCCGAGGCCCGGCGCGGTCGGCAGGTGGAACGACCCGGGTCCGCCGGTCAGCGGCCGGGTGAGGATGCGGTTGGCGACGGGGAACGGGCCGGGCTGGAACTCGAAGACCGGCATCGCCTCGATCGCGGCGGCGACGTGGATGCCGGCGGCGAGGACGACGCCGAGCCCGACGGAGTGGTGCGGCGCCACCGGAACGTGGTGCACGGAGGCGATCTCCGCGATGGCCATCGCCTCGGTGATGCCGGTGCGGCCGACGTCTGGCTGCGCGAGGTCGAGGGCCCGCTCCTGCAGCCACAGCCTGAACTCGAACCGGTTGCGCAGCGTCTCGCCGACGGCGACGGGGGTGACGAGCGCGGCCGCGAGCTCCTGGTGGCCGTCTACGTCCTCGGGGGCGAGGGGCGCCTCCAGGAACCAGGCGCCGCGCGCGTCGAGGGCCTTGCCGAGGCGCAGCGCGTCGGCGAGGTCGTAGGCCCAGTGCGCGTCGACGGCGACCCGCATCCCGGTCGCGGCGACCGCGTCGAACGTGGCAAGGTCTTCCTCCACCCCACGGCCGAGGTGGAGCTTCACCGAGGTTGCACCCTGTGCAATCCAATTGCGGGCGAGCGCGGCCCGCTCGGCGTCTGTCGCGACGGGCAGGCCCGAGACGTAGGTCGGCACGGTGTCGCGGTACGCCCCGCCGAGCAGCGCGTGCACGGGCAGCCCTGCCGCCTTGCCGGCCAGGTCCCACAGGGCGATGTCCACCGCCGCCAGCGCGTCCGCCTGATGGCCGACGAGGTGGCCGCGCTCCCGCATGAGGCCGGTGAGCCTGGTCCACATCGGCCGGACCCGCCGCGGGTCCTGCTTCAGCAGCGCGGGCGCCAGCAGCCGGTCGACGATCGCCTGCACGATCTCGGGCCCGACGGGTGCGAGGGCCTCGCCCCAGCCCTCCGTGCCGTCGTCGCACGTGATCCTGACGAGCAGCGTCTCGTAACGATCCGAGTACAGGCTGCGCCACGGCGGCCGGAGGTAATAGTCGGATTCTTCGGGATTCGAGCGCGTGGCGGCGCCCAGGTAGACGTCCTCCCCGCGCAGCTTGAGCGGGAAGGTCGTCACGTCAACGATCCTCACGGGGCACCCCCGCTGTGCGGTTGACCACTTGCAGCATGCGGGATATCTTGCCGTATCACGCAAGCAACTTCCAGAGAGGGTCCTGATGGCTTCGGATGTCGGAAGCAACCAGAGCGTCGAGCGGGCGCTGACGGTGCTGCGGGTCTTCACGGCCGGCCGCTCCGAGCTGCGCGTCTCCGACGTCGCCAAACTCGCAGACCTTGGACTCTCCACCGCGTCGCGCCTGCTCGCAACCCTGGAGGCGGCCGGCTTCGTCGACCGCGACCCGGTCAGCGGGCTCTACCGGCTCGGCCTGGACACGGTCAGCCTCGGTGGCGCCGTGCTCAACAGCCACCCCGTGCACCGCGAGGCGCGCCAGATCGCCCAGAACCTGGCAGCCGACCTGGGCCTCGGCGTCAACGTCGCGGTCCGCCGTGACGCCAGCCTCTTCTACCTGCTCAACTTCGAGGGCCGGCAGGCGCCGCGGTCGTTCGTGCTCGCCGGGCAGCGCAACCCGCTGCACGCCACGGGCCTGGGCAAGTCGCTGCTGACCGGCCTCACGCCGGTCGAGCGGCGCGGGCTGCTGCCACCGAGCGCCCTGGTCGGCTACACCCCCCGCACGATCACCACCCACGAGAAGCTCGACGCCGAGCTCGAGCTGACCGCCGCCCGCGGCTACGGCTCGGAGCTGGAGGAGCTGGCACTGGGCCGCGCCTGCGTCGCCGCCCCGATCCGCGACGGCGCCGGCACCGTCGTCGCCGCGCTGTCGGTGTCCGGCCCGCTCTCCGCAATCGACTTGCAGAATCGCGAGGTCGCGTTGTCGCGGATGGTCATCGAGGCGGCCGACTCGATCAGCATCGGCCTCGGCTATGTCGGGCCGGCGCACCACCCGAGCGCGGTTTCGCTGTGAAGGACCGGACGTTCGGGTTCCTGCTGACCCTGCCGGCGCTCGCGCTGCTCGGCGCGGTCGTGCTGTATCCGTTGATCGGGTCGCTGTCCACCAGCCTGTTCAACCAGAGCCTGGTGCTGCCGGGCCGCTCCTTCGCCGGCTTCGGCAACTTCTCCGAGGTGCTGGAGCGCAACTTCTGGCCGGTCCTGGAGCACACGGTCGTCTTCACCGTCGGCTCGACCGTCGTGCCCGTCGTCATCGGCTTCGCCCTCGCCCTGGCGCTCAACACGCGACTCAAGGGCCGGGCGGTGCTGCGCGGGCTGTTCCTGATGCCCTGGGTCATCCCCGGCGTCGTCGTGTCGTTCGTCTGGATGTGGATCTTCAACGCGAACTACGGCCTGCTCAACGGGCTGCTCGTCCAGCTGCACCTGATCGACGAGCCGATCGTCTGGCTCGGCAGCCCGGGCACCGCGATGGCCGCCGTCATCGTGGCCAAGAGCTGGGCGAGCTTCCCGTGGATCATGGTGATGCTGCTCGCCGGGCTGCAGACCGTCCCGGCGGCGCTGCACGAGGCCGCGGCGCTCGACGGCGCCGGAGCGGTCAACCGGTTCTGGCACGTGACGCTGCCGCACCTGCGCGGGATCCTCGGCATCGTCGTGCTGCTGGAGGTCATCTGGAACCTGCAGCACTTCGACATGATCTACGTGCTCACCAACGGCGGACCGGCCGGCTCGACCACCACGTTCGCCGTCGCCGTGTACGACACCGCGTTCAAGGCCTTCGACCTCGGCCAGGCGAGCGCGCTCGGTGCCCTGTGGCTGGTGCTCATCCTCGCCCTCGTCGTGGTCTACGTGCGGGTCTCCGAGCGGGGTGAGCCGGCATGAGCGCGCCGACGCTGGTCAAGAGTTCGCCGGCGGTCGTCCCGCCGAAGGACGTGGTCCGCAAGCGCCGTGCAGGCCGGCTGTTCGGCCCTGCCACCACGGTCGCACTGATCGGCATCTTCGCGTTCGGGCCCGTGTACTGGGTGCTCGTCACCGCCCTCACCCCGACGCACGACGTGTTCCGGTTCCCGCCGCACTTCGTCCCCGACCGGATCACCTTCGAGCACTTCACCGCCATCCTCGACAACGCGAAGCTCCTGCGGTACCTCACCAACAGCCTCATCGTGTCCACCGTGACCGCCGTGCTCACGGTC